>NZ_PEBS01000036.1 GCF_002869965.1 Janthinobacterium sp. ROICE36
GTGTATCGATGGTTTGCGACCGGACCCTTCGTTCCAGTTCGGCACGGTCTTCCTCGCTCAATATAATCGGCGCCGCAGTCAGCATTGCTCACCTCATCTCAAACTCAATATGTAGATGATAGCGCAGTCTTTAAATAGTGCAACCATTTCGCAAGCAGTACAATAGCGCCTGGCGTGCTACAAAAGCGGTGATGCGCGTTGCGGTCGGCAGATACCGAAACAGATGCAGTCCAGAGGAAACTGCAAAGGAAGGGCGGGATTATATAGGAGGCGGGCGAAAAGCGTGCGCACGAAAACAGCCGTGCTCAAGCTGGCGTCATGCAGGCATCATTGGCCGCCTTACGTGGTGAAAACCAGGCATTCGATTTCGGACTGTACAGGAAGGCGCAAATGACGGCGAACGTCAGCGTGCCAGGCAAGACGTGCATCTTCAGCGGCACGGTCACCAGGCAGAATGCAATGTCGATCACGCCCCACAGCAGATACACAGTACGCGCGCCACGCTGCCTTTGCAGCATGGCCAGCGCTACCACCAGGGTAATGCCCTGGCTGAAGAGCAAAATCGCGTATTGCACCTCGGCGGGAATCACGCTATGCGCCATGCCGGCCAGCATGGCGGGATCGTTGCGGCCGAGGTAAGCCGACACCAGCGCTGACAGCGAGCCGATGATCAGAAACCAGCAGCTGATGGCAAGCGAGACGGGGCGCTTGACCACATGAAGGTTGCCGATAAAAACTTTAGAAAAAACGAGCATGGCGCTGACGGTATTTTTGAATGGGCCTGATTGTAACGGATGTTGCTTGCCAAACGCCTGCGCACAAAAAAGCCGGCTTGCGCCGGCTTCGTGCGAAGAACGATAACTGCTTAGTTTTTCGACTGGTCAACCATCTTGTTCTTGGCGATCCAAGGCATCATGGCGCGCAGTTTGGCGCCCACTTCTTCGATCTGGTGTTCGGACGTCAGGCGGCGGCGCGAGATCAGGGTCGGTGCGCCTGCCTTGTTTTCCAGGATGAAGCTCTTCGCGTATTCGCCCGTCTGGATGTCTTTCAGGCATTGACGCATCGCATCCTTGGTGGCCGAGGTCACGATTTTCGGGCCGGTCACGTATTCGCCGTATTCGGCGTTGTTCGAGATCGAGTAGTTCATGTTGGCGATGCCGCCTTCATAGATCAGGTCGACGATCAGTTTCAGTTCGTGCAAGCACTCGAAGTAAGCCATTTCAGGTGCGTAACCCGCTTCCGTCAGGGTTTCGAAACCGGCCTTGATCAGTTCCACGGCACCGCCGCACAACACGGCTTGCTCGCCGAACAAGTCCGTTTCGGTTTCTTCGCGGAAATTCGTTTCGATGATGCCGGCACGGCCGCCGCCGTTGGCCGAAGCGTACGACAGGGCGATATCGCGGGCGATGCCCGATTTGTCCTGGTACACGGCGATCAGGTGGGGCACGCCGCCACCCTGGGTGTAAGTGGCGCGCACGGTGTGGCCCGGGGCTTTCGGCGCGACCATGATCACGTCCAGGTCGGCGCGTGGCACGACTTGGCCGTAATGCACGTTGAAGCCGTGGGCGAAGGCCAGTACGGCGCCCTGCTTGGCGAACGGGGCGATGTTTTCGTGGTAGACCTGGGCGATGTTTTCATCTGGCAGCAAGATCATGATGACGTCGGCCGCTTTCACGGCGTCGTTGACTTCCGCCACTTTCAAGCCAGCTTGCTCGACCTTGGTCCACGAAGCGCCGCCCTTGCGCAGGCCGACGGTGACGTTGACGCCCGAATCGTTGAGGTTTTGTGCGTGTGCGTGGCCTTGCGAACCGTAGCCGATGATGGCAACGTTTTTACCTTTGATCAAGGAGAGGTCAGCGTCTTTGTCGTAAAAAACTTTCATGGTATTTCCTATAATTTGATGATGCGTTGTTGTTTTAAATGCGGCGCCAGGGCCGCGTAGTGCTGCTATGTGCTTTTATACTTTGAGGATGCGTTCGCCGCGGCCGATGCCGGAACCACCGGTGCGGACGGTTTCCAGGATGGCGGCGCGGTCGATCGAATCGATGAACGCGTCGAGCTTGACCTTGTTGCCGGTCAGCTCGATCGTGTACGTCTTTTCGGTGACATCGATGATGCGGCCGCGGAAGATATCGGCGGTGCGCTTCATTTCCTCGCGCTCCTTGCCCACGGCACGGACCTTGATCAGCATCAACTCGCGTTCGATATGCTGGCCTTCGGTCAAGTCGACCACCTTGACTACCTCGATCAGACGGTTGAGGTGCTTGGTGATTTGCTCGATGATATCGTCCGAGCCGCTGGTGACGATGGTCATGCGCGACAGGGTCGAGTCTTCCGTCGGCGCCACCGTCAAGGTTTCGATGTTGTAGCCGCGTGCCGAGAACAGGCCCACCACGCGCGACAGGGCGCCCGCTTCGTTTTCCAGCAAGACAGAAATAATATGGCGCATGATTAGAGATCCTCCGAACCGAGCATCATTTCGGACAGGCCCTTGCCAGCTTTCACCATTGGCCACACGTTTTCGGACTGGTCGGTAATGAAGTTCATGAATACCAGCCGGTCTTTCATGGCAAACGCCTCTTTCAGGGCGCCGTCAACGTCGCCCGGTTTTTCAATTTTCATGCCCACGTGGCCATACGCTTCGGCCAGCTTTTCGAAGTCGGGCAGCGAATCCATGTACGACTCGGAATAGCGCGAACCGTAATCGATTTCCTGCCACTGGCGCACCATGCCGAGGAAACGGTTGTTGAGCATGATGATCTTCGGCGTCAAATGATACTGCTTGCACGTGGCGAGTTCCTGGATGCACATCTGAATCGAGCCTTCGCCGGTAATACAAGCGACGGTGGCGTCCGGGTTGGCCATCTGCACGCCCATGGCGTACGGCAAGCCGACGCCCATGGTGCCCAGGCCGCCGGAATTGATCCAGCGGCGCGGCTTGTCGAAGCCATAATATTGCGCCGCCCACATCTGGTGCTGGCCCACATCGGAGGTGATGAAAGCATCGCCCTTGGTGAGCTGGAAGACTTTTTCCACCACCGATTGCGGCTTGATGACCAGGTCGGAGGTCGGGTATTTCAGGCATTCGCGGCCACGCCATTCGGCGATCTGCTTCCACCAGTGACTCAATGCATTGACGTTGGGCTTGGCTTCGGCCGCATCGAGCTGCGCGAGGAACTCGACCAGCACATCCTTGACGTTGCCGACGATGGGGATATCGACCTTGACGCGCTTGGAAATCGACGATGGATCGATGTCCACGTGGATGATCTTGCGCGGATGCGAGGCGAAATGTTTCGGGTTGCCGATCACGCGGTCATCGAAACGGGCGCCGATGGCAATCAGGACGTCGCAATTCTGCATCGCCATGTTCGCTTCGTAGGTGCCGTGCATGCCGGGCATGCCGACATACTGCTCGCTCGAGGCGCGGTAGCCGCCCAGGCCCATCAAGGTGTTGGTGCAAGGGAAACCCAGGCGGTCGACCAGCTTGTTCAGCTCGGGGGCCGCATTCGCCAGGATCACGCCGCCGCCCGTGTAGATCATCGGGCGTTCGGCTTGCAGCAGCAGCTGCACGGCCTTGCGGATCTGGCCCGAGTGGCCCTTGTCGACGGGACGATAGGAACGCATTTCGACTTCCTTCGGATAGGCGAAATGGCATTTGTGCATGCTGATATCCTTGGGGATATCGACCAGCACGGGTCCCGGACGGCCGGTACGGGCGATGAAGAAGGCTTTCTTGATCGTTGCCGCCAGGTCCTTGACATCCTTGACGAGGAAGTTGTGCTTGACCACGGGGCGGGTGATGCCGACCGTGTCGCATTCCTGGAACGCATCCTGGCCGATGGCGTGGCTCGGCACCTGGCCGGAGATCACGACCATGGGAATCGAGTCCATATAGGCGGTCGACAGGCCCGTGACGGCATTCGTGACGCCCGGACCGGACGTGACGATGGCGACACCGACTTTGTTCGAGCTGCGCGAATAGGCATCGGCGGCGTGGATCGCGGCCTGCTCGTGGCGTACCAGAATATGCTGGAATTTGTTTTGCTGGAAGATGGCGTCGTAGATGTAGAGTACGGCTCCGCCCGGGTACCCAAAGACGTGCTCGACGCCCTCTTCAGCCAGACAGCGCACAACAATTTCTGCGCCGGTGATAGGTCCTGCTGCTGCTTCGGTATTCATGAAACATTCCTTTCAAGGTCCATTGGAGATTGATCGGATGTTCTTTCCTGACGAAGTTCGCTGTGCGCGACAGTGCTCCTGCTTCCCTTTTCATGCGGTCACGCAATTTCTTTGGGCACCCATAGATACCTTACAAAACAACGCTTAACGCAACTCGTTTGGCCGGAGTTTCTGTGGCGCCTGTACGAACCGCTCGCGCTTGTGGCACGGGTTAGAACAAACTGCCTACAAATGAAAGCGCGTCTTGCCGCGGATGGCCTTGTGTGCCGGTCGCGACCTGACCATAGGGCTTTGGGGTGTTCAAAGCGTCCCATACGTTATCGCGTTGCACCATTATGGTCAAGGAAAATGTCAGCCTCGCTGCATTTTTGCTCGCACGACGTGCAAAAACCCTGCGGAAACGCACATTTTTTGCTAGCATGCACGGGGTTGCAAAAAGCATACCCGTCCCAATTCGCCCACCGCAGCCGCAGCCGCCAAGATCCCCATACCGCATGGCAACAGACAAAGAATTATCCGACTTTCTCGAAAATGTCGAGCGGCGCGCTTTCAAGCAAGCCGCCTACGCGGTCCGCAAGGAAGAATCGGCACTCGACATCGTGCAAGATGCCATGATCAAGCTGGCCGAGAAATACGGCGACAAGCCGGCCGCCGAGCTGCCGATGCTGTTCCAGCGCATCTTGCAAAACACCATACTTGATTATTTCCGCCGAGAAAAAGTTCGCAACACCTGGGTCAGCCTGTTTTCCAACATGAAGCCCTCGGGCGACGAGCATGAAGATTTTGAACTACTTTACACCTATGAATCGGAACAGGGCTCCAGCGCCGCCGAATCGTCGGCCGACCAGGTCGAACGCGCGCAAATGCTTGCTTTGATTGATGCAGAGGTACAAAAACTGCCGTCACGTCAACGCGAAGCCTTCCTCATGCGTTACTGGCAGGACATGGATGTGGCTGAAACAGCGGAAGCGATGGGTTGCTCCGAAGGTAGCGTGAAAACACATTGCTCTAGAGCTACCCACACGCTCGCCGAATCGCTGAAAGCCAAGGGAATAATATTATGAACACCGACGATCTCAATTTCGCTTACAAAGTGCGCCATGCACTGAACGAAAAACTCGACGACCTGCCCGCATCGGCCACCGATCGCCTGGCAGCGGCACGCAAGCTGGCGCTGTCGCGCAAGAAGGCGGACGCGCCCGCCACCGTGAGCGTGCGCCAGAACGTGTTCGCCGGCGTCGCCAGCCATTTGCTGGTCGAGCCGCTGTCGTGGCTCGGCCGCATGAGCGTCATCATCCCGTTGTTGTTGCTGATCGGCGGCATGGTGGGCATCTATCAGTTTGAGCAGGAACAACATATTGCCGAACTGGCAGAAATCGACGCCGCCGTGCTGTCCGACGAATTGCCGCTCTCCGCCTATATGGACCATGGCTTCAACGCCTACCTGACGAAACGCGAGCAATAAGCATGGCACGCTTGAGCGTACGCAAAGGCTGGCTGGCTGGCGCTATCGGCTTGGGTGCCTGCGCCCTGGCTGGCGCCGCATGGATGGGCCAGCACCAGACGCCTCCCGCCGTCGCCGCCGTGGCGGCAACGCCCGCGACTGCCGTAGCACCTGCCTCGGCCGTCAAGCCCGGCTTGCCCCGTACGGCCGGCAAAGGTGGCACGCCGTCCAAGGCCAGCGACAACCCGCCGTGGAACAAGCTGTCGCGCGCGCAACAGGAAGCCCTGCAGCCGCTGGCGGGCGAATGGAACAAGCTGGAAGCCTTGCGCAAGCAGAAATGGCTCGATATCGCCAAGCGCTTTGCCTCCATGGCACCCGACGAGCAAACCCGCGTGCATGAACGCATGCGTGTATGGATCAAGCTGACGCCGGAACAGCGCCGCCTGGTGCGCGAAAACTATACGCGCACGAAGAAGATTGATCCTGGTCAAAAGTCCGCGCAATGGGAGCAATACCAGCAATTGCCGGAAGATCAAAAGAAAAAGCTGGCAACGGAACTGGTGCGTAAAAAGCCGCTGGAGAAAGTGCCGGCGATTAATTCCAACACCAGCAAGCCGCCCGTGCTGGCACCACCGGCCGCACCGGCCGCCGTCGCGCCCGTCCTGCCGCCCGCTCCCGCAGCGGTGGCCGTGCCGCCAGCCGATCCTGCCGCAGCCCCCGCCACCGTGCCCGTCACGCCACCTGTCACGCCTGCCCCACTGCCGAACTATGCCAAATAGCACGCCTGCCGCCAGCACCACCCATCCCACGATCAAGCGCCGCCTGATTTCCATGGTGTACGAGTCACTGCTGGCCCTGGCCGTGCTGTTTTTGCCCTTCCTGCTGTTTGAACTGGCCGTGCAGGGCGCGCATACGCCGTTGACGGAGCACATGCGCCAATGCCTGGCCTTCCTCATCATGGGGGCGTATTTCATCCACCAATGGAGCCGCGAAGGACAAACCCTGGCCATGAAGACCTGGCGCTTGCAACTGGTATTGCCGGGCCACGCCCACGTGCCGCTGCGCGTGGCCGCCTGCCGCTACATGCTGTCATGGATGTGGCTGCTGCCGGCACTGCTGGTGTCGTATGTATTCGATTTGCAACACTGGACGGCCCTGGGCGCCATCGGCATCGGCATGCTGGCCTGGTCGGCCACGGCGCTGTTCACGGGCAATGGACAATTCCTGCACGACAAGCTGGTGGGCACGCAGATCGTGCAATTGCCCGCGCCGGCCAAGAAGTCGAAGAAAGTCGCCGCCTGAGTTTTTACGCGGCTTGACTTGGATCATTGAAGCGCCACGGGGGCTCTGCGATCATGGCATGCCATGAATAATACCACCCCCCTCCCCCACACACGTTTCGCTCCCTACCGCGAGGAAGTCTGCAGCGAAGACGACGTCAAGCATCTCGTCCACACCTTTTATGCGGCCGCGCGCGATGACGCCATGCTGGGCCCCATCTTTGCCGCCGAGGTCAAGGATTGGGATGCCCATCGGGCAACATTGGTCGATTTCTGGTCAGGCTTGTTGCGCGGCAGCATGCGCTATCACGGCAAGCCTCTGGCCCAGCACGCGCAAATGAAACACCTCACGCCCTGCATGTTCCGCCGCTGGCTGACCCTGTTCTTCGCCACGACCGAGAGCATGGGCAACCCGGCCCTGCAAGAGAAGGCCGACACCATCGCCTTGAATATTGCCGAACGGCTATGGAAAAGCTTTGCGGAAAGCCACGCCATCGTCGCGCCGCAGCTTTAGAAGCGCTCGTAGCCTTGCAGGTAGCGCCATTGCCCCGCGGGCATGGCGCCCATCGGGATGCGGCCGATGCGCAAGCGCTTCATGGCGACGACGTCCAGTCCCACCATCTTGCACATATGGGCGATCTGGCCCGGCTGCACGTTTTTCAGGGCGAAGCGCAAGCGCGTTTCGTTTTGCCAGCTGACCTTGATCGGCGGCAAAGGCTTGCCATTGAAAGGCAAGCCGTGATTCAACAGCGCCAGGCCATTGTCGGCGATGGCGCCCGACACTTCCACGATGAATTCCTGCTCTACCGTTTTCGCTTCATCGACCAGCTTGCGGGCGACGCGGAAATCCTGCGTAAACACCAGCAGGCCGGAAGCCTTGGTGTCGAGCGGATTGGTGATGGTCAGGCCGATCAAATGGCGCTTGAGGAAGCGCGTGACGGCGCTGGGCAGCACATTTTCCGGGGTGAACAGCTCTTCAGGACGCAAACAGCTCAGGGCCGGCTTGCCTTCGCTGCCCACGCCGCCGTTGATCCCGGCCGGCTTGTGCAGCAAGATCGTCACGGGCGGCATTTCTTCCAGGGTGGCGTTCGGCAACAGCACCACCGCTTGATTGTCGGCCACGCGCGCGCCCGACTCTTCCACCAGCACGCCGTCGACCGTGACCCAGCCGCCCTCGATATACAGCTCGGCCTCGCGGCGCGAACAGGGCACGTCTTCAGACAGGCGCTTGGCCAGGCGAACGGTGGGCATTTCTTGTGGTGTGGTCATGGGGGATGCGCAAAAAGCAAGAGGAGGAGAAAGCCGGTATTGTAACCGACCCGCTCCTCCCCTCGTGTGCGACAGCGTATCCTTACGCGCTGGCCTTGGCCAATTCCTCGGCAAAGAAACGCTGGCCCATCTCTTCCAGACCCAGGGTCTGCAGCACTTCCTGCAGGCGTTCCGTCGGACGCTGGCGCGGCAAGTTTTTATAACTGGCGATGATCAGTTCATTCTTCATCGAATGCTCCCAGCCCACCAGTTCCGTCACGCTGACCTGGTAGCCATGCGCTTCCAGCTGCAAGCAGCGCAGCACGTTGGTGATCTGGCTGCCGAACTCGCGCGTGTGCAAGGGGTGGCGCCACAATTCCGTCAAGACATTCTTGCCCAGACTCTGGCCCTTGTTCCTCTTCAATACGGAAGCGACTTCGGCCTGGCAACATGGCACCAGCACCATGAACTTCGCTTTTTTCTTCAGGGCGAAGTGGATGGCGTCATCGGTGGCCGTATTGCAGGCGTGCAAGGCGGTGACGATGTCGATCTGCTGCGGCAGCAAGTTTGACTCCGTCGATTCGGCCACGGACAGCGGCAAAAACGACATGCCGGGGAACCTGAATTTTTTGGCCAGTTCTTGCGAGCGCTGCACCAGCTCCTCGCGCGTCTCGATGCCGTAGATGTGCGAACCGTCATTGCCATTCTTGAAGAACAGGTCGTACAGGATGAAGCCCAGATACGACTTGCCGGCGCCATGATCGACCAGCGAAACGCCGGGATGGTCGAGCTGCACTTCGCGCAGCAGCGGCTCGATGAACTGCGTCAGGTGGTACACCTGCTTGAGCTTGCGGCGGCTGTCCTGGTTCATCTTGCCGTCGCGCGTCAGGATGTGCAATTCCTGCAGCAAGGCGACCGACTGGCCATCCTTGATTTCGGGCATGTTGCTGGCGGCCGTGATGATGTCTTTCGGCACGGAAACCACGGCGGCGGGCGCCGCGCCCTTAGCGCGCTTCATCGATCCACGCCATCTGTATCGCTTCGAGCACTTTTTCGCCGCCGCGCGTATGGTCATCGTCGAAGCCGTCCAATGCCACCACCCAATTATGCAGGTCGGTGAAACGCACGGTCAGGGGATCGATGTCCGGATGCGCGTCGTACAGCGCCTCGGCGATACCGTGGATATCGGACCATTTCATGTTAGTGGCTGCCTTCGCTGACCTGGTTGATCGTGTATTTCGGGATTTCGACGACGAGATCGGCCTCGGCCACGATGGACTGGCACGACAGGCGCGACACGGCTTCCAGGCCCCAGGCCTTGTCCAGCATGTCTTCTTCCAGTTCCGTCGCTTCGTTCAAGGATTCGATGCCTTCACGCACCAGCACGTGGCAGGTGGTGCAGGCGCACGATTTTTCGCAGGCATGCTCGATGTCGATGTCGTTTTCCAGCAGGATGTCGCAGATGGACTTGCCGGCCGGGGCTTCGATGACGGCGCCGTCCGGGCAAAGCTTGGCGTGCGGCAGGATAACGATTTGTGGCATGGTTTCTTCTTTCAGTCTGTCATTCGGAGCGCGGCCGCAGCATCGGCGGCGCGCTGTTCAATTAGTTTTATACGACTTGATCCAGGGACTTGCCCTTCAGGGCAGTGCGCACGCTGCGGTCCATGCGGCGCGAGGCGAAATCCTCGGTGCCGTCGGCGAGCGCCTCGATCGCCAGCTTCAAGGCCTGGTGGTCGATGGCGCCGCTCTGCGATTGCGCAATGGCGTCGCGCACCTTGTTCATCAAGCCATCCACGGTGAGGCGTTCCGCATCTGCCAGCAAGCCGCCGTCTTCATCGAGCGCCGACTGCGTGGCCAGCAGGATGCGTTCTGCTTCCACCTGCTCTTCGCGCAGCGCGCGCGCCACCATGTCGACGTCGGCCGAGGTGTACGACTCTTGCAGCATGCGGGCGATATCATCGTCGCCCAGGCCGTAGGCCGGCTTGACGCTGATCGACGCTTCCACGCCCGAGCGCAGTTCGCGCGCCGAGACGGACAGCAAGCCATCCGCATCGACCTGATAGGTAATGCGGATGCGCGCGGCGCCCGCCACCATCGGCGGAATGCCACGCAGCTCGAAGCGCGCCAGCGAACGGCAGTCGCTCACCAGTTCGCGCTCGCCCTGCAGCACGTGCACGGCCAGCGCCGTCTGGCCATCTTTAAATGTCGTGAATTCCTGCGCGCGCGCGCAGGGAATCGTTGAATTGCGCGGGATGATCTTTTCCACCAGGCCGCCCATGGTCTCGATGCCCAAGGAGAGCGGGATCACGTCCAGCAGCAGCCAGTCGTCGCCGGCGGCGCGGTTGCCGGCCAGCAAGTTCGCCTGGATGGCCGCGCCCAGCGCCACCACTTTGTCCGGGTCGATATTCGCGTGCGGCGTCGTGTGGAAAAATTCGCTGACGGCACGCTGCACGTGCGGCATGCGCGTGGCGCCGCCCACCATCACCACGCCGTCGACGTCGTCTGCATCCACGTTCGCGTCGCGCAAGGCCTTCTTGATGGCGCTCATGGTCTTGCCCACCAGGTGCTGCGTCATGGCGGCAAATTCCGTTGCCGTGATGCGCAGGTGGATCTCTTCGCCCGAGTTCAGGGCCGCATCGATCATCGTTTCCGACTTGGTCGACAGCGTTTCCTTGATCTCGCGCGCCTTCACCATCAGGATGGCCGTGTCTTCGTCCGACAAGGGCGCCAGCTTGGCGTGCTCGCTGATCCAGCAGAACAGGCGGCGGTCGAAATCGTCGCCGCCCAGGGCCGAGTCGCCGCCCGTGGACAGCACTTCAAACACGCCCTTGCTCAGTTTCAGGATCGAGATGTCGAAAGTGCCACCACCGAGGTCGTATACGGCGTACACGCCTTCGGAGGCGTTGTCGAGGCCATACGCGATGGCGGCGGCGGTCGGCTCGCTCAAGAGGCGCAAGACATTGATGCCGGCCAATTGCGCCGCATCTTTCGTGGCCTGGCGCTGCGCATCGTCAAAGTAGGCGGGCACGGTAATCACGGCGCCCACCAGGTCGTCGCCCAGCGAGTCTTCCGCGCGCTGGCGCAGCGTGGCGAGGATTTGCGCCGACACTTCGACGGGGCTTTTCACGCCGGCCACGGTTTTCAGCTGCACCATGCCAGGCGTATCCTGGAAATCGTAGGGCAGGTTTTCCGCGTAGGCGATGTCGGCCAGGCCACGGCCCATGAAGCGCTTCACGGACACGATGGTGTTCTTCGGGTCGGTAGTTTGCGCGGACAGGGCCTTGTAGCCAATGTTCGCATGGCCGTTCGGCAGGTAGCGCACGACGGAAGGCAGCAGGGAGCGCCCGTCTTCGTCGTTGAGCACCTCGGGAATGCTGTTGCGGACAGTGGCGACCAGGGAATTGGTGGTGCCCAGATCGATGCCGACGGCCAGCCGGTGCTGGTGCGGCGCGGTCGACATGCCTGGTTCGGAAATTTGCAGAAGTGCCATTGTATTCGTGCCTCGATTAATTTTGTGCGTGGTGCTGCTGATGCCTGTCGCGCATTATAAGACGCGCGCCGGACTGGCGCTTGGTCAGTCAGGCTTCCATGGCCTCGTAGGCAAAGCGGACTTCTTCGCCGAATTTGTCGAGGAACATCAGGGCGCGCACGCTTTGCGCGGCATTCACATAGTCGGCGGTGTCGAACTGGGCCGCCACCTGGGCCAGCAGTGCCTTGCGTTCGCCGCGCAACTGGCGGTCCAGGGCGTCGAGCGCGTCGGCATCCTTGCCTGCGCGCGCCTCGCCCAGTTCCTCGCGCCATTCCATCTGCTGCATCAGAAAGCTGACGGGCATGGCCGTGTTCGATTCCGTCTGTAAATCGACGCCATTCAGTTCGCACAGGTATTGCGCGCGCTTTTGCGGGCTTTTCAGGGTTTGATAGGCTTCATTGGCGCGCGTGGCCCATTGCATTGCCACGCGCTTTTCAGCGCTGCTGGCGTTGATGAAACGGTCCGGATGAACCTTGCCCTGCACGTCGCGGTAGGCCGCGTCGAGCGCGCTCATGTCGAGCCCGAACTGCGCCGGCAACTGGAATAATTCGAAGTGGTTTTGCATAATGGTCGGTGGTCGCTGTACCGCAATCGATGGGTACAGCGCACCGACCGGGGTCTTGCCAGCTGTTTAAATCCTGAAGGACTCGCCGCAGCCGCAGGCGTCTTTTTCGTTCGGATTGTGGAACTTGAAGCCTTCGTTCAAGCCTTCGCGCGCGAAATCGAGTTCCGTGCCGTCGATGTAAGGCAAGCTTTTCGGGTCGACGAAGACTTTCACGCCGTGCGATTCGAAAACGCTGTCTTCGGCCGCCACTTCATCGACATATTCAAGCTTGTAGGCCAGGCCCGAGCAGCCCGTGGTGCGCACGCCAAAGCGCAGGCCCATGCCCTTGCCGCGCCGTTCGATATAACGGTTGATGTGTTTCGCCGCTTTTTCGGTCAGTGTGATCATGTATTTCTCCGCGCCTGCCCCAGGCCTTGCGGCACGGGGCAGAATGCAAACTTAGGCCGCAGCCGGATGACGGGTTTTATAATCAAGCACGGCGGCCTTGATCGCGTCTTCCGCCAAAATGGAGCAGTGGATTTTCACCGGCGGCAGGGCCAGTTCTTCGGCGATCTGCGTGTTCTTGATGGCCAGCGCCTGGTCCAGGGTCTTGCCCTTGACCCATTCGGTCACCAGCGAGCTCGAGGCGATGGCCGAACCGCAGCCATAGGTCTTGAATTTCGCATCTTCGATCAGGCCATCGGCGCCGACCTTGATCTGCAGTTTCATCACGTCGCCGCAGGCGGGCGCGCCCACCATGCCGGTGCCGATGGTTTCATCACCCTTGTCGAAAGCGCCCACGTTGCGCGGGTTTTCGTAGTGATCGAGTACTTTGTCCGAGTAAGCCATTTTGATGCTCCTTTAATATTCTTGCCGGCCCCGTGAGCGGAGCCTTCGTGATGGTTAGTGTGCCGCCCATTGAATCGAATTGATATCGATTCCCTCTTTGAACATGTCCCACAGGGGCGACAGCTCACGCAATTTGTGCACTTTCGATTTCAGCAGGTTCACGGCGAAGTCGATGTCTTCCTCGGTCGAGAAGCGGCCGATGGTGAAGCGGATCGAGCTGTGCGCCAGTTCGTCGCTGCGGCCCAGGGCGCGCAGCACGTACGATGGCTCCAGGCTGGCCGAGGTGCAGGCCGAACCGGACGACACGGCGATATCCTTGATCGCCATGATCAGCGACTCGCCTTCAACGTAGTTGAAGCTGACGTTCAGGTTGTGCGGCACGCGGTGCTCCATGTCGCCGTTGATGTAAACTTCTTCGATCTCTTGCAAGCCCTTGGCCAGGCGGTCGCGCAAGGCCTTGATGCGGCCGATCTCGCTGTCCATTTCTTCCTTGGCGATGCGGAAGCTCTCGCCCATGCCGACGATCTGGTGCGTCGGCAGGGTGCCCGAACGCAGGCCGCGCTCATGGCCGCCACCGTGCATTTGCGCTTCCAGGCGCACGCGCGGCTTGCGGCAGACGTACAGGGCGCCCACGCCTTTCGGTCCGTAGGTTTTATGCGCTGTGAAGGTCATCAGGTCAACCTTGGTCTTTTGCAGGTCGATGACGACCTTGCCCGTCGCTTGCGCGGCGTCGCAATGGAAGATGATGCCTTTCGAGCGGCAGAACACGCCGATCTCGTCGATCGGCTGGATCACGCCGATTTCGTTGTTCACCAACATCACCGACACGAGGATGGTGTCCGGGCGCACGGCTGCGGCCAGTTGCTCGACGGTGATCAGCCCGTTGTCCTGCGGTTCCAGATACGTTGCTTCAAAGCCGACGCGTTCCAGTTCGCGCACCGTGTCGAGCACCGATTTATGCTCGGTCTTGACGGTGATGATGTGCTTGCCCTTGGTCTTGTAGAACTGCGCCGCACCCTTGATGGCCAGGTTGTTGCTTTCCGTCGCGCCGGAAGTCCAGATGATTTCGCGCGGATCGGCGTTCACCAGGGCCGCCACGTAGCCACGCGCTTCTTCCACGGCTTTTTCCGCCGTCCAGCCATACATGTGGCTGCGCGATGCCGGATTGCCGAACTGCTCGCGCAGATAAGGAATCATCTTGTCGGCGACGCGTGGATCGATCGGCGTGGTGGCCGAGTAATCCATATAGATCGGAAAATGCGGTGCGGTTTCAAAGTGCACTTGGCCTACGTTTTTTTCAGGGGCGTTCATCAATAACTCCAATGCAATCAGCAACTTAGTATTTTGTATTTATCAACCGAGGGCGGCGTGGTTACGGTGCATCACCATCACGCTTTGCTCGGCAATCTTTTGTCTCTGCTGGTCGACCAGGTCCTGCAGCGACACAGAATCCAGATAATCGACCATTTTTTCGTTGAGTGTGGACCACAACTCATGCGTCATGCAGCGCGCACCCGTGGCCGCGTCGGCGCCGTGGCAATGTTCCTTGCCGCCGCACTGCGTAGCGTCCAGCGGCTCATCGACGGCGATGATGATGTCGGCCACCGTTACTTTGTCTGCACGGCGCGCCAGGCTGTAGCCGCCGCCGGGGCCGCGGATCGATTCGACGATTTCATGCCGGCGCAGCTTGCCGAACAGCTGTTCCAGGTAGGACAGGGAAATCGACTGGCGCTGGCTGATGCCGGACAAGGTGACCGGTCCCTTGCCCTGGCGAAGGGCAAGATCAATCATAGCTGTCACGGCAAAACGGCCTTTTGTAGTCAGACGCATACATCCTCGGTTCAACTAGTTTAAAATATTGCGGCTTTTCAACTTCTCAAACCCTGAGTAGTTGAATGATTTAGTCAAGTATAACAAATTCGGCAGGGTTTGTCAGAGCGCCCCTCGATGACCACAGGGCTGGCAGGGGCATATCCGGCCGCGCCAGGCGCGGCGGCTTCGGGAAAACAACAGTACTCGTCACGCGCGCAGAGCGCTGCGCACTTTCATCAGTTCAAAACCCAACAGATTCAAGCCGTCCCAGGTGGCGGGGTCCAGGATGCGCGAATTGTCCGACGCCAGGCCCACGCCCCAGATGCGGTCGACGGGACTGGCTTCGACAATGATGCGCTCGCCCGTGCCCAGCAAGAACTTGCGCAGCGCGGCTTTTTGCGAGAACTTGGCAAAGTTGCCATCGAAGACGATGCCGGCGCGCGCCGCTTCCCACACCCTGGCGTCAAAGTTCGCCACTTCACGCCCCAGCTTTTTCACTTCCGACGGCCGCCCGGCCGCCACGATGCGCGCCTGCACGACCGTGTCGCCAAACAGGGCCGCCTTTTGCGCCATCATGTAATGCTCGGCCGTGGCATACGTCACGCCAGCAAGGCTGAACGGCGACGGAAACCACTGACTGAAGCAACTTTTGTCGGGCACTTGCGGCTGCGCCGGCGTGTGTCCCCAGAAATACAGATAATCGGGCACGCCGCCCGCCGCTATCCACGCCGTCAATTCTTCCACATTACTGATTTGCATATTCCCCGCACTTCCGCCAGACAGGCGATGATTCAAGCTCAAGCACGCAATAGTTGCATCGGGCCAAACAAGGCCTGCATGTCACGATTGCCGATAAAGGACAGATTATACGGATGTTCCGCCGTCACCTGAGGCAGCATTGCCGCCACCGGCAAGCGTTTGATGAGCTCGGCAATCTTGCCCCACAACACCAATTGCGGCAAGGCCGCACCTCCCTGCTGCGCCAGCGCTTCCAGCACCACTTGCAGGAAAGGCAGCCAGCCGCGCGCATCCTGCACGGGCGGCACGTGGGCACGGAACACCAGCGCCGCGTTGAGCAGCAAAAAACCCTGCTCCGTCATCTTGCGCTGCAAGTCGGGCAGGGTCTGGATCACGCCGCTCTCTGGCAGCTGCGCGGCGGCGGCCACGGGCGCCATGGCCGCGCCGGACGTGTCGCCGCCCTGCAACTGGCCATCGGCCACCAGCAGCATCTTCATGAAGTTGCGCAAGGAAGTGGCGCGGTTGACAGGCTTCGACAGGCCCGTCGCCGACCACAGGCTGCCGACGGCGCCATCCATGAAACACACGCCCGTGGCGCTCTCGGCGCGCGGATACGGCCCCTCGCCCACCAGCACATGGCGCACCTGCGCCAGCGGCAGGGCGAAGGCGGCGAACAGCCGGCCCTGCGTGGGCAGGTAATCGTCGACGGCCAGCGCCGGCAGGTAGGCGGGATCGGCCGCCATCACGGCGTGCAAGCCGCGCAGCAGGATGGGACGCCAGGAAGCATGCGCCAGGAACAGGGCATCGGTGATGCTGGCAGGAACGATTGTTACGGTCATGGCGCGTAAAGTATTTGGGCAAACGCAAATTGTAGCGCACCGGCAAGCTCGCCTTGCCTGCCCACAATCCAGCACGCGCAAAAAAGCCCCGGCCGGCCTGCTGGCCGGGGCTGTTCAGCGCTTGACGCGGATCAAACCTATTCGGCGTCGGGTTGCTGCGACGGATGGGCGGCCACAAACGCCGGCAAGCCGGCGCAACGCGCGTGGATGCGCGCCACGCGCGGATAGGGCGCCAGGTTGATGGCGAAGCGCTGCGCATTGAACACTTGCGGCACCAGGCAGCAATCGGCCATCGTCGGGCTGTCGCCATGGCAGAACAGGCCCGTGCCGGAAGGGTCGCCCTGCGTCAGCAGCGCTTCCACGGCAGCCAGTCCCTCGGCCATCCAGTGACGGTACCACGCCTGCTTGGCCTCGTCCGACAACCCCAGGGTGTTTTTCAGGTACGTCAGGACGCGCAGATTCGTCAGCGGATGGGCATCGCAGGCGATCGCCAGCGCCAGCGCGCGCACGCGGGCGCGTCCCAGCGCGTCCGACGGCAGCAGCGGCACGGCTGGGCGCGTCTCGTCCAGGTATTCGAGCATCGCCAGCGACTGCGTCAGGATGGCGCCATCGTCATCGAGCGCCGGCACCAGGGCCGACGGATTGACGGTCCGGTAGGCGGGCAGCAGTTGCTGGCCGCCATCCTGCAGCAGGTGCACGGGTATGCTGTCGTAAGCGATGCCCTTTACATTGAGGGCAATGCGCACGCGGTAAGCGGCCGAACTGCGAAAGTAGGTGTACAGCTTCATGGGGCGCCCTCCCCTCAGGCGCGGCCGGCGTACAGCGCGACCGTCTGCTCGATGCTGCCAAAGATGCTGGCGCCCGCCGCGTCGCGCATCTCGATGCGCACCGTGTCGCCGAATTTCAGATACGCCGTTTTTGGCGCGCCGTGTTCGATGGTTTCATACATGCGCACTTCGGCCAGGCAGCAGTAGCCCACGCCGCCGTTCTCGATGCTGGAACCAAACAGGTTGCCCTGCTTGTTCGATACGGTGCCGGAGCCGACGATGCTGCCGGCGCCCAGTTCGCGTGTCTTCGCCGCATGCGCCACCAGCTGCGCAAAATTGAAGGTCATGTCTTCGCCCGCATTCGGCTTGCCGAAAGGCTTGTCGTTCAAGTCGACTAGCAGCGGCAAATGCAGCTTGCTGTCCGCCCAGTGGCTTTCAAGTTCATCGGGCGTGACGGCGACGGGCGAGAATGCGCTGGCCGCCTTCGACTGGAAGAAGCCGAAACCCTTGGCCAGTTCGCCCGGGATCAGGTTGCGCAGCGAGACATCGTTGACCAGCATCACCAGGCGAATCGATGCTGCCGCTTCGGCCACGCTGGCACCCATGGCCACGTCGCCCGTGATGACGGCCACCTCGGCCTCCAGGTCGATGCCCCACTCTTCGGACAGGGCGAAGATGGGGTCGCGCGGGCCGATAAAGCTGTCCGAGCCGCCCTGGTACATCAGCGGGTCCGTGTAGAACGAGGCCGGCACTTCCGCGTTGCGCGCCTTGCGCACCAGTTCCACGTGGTTGATGTAGGCGGAACCGTCGGCCCACTGGTAGGCACGCGGCAGCGGCGAGTGGCACAATGCCGCGTCAAACGGCTGCGCGTCCGGCGCCTGGCCCGCGTTCAAGTTGGCGTACGCCTGCTCCAGCTTGGGCGCGACGGCGTCCCAGTTGTCGAGTGCCGCCTGCAGGGTGGGCGCGATGGCGGCCACGCGCTGGTACTGGCGCAGGTCGCGGCTGACGAGGATCAGGGTGCCGTCGCGGCTGCCGTTTTTCAGGGTTGCGAGTTTCATGGTGTTCCTTGTTCGGTATATGTTTCAGAGAGTGTCGCTGCGGGGCGCTCAGGCTTCGACGGGCGCATGCATCCAGGCGGCGTGCTTGGGTGCACGGCGCGTCTGCGACCATTCTTCCAGCATTTCCCATTTGACGGCGTCCAGTTTGGCCATCATCTCGGGCGTGCCCACGTTGGCCGCCAGTTCCAGGCGATGGCCGTTCGGGTCGAAGAAGTAAATCGACTGGAAGATGGCGTGATTGACAGGGCCCAGCACCTCAATGCCGGCGGCCACCAGGCGCTCCTTGGCGGCCAGCAATTCTTCCATGCTGCCCACTTCCAGCGCCAAATGCTGTACCCAGGCCGGGGTATTGCGGTCGCGATCCATGGGCGGCTGCGTCGGCAGCTCAAAAAATGCCAGCACATTGCCCTGGCCCGCGTCGAGGAAGACGTGCATGTACGGGTCCGGCGCCTTGGTCGACGGCACCAGGTCTTCGGCGATGGCGAGGACGAAATTCATGTTCAAATGCTTGACGTACCACTCGACGGTTTTCTTCGCGTCGATGCAGCGGTAGGCGACGTGGTGGATTTGCTTGATCTTCATGGTCTGTCTCCAATGGATGCGCCTTGGGCGCGATGGCTGGCGTGTTTTTCAGCTTTTCACCATTAGAATCGAGTTACAGCTATCATACAAACAATTTTTAACCATTGATTTATCGGATTATCTTATGAGTCCCAGCCTGCGACAGATGCGCGCCTTCGTGGCGTTGGCCAAGACCGGCAGTTTTACCCTGGCCGCCGAATACCTGCACGTGACGCAATCGGCGCTGAGCGGCTTGATCAAGGAGTTGGAAAGCGTGCTGGGCGTGCGCGTGGTCGAGCGCAGCACGCGCAAGACGCAGCTGTCGGAAATAGGCCGCGAACTGTATCCGCTGTTTGAAAAGATGATCGAAGACCTCGATGGCGCCATGGCCGGCATCGCCCAGCGCAAGGCCCTGAAAACAGGCCTGGTGCGCATCGCCGCGCCGCAGATGATGGCCTGCACCCTGCTGCCGGAAGTGATCGCCGCCTACCGCCAGGCGCACCCGGACGTGCAGCTGCGCTTGGTCGATTGCCCTGTGGAAAACGTATCGGCGCGCGTCTTCAGCGGCGAAGTCGATTTCGGCATCGGCCCCGAGCGCGACCCGACGGCGGAAATCGCCGCGCAAGTGCTATTTGAAATGCCCTTCGTGCTGGTCTTTCCCGAGCAGCATCCGCTGCAGCAGAAAGAACGCGTCACCTGGGCCGACGTGGGCGACTACCCGTTCATTTCGCTGCAGGGGCAATTTACGGAACGCCTGCTGCGCGACATGCACGGCGCGTTTCGCGAGCTGTCGCTCAATCCCTACAATGAAGTGACCTTCATGACGACGGCGCTGGCCATGGTCAGCGCCAACCTGGGCATCACGGTCTGCCTGCCGTATGCGGAACCGATGGTCAAGCTGTACCAGTTGCAGATGCGCGCCCTGCACGAGCCGGAACTGACGCGACGCTTTTTCGTCTACACGAAGACGGGGCGTTCGCTGTCACCGGCGGCCGAAAGCTTCATGGCCTTCCTGTTCCAGTTCGTCCAGACGCACGAGTGGAACGTCGGCGGAAACAACGGCGCACGCGACGCCCTGCCGGCCGGCGTCCCGGCTGGCAGCGCCTTATAATGGCATAGTGCCCCTTGCCCCTTGCCCCTTGCCCCTTACGCCATGACCCAGCCTGACCAAAACGACCTGTCTTGCATCGACGCCGCCACCATCGCCGTCAACCGGCGCATGAACAAATTTGACGGCCACGACCAGGTCTGGCTGTTCGGCTATGGCTCGCTGATCTACAAGGCGGACTTTCCCTATCTTGAACGGCGACCCGCCAGCATCGCAGGCTGGGCGCGGCGCTTCTGGCAGGGTTCGCACGATCATCGGGGCACGCCGATGGCGCCGGGCAGGGTCGCCACCATCGTGCCGCAGGCGGGCGCCGTGTGCGACGGCATGGCTTATTTGATTACCCCCGAAGTCTTCGCCCACCTCGACCACCGCGAAAAAAACGGTTATTTGCGCCTGGCCACCGACATCACCTTCGACGATAGCAGCAAGGTTGAAGGCCTGGTGTACATCGCCAACGAGGAAAACGCCGCCTTCCTGGGCGCCGCCCCGGAACTCGACATCGCGCGCCAAATTGCCCGTTCAAACGGCCCCAGCGGCCCGAACAGCGAATACCTGCTGCACCTGGCCAGCGCCCTGCGTGAGCTGGGCAAGAGCGACCCACACGTCTTTGCCATCGAGCAACATCTGGCGCAGCTCCAGGCACTGACCCAGGACAGCGCCGCAGCATACCCCTGCAGCATCAGCGCTGACGATGCATAAACTTAAAACAAATCGAGCTGCCCCGCATTGCCCCCTTTCTCCCTGACTCCCAACGGCGGCACCACCAGCGGCCGGCGGAACTGCGTGCAATCGAGCTGCCTGAAGCGGCCGCCCCTGCCATGCAGCCCCAGGCGGTGTACGGCTTTCTCGAAACGCTGGCGGATGAGGTCGGCCCACACGCCTTCGCCCCGCATGCGCGTGCCGAACGCGCTGTCGTAATCCTTGCCGCCGCGCATTTCGCGCACCCGGTTCATCACGCGCTGGGCCCGTTCCGGGAAGTGCGCTTCCAGCCATTGCTGGAACAATGGGCTCACTTCCCACGGCAGGCGCAGCACGACGTAATGGGCGTGGATGGCGCCCGCGTCGCGCACGGCTTCGAGCAGCTGCTCGATTTCCGGTTCCGTGACAAAGGGAATGATGGGCGCGATGCTCACGCCCACGGGAATGCCCGCGTCCGTCAGGGTGCGGATGGTACGCAAGCGCCGCGCCGGCGCGGCCGCGCGCGGCTCCAAGGTGCGCGCGATGGCCGGGTCGAGCGTGGTGACAGTGACGGCCACGGCCGCCAGGTGCTTGGCCGCCATGGGCGCAAGAATGTCGATATCGCGCTCGATCAGCGACGATTTCGTGATCAGCGCCACGGGATGCTCGCACTCCTGCAACACTTCCAGCACGCGCCGCGTCAACTGCAGTTCGCGTTCGCACGGCTGATACGCATCGGTATTGACGCCCAGGGCGATTGGTTCGGGCATATACGACGGCTTGGCCAATTCCCGCCGCAAGAGTTCGGGGGCGTTCACCTTGGCGTAGATGCGGCTTTCGAAGTCCAGGCCCGGCGACAGGCCCAGATAGCTGTGCGTAGGACGGGCAAAGCAATAGATGCAGCCTCATGTTCGCAGCCCCGGTACGGGTTCAGGGACACATTGAAGGGCAAATCGGGCGAGGCATTGCGCGTAAGGATGGTGCGTGCCTGCTCGTCGCTGACCTGCGTCTTCCAGTCCGGAGCCTCCTCCCCGGCGGCCTCGTCCAGGCCTCCCACGCTCCAGCCGTCATCGAAACCGGCACGCGCATGCGCCTCATAGCGCCCTTGCAAGTTCGACACGGCCCCGCGACCCTTGCGGGCTTTCAGCGATTGCGGCGGCAACATGGCTTGCCCGGCGAAGCTGTCATCGTGCTCTGGAATGATTGCTTTCATGAACGGCCCCATTAACTGTATATACGTACAGTATACTATGCCGCTGTGCGGGCAAGATCAAGGCCTCCCGTGATGCCGTTTCACGCTTTTTCAGCATGCGGCATGACATAACTCAACTGCTGCGCGACAAAGCCGTCAAATGCCGTAATCAAGGGAACGAAACGGGGCGCATCCTGCTCCAACTGCATCAGGGCATAGCAGGTCGCTTCCAGGGTCGACAACTGATCCGGCGCGTGCGCCTTGCGGATCAGGTAATGGGAAGCGGGCGTATCGCGCAGCGGCAGGCGCGGCAACTGTTGCAAGCGGGGATTCCGGTACAGCATCTTGCGGCTCTTGCGCCAGGTGGCGTCCAGCACCACCAGCCGCAAGCGTGCAGGATCAAGCAAGATGGCGGGGTCGAGCGCTGGCGGCGGCGCGATGCCCAGCGAACGGTCGCCTGGCGTATCCGGGTACAGCAGCACAGTGTGCTTGTCGGCCAGCAATTCGGCGAGCGTATCGGGGGCAAACTGCTCGCCCTTCAGCATGCGGCTGTTGGGCAGGCTCAAGTGCAGCAAGCGGGCGCTGCCCTTGGCGTTGTGGACTTCCAGCGGATGTTGCAGTATCAACACCTCCACCACGTGGGTCACGGGGGCGATCCAGCGGCAGATGCAGCTGGCGGCAGCGCGCAGGCAGACCAGGCAGCGCCCGCGTTTGGGCGCTTCGGCGTGCGAGGGCGATGCAGCGTTCTGGTTGGAGGTGATGGAGGTATTGGAGGTGCGGCTGGTGGTCATGGCGGAGCGCGTGCGCGGGATTCTTCAAGCCGCGATTGTAGCGCCCGCGCCATGCCAGCGGGAATGGCCGAGCGAGCGGCCGCTTAAAACAAAGCTTAAAACTCTTCCCACTCGTCGGCGCCGGAAGCGACCGGTGTGCGCGGCTTGCTGGTGTGTGCCGTGTCCGGTTTCACTGCCTTGACGGGGCCGCTGGCGGAGCGGGCCACAACAGTGGACGCGGAGGTGCGCGCAGCAGCGTTCACGGCACGCCGTGCCGCAGGCTGGCCTGCGGCGGGTCGGGCAGACACGCTGGCCGAGACATATTGCTGCGTGACATCAAGCTTGAATACCCCCACCACGTCGGCCAGCTTGGCTGCCTGTTCCTGCATGGATTCGGCTGCTGCGGCAGCCTCTTCCACCAGGGCCGCGTTTTGCTGCGTTACCTGGTCCATCTGGCCGATGGCCTGGTTGACTTGCTCGATGCCGGCGCGCTGCTCATCGCTGGCATCGGTGATCTGGTTCATGATCTGCGTTACGTGGCTGATGCTTTGCACAATCTCGTCCATGGTGCGGCCCGCCTTGTCCACCAGTTGCGAACCGGCCTCGACCTTTTGCACGGAATCGTCGATCAAGCCCTTGATTTCCTTGGCCGCCGCGCTGGAGCGCTGCGCCAGGTTGCGCACCTCGGAGGCTACCACGGCAAAACCGCGGCCCTGCTCGCCGGCCCTGGCCGCTTCCACGGCCGCGTTCAGGGCCAGGATATTCGTCTGGAAGGCGATGGCGTCGATGACGCTGATGATGTCGACAATCTTGCGCGAAGAATCGTTGATCGAACCCATGGTGCTGACCACCTCCGACACCACCACGCCGCCCTTGCTGGCGATCTGCGAGGCGTCGATGGCCAGCTGATTGGCGCTGAGCGCATTGTCGGCATTGCGTTTCACGGTCGAGGTCAGCTCTTCCATGGAAGAAGCCGTCTCTTCCAGCGAGCTGGCCTGTTCTTCCGTGCGCGATGACAAGTCCAGGTTGCCAGCGGCAATTTCGCTCGACGCCGTGCTGATCGATTCAGTGCCGGCGCGCACCTGGCCGACGATACTGACCAGTTTATCGTTCATGTTTTTCAGCGCATGCATCAGCTGCCCCGTTTCATCGCGGCTTTCCACCACGATATGGCTGGTCAGATCGCCAGCGGAAACGGCTACCGCCACTTCGACGGCGCGCGTGATGGGACGCGTGATCGAACGCGTGATCCAGTATGCACAGGCGATCCCCAGCAAAATGGCGACCGCGCCCAGCGAGATCAGCAGCAAACGGCCGTTTTCGTAGCGCGAGCGGATGTGCGCAGCCGCTTCATCGAGCAATCTAGCTTCCAGCACTTCCAGCTTCTTCAGCGCCGCCAGGTAAATGTCGCGCTTGGCGGCCATGTCGCCTTCGTACAGGCGCTTGCCCAATTCCAGGTCGCCCGCATTCTTGGCCTTGAACACATTCTTGCGCACTTCCGTGTAGGCCTTGCGCGTGCTCAGCACCTCCTGGTACAGCGCCTGCTCTTCAGCGTTCAGCTCGCTCTTGCCGATATCGTTCTGGATTTCCGTGGCGCGGGCAGACGAGACCGCCATTTCCTTTTCAAACTGCTTCTGGTGTTCGGGATCGCTGACTTTCCAGGCGGCCGCCGTGCGCGCCGCGTTCACCTCGATGACCTTGGTCCACTCGGCGATCAGGCGCTCATTGCGCACCTTGACGTTGACCAGCGTATCGGTTTCCTTGCTGGCGCTTTGCATCTGCACGATGCCCACCACGGTCAGGCTCGTCAACAGCAGCAAGACGGCGGCAAAAGCGCCACCGAAACGTACGCCGATTTTGAGGTTTTTCATTGCGTGATTCCTATCTGAAAAAACAATGCACAGACGCCACGAAACCGACTTGCTGCTACGTCGCAATATAGCAAGCATCTGCCGTGCGGCAATCACGAGCGGCGACGCAATGCTAGCCCCGTCACCAGAATGGCAGCACGCCATAGCGCACCACTTTGGAGCAGATTGTGAGTGAATCAGAGTGGTATTGCAAGAAAAAACATGCAGAAAAGCAACAACCAGAAGGCGCTATGCCGCCACGAACGGGCGGCAGGCAAGCAAGCTCAGTGTTGCTTCACATAGATCAATTTTGACGTATCAAAACCCAGCCCCCGCGCTTTCTCGACCAGGCGCTGCTGCAAGGCAGGGTCCATGGTGGGCGTGCGCGACAGCAACCACAAGTATGACTTGTCGGGGCCGCTGATCATGGAGTAGCTGTAATCTTGCTGGTCCAAATCAAACACGATGTAGGAACCATAGAAGGGGCCGAAAAACGACACTTTCAGGTAGCCCACGTCTTTCTTGTTCACAAAATACGCCTTGCCTTCGGCTTCCTTCCACTTCGCGTCCGCGTCCTTGTAGCCGCGATTGAGCACTTTCAGGCCGCCATCCTGGCGCAGGCTGTAATCGGCCGTCACATGGCTCAGGCCCCGTTCGAAGGAATGGTCTAGGCGCGCGATCTCATACCACTTGCCAAGATAGCGGGTCGTGTCGAAGTTGCTAACAGGCACAATATTCTCGGGCCGGCCCACACAGCCGGCCAGCACCAGCACACACAGGAACAACAGTTTTTTCATGCTCTTCTCCATAGTTGAAATCAGGGTAGCAATGCCTGCTCGACGATGCGCCGGATCGCGCCACTATTCTGCATGCGCACGATGGCGGCATTGAATTGCTCGATAAAGTCATCGCGATAAGGGTAGGCGGCCGGCTGGCGCGCCGTAAAGCCCAAGTGGCCCTGCTGGCTGGCCAGCTGTGCGGTTTGCTGTATCGCCTGCATCGGCGTACCCACCGGCCCCTCGCGCCGGATGCGCTGCAATTCCCATTGCGCCGACAGGCGGTCGCTGACATAGCAATCGATGCGCCCGCGCATCAGCTTGAGCAGATTTGTGCGCGTGCCCTTGGCCGGGTCGAGTACGATTTTTTCGGCGCGCAAGGAGGCCGTCAGCGTCGCATCGCCCAGCAAAAAACCCGCGTTCACGCCGATGTGCAGGCCGCCGTAATCGGCGGGCCACTGCCGCAGCGCGCGCCTGGCCAGCACGTCCTGATTGCACAGCACCACTAACTGCTCCATCAGCAGCGGCACGGAATAGCGCACATACGGCCGTTCGCTGCGCCACGAATACGGCGGATACAGGGCAAACGCCTCGCCCGTCTGCAACATCAACAGTCCCCGTTTGCAGGGCACAGGGCGCAGCTGCAACGCATACTTCGGCATCGATTGCGCCGCTTCGCGCACGATCTGCGTGTAGATGCCTTTCAGCTGGCCATTCTCGACGTAGGAATACGGCGGATAATCGTCGTCGCCATAGATCACCAGCGGCGTCGCAGCCCCGGCCTGCGCGCCGGCGGCGATGAACAGGCATAGCGCAGCAGGCAAGATGGACATTCTGAACATGCCCGAAGATTAGCATGGAAGCGCCACCAACGATCACCCGTTCGCGCTGTTCGTCCCCAGCATCTCGTCAAGCTGCGCCAGGGTGCCGGAGTCCTTGACGACGGCGCGCAGCCACAGGTGCAGCGGCAGTTCGCCCCAGCTGGCGGCCTTGTCGGCCAGATACGCAACGGGGCTGTGCGGCTCGGTGCGGCGGAAAAAATCGGCCACTTGGCGCAACTGGGCCAGTGCCTGCTGGCGCTGCACGATGGCGCCCCCGCCCCCGCTGACGCCCTGGCCAGCGGCGGGCGGCGCGCCGGCAAAGTCCACGCCAGATGGCAGCGGCGCGATGCAATGAATGACGTTTTCCAGCGCTTCGCGCGCGGCGCGAAAACTCGGGCCATCGGTGCCGAAACGCGCATCGACGCTGCGTTCGAACGCCAGCAGCGACTGCATGCAGTATTGTGCTTCGGCCAGCAATGCGTCGGAAAAGGCGCGTGTATTCCTTTGCCGCGACGCCTCCATCTGCGCCAGGGTCGCCCCTTCGTCGTGGCGCGCATCGCCCCATCCCTGCTCCGCTGCGCCCTGCGCCAGGCTGGCCGCCGCGCGCTGGCGCGCCGCATCGAAATCCTGCAGTGAAAATAGGCCGTCGGTGCCATCGGTCAGCGGGATCTCGCGCAGCAGCTGCGGCGTGCGCGATAGCAGCCAGAAGACATTGCCGATGCGCTGTTCCTGGTCGCCCTCTTCCGCAGGCGGGTACAAGCCTTCCCAGTAACGCTCGCACAGGCCGGCCAGCAGCGCGTAGCCATCGCCCAGGCCACGAAAGTGGCGCGTTTTCGCGTGCGCTTCGGCCAGCCATACGGCCACGCGCAAATCCTTGCTGCGCGCTGCGATCAGCTGTTCGCAGCGCGTCGCCACGAAAGGCCAGTCGGCCTCCTTCAACGCCGTTACCCACTCGCCCTGGTCAAGGCTGGGATCATCATGCTGGCGCGCGCGCGCGATGGCGTCGAGCTCCTGGCTGAAAGTGATGTCTTCGCCGCAAGGGCTGACGGCGCTGACGGGGTGCAGCAATTGATCGAGATTGAACATGGCGCTCTCCGCGGGGTGACCTTATTTGATGATGTACTTGAACTGTCCCTGCTTGCTGGCGCTGACGCGTATCGAGGTGATCGGCTCGCCTTCTGCCATGCGCGCCAGCACCGCTTCGGCGATCGCCGGCAGCAGGCTGCCGTTGAGGATCTGCTCGACATTGCGCGCACCCGAGTCGACCTCGGTGCAGCGCGCCAGCACCGCCTCGACCAGGCCCGCATCATGGCTGAACTGCGCCTGGTGGTTGCGCGCGATGCGCGCGCCGATGCGCGCCAGTTTCAGGACGATGATCTCGGCCAGCACCGCATCGTTCAGCGGATAGAACGGCAGCACCTTCAGGCGCCCCAGCAAGGCGGGCTTGAAATGCGCCACCAGTTGCGGGCGCACCAGCTCTTCCAGCGCGGCCGGCGTGGGCAAATCCTGCGCTGCCCGGTTCAGGCAGGCGGCCATCATGGCGCCGGAACCCAGGTTCGAGGTGGCGATGATGATGGTGTTGCGAAAATCGACTTCGCGCCCTTCCGCGTCATCGAGCACGCCCTTGTCGAAGACCTGGAAGAACAGCTCCAGCACGTCGGGATGGGCCTTTTCAGCCTCGTCGAGCAGCACCACGCTGTAGGGCTGGCGCCGCACGGCTTCCGTCAGCACGCCGCCCTCGCCATAACCGACATAGCCGGGCGGCGAGCCTTTCAGGCCGGCCACGCTGTGGGCTTCCTGGTATTCGCTCATGTTGATGGTAATGAGCTTGCGCTCGCCGCCATACAGCAGGTCGGCCAGCGCCAGCGCCGTTTCCGTCTTGCCCGTGCCGGATGGCCCAGTGAACAAAAACACGGCTTGCGGCTTGTTCGGGTCATCCAGGCTGGCGCGCGCCGTGCGCACGCGCTGCGCCACCGCCGCGATGACGTGGTCCTGGCCCAGCACCCGTTCGCGCAGCGCCCCATCCAGTGTCAGCACCGTGCGAATCTCGTCCTTGAGCATTTTCCCCAGCGGGATGCCGGTCCAGCCGGCGACGATGCCGGCCACCACCTGCGCATCGACTTCCAGCGGCGCCAGCGGCGTTTCTGCCTGCAGAGCTGTCAGTTCTTCCTTCAGTGCCAGCAGGCGTGCCGCGCCGACTTCGCCCGGCCGCTCGCCGCGCAGCAGCCCACGCAAGTCGCCAATCTGCGCCACCAGCGCCTTTTCACGCTCCCAGCGCTGCGCCAGTGCCGCAATCACCGCCTGTCCTTCCTCATGCTCGCGCCGCAGCTGCGCCAGGCGCATGGCACCGGCTTTATCGGGGGCTTCGCCATCGCTGGCCTCGCGGATCAGGGCGGCGATTTCCGCGCCGATGCGTTCCTGCCGCCGGTTCGCGTTTTCCAGCTGCGCCGGCGTGGCACACTGGCCCAGCGCCACCTTGGCGCACGCCGTATCGAGCACGCTGATGGCCTTGTCGGGCAACTGGCGCCCGCTGATGTAGCGGTGCGACAGGCGCACCGCCTCGACGATGGCGGCGTCGCGCACGCGGATGCCGAAATGGCGCTCCATCAGCGGCGCCATGGCGCGCAGCATGGCGCAGGCAATGTCTTCGCCCGGTTCTTCCACCTTCACCACCTGGAAGCGCCGTGCCAGCGCCGCATCCTTCTCGAAATATTTTTTGTACTCGCTCCAGGTGGTGGCGGCAATCGTGCGCAGGGCGCCGCGCGCCAGCGCCGGTTTCAGCAAATTGGCCGCGTCGTTCTGCCCCGCCTGGCCACCGGCGCCGATCATGGTGTGCGCCTCGTCGATGAAGAGAATGATGGGGTGCGGGCTTTTCGCCACCTCGTCGATGACATTCTTCAGCCGGCTTTCGAATTCTCCCTTCACGCTGGCGCCGGCCTGCAGCAAGCCCATGTCGAGCGCGTGGATGTGCGCGCCCTGCAGCACCTCGGGCACGTCGCCGGCGGCGATGCGCAAGGCCAGGCCTTCCACCACGGCCGTCTTGCCCACGCCCGCCTCGCCGGTGAGAATCGGATTGTTCTGGCGCCGGCGCAGCAGAATGTCGACGGCCTGGCGTATCTCCGCCTCGCGGCCGATCACGGGATCAAGCTTGCCGTCGCGCGCCAGTTGCGTCAGGTCGGTGGTGAACTGGTCCAGCGCCGGGGTCTTGCTGGCCAGGGCAGTCAGCGGATCGCAAGGTGTTTCGGAAAGCTGCGGCGCAGCCGCAGTTTCCTCCTCGCCGGAGCCCGCCGTCAGTTTGTCCGGATGATGCTTCAATTGCTCGACGCTGAAACGGGCGAACAGCTTCGAGCCGCGGTAGGCAAGCTGCGACAGTTCCGGCTCCGTCAACAGCGCCAGCAACAGATGGCGGCTGCGGATGGTGGCCGGCCGGGTGGCATCCACCACCGTGCCCAGTGAGGCAATCAACCAGGCATGTTCGAACAGCAGCGGCAAGTGGGGCGAAAACACGGGCGTGCGCGCACTGCCTGTCCGGAAGCTGCCGATCTCGCGGCGCAGGTCGGCCTCCAGCGCCGTCAGGCTGATTTCGCTGCGCCGCGCGATGGTGACGAAATCGCTGCGCTCCTGCTCCAGCAGGGCCAGGAACAGGTGTTCGATATCGACTTCATACTGGCCCAGTCCCACGCAGATGCCGGCGGCGCGGGTGGCCGCCGTGCGCGCAGTGTCGTTCAGTTTGGCGATCAGGGTTTTCAAATTATTGCTCATGCGGCGGCTCCCTTGCGGTTGATCGAATAGCGCAGCGACGACGGCTGCAGCACGGCGTCGAAATTGACCGTCTCGCCGCCGGATATCACGGCCAGGGTGCCGCTGATGACGAAGCCCACGCGGTTGATGCTGCCCGCTTCGCGCTCCAGGCGGGCGCGCACATTGCGCAGGCGCGGTTCATGGCGTTCGATGGCGGCCTTCAGCGCGGCGCAGATGCGGGCGCGGTCATCGCTGCTGGAGAGGCACATGCCGGCGAAATCGATCAGGCCATAGTTGACGATGGACGCCGCGCATTCCGGATACGCGTCCAGCGCGCCGGGCGGCAGGGCCACGCGCGTGTTGAGCAGCTCTTCCAGGTCGCGCGCCACCGCATCCTTCAATTGCTCCAGCGACAGGCGCACCGCCACGCCGCCCGCTGCCGCACCGCCGTCGCCCATCAGGCGGTCGAACAGGCCAGGTATATAACTGTCCATGCGCTCTCCTGAAAAGTCGGCGCGGCGCGCGGGCGAAGGTGGCCGCCGCGCGCCGCGCACCATGGATCAAGCCACGCGGTTCGCGGCCAGGTCCCAGCCGCCCGAGGTATTGCCGCCGGCGCCGCCCGTCACTTTTTGCTGCGTGTATTTCCACTTCACTTTCGAGAACTTGAAGCCGACGTGTTCGCCCAGGATGTCGCCTTCTTCCACGTTCGGCGTGACGGCGCCGATCAGCACATTCTCGATTTCGATTTCAAAGTACTTGACGCGTTCGCCCTGGCCGTCGGCGCGCATGAATTCGAAGCGCGCCTTCGGAATGGTCTTGCCGGCCGAGCAGGTCTGCAGCAGCACCGGCGAGGCCAGGTCGGCCAGCTTGGAGATGACGATGTCCTTGTGCTCGCAGCGTTCGGTCGTGTGGCCGCCCCCCGTCGAGGCGGTGGCGGACTTCGGCTGCTCGACGCTCCAGCTGACCGATTTGCACTCGATCCAGTCCTTGTGCTTGTCATCGGTGGACTCGCCTTTGATGCCGTCTATCTGCAGATATACATCGATTGCCATGGTGTGCTCCTGTGGTTGAAAGATGGGTGGATCATGCATTGGTCGACTTCGGCAACTCCGCGACCAGTCGGAGCGAAACGGATAATTCATCGAGCTGGAAGTGCGGCCGCAGGAACGACACGGCGCGGTACACGCCGGGCCGGCCCGGCACTTCATGCACCTGCACGGAAGCCTCGCGCAGGGGGAACTGCGCCTTCTGTTCCTGGCTGGCGTTATCGTCGAGCAGCACGTACTGCATCAGCCAGCGGTTCAAGAAGTCTTCCACGTTGGAGGCGGCGGCAAAGCTGCCGATCTTGTCGCGCATCATGGCCTTCATGTAATGGGCGATGCGCGAGACGGCGAAGATGTACTGCAGTTGCGACGACAGCACCGCGTTCGCGTTGGCCGCGTCGCTGTTGTACTTGCGGCTTTTCTGCGCCGACTGGGCGCCGAAGAAGGCGGCATACGCCGTGTTCTTGCAGTGCACCAGCGAGATGAAACCGAGGTCCGACAATTCCTTTTCGCGGCGATCGGTGATCGCCACTTCGGCCGGGCATTTCAGGGCCACGTCGCCCTCGTCGGTCTTGAAGGTGTGGGTGGGCAAGTCGTCCACCAGGCCGCCGCCCTCCACGCCGCGGATAGCGGCGCACCAGCCGTAATCGGCAAAGGCGCGCGTCAGTTTGCAGCCGAACGCATACGCGGCGTTGCACCACAGGTATTTGTGATGGTCGCTGCCGTCGACTTCCTCGACAAAGTTGAAGCCTTCGACGGTGGTGCCATCGACGGGATTGAAGGGCAGCCGGCCCAGGAAGCGGGGCAAGGTCAGGCCGACATAACGCGCATCCTCGGATTCGCGAAAGGCTTTCCATTTCGCGTACTCGATGGTGTCGAACACCTTGGCCAGGTCGCGCGGCTTGCCCAGGTCGCCGTAGCTTTCCAGGCCAAACAGCTCGGGCGCGGCCGAAGCGATGAAGGGCGCATGCGCGGCGGCGGCAATGTGCGACATCTGCTCGACGAAATACATGTCTTCCGGCTGACGGGAAATGGCGAAGTCGCCCAGCAGCGCGGCGAACGGCGCGCCGCCGAAGGTGCCGAATTCCTCTTCGTAGACTTTCTTGAACATGCTGCTCTGGTCGAACTCCAGCGCCGCCTGGAAATCCTTCACCAGTTCGCGTTTGGTGGCGTTGAACATGCGTATCTGCAGGCGCGTGCCCGTATCGGAATTGCCGACCAGGTAGCGCAGCCCCGTCCAGCTTTGCTCAAGCTGCTGGAACGGCGCCGCGTGCATGATTTCGCTGAGCTGGGCGGAAATCAGGCGGTCGATTTCCGCCACGCGCGCGTCCAGCGTGGCCGACAGGCTGGTCGACATCAGCACCGTGCCGTCGAGTACCTGCGCCACCAATTCCGAAATGAGATCGCGCGCACGCGCATGTTCGGCGCCGGACTTGGCGACGCGGCTTTGCTCGACGATCTGGTCCAGCAAGTCGGTCGCCGCCGGCGCACCGGGGGCGGCTACTTCAAGGGCTACTGCCTGGGCGCTCATCTCAATCCTCCTGCGCTGGGAACTGCGGTTTCAGGGTGGCCAGACTGTCGGTGTTGTTCAGCACTTCCGTCAGCAAGTCTTCCAGCTTGTCGTTGCCGGCCAGCTTGTTGCGCAAATCGGCCAGCTTGGTGCGCGCCTCGAGCAGCTTGCGCAAGGGGTCGACCTGGCGCACCACCGATTCCGGGCGGAAGTCATCCATCGAGCGGAAGTGCAGGTCGACGGCAAACGTGCCGCCCGCCTCGCTGATGCGGTTCGGCACGGCGAAACGCGCCACCGGCTCCACGCCGGCCAGCACTTCGTCGAAGTTGTCACGGTCGATGGCGACGAACTTGCGGTCCTTCAGGCGTTTTTTCTCGCTGTCCGGATTGCCGCCAAAATCGCCCAGCACGCCGACCACGAAGGGCAGCTCCTTGTTTTCAATCGCGTTGCCAATCTCGACGTCGTAAGTCATTTGCACGCGCGGCGCGCGTATCTTTTGCAGGCGTTTTTGCACGCTGTCGGACTTGGGCATGTCGCTTCCTTTGCAAAGGGATGGTGGGGATGCTGGCTTATTTCAAGCCGCTGAACGGATCGGCCGCGCTGCCTTGCTGCGCCGCGCCCTTCGCCGCCGGCGTGCCAGAGCCGGATGTGGCAGCGCGCTTGCCGGCCGCCGGCGGACGCTTGGCCGGCGGCACCAGCACGTCTTCGCCGATGCTCGCGCGCAGCAGCTTGGCCAGGTCCTGCGCTTCCGAGCGCAGCGAGCCATTCAGATTGTTTTGCCGCGACAGGTCGGCCAGCGCCTTGCCGGACAGGCGCAAGCCGCTGACGGCGACGATGCTGTGGGCGACCTTGTCGTCCGGGTCACGCTCCAGCGCTTCGAGCGCATGGCCGATGGCGTCGCCGTACTGGCCACGGTCGAACTTCATCTGCGCCATTTGCAGCCACGGCGCCTTGTCGGCCGGGTAGCTGCTGCCACCACCCTTGAGCAGGGTCATGGCACGTTCGTACTGGCCGGCGCGCGCGGCCGCATCGGCGTCGCTCATCACTTGCGCCAGGGTCGGCGCGGCAGGTTTCCTGGGCGCCAGCTGCTCTGGCGTGGCGCAGGCGGCCAGCAGCAAGGCGCTGGCGAGGCAGGCAATACGGGGCAACATGGTGGCTGGCTTCATCGGGCATTCCTTCACGTGGAGGACGCTACCGCTGGGAAAGATGGGCGGCGCCTTGGTGGAGGCCATTATTGATCGCCAATTTTTTTGCCAGATTGAGATTAATCAGCAAAGAAGAAGTTCCACGCTACAGCGGCGTGCGGCGACATGAATCCTGATCTGGCGCAGTAATTGTATTGATCGCAGACGGACTTTGCGGCAACGCAAGCAGGTCGCCCGTGCATGGGATTAAATGGCAGCAACACTTTTATTTCCCCCTCCCTTTGCAAAGCAAACCCATGCCATCTGACGCCTCTTTCCGCCTGGCCCGCGCCGCCGCGCTAGTGCTGCTGATGTTGCCGCAAGCGTTGCTGCAGGCCGGCTGTGCGGGCGGCGCCATCGGCACCCTGGCCAACGCGGCGCTGCAGATGGCCGGCGTGGCCAAGCCGCCGCCCGAACTGCCCGACGCGCAAAAACCGCCGCGCAATGTCAGCATCCGCCTGCACGCGGCGCAACGCCTCAACACCGATGCAGAAGGCCGGCCGCTGGCGCTGGTGGCGCGCATCTACAAGCTGCGACAGAGCGCCGCCTTCGAGCAGGCTCCATACGATAGCTTCCTCGACACGCAACGTGAAAAGGCCGCGCTGGGCGCCGACCTGATGGAAGTGAAGGAAGTGCTGCTGGTACCTGGCCAGCGCTACGAAGTGCAGGAGAAAGTCAGCAAGGAAGCGTATTTCATCGGCGTGGTGGCCCTGTTCCGCGCGCCTGCGGCACAGCGCTGGCGCGCCACCTTTGGCGCCGCCGAGGCGGAACGCGGCGGCATCACCGTCGGCCTGCATGCGTGTGCGCTGAGCGTCAGCGGCACGTCCACGCTGTCGGCTCCGCGCTGCCAGTAGCGCAAGTGAATGATGTACACCCGCACGCCACACATTCAAGGAGAAACGAGATGGGCATGGCAGCGAAAGTCTTGTGGGGAGAAGGCCTGTTCCTGCGGCCGCAGCATTTCCAGCGCCAGGATCAATATCACGAAGCGCGCCTGCATCACACGGCCAGCGCGCTGCATCCCTATCTGTGGGGCGTGGCACAGATGCAATGGGACCTGGCGGCGCTAAAGACGGGCACCCTGCGCCTGCAGGCCCTGTCGGCGATCTTCCGCGACGGCGAAGTGTTCGAGGCGCTGGGCGACGGAGCACCGGGCAGCGACACCCTGCCCCCACCGGTGGACCTGGAAGCGCTGCCGCCGGCGGTGCAGGAAGTGAGCTATTACGCGGCCCTGCCCATCCTCAACCGCGAAGGCATGAATTACACGGCGCAAGCGTCAACGGCAGGTACGCCTGCAGCCACGCGCTTTGCGCACGCCATGCGCGCCACGCCCGACCTGTTTACGGAATCCGCCGTGGCCGACGTGGCCTACCTGAAAAAAACCGTGCGCCTGATTCCCGACAGCGAGGCGCGCGGCTCCTATGACTGCCTGCCGCTGATCGCCCTGCGGCGCACGGTGTCGGGCGGCTTCGAGCCCGTGCCCTCGTTCATGGCGCCCAGCCTGGCGATCGCCGGCGCGCCGCGCCTGCAAGGCGTGCTGGAACACCTGCTCGACGCGCTGCAGGCGAAAGTGAGCGCGCTGCACGGCCACCACCGGAAGCCGAGCCGCAACGTGATCGAATTCCGCTCGGGCGACGTGTCCTCGTTCTGGCTGCTGCACACGGTCAGCACGGCCGCCGCCGCGCTAATGCACTATGTGCGCCATCCGGCCCTGCATCCGGAGCGCCTGTACGAGGCGCTGCTGGGCCTGGCGGGCGGCCTGCTCAGCTACTCCAAACATTACACCCTGGCCAGCCTGCCCGCCTACGACCACGCGCAGCCGGGCATCTGCTTCGATGCCATCGATGCCATCATCCGCGAACTGCTCGACACCGTCATCTCGTCGAAGTATTTTTCCATCGCCCTGCTCGAGGACAAGCCGTCGTACTATCTGGGCAAGCTCGATTCGGGCAAGATCGACCAGCACACCACCTTGTACCTGGCGATTCGCGCCGCCATGCCCGCCATCGAACTGGTGGACGTGGTGCCGTTGCGGGTAAAAGTGGGCGCGCCCGACGACGTGGAAAAATGCGTGCTGACGGCCATGCCCGGCCTGAAGCTGTCGCACGCGCCGCAAGTGCCGGCGGCCATTCCCGTGCGGCCCGACACCTATTATTTTGCGATTGAAAACCGCGGCCTGCTGTATGAGCAGATGCTCAAGGCGCAGTCGATTTCCGTGTACGTGCCAGCCGGCATACGCGACCTGCAGCTGGAACTGATCGCGGTGACGGCATGAGCCAGCTCATCGAACGGCGCGCGGTGCCCTCCCTGCTGGGATCACGCGGTACCGCCCCGGCAGGCAATAGCCGGCATGCCGGCAGCGCCCTGCTGGACCTGATGCACGAAGGCTTTTACATGCTGTTCATGCTGAAGCACGGTTCGGCGCCCGGCGACGAGCAAAGCTTCATGGACCGCATCACGGCCTTTCTCGACGACTTCGAACGGGAAGCGAAAAAGATCCGCGCCGATGGCGACGGTATCGAGGCGGCCAAGTATGCGTTTTGCGCGGCAGTCGATGAAATCATCCTGGCGTCGCCTTTCTCCCTGCGCAAGCAGTGGGAGCGGCGCCCGCTGCAGTTGCTGATCTTTGGCGACCAGCTGGCCGGCGAACACTTTTTCGACCGCCTCGACGCCCTGCGCGGCAAGGGCGCCATGCGTGTGCAGGCGCTGCAAGTCTTCCACATGTGTTTGTTGCTGGGATTCCAGGGCAAGTATGCGATCGACGGCGGCGAAAAACTCAGTTACCTGACGGCGCGCCTGGGCGACGAGATCGCCCACATCAAGGGCAAGAGCCGTGGCTTCGCGCCGCGCGCGGAACGCCCCGACCAGGTGGTCAACAAACGCGGCAGCGACGTGCCGCTATGGGCGCTGTCGAGCTTTTTCGCCCTGCTGGCCATCTGCGCCTACCTGGGCTTGAAAACGCATCTGACGCGCGGCACGCAAACGACGCTGGCCGCGTATGCGGACCTGGTCAAGCTGGCGCCACGCCCGGCGCACCTGAGCATCACCTTGCCATGATCATTGCGCGATTCTGAACTCGATGCGCCGGTTTCTTGCCCGGCCATCTGCCGTGGCGTTGCTGGCCACGGGACGGTCCGGGCCCTGACCCGACACCAGCACCGACTCGGCCGCGATGCCCTTGCTGCCCAGGTAGGCGCGCACGGCTTCAGCGCGCGCCTGGCTCAGGGCCACATTGCTGGCGCGCAAGCCCGTGTCGTCCGTGTGACCAATCACCTCCACCTTGCGTCCCCGCAGCTTGAGCATGACGGCCGCCATCTCGTCGAGGATGGCCAGGCCGGCCGGCGTGATGGAAGCCTTGCCGCTGTCGAATTCGATGATGCGTTTATCCAGCGCCGCATCGAGCAAGCCCTGCTCGGCCTCGGCCGCCTTGACGCGCAAGCCATTGTTGACGGTGTAAGTGGGATTGAGGCTGGTGGCGATGTCGCTGGCGATCTGCTGGCGCTGCGCCTCGTTCGCCACTTCGCCGCGCACGCTGACGTTGTTGCCGGCGATGCTGATCTGCCCCCGTGAAATGAGCTTCAGGTTCGGTGCAATCAGCTTTTGCACGTAAGCGTTCCAATTGGCCGGCACGGCCACGTTGCCGATGGCGATCTGGTCGACCACACGCTCGGCGCCATACAGTTCGCGCAGGCGGGCCAGCACGGCCGCCTTGCCCGCCTCGTCGGCCAGCGTGCCCGTGACGAGGATTTGCCCCGGCATGGGCGTCTGGGGCGCTTGCGCCTGCGCCAGGGCGCGGCAGGGGGTGGCAGCGGCAAGCAGCAGCAGGAAGAAAACGGGTGGCTTCATCGCAATCCTTCAGGCAAAGGTATCGGCAAACATGGCGCAGGCCGAGCGCAGCGACAGCTGCTCCTGCTGCAGGCAGGCGGACAACTGGCGCAGCGCCGCATCGTCTCCCAGTTGCTCGTCCACCCAGTCGAGCTGGTCGAACACGATCAGCCGTTCGCTGCCGGCCTGCGGATCGATCAGCGCGCGCAGGCCATGCGGGTCGGCGCCGCAAAAACCGATCACCAGCACGGGCGCCTCGTCGAGGTGGGAAAAAAACAGCGCCAGTTCAAAATCGGCCTGGCGCAGGAAAGGCGCGATCAGGTGCAGCCAGAAACTGGCCACCAGTTCGCGCAGCGGCGCTTCATGCGGCAGCGGCAGCACCAGGCTTTTCTCCAGGCGCGGCAAGCCGCTGCGGCGCACCGGCTGCAGCAGCAGGCCCAGTCCCAGCAGCAGTTCGCGCACCGTCACGGGGAACGCGGGCGAGGCCAGCATCGCCTGCAGGCCATGCACCGTCTGCGCCTGCAAAAAGGCGGCCAGCCGCGCCGCATGACACGGTGCGGCCGGTTCGACCTCCACCACGTTGCCGGCCAGCGCCAGCAGCGCCGGACCCGGCTCGGTGCTGGCCAAAATACCCTGCGACAGCTGCTCCACGCGCTGCCACAGCGGCGCCAGCGCCAGCGGGCTGCAGGCGACAAAAATGTCGGCATCGTCGACTTCCAGCGCGCCCATGGCCATGAAGGGAAAGCGCCGCTGCGACTGGTCATTGCTCGCTTCCAGGCGCCCGGCGATGGCGCGCCGGCTGCGCGTGCCGACAAAGGCAAAGCGCAGCGGCGGCAAGGCGTCGTAATTGAGCTTCCAGCGCGGCTCCACCGTCAGGGCACTCATGACCTGCGCCAGCCAGTCGTCGAGCAGCTGCACCAGCGCGTGATTATCGCAAGCCTTGATGAAATCGCCGCGCGCGGGGATCTTGCCGAAGTACCCCAGGCGCACCTGCTGCGGCGCGCGCATCATGGCGCCATCCCGGGCACCACCGCGGCTGCGATGGCTGGCGCGGGCGCGGCGGGAACGCCGACGATGGTCTCGGGCAGCTGCATGCCGCGAAAGCCCTGCTCCTGCACCGCAGTGGCGGCACCGGCGCCTGTCGTTTCGGCGCTGCTGGTGATTTTCAGGTCGACCGCCACGGCCACCTCGCCGCGCACCCAGCGCAGTTCGAACACGCCGCCATCCTTGCGCTTTTTGGTGGCCGCATCGATCATGCGTTTCAAGCCGAATTGCCCCGGCTCGTTGAACAGCTCCAGCGTGCGTCCGTCGAAGGTGACGGCGGTGATGCGCGCGCCCTGGACGCCGGACGCGCCCTGCGGGCCGGGATGAACCATGTTCGTCCACTGCGCCGGCGTGTTGCGGTAGCGCAGCTGCTGACCGTCGATCTCCACCGTGTATTCCAGGGTGCCCGGCGCGGGCGACGGCTGGATCTGGAACACGGTTTGCGCTGCCGTCGACGTGGCCGCCACGCCGCCCGCGCCCAGCGGCGCGATCCAGCCGGGAAAGCGCGCCACCACCTGCGGCGACAGGCTGATGCCCATGTCGGCCCAGGTGCGCGGCGCCAGCATGTCGCCGCGCCGCACCACCAGGGGACCCATGGAGGTGGTGACGAATTTCGCCACCAGCCCTTCCGGGCCGAAGAACTGGCCGATCTCCAGGTTGCTCGCCTCGATGCGCGCGGCTGGGGCAAACGGATATTTATTGGCCAGCGATTTCTGGAACGGTTCGTACACCTGCGCCGCCCAGGTCTTGTTGATCTCCAGTTCCGCCGGCGCGACGATGACGGCAAAGGTCTGCATCAATGGCCGCACGAGGATGGGACGGATGGCCTGCTTTTGCGCGTCGCTCATCCCCGTGAGCATCTGCTCGTCGACCAGTTTCAGACTGTCGGCCAGTTCGGAACCGCTGCCTTCCAGCGTCTGCTGCATGAACTGGCGCGCACCCGGCCCCGCGTCGCCCTGATTCTTCAGCAAGTTCAAACGGCTGCGCAACTTCGACAGCGCCTCCAGATACGCGCGCATCAAGGACGCATTGTTGTCCCTGGCCGCCACCAGCTTGCCCACGCCGGCAAATTCGCGCCCCACGGGACCCATGGGTTTGTCCAGGCGGGCCGGGTCGATCTGCGCATTGATGCCGGGATTGGCCGTCAGCTGCGATGGCGCGCGGCGCAGCACGGTTTCCTTGAACCAGGCGACGATGCCCCGCTCGGCCTTGCGCAATTGCGCATTCTGCAGCGCCGGGTTGTCCCACGAGGTTTCTGCGTAAATGGTCGTCAGCAGTTTGGCGATCGGCGACGCTTGCGGGTCGCCCAGGCGATTCATCGCTTGCACGGCGCCGTCAAAGCCTTTCAAGTCGGCGACGGCGACGCCCTGCACGAATTTTTGCCACTCGCGCGCATAGTCGGTCTTGTACATGGCCACCAGGTTTTTCTCGATCTGTTCCGGACTGCCTTCCAGGGTCAGGTCGTCGGTGGAGGCGCTTTTCAGCACCCAGTCGGCACTTTGCAGCTCGCGGTTGGCGGCATCGCGAAACGCGCCTTCGACGAACTTTTCCCAGGCCTGGCGCGTAAAGGCGCCGGAGACGGCGTAACTGCCCGCCAGCAGCGCCTGATCCTGTTCGCCGACGATGCGCGCCACCGTCATGCCGGGAAAACGCGTCGAGGCGCGCGCCTTGACGTCGGCATACACGCGCTCGCGCGCCGGCATGCCGCGCACCACGCGGCGCAGGTTTTCGCGGGCCTGGTCGACCAGCGCCAGCTTCTGTTCTATGCGCGGCCAGGACGGGTCGCCGATCTGCGCCAGGTAAAACGTCAGCAGCCGTTCGGCGCTGCGTATCATCTGCTCGCGCGGCATGGCGCCCCGGTTGCCTTCCAGCCAGCCGCGCCAGAAGCGCGTCAGCTGGTCGTTCAGATGACTGCTCTCGGCATGCGCCTTATCGGCCAGCATCAGATAGGTTTTCAGCGCATTGTAGGCATCCTCCACATTCGTCGCGCTGGCCGCCTGGTACTGCACGCTGCGCGGCGCGACAGGTGATGCCGCGCCTGGCGTCTGCGGCGTGCGCGCCGTGGGCTGCAACTGCTCGGCGCTGGCGTTCATTTCGAACAGCAAGGCTTCCAGCGCGCCCGCCACGGGGTCCAGCATGACCTGGCGCGCGCCGGCAAAATACTCTTCGCGCAGCTTGCGTTCAAGCAGTTCACCTTGATACAGGCCCAGGCGCAAAGACCAGGGCCGTTGCGTGCGGTACGCTTCCAGCTGCTCGATGCGGTCCTGCAAGATCTCCAGCGCTTCCAGGCGCGACTGCAAGTCCAGGCGGCGCTCCTGCAGTTTCACCACCTTGTTTAAATCGGCCTCCACATTGGCCACCAGTTGCCGGTTGCCCAGGTAAGACCAGCTCCAGCCGCCCAGGCAAGCCCCCAGCGACACCGTGGCGGCAAAAAACACGGCGTACTTGAAGCGCAGCTTGGCGCGGTTGGCATAGTTGGCCACCAGGTGCTTGTCGGCAAAAATCACCTTGCGGAACAGTTCCAGCAGGAAATAGCCATGCTGGCGCGCACCGGACGGCGCTGCGGCCGGGGCCGGCGCGTAGGCCAGGTCGAAGCGGCGCGCCACCTGCTGCGAGGAGGCACTCACGGGCTCGCCCTCCTGCAGCGCGCTGGTGAAATAAAAGCCGCGGAACACGGGCTGGAACTGGAACGGGTTTTCCTCGAACAGGGTGGCGATGAAAGCACGCAGGGCCGGCTTGACGGCGGCAAATTCCAGCGGGAAGGTAAACACGCCCGGCGCCATCGTCTTGCGTTGCCGGTGCGCCATGTTGGCCAGGCTCAGCTCCGTCAAGCCATCGTGCAATTCATCAAAACTCTGGTCGAAAAACGCCAGCAGGTCCGCCGTGGGCAACTTGCGCTGGTATGGCATGGTGGCGCCCCAGACGCGCTCGCGCTCGCTGCGTTCGGCATCGGCAAAAAATTCCGTGAAGCCGGCGATCAGGTCGGTCTTGGTAAACACGATGTACAGGGGCGCGAACACTTCCAGGCGTTCGATGACGTCCTGCACGCGCTTGCGCAGGCTACGCGCCAGTTGCATGCCGACATCGGGATCGCCTTTCAATTCGGCTATGCTGACGGCGATGAGGATGCCGTTGATGGGCGCCTTGCGCCGGTATTTTTTCAGCAGGTCGAGAAAGCCGAACCACTCGCCGCGATGCTCGTCGACGACGCAGTAGCGTCCCGCCGTGTCGAGCACGATACCGTCCGTGGTGAAAAACCAGTCGCAGTTGCGCGTGCCGCCCACGCCTTGCACGATCTTGCCATCGGCGAAAGGGAATTGCAGGCCCGAATGCAGGATGGCGCTGCTCTTGCCGGCGGCCGGATTGCCGATGATCATGTACCACGGCAATTCGTACAGGGCGGCAGCGCCTGATTTGAGGCCCAGCTTGGACGTCTTGATGGTCTCGATGGCGGCCAGCATGCCCGTGCGCACGGCGTCGAATTCGCCCTGCTGGGTACTATTGGCCGTCGAGGCCGAGGCCGCTTGCGCGGCGGCGATTTCAGCCTCGTTGAGGATGGCCTGGCCCAACGCCTGTGCGTCGCGTCGCGCGCGGCGCCGGCGCCACAGCCACAGGCCCAGCCAGGTCAGAAAGGCCAGCAGCAGCAAGCCCAGCGCCCAGATCAGCGCCACTTCCAGCACCTCGGCACCCAGGTACAGGAACACGGCCAGCGCCACGAAGCCGAGGATGGTCAGATGGCGGCTGTCGGTGAGGAAATGCCAGATTCGTCGCAGCATGATAAGCCCAGGGTGAGGTCGCAAAGCAAGGCGGATTCGGTCCATCCTGACAGCAATGCGGCACGCCTTTGTTGACATATGACAAGTACCAGGCGCCAGCGCGCGGCAGGCGCTGGCATGCCATTGATGCTGCGCAAGCAAGCTTGCAGCGGTGAAAATCAGGCCGCGACGCGGCGCTAGAATGGCTGGCGCGGCTTACTTGCCCAGCACGCGCGGTTGCGGCAATTCCGTGTGGCCAAAATCCATCATGGTCCAGCGCCCGCCCCAGCGCAGGCCCACCGATTCGGCCGTTACGCCATATAAACGGTAGCCGCGCATGGCCCAGGCATTTTTTTCAGAAATGATGAGCTTTCCCTCATGCATGAATGCGCAATCGGCCGCCAGGCCATACTGGTGATAGCTTTGAAACGCCCTGGCGTTCGTCACGTTCGGGCCGGCCGCCGCCAGTTGGTCCTGGCGCGCGGGACTGCGGTAGCCTTCCAGCAAGACCATGTCGTAACCATGCACGTCCTTCATGATCTTGAAGACCAGCAGCAGGCGCTGCGCGTAGTCGTGCTCGAGCAATTGCCAGTTGCGGCTGGCGCCGCCCAGCAGCGGGCGCAGCTGCGTCACTTCCGCCGTGGAAAACAACAGCGGCGGCAAGGTTGGCGGCGGCACCAGCTGCTCGCCTTTCAGCAAGTCGCTGACCTGGTCATTGATGACGTGCTGCCGGTCGGCATAGCCGCGCAGGGCGATGCGGTCGCTGGACATCCAGGCCAGCAGCGGCGGTACGATGACCAGCACGCTGCCTGCCAGGCTCAGCCAACGATGCCGCGACAGCAGCTGCCAGGTGCGCGCCATGCCCGAGCCCGCGTGCTGCTGCATGCGCTGCCACTGCGCGCCGCTGCCGCCCTTCAAGTGCTGCGCGCGCCGCTGCATGCGCCAGCCCAAGTTGACGAGGGTGTGCAGCACGACGGCGCGGCCGCCGGGAAACAGCAGCAACCAGCACGCAAAACAGGCGAGCAGGAAATACATCAGGACCAGGGCGACGAACATGGGGCGCTCCGTGACAGGGGTAGTCTGGGCCGGACAGCAATTTCCCGGCGGTATCGCTAGATCGTAGGCGTCCGCGGCCCGCATGAGCGCGGTTTACATCAAGGTCAGTCGAGTTTGATCCACTGCGGAGGTGATATTTTGTCTTTATTGAAAAACGGAGATGGCCAGGCGCGCGGTCCGAATCTGCTCAGCAAGGCCGGCGCGACTGGCGTGCCCATCGAAGGCAAGGGCATCCTGTCGCAGCTCGAACACGGCGTCGCCGCGCCCGCTGCAGGGACCGCCCTGCGCTGGCGCCCCGGCTGGCGGTATTGGGCCGCTGGCACGCTGTGCCTGGCGGTGCTGGCCGTGCTCGCCTATGACACGAGCATCGTGCCTCGGCCCCTGCCGCCGGCGCCCGCCACGACCGTGATCATGGCCCCGTCCGCGCTGGCGGCGCCATCCGCACCAACGGTGCCCCCGCAGGCGGTGCAAGCGGCCACCATCGTCAATACGGCAGGGCCGCCCTTGCCTGCGGCCGCAGTCACGACGGCAAACGCGGGCGTGCCGCGCAAGGCGCCGCCGCCTGCGCGCCAGGCTGCGGCGCGCCCGCAGGAGTCGAGGCCCGCTGCCGCGCCCGGCGACAGCGACGTCGCCTTGCTGACGGCGATGGTGGCCCATGCGCACCGGCAAGAAGGCACGGCAAAGCCCGTGCGCGACGTGGTGCTGCGCCTGCAGGAGCGAGAAACGGCGGAGCTCTTGCGGCGCTGCAAGCAGTTGGGCATGATCGAAGGCATGTTGTGCCGCTCGCGCATCTGTTCGGGCCGCTGGGACAGCGATCCCGCCTGCCATTGAGGCCGACGCGCCGGATGGGACGTCAGGCGCGCTTGTCGCGGGTGGTCAATACCAGGTGATCCAGGTGGTCTATCCTATGTTTCTCGGGTGAGTGGCCGCGTCCATGCGGCCTTGCAAAAAACCTTCCATCAGCGCCAGCAAAGCCTGCGGCTGCTCCTGGTGCGGCGTATGGCCGCATTGCTCAACAATGGCGGGCACCGCATTGAGCGCCTGCGCCACGATCGTGTCGACCTGGGCCGCGCTGCCGTACTGGTCCTCGCTGCCCTGCAGCACCAGCGCCGGGCATTCGATGGAAGGCAGCAGGTATTCGATGTTCCAGAACTGGAACCCATAGCTGAGCCAGGTATCCGACCAGGCCTTGAAGATGGCTTCCGTCTTGTCACCATGGTATTTCGCCAGCGCGCGCAGCTTGCCCGCGCCAAACGCCGCATGCGCCACGCGGATGCCATCGAGCGTGATGCCTTCGACAAACACGTGCGCCGCTTCGGTGATGATGCCGCGCAAGCGCGGCGGCTGCTGCGCCGCATAAATGAGGGCGATGCTGCCGCCATCCGAGTGGCCGATGAGAAAATGGTCCTGCCCCGGCAGCAGTGCAGCCAGCACTTGCGGCAACTCGCACAGCGCGTAGTCGTGCAAATAATGGAGTTGGCGGCGCGCCGCCAGCGGCGACGACTGCCCATAGCCGTGGCGGTCATACAGCAAGCCGCGGCACCCCGTCGCCTGGCATAGCAGCACGGGGAAATCTTTCCACATTGCACAACAGCCGAGCCCCTCGTGCAGGAAGACCAGGCAGGGCTTGGCGGGGTCGCCTTCGATCAGTTCGTAATAGATATCGGTTTCTGCACTCAGGTTCAGTATCGGCATGGGCTAGGCTCGCAACAGGTTGCGCATCGACAGGTTGGCTGGGCCTATTGTGCCATTGTCCTGCGCGGCATGCGTGGCGCCCCATAAAAATAGCCTGCGGGAAAAGATCTCGCCACTTGTCTGCAAGGTGTTTGCGCCAGCACAAATGAGCGCTGTTTTTCCGGTGGCCCTGCGCGCCTTTTTCCCGTGCGTTTGCCTAGAATGGCTTACTCCAACAGCATGGAGCAGGCGGCTACCTTATCAGCCAGGACGTGACACTGGCCGTCACGACAACAGATAAGGCGTCTTGCCGCACGACGTCAGGCGCGGCGTCCAAACTATCGATCAGGAGTACATCATGGAAATGAAAGTAGAACATCGCACCGGCAGCAACCTGGCACTGGAAGAAACCGATGCGCCGATGGAGCAGGAAGGCAAAAGCGCAAAAGGCGCCGCAGCACAAGACTTGAACCTGAGCGCCGCCGCCTTCACCACCTATTACATCTGGGCAGCCAATGGCGTGCATCCTTCGGTCAACTTCACCAATCCCAACGTGAAAGCCAATTCGCGCGTATTGCTCAATATCAGCGAGTATGGCGCGACTCCCCAGGACCGTTTTATCGGTTCAGCCCGCATGGCCGTGTACAACATCGCACCGTACAACGGCGGCTTCCGTGCCTGGGTGGATATTTCCTGGGGCAGCCCGCTCAAGGTCCGTTTCGACGTGTTTGTCGATCCCTGATCCGGGAAACACTGCGCATGCCCCTGCCACCAGCAGGCCAGCAGCGCGCACATCGCTAAGACACTGAAGGGATGGCAAGCGTGGATGGGGAACCGTGCGCGCATAGCAAAAAAGGGCCACGTGTTGCCACGTGGCCCTTTGCTACTACATGTTCTGGCTCCCCGACCTGGACTCGAACCAGGGACCTGCGGATTAACAGTCCGTCGCTCTACCAACTGAGCTATCAGGGAAAGGAGGCCGAATTATATACGTCAAAATTTCTCATGTCCAGTTTCAATCTGCATGGCCAGAAAAATACGCCGCCAGGGAAGCAGCCTTGCCATGTGGCTGGGTCCGTCTGCGCGGCACCACGCAAGATAGTAGAATAGCCAGGCCTTGCCGACACGCAAGGCGCTAACGGCATGCCGGCAGCGGGGCGTCAACCACGCCGCCGCGCGGACATGCGCTTGCAAGGCTCACCTTGCCCCTGGTTTACTGCTCTCGCCCGACATGACAGAATCAAGCGCACCCCTGGTGGACAAGCACGGCAGCGGCGACAGCTCGGTGGAAATTGCCGAGCATATGGCGACAGCCATCGTGGCGCGCCAATTGCCACCCGGTACGCGGCTGCGCGAAGAAGCGCTGTGCCGGCTGTATGGCGTCAGTCGCACCAAGATCCGCGCCGCCCTGCTCATACTCTCAAAAGACAAGCTGATCCGCATGGTGCCCGACAAAGGCGCCTTCGTCAGCCAACCGACCGAAGCGGAAGCGCGCGACATCTTTGCCGCGCGTATCATCATCGAGGCGGCCCTGGCGCGCGAATTCGTCGCGCGGGCCAAGCCCGCCGACTACAGGATGCTGGAGCGGCACCTGAAAGCGGAGCGCCTGGCGCTGGCGCAAGCGACGCCGCTGCGCGCGCAACTGCTGGGCGACTTCCACGTCTTGCTGGCCGACATCGCCGGCAACGCCGTGCTGCGCGACATCGTGCGTGAACTGGTGGGGCGCAGCTCGCTCATCACCATGCTGTACCGGTCCGGCCATGCTGCCGCCTGCTCGTGCGACGAACACGGCCGCTTTCTCGACGCGGCGCGCAGTGGCGACGCCGACCTGGCGGAGCGCCTGATGGTCGAGCACCTGGCGCATGTGGAAGCGGCCTTGCGCTTCGACGGCAGCGCCAGCGATGCCAAAAAAGACCTGGTGGCGGCACTGCTGATGTAAACCGCACCATCAAAAAAGGCCGCCCCTGCTGGTGAATGGGCGGCCTTGTCATTGCAACGGCAACTAAGCTCCGCCGAACCGGCTATTCGCCCAGGTAGATAAACTTGAACAGGAAGATGGCAGCGATAATGTAGGCCACCACCGACACTTGCTTGCCCTTGCCCGTCAACAGTTTCAATACCGCATAGGTGATGAAGCCGAACGCCACGCCGCTGGCCACCGAATAGGTAAACGGCATCATCAGCGCCGTGATGGCGGCCGGAATGCTTTCCGTGCTGTCATCCCAGTCGATATAGGTCAGTTCGCGCAGCATCAAACACGCCACGTACAGCAGCGCGGGCGCCGTCGCGTACGGCGGCACCGTGTGCGCCAGCGGAGCGAAGAACAGGCTGCCCAGGAACAGCAGCGCAACGGCCACGGCCGTCAAACCCGTGCGCCCGCCCGCTTGCACGCCGGCCGCACTTTCCACGAAGGCCGTGGTACTGGACGTGCCCAGACAGGCGCCAGCGGCAATCGCCGTGCTGTCGGCCAGCAAGGCCTTGTTCATGCGCTCCATCTTGCCGTCTTTCAACAAGCCGGCACGGTTGGCCACGCCCATCAGGGTGCCCGTCGCATCGAACAATTCCACCAGGAAAAATACCAGTACCACGTTGACGATGCCGATCGACAATGCGCCCATGATGTCGAGCTTGAACAGAGTCGGCTCGATGGCGGGTGGCGCCGAGACAATGCCATTGAACTGGTTGCCGCCAAAGAAGAAGCTGGCAACCGTGATGGTCAGAATGCCGATCAGGATGGCGCCCGGCACTTTCAGGCGGTCCAGCGCGACGATGATGAAGAAACCGAGGATGGCCAGGATGGGCGCCGCCTGGTGCAAGTCGCCCAGGGCGATGATGGTGGCAGGGTTCGACACCACCACGCCGGCGCTCTTCAGGGAAATGATCGCCAGGAACAGGCCGATACCGACAGTAATCGCCGTGCGCAGCGCAGGCGGGATGCTGTTGATGATCATCTCGCGTATCTTGAACAGGCTGACCAGGATGAACAGGCAGCCGGAAATGAAGACGGCGCCCAGCGCCACTTCCCAGCTCATGCCCATGCCCTTGACGACCGTGTACGAGAAATACGCGTTCAAGCCCATGCCCGGCGCCAGCGCGATCGGATAGTTCGCGTACAGGCCCATGACCAGGGTGCCGATGGCGGCCGCCAGGCAGGTGGCAACAAAGACGGCGTCTTTCGGCATGCCCGCGTCGCCGAGGATGGAGGGGTTGACGAAGATGATGTAGGCCATCGTCAGGAATGTGGTCAAGCCGGCCAGCAGCTCCGTGCGCACATTGGTCCCGTTGTCCTTCAATTTGAAATAGCGTTTCAGGAACTGCATGATTAACCCCTTGTTTTGGTAAAACCGCGCGCCTGGTCTTGGACTATGCGCATTTTTTCTTGCAACAAATACTTACTTGCTCGGCGCACTGGCCGGCTTGAAGGCCCACCAGCGGCTGCCCGCAAAATTCCAGACCAGGCCGATGCCGGTGGCCAGCACCTGCGCCAGCCAGTAATACCAGCCCAGCTGGTGTACCAGCAGCCACATCAGACCCGTATTGATGCACCAGCCTATGCCCAGCAAGGTGAAATACTTGGAAGCCGCCTCGCCATGCCCCTTGTCGCTTTTAAACGTGAAAAAGTAATTGAGGAGGTAGTTGACGACGGAACCCATGATGTAGCCGATGCCGGAAGCGGCGGCGGCACTGATGCCGGCCCATTCCACGCCGCCCCACAGCACGCTGTATTGCACGGCCGTGCCGGAAGCGCCGACGGCGGCGAAACGCAAGAATTGGTGATGCAGGGAATGGGACATGGTCAATTTTCAAATGAGACGAAAGCCAGGATAGTGCCAGAATAAAAAATGGCTACGATTGCTCGTAACCATTTTTCAGCCTGCATTTTACTGCAAGTTGCGCCCATCGTTCATATTCGGCGCCGGCGCAGCCACACCAGCAGCGCGATCAGCAGCAAGATGCCCACGATGCCGCCGGGCAGCATGAAGGGCTGCATGCGCGCAAGCACGGGCTTCTCACCGCCGCTGCGCGCCTGCGCTACATACGCTGGCGTGACGGACACGTCCGGGTTGCCATACTGTTTCAATACATAATTGGCGATCGAGGCGATCTGCTCGTCCGTCAATGGCTGCACGTAGGAACGCTGGTCGAAACGGGGCATGAACGCTTCGTGCTCTTCCCCTTCGATCTTGCGCTCGACGCCAAACAAAATGGCCGAGACCAGGTTGGCCGGCGTGGCGCCACCGGTCGCCGTGTTGTTAAACAGGGCGGGATAGGCCTGACCCGTGCTACCGGCGCCACTGGCCGAATGGCAACTGGCGCAATAGCCGGAAAACAGCACCGCACCGCTACTCAGGGAATGGCGCTCGGTGGAGCTGGCCATGCCGCGCAGCACCGGTTCTTCGCTGGCGGCGCTGCCATGGCTGAAGGCGGCCTTGGTCTGCCCGGGCGCACGCACGGCCGGCACCGTGCGCAGCCACGCGACGATGGCGGCCACATCGTCATCGCGCAGGAATTGCAGGCTGTTCTGGATGGCTTCGGCCATGCCGCCCGCCGCCTGCCCCTTGCCTTCCACGTGCCCCGTCTTCAGATAGGCGGCGAGTTCTGCATCCGTCCAGGCGCCGATGCCGCTGACCTTGTCGGAGGTGATGTTGGGCGCATGCCAGGAACCGAGCGCGGCGCCCGCCAGCGTCTGGCTGCCGATTTCGGCCATCAGCATATTGCGCGGCGTATGGCAGGCGCTGCAATGCGCCAGGCCTTCGGCCAGGTAGGCACCGCGGTTGATTTGCGCGCTCTTCGCTGGATCGGGCACAAAGCGTTTATTGTCGAGGAACAAGGTATTCCAGCCCAGCATGGACAGGCGCACATTGAACGGGAATGGCAGGACCGTCTGGCGCGCCGGATCATCGACGGGTTGGACGGCCTGCATGAAGTAATAATACAAGTCGCCCACGTCCGCATCCGTCAGCTGCGCATAGCTGGTGTAGGGCATGGCCGGATACAGATGGCTGCCATCGGCGCGCACGCCTGCACGCAAGGCGCGCGCAAAGTCGGCTTCCGTGTAGTGGCCGATGCCGCCCTTTTTCGATGGCGTGATATTCGTGGCATAAATCGTGCCCAGCGGCGATTCGATGGCATAGCCACCCGCATACGGCTTGCCGCCGGCCGCCGTATGGCACGCCATGCAGTCGGCCGCGATGGCCAGGTAGCGGCCCCGCTCCAGGCGCGCATCGGCGCCCGAGGTACCTGCTGCAGGCACGGCCGGGCGGTCCGGCGTCAGGGTGACGGGCGGCAGCGCTGCGACAGCGTGCGCGGCCAGGGGCAAGCCGGCCACCAGGGTCAGGCACAGCAAGAAACGACGCATCATGCTGCCTCCTTTGCCAAGGTGCGGGCAATGTCGTCGGCAGCGCGCAAACCGAGCGCGGCCATGCTGAGAGTGGTGTTGACCACGCTGGCCGACGGCATGGCGCCGCCGCCCGGCAGCCACAAATTGGCATGGTCGTGCGCGCGGCAATTGCCATCGACCACCGAATCGGCACGGTTCAACCCCATGATGACGCCGCCCATGATGTGGTTATTGGCGTTCAGGCTGTCGGTGATATGGAATTCCACGGCGCCGAACAGCTTGCCGATGTGCTCAAGCTGCGCATGCGCAGCCTTCGCGCCATTGCGCACGTAGTCGCCCACGTCATAATAAATTTCGGGACAGGCCAGGCCCAGCGGGTCCTTGCGCGTCTTGCTCAAGGTCAGGCGGTTGTGCGCTTCGGGCAGCGGTTCCAGGCTGATCGACAGATCCACGCCAAACGCGGCGCGGCGGCGGATTTCATCGTCGAGGTCCTTGCCCACCAGACCCAGCTTGAGCGACTGCTGGGTAGCAGGTCCCACGCGGGTGATATTGTTCAAGATTATCTTGTTGGCCGAATACTGCGACCGGAAGGCGCCGTCGCGCGGCCCCACCAGGCAGCTGCTCTGCGCAGGACCACGACCCGTCCAGATCGGTTCATTGGCGAGGAAGGTACAGTGGAAACCGGAATGGTCCATCATGTTGCGGCCCACCTGGTCGGAACTGTTGGCGATGCCGTTCGGATTGTTCCGGTTCGCCGCCAGCAGCAGCAAACGGGGCGTCTCGATGCCATTGCAGGCGATCACGAAGGCCTTGCCCATCGCCGTGTGCGACTGTTTCTTGGCGTCATACCAATGCACGGCCGTCACGCGATTGTTCTGGTCCGTGTCGATACGGTAGACGACGGCCTCGGCCAGCACGCCCGCGCCTTTGAGTTCGGCCCGCTCCACATGGTGGATGCCGTTGTACATGGCGCCGATGGGGCAGATGGGCTGGCAGTTATTATTGCCGCAGCACGTAGGCCGCCCCTGCCATGGGCGCGTCGAGCGCCCTTGCGGAATCGGCACGGAGCGGTAGCCGTGCGGGTTGACCACTTCGGCGAAGCGCTTGTCGCCATAGCCCCACGGCACCATGTCCATCGGATACGGCGCGCTGCGCTCGCTGGGCGATTGCAAGGTGGGATCGTTGGGACCGGCCACGCCCATTTCCTGCTCGGCACGGCAATAGTACGGTTCCAGTTCAGCGTAGGAAATAGCCCAGTCGCGCCCCACCCCGTAATCGCTTTTCATGCGCATGTCGGTCGGCAAATGGCGCCAGCACGACGCGGCCCAGTGCCAGGTGGTGCCGCCGACCGTGCGCAGATAGCCTTGCTGGAAACTGCTGCCGCTGGGGCCGGACAATTCCACATAGTTGTTTTTTGGAAAATACAGGGGTGCGGGCGCATTGTCCGCCTGCGGATACAGGCCCTGAAAGTCAGAGCCGACGCGGTTTTCAAACGGCATGTTGCGCCAGTTTTCCACGGCTTGCCCACGTTCGATGCGCAAGCCCGCTTCCAGCATGATCACGGAATGGCCTAGCGCGGCCAGCTGGTCGGCCATCATGGCGCCCACCACGCCGGTACCGACGATGACGACATCGGCGACAACGTCGCCATTACTCTTGAATTGGGGTGATTTCATTTTGCTTGCTTGCCTTTCGGTTCGGGGGTGCCGGTGGTGGCCGGAGCGGGCACGGGCTTGGGCGCCACGGGTGCGGAGACACCCACGGCCGGCGGCGCCTTCAGCCACCACAGGGGGCCGTAGTTGCAATAGGTCGGCACAACCTGGCCATCGGCCACCGTGCGGTACATCAAGGCTTGCGCATACGCGACGACGATGGACTTCGTGCCCTGCGCCGCGTTGCCGGCGACGGTGCCCGTGTACCAAGCGGCGACGATGGCCAGCGCCAGTTCGCGCAAGCTGGCATCGGCAGCGGTGGCGGCCGCCAGCAGGGCCTTCGCCTCCTGGCCCGTGACGAGCAGCGCGCCCAGCTGCGGCAAGCGGTCGGCAAAGCCGGGCACGTTGCTGCGCATGGCTTGCTCGATACGCGCCGCCGTACCGGCAGACAGGTCGCGGTGGCCCGTGATCGTTTGCGACAAGGTGTAAAACAGCATGGTGGCCGGTGCCAGGCCGGTAGCCGGAGCGCTGGCCGGAGACTGCATGGCGGCGGACAGGGGATTGCTCCAGAAACCGGCCTGCGCCAGCAAGGCGGCCAGGCCGATCAGGGCGTGACGGCGGCTGATGCGGGGAAGGGATGACATGGATGGTGCAGATGGTTCGTTGCCTGGATGGTTCATGAGACTCCCGCAAGACTTGTTGTTTTGTTGACTTCGATGGTTGCGCTAGATTGCATTTGCAGATAGATGGAACCGGTTCCACATTATCCTACAGAAATAAATTGTTTGCCAATGGAGTATTACTATCGGGATGACTACTGAGAATTTACCTTGTGCATTTCCTCCTGTATTGATTCAGGCGTTTTGCGCAGGCGAAACGCCAGTCCGGGCTGGCCGCCCAGGCGGTAATGGAAATCGAGCATGCTGCCGCCAGCCAGGCCAGGCTTGCCCGGCAGAGGCAGGGGCAGGTTCAGGCTGCAATCATGGTCGCCCAGGACGATGTCGCCATACACGCGGATGCGCGTCAGCAATCGCGGCGCCTGCTCCAGCACATCGGGCAGGCGGATGGTGGCGGCCGGCAGGCTGTCGCCCAGAGCGCCCTGCCAGGCGCGCAAGGCGTCACCATCGAGGGCAAACACACGGCCCCAGTCGGTACACGGCTCGCCGGGGGTGCGCCGGTCCAGGCCCAGGTGCACGGTGACGGCCGCCGGCAACAGCGCCGCGGCCGGCGCTTGCGCGTGCAGATTGCGCAGGATGGCTACCTGCGGCTCCTTGCCCAGCGCCGTATTCATGGTTTCGCTGACGATCACGTCCGGCATGACAGCGGCAGGAATGCGGTAAGTGGCCGCGTCGGCGCAAATGTATGCCGTCACATGACTGTCCAGTTCCAGCCGTGCGATCAGGTCGTGCGCATAGGCCAGCGTCTCGGCGTGCACGTCGAGGATGGCAAACTGCACCTGGGTCGCGCTCAGCACCGCCATCACTGGCAAGGCCAGCAAGGCAAACGGGCCGCAGCCCGCATACAGCACGCGCACGGGCCGCCCGGCGCCCAGTTGCTCGCGCACGGCCAGCGCCAGGCCCTGGATGAAGGCGGCGCTACGGTACGGTTCGCGCGCGCACAGGCCCGCCTGCACGGGCGAAATGGCCCAGCCGCTGGGCAGGAAGCTTTCACCATCGCGCAAGCCATCCTGCCGATCCATGGACAGGCGCGAATGGCGTTCGACAAGCTGGCGCAGCTGCACTGTTTCGCCGATCAGGCTTGCCAGCGAGCGCTGCGGATCGCACAGGGCGGCCGCAATGGCGGCCAGTTCCGCTTGTGGGGCCGTCATGCACAGCCCCGCTGGCGCAGCGGGATAAAGACAGAATACATGCGGCTTCCTTGAAATGATTGCAAGTACGCGGAAAAATTGGCAGCATAGCAAACAAATAGACGCTTGCGCATTTGCCGCCATCCGCCACCATCCGCAACGACCTACCGGAGCACCGATGCACGCCTTGCCGCTTTCCGATCTTACCCTCGCCCTCGCCAGCCTGCCCGCCCCCTACCAGTTGCGCGTCCAGCGCGACGACGACGATGACTTTGCCGCCGCGCTGTACAGCGCCACGCGCGACGACCTGCGCCAGGTACCGGCCGACCCCGCCGTCATCGAACAGTTGATCGCCATGCAGCGCCGCATGCAAAGCCAGGGCTATCGCCAGGCGTATCCGCACGCGGCCTACCTGGTGCTGCAGCACGGCGACACCTCCATCGGCCGCCTGATCCTCGACCGCCAGGACAAGGTGCTGCACCTGGTCGATATTGCCATCCTGCCGTCTGCGCGGGGTCAGGGCGCCGGCAGCGCCGTGCTGCGGGGCCTGCAGGCGCAAGCGGGCGCAGACCAGCTGCACATCCACCTTGCCGTCAACAAAAGCAACACTGCCGCGCGCGCACTGTACCAGCGGCTGGGCTTTCGCCTGCGCGGGGAAAACGAGGTGCAGGAGCAACTCGCGTGGAGTGCGCCATAGTGCCGGCGCCCGACGCCCCCAGCACCTGGCTGCAGCTGCCGCTACGCTTTGACGTGGCGCGCATGCAGCGCGACAGCGACCAGTTCGCCTTTGACGAGTGGCTCAGCCATTTCAATACGGGCGCCTATGACCATGGGTGGAGCTGCGTGCCGCTGCGCTCGGTCGGTGGCCAGGCGGGCCACATCATGCCCATCGACGACGGTGCCTACGCCGCCACGCCGCAACTGGCGCGCTGCCCCAGCCTGCGCGAGGCGCTCGCCAGTTTCGAATGCAAAATCCGCGCCGCGCGCCTGCTGGCGCTGGCGCCCGGCGCCCACATCCATGCACACCGCGATGCAAAAATGGCATTGCAGGATGGCTTGACGCGCATCCACATCCCCATCCACACCTCGCCGCAGGTACTGTTCAGTATCGACGGCGAGACCGTGCATTTCACGGCCGGCCACGCCTGGTACATGGATGCCAGCTGCCTGCACGCGGTACACAACCAGGGCACGACGCCGCGCATCCACCTCGTGCTCGACTGCGTCACCAACTCCTGGCTCGAAGCGCTGTTCGCCGTAGCCGGCTTTGTGCCGAAAGCATCCCACAAGTATGGCGACGCCAGCATCAACGATGACAATGTGCACAAGGTCATTACCCAGCTGCGGCTGTCGCCCTCGCCTGCCAGCCTGGCGCTGGCCAGCGAGCTGGCGGCACTGGCCGACGGGCGCGCAGCATGATCGCCGCACCAGGCCTTGCTCAGCAGGAACGTTTTCTGGCCCAAGGCAAGACGGTGGCATGGCAGGAGGGCATGGATCTGCGCGGCTGGTATCCGCTGTCCGTGGAGCGCGGCGATGCGCTGGCGGACACTGCCATGTGCTGGCGCGACCTGGGAGAAACGGCTTTCAGCGACGCCTTCTTTGTCAATACGCTGGCGCGCCAGCCGCATGAGCAACGCCGCGTCTGCCGCACGCCACTGGCGGCGCTGGCGACCCTCGCCGCTGGCCTGACGCCCGACCTTTTCATCTTCCATGTCTCGCGCTGCGGCTCGACCTTGCTGAGCCAACTACTGGCATCGTTGCCGCAGTGCATAGTCATGTCCGAGCCGCCCATCATCGACTCGCTGCTGCGCCTGCATCACGACAGCACCGACCCGGCAGCCAGCATCACCCTGCTGCGCCAGGCCATCCTGGCACTGGGCCAGCGCCGCTCCGGCGAAGAATCACACTTCATCATCAAGTTCGACTGCTGGCACATCCACAGCCTGGACTTGCTGCGGCAAGCGTTTCCCGGCACGCCCTGCCTGTTCGTCTACCGCGAACCGCTGGCCGTACTGGCCTCGCACCAGCGCCAGCGTGGCCCGCAAATGGTGCCCGGCATGCTGCACCCAACCCAACTGCCGCTGCCCGCGCACCAGCTGGCGCCCGGCGATCTCGACGGTTATACGGCCCTGGTGCTGGCCAGCCTGGTCAACGCAGCCCGGCCCCATGCCGCCACCGGCCAGTTGCAGTTAATCAACTACAACCAATTGCCAGACATCCTCTTCAGCGACTTGCTGCCCCGTCTCGGCATCCCCCCCACGGCAGGGCAGTTGCAAGCGATGCGCGCGCGCGGCGGCGTGCATGCGAAATACGGCACCGTCTACCAAGGCGATCCGCCGGTGCCTGCAGCAGACGGCCTTGCCGCCATCGCTGCGCAATTGCAACCGGGCTATCTGGCGCTGGAAGCGTTGCGCATAGGAAGTTGAAGCTGCATCAGCGTGCCATCGGCACTCGCCATGAAAGGCGAAAATCCCGGTGAAGGACCGGGCTTTTTGCGTGGCGACTGTTGCACTGCGCTGAGCGGCCGCGCCTCAGCCTTGAAAAGCTACTTAACCGCGTTGCGTGCGACGGCGGCGTGCCATGAAACCTATCAGACCCAGGCCGGCAGCCAGCATGGCATAGGTCGACGGTTCTGGCACGGCCGTAACCGATACGTTGTCGAGTGCCGCACCCCACACGCTGTTTTTGTTATTCCCTTGAAAGTACAAGGTGCTGTTGGCAGCAGTGGCAATAAAACTGAACCCTTCGTTTACCCAGCCCATGTTGGAAGGAGACCGACCCGTACTGTCAAAGGTGAAGCTGTGTACGCCCGTGACGCCCACATCCACCAACTTGAGGCTGCCGCCACCTTCGGCATTGCCGGCCAGGCTAAAACTGACGTTGTACTGCTGTCTGTTGGTGCCGACGTGAAATTGCTCCAGGCTACCGATTCCAACTGACCCAGTTCAACACCTCTGGAACCGTTGCTGCACGCGGGTTTTCTATCTATCTACGTGGGCACCAAATGTCGGCAGCTTGGGTCAAAAAATCGTCGGCGCCAACATACCTGGCCATCGGCGTCAACATGGAGGGCCACAAGGAGGTGCTGGGCCTGTGGATATCCCAAACCGAGGGGGCCAAGTTCTGGCTGCAAGTCGTCACCGAACTCAAAAATCGCGGCGTACAGGACA
>NZ_PEBS01000037.1 GCF_002869965.1 Janthinobacterium sp. ROICE36
CCCTCCGGCCACTCAACGCGAATAGCCTTGCGACCCCGGCCGCGCATCGAGGCGCCGGCCCCACCACGGTAAAAACACGGTGTTGCCGCCGCGTGCGCGGAACCACGGCGCGTCGTGGTCGACGGGCCGCACGACGGCCGGCGGCGCCACCACCATGGCAGTCACACGCTCGCTATCGCTGCTGCCCGCCACCAACACGGGCCGGCCCACGTGGTTTGCATGGGCGATGGCCAGCGCCACGTTCGTCAGCGCCGTGCCGGCGCCCGTCTCGCCCAGCAGCGCCGGCATGTTGAAAGTCTGCTTGTTGAAGTCGAAGTCGGGCAATTGCTCTGTCAGGCTTTGCGCCAGCGGGCCGAGCCGTTCTGACGAGACCGGATAGGTCGCGCCTGCATCGTGGATGACGTAGCCGATGGCGCTGTCGTTCAATTGCGCGTTCCGGGCGGCAGCGTCGATGGCGTGGCTCCAGGCCTGCACGGCGCGCGGTGACTGTCCCTTGCCGGCGCTGAAATCGGCGACGCTACGCGTGGCGGGAAAGCCCAGCCAGGCCAGCGGCGCGCGGTCCGTCTGATAGCCGGGGCCGGCCAGCACCAGCAAGACCATGTTTTCATTGATCTGCTCATCTTTCGGCGGATAGCTGGGCGCATCCCAGTTCATCACCCATACCGTCTTGTCGGGATTGGCCTGCAAATAGGCCAGGCCCGCCGCCAGTGACGTAAAGCCCGCGTTGGCGCCGCCCATGGTGATGCGCACGTCGGGCGGCGTGGCCGTGGTCCAGGAATCGGGGAAGGAGGGGTTGCCGATGCTGAAGGCGCGCCTGATTGTATCCTGCACATATTTTCCGGCTTCTATGGGATCGAGACGTCCCGCAGGCAGCGCGTACTCAACGTGGATGCCAGCCAGTTCGCGCCGCGTGGATTTGTCGGTCAGCGAATGAGCATTGTAAAAATATTCTGCGCTTGAGAAATAAATGTCACGAAAGCGATAAATTAAATCGGCAACGTATTGCTGATGGTAGCCTTCCAAGGTTTCGCTACCCTTATTACCATAGGCAATCATGCCTATCGATTGCACCTTGCCAAAACGCACGGGGTTCTCTTTCACTTTGCTATCGTCCTTGTTTGGCCTGGCCAGGCCCAGTGTCCACAGCAATTGCCACTCGGTCGGATAATCGCGCCGCTGCAGGGGATTGAGCCACTGCACACCGACCACTTGCGCCATGTACGGTTGCGCGGGCGCAGCAGGGGCGACAGCGGCAACCGGTGCAGCGACAGGCGTCTTGCTCGCGCAGGCCGATAGCAGCATGGTCAGCATCGTTAGCATCAGAAAACGCTTCATCGCTGCTCCTGTCGAGATTAGCGCGAGTACCCTTGCGACCCCGGCCGCGCATCGAAGCGCCGGCCCCACCACGGTAAAAACACGGTGTTGCCGCCGCGTGCGCGGAACCACGGCGCGTCGTGGTCGACGGGCCGCACGACGGCCGGCGGCGCCACCACCACGGCAGTCAAACTCTCGCTATCGCTGCTGCCCGCCACCAGCACGGGCCGGCCCACGTGGTTCGCATAAGCGATGGCCAGCGCCACGTTGGTCAGCGCCGTGCCGGCGCCCGTCTCGCCCAGCAAGGCTGGCATATTGAACGTCTGCTTGTTGAAGTCGAAGTCGGGCAATTGCTGCGTCAGGCTTTGCGCCAGCGGGCCGAGCCGTTCTGACGAGACCGGATAGGTGCTGCCGGCATCGTGGATGACGTAGCCGATGGCGTCGTCGTTCAATTGCGCGTTCCGGGCGGCAGCGTCGATGGCAGCGCTCCACGCCTGCACGGCGCGTGGGGACTGTCTTCTGTCAGCGGTGAAATCGGCGACCTTGCGCGTGGCGGGAAAGCCCAGCCAGGCCAGCGGCGCGCGGTCCGTCTGATAGCCGGGGCCGGCCAGCACCAGCAAGACCATGTTTTCATTGATCTGCTCATCCTTGGGCGGATAACTGGGCGCGTCCCAGTTCATCACCCACACCGTCTTGTCGGGATTGGCCTGCAGATAGGCCAGGCCCGCCGCCAGGGACGTAAAACCCGCATTGGCGCCACCCATGGTCACGCGCACGTCGGGCGGCGTGGCCGTGGTCCAGGAATCGGGGAAGGAGGGGTTGCCGATGCTGAAGGCATCGGTAATCGTTTCAACGATATATTTTCCCGCCTCGTCCGGATCAAGGCGTCCAGCCGGCAAGGCATATTCCACATGAATACCAGCCAGTTCACGGCGCGTGGATTTGTCGGTCAGCGAATGGGCATTGTAAAAATACTCTTTGTTAGAAAAGTAGATATCCCGGAAAAGATAAATCAATTTGGTAATATATTTGTGATGGTAGCCTTTAAAAGTTTCGCTACCCTTATTACCATAGGCAATCATGCCTATCGATTGTACCTTGCCAAAACGCACGGGGTTCTCTTTCACTTTGCTATCGTCCTTGTTCGGCTTGGCCAGGCCCAGCGTCCACAGCAACTGCCATTCCGTCGGATAATCGCGCCGCTGCAGGGGATTGAGCCACTGCACACCCACCACCTGCACCATGTAGGGTTGCTGTGGCGCGGCGGATTCGACGGCTGCAACCGGTAATGCCACAGGCGCCTTGCTGGCGCAGGCTGAGGTCAGAAAAAGCACGGCAAGCGCCAGCAGGACTGGCATCAACAATAGTCGTTTCATCAGCAATCCTTCTTCAAGAGGAACGTCGACTGGCGGGACATGCAATACCGACCAAAGTGCAATACCAGACGCAAGACTGAAAACAAATATGCTCCAACCCAGCCGGCGCGGTAAGGTAGCAATCACTTTGCGCATCAGGATGTCTCCGGGCGCTTGTACATGCGCTCATCCACTATCTCGAGAGGCATGCTTCCAGCGCTGCCATCACTGCATACCCATTCCAGCAATGACAGTTTCTTGACCATCCCAGTCAAGAAATATTCCGCAAATTTCATCTGTAGTTGATTGTCATCCACCCCCTCCACCAGACGCCAATCTGCCGCGATGCGCAGTTGTAGCATCGCCTCCTCACCAATATGACCCACCCCAATCGCCACGTCATACGCCAGCGCCTTTTCCGCGTGCCGGGGATTGGTCAGGATGGTGGAGTGGTCGGTCGCATGCGTGTCGCAGGTCGCCGCCAGTTGCCCCTGGATTTCCTGCTTGCGCCATTCCAAATATTCCGGCGTGGCGGTGGACAGGTCGTCTTCCATCATCGCCTTGCCGTCATTGCCGTCCAGCTTCCCGCGGCGGGCCTTCATGCGCAGGCGGGCATGGTCTTCGTAGCGCAATGCCGCCTCGGTATCGCGGTCGCCCTGCGGCGTGCCGCCCACGCTTGTATCGGCATATGGTTCGCCTGCCTGGCGCGCCTTGCCAGCATGGCGGTGCGTGCCGGGCGGCTCGATATCCTGGTCGAATTGAGGGCTGGGGTGGCCAAAGCGCATGGACTGCGGTGTAAACACTTCCGGCAAGGCTGGCGCCGTCACGGGGATACGCCAGTCATCGGGCGGCACGGCATTGATGGGTGTCTTCAGCATCTCCATGAGGGCCGACATGGCGGCGGCCGTGCGCACGCTCGCCGCCTTGCCGGCCGCGCTGGTGCTGGCGCGCACGCCCTTGTCTGGATCGTATCTGGAGATCGGCGAATGAGGATGCCAGAAATCGGCACTGCCCCGCGCGGGCTGGCGATAGTGATTGCTCCAATAGTCATAATCGCCGTGCTGGCCAACGGGAAAGCCTTGCGCAAACACCCGCTGGGTAAACACACCGTCGCCGCGCGTGGCCTTGATCTGTTCGGCGCTGAGACCCAACCAGCCGATGCCCTGGATGGGCGTGGCGGAAATCACCTGGTCGTGCGGATTGCAATACAGGGTGACGCGGCCGCGCGTCGTCGACTGCGGGCCGCAGGCATAGGCGGCCCGGTCCTTGTCCAGCGTGAAATCATGGCGCACGTTGGCGGCCATGCACGCCAAGGCGGCAGACATGGGCGGCTCCTTGGCCTGGCCGCGCACGATGTCGAAAAATGCCGCCAGGGTCTTGCGGCGCGCCTCGCCGCTTTGCCGGCCTACATTGCCATCGACATCCCTGACTTGCCCCTGCAGCCAGCCTTCCGTATCGTTTCTGCGCAACAGGCTGTACGGAGGGTTGCACAAGACATAAGTATCGGCCACGCAACGGCCGCTTTTGCCTGCCGCATCCTGCACCTCGGCCATCTTATTGCCCAGAAACGCGGCCGCCATGCCCACCATATTGCCCTGGCTGTGACACACCAGGGTGATGGGCACGTCGGCCTGCTGCCTGCGGATGGCCGCCACCAGGTGCGCCAGGCGCAGCGCGGCCAGCACGAAGTAGGGGCGCGGTGGGCAGGCATACACGATGCGGTCGTTGACGGGATTGAGATGCTCGATATGGATGAACAGGAAGAGGGCGTCCGACAAGCCCTCGCCCCACAGGTCCGGCAGCGAGGAGCAGCCATTGGCGAACGGGCCGCCGCCCCAGTAAGCGTGTTCGTTCAGGTAGACCGAATCGCCATACGCCTGCAACTCCTTGTCGCTGGCCTTGTAGCCCCAGCGAAACTGGATCACGGGCGAGAAATGCGCTTGCGGTCCGATGAAGGTGCTGGCCGTGTAGTCGGGATCGACATAGCCGTCATCGCTCAGTTCGCTCCGATAGCCCACCGGGGTCAGTTGCCCGCCCTGCGCCGTAGCATGCGCCATGTGCTCGTCGCAGCGCTTCATGCGCGTGTTCAGGCCGGCGCACAGGCCTGCTTCGGCCGCGCGGTACCACTCGCCGTCGGAATTGACGCCATGCACGAAGATGACGATGCCCGGCGACGGCATTTGCTGCAGGCAATCGAGCAGGCTGTGGCTGAACAGGGACGTTCCGCTGAACTTTCCCACAACTACCTTGACATCTTCACCATCCACTGGCGCGCTATCGGCATGACTCATGGCTAGCCCTCATCATGACTGGACTGTCCACTGTAAACCGTTGCTGATCTACCTGTTTTAAGCCATATCAAGCGAGCTATTGCAGGGATCTTGCATGGCTTTTTTTGACCGAAATATGACTATATTTCGATGCCAGTTCGCTACGCTTATTTCATCCGGGGAATTTTGATCCACATCAAAGTTTTTTCGCGGTCAAACACTTACTCTCTGGCCACCATCATAAATAGTAATTCCAGGGAGAGTCTTTGTGGATCAATCGCTGAACTATAACTACAAGATCGTGAAGCAATTCGCGGTCGCTACTGTGGTATGGGGCATCATCGGCATGCTGGTTGGCGTTATCATCGCCGCTCAGTTGGCCTGGCCTGCCCTGAACCTCGACATACCATGGCTGACATACGGACGCTTGCGTCCGCTGCACACGAATGCGGTGATTTTCGCCTTCGGCATCTGCGGCCTGTTCGCCACCTCGTACTACGTTGTACAACGCACCTGCCAGGTGCGCCTGTTTTCCGACAAACTGGCCGCCTTCACGTTCTGGGGCTGGCAAGCGGTGATCCTGTCCGCCGTCGTCACCCTGCCCATGGGCATGACGCGCGGCAAGGAATACGCCGAACTGGAATGGCCTATCGCCATCCTCATCGCCGTCGTCTGGATTGCTTACGCCATCGTGTTCTTCGGCACCTTGATCAAGCGCAAGGTCAAGCACATCTACGTGGCCAACTGGTTCTTCGGCGCGTATATCCTGGCCGTGACGATTTTGCACGTGGTCAATGGCGCCGTCATGCCAGCTTCCTTCACCAAGTCGTATTCCGCCTATGCGGGCGTGCAGGACGCCATGATACAGTGGTGGTACGGCCATAACGCGGTGGGTTTCATCCTGACCGCCGGCTACCTGGGCATGGTCTATTACTTCATCCCGAAACAGGCCGAGCGCCCCGTGTACTCGTACCGCCTGTCCATCGTCCACTTCTGGGCGCTGATCTTCACTTATATGTGGGCCGGCCCGCATCACCTGCACTACACGGCATTGCCTGACTGGACGCAATCGATCGGCATGGTCTTCTCGCTGGTCCTGCTGGCACCAAGCTGGGGCGGCATGATCAACGGCATCATGACCCTGTCGGGCGCCTGGCACAAGCTGCGCACCGATCCGATCCTGAAATTCATGATCGTCTCGCTGTCGTTCTACGGCATCGCCACCTTCGAAGGTCCGATGATGTCGATCAAGACCATCAACTCGCTGTCGCACTACACCGACTGGACCGTTGCCCACGTACATGCGGGCGCCCTGGGCTGGGTGGGCTTCATCACCATGGGTTCGATCTACTATCTGCTGCCACGCCTGGCGGGCCGCACGCAGATGCATAGCACGCGCCTGGTCGACGTGCACTTCTGGGTGGCCACCATCGGCATCGTGCTGTATATCGCGGCAATGTGGATCGCCGGCGTGATGCAGGGTCTGATGTGGCGCGCGGTCAATCCGGACGGCACCCTGACCTACACCTTTGTTGAAAGCGTGAAAGCAACATATCCGTACTACGTGGTGCGCGTGGCCGGTGGCCTGCTGTACCTGTCGGGTATGTGCATCATGGGCTACAACACCTGGATGACCTTGCGCGGCAGCAAACTCCCCGTCGCCCGCATTCCGGAACTGAACGCGGCGCACGCCTGATAGGAGCAAAAGCAAATGAAATTTTCACATGCATGGATTGAGAGAAACCCCTGGCTGCTGATCGCCCTGGTCACGGTAGTGATCAGCATCGGCGGCGCCGTCGAGATCATTCCCCTGTTCTTCCAGAAGAGCACGACGGAACCGGTCGCCGGCCTGAAGCCGTATTCGCCGCTGCGCCTGACGGGCCGCGACATTTACGTGCGCGAAGGCTGCTACAACTGCCACTCGCAGATGGTGCGTCCGCTGCGCGCGGAAACGGAACGCTATGGCCACTATTCGGTCGCTGGCGAGTTCGTCTACGACCGTCCGTTCCAGTGGGGTTCCAAGCGCACGGGGCCAGATCTGGCCCGCGTGGGCGCCCGCTACAGCGATGAATGGCACCGCACGCACTTGAACAACCCGCGCGATGTGGTGCCCGAGTCGAATATGCCGGCCTACCCATGGCTGGCGAAGACCAAGCTGGTGCCTGACGACGTCATGCCGAAGATGCGCGCCCTGAAACGCCTGGGCCAGCCGTACAGCGATGAAGAGATCGCCGCCGGCCCGGCGCAGTTGCAGGACAAGACGGAAGAAGACGCCCTGGTCGCCTATTTGCAAGGCCTCGGTACATTAATCAAAACAAGGAATTAGCATGGCAATCGACAACCTGTTTGACAGCGCCAGCAGCGTCATGACGGTGGTTTCCTTTATGACGTTCGCAGGCATACTGTGGTGGACTTTCAGCCGCAGCAATAGCGACTTCGACGCTGCGGCGCACCTGCCGTTCGACGACGAGGCGCTCGACTATCCGGCGGAGCCGGTATCCATGCCTGTGCCGGCACAAGGGGAGCGCAACCATGGCTGACTTTACCAATGGCTTCTGGAATATCTACATCATCGTGCTGTCCTTGCTGGGCATCATCGGCTGCGGCGTACTGCTGTACTCGCAGTCGAAGGTCAAAGTGGCCGCCGGCGCGCCTGCCGACGGCACCACGGGCCACGTCTGGGACGAGGACTTGAAGGAACTCAACACGCCAATGCCGCGCTGGTGGATGTGGTTGTTCTACATCACCATCGTCTTCGCCCTGGCGTATCTGTTCCTGTATCCGGGCCTGGGCAACTATGCCGGCAGCCTGGGCTGGAAATCGACGGGCCAGTACGAGGAAGAGCTGAAGAAGGCCGAAGCCGACTACGGCCCCCTGTTCAACAAGTACCTGAGCCAGGACTTGAAGACGGTGGCGGCCGATCCTCAGGCGCAGGCCATCGGCCAGCGTTTGTTCCTGACCTACTGCGCGCAATGCCACGGTTCGGATGCGCGCGGCAACAAGGGCTTCCCCAACCTGACCGACAAGGACTGGCTGTATGGCGGCGATCCTGACATCATCAAGACCACCATCCTGCACGGCCGCAATGGCCAGATGCCGCCGATGGGCGCTGCCCTGGGCTCCGAAAAGGATGTCGAGAACGTGGCCCATTATGTGCTGAGCCTATCCGGTTCCACCTCGGACCCTGTCAAGTCGGTGCTGGGCAAGGCCAAGTTCGGCGCCTGCATGGCTTGCCACGGCGCCGATGCGAAGGGCAACCAGATGCTCGGTTCGCCTAACCTGACGGACAAGATCTGGCTGTACGGCGGCAGTGCTGATACCATCATGGAAACCATCCGCAAGGGTCGCAGCAACACCATGCCGGCTTTCAGCGACTTCCTCGGCGAATCCAAGGTACACGTGCTGTCGGCGTATGTCTGGAGCCTGTCGAATCCCCAGACACCCGTGAAATGACGTAATGGAACCTCAAGTCATCAAGATGTATGCGGCCCGCGAGCAAATCTACCCTCGCGAGGCCAAAGGACGCTACGCTACCTGGCGATGGGTATGCGTCTGGCTTACCCAGCTGGCGTTCTACGGCTTGCCGTGGTTGACCTGGAATGGCAGGCAAGCCCTGCTGTTCGATTTGACCACGCGCAAGTTCTACATTTTCGGCGTCGTGCTGTGGCCCCAGGATTTCATCTATCTGGCGGCCCTGCTGATCATCTGTGCGTATTTGTTGTTCCTCGTCACGGCCATTGCCGGGCGGGTGTGGTGCGGGTTCTCTTGCCCGCAAACGGTATACACGGAAATCTTCCTGTGGGTCGAACGCCGCATCGAGGGCACGCGCAGCGCGCGCATGGCCCTCGACAAGCAGGGTCCCTCAGTGCGCAAGACGTTCAAGAAGACGGCCAAGCACCTGGCATGGGGCACCATCGCCCTGTGGACGGGCTTTACCTTTGTCGGCTACTTCACGCCGATCAAGGAACTGGCGCGCGAGGTGATTACCCTCAATTTCGGTCCTTGGGAATGGTTCTGGGTCTTGTTCTACAGCCTGGCAACCTACGGCAACGCGGGCTGGCTGCGCGAGCAGGTGTGCAAGTATATGTGCCCCTACGCGCGCTTCCAGAGCGCCATGTTCGACCAGGATACCCTGATCATCACCTACGATGAGAAGCGTGGCGAACCGCGTGGCGCCATCAGCAAGAAGGCCGGCAACAATGACAAGCTGGGCGATTGCATCGATTGCACCCTGTGCGTGCAGGTGTGTCCGACCGGCATCGATATCCGCAACGGCCTGCAGTATGAATGCATCGGCTGTGCCGCTTGCGTCGATGCCTGCAACAGCGTGATGGACAAGGTTGAACGGCCACGCGGACTGATACGCTACAGTACCGACCATGCGATGGAAAACAACTTCAGTTCGAAGCAAATCCGCCAGCGCGCCATGCGCCCGCGCGTGCTGATCTACACCTCCATCCTGGCCTTGATCATCATTGCCGTATGTACCTCGCTGGCCCTGCGTACGCCACTGAAAATGGACGTCATCCGCGACCGCGGTTCAATGGGGCGCGAAGTGGAAGACGGCATGATCGAAAACGTTTACCGTCTGCAGATCATGAACACCTCGGAGCAAACCCAGCACTTCAAGATCAGCGCTTCCGGCTTGCCGGGCCTGACTTTGCTGACGCGCGAAGAGGTGACGTTGCAGCCGACGGAAACGCTGGGCTGGCCGATCCGCCTGCGCGTGCCGCACGGCGTCGGCGAAAAGGGCTCGAACAAGATTGCAATCGAATTGCACTCGTTGGACAACCCATCGCTGCATGTGCGTGAAAGCGCGGTCTTCATCGTGCCGCGCTAAGGTAGCAAGGCCAGTCCCCGCATGGAGACTGGCCAATTTATCAGGAGAAATACCATGTCCGACAGTCTGAAACTGCAAGCTCCCGTTGCACCGTGGTACAAGCATCGATGGCCATGGCTGCTGATGCTCGGCCCCGGCCTGTCCGTGGTGGTCGGCAGCTTCATGGGCTATATCGCGTTTACGCAGCCAGATGCCTTGGTGGTGGGCGATTATTACAAACAGGGCAAGGCGATCAACCAGGACTTGCGGCGCGATACCATCGCCAGCAATCTGGCAATGGATACCAGCCTGTCCTATGATGTGGCGTCAGCGCGCCTGACCGGTTCCGTGCACAGCTTCGGCAAGGCTTACCAGGGTCCGCTGCAGCTGCACCTGGCGCATGCGACCTTGCCGGAAAAGGATATCAAGATGCTGGTGCAGCCCAATGCGGCCGGCAACTTCTCGGTAGCGCTGCCGATGCTCGAGCGCAGTCGCTGGCAAGTGCTGGTGGAAAACGACAAACGCGAGTGGCGCCTGTCCGGCATCTGGACCTGGCCCCTGCAGCGCAGCATCGCGCTGCACGCCGATGAAGAGCTGTAAGCCTTATTTGCAGACGTCGGTACCGGCCGTAATGGCTTTCAACTTGGCCGGCTGCAAGATCTCGATCTCGCGGTTGGAGACGCGCAGCCAGCCTTCCTTCTTGAATTTCGACAACAGCCGACTGACGCTCTCGATGGTCAGCCCCAGGTAGTTGCCGATTTCCTCGCGCGACATGCGCAGCTGAAAATTGGTCCCGGAATAGCCGCGCGCTTCATAGCGCGACGCCAGGTTGACGATGAAGGCGGCAAAACGCTGCGTCGCCTGCATATTGCCCAGCAACAGCATCACGCTTTGCTCGCGCGTGATTTCCTGGCTCATCATGCGGTGGAAATGGCGCAGCAGGGTCGGCATACTGCCCAACAATTGTTCCAGGCTGGAAAACGGAATTTCACACACTTCGCTATCTTCCAGCGCCACCGCATTACAGTGGTGGCGATCGGCGCTGATGGCGTCCATGCCCAGCAGTTCGCCCGCCATCTGGAAACCCGTCACCTGCTCTTCGCCGCCCGCATTGATCTGGTACGTCTTGAAATGCCCCAGGCGGATCGCGTACAGGTTCTGGAACGAGTCGCCGATGCGGAACAGCGAGGTGCCGCGCGCGATCTTGCGGCGCCGGCCGATGATCTGGTCCAGCCTGTCCATGTCACCCATATCGAGGCCCATCGGCAGGCACAATTGATGCATGCTGCAGGTCGAGCACCGCGCACGCAAGGCCTCCACGTTCACTGTGGGCAAGGTGGGATTGCTTAACGCTTCAGTCATGTCGGTACCTTTTTAAAAATGCAATAACAAGTTTACTGCATACAGGGTTGCCGTGTGCCAATTTCACTGCAATTGCGCTGAATAAACGACGTTCTGACTTTAATTATATGGCAACATCGTCAAAAGCCCGTGCGGGGAGGGCAATTTGCGCAGTGGCGCTTGCCAAGCTGAAGTATTGATAGGAAAATTCCTAACAGCATTGTCTGCCGCCTGTGCCGCCCGATACTGAAAAGGAAATCATGAAGCCTCTCGGCATTAAAGCAAAAGTCGCACTGGCCACCAGCCTGACCTAGATCGCCATGATCGCGCTGGTCACCATGATCCAGGTGCAGCACATGCGCGCCGACTTCACCAAAGTACTGTTGAGCCAGCAATCGTCCCTGATTACCCGCACCGCTGCCGAGCTCGACGACAAGCTGGGCATGCTGCTGCAAATCGTCACGCTGACGGCCAGGCAGCAGCCGCCGGAATTGTTCGCCCAGCCCGCCCGGCTGCGCGAATACTATGCGCGCCGCTCGATGCTGGTGCTGTTCGATGACGTGCTGGTGCTCGACGCGCAGGGCGCCATCGTGGCCGACATGCCGGAAGTGGCGGGGCGCATCGGCATCAACGTCGCCGAGCGCGCATATTTTCAGACCGTCCTGCGCACGCGCCAGCCCATGATCAGCGAGCCCATGCTGGGCAAATCGAGCGGCATGCCGATCGTGCAGATGGTGGCGCCCGTGCTGGCCGCCGATGGCCAGGTGGCTGGCGTGGTGATCGGCGTGCTGCGCCTGTACAAGGACAATCTGCTGGGACGCCTGCGCTCGGAAAAGATCGGCAAGAACGGCTATTACTTCATCCTCACGCGCGGCGCCGTGCCGCGCTATGTGCTGTACCCCGATACCAGCCGGCTGCTGCAGCCGCGCAAGCCGGACGCCAACCTGGCGACCACGCAGCTGCTGAAGGAAGATGGTGAAGGCAGCATGGTCAGCACCAACAGCCGCGGCATCACGGCCGTCAACAGCTTCAAGCGCCTGAAGTCGGTGAACTGGCTGCTGGCCGCCTCGCTTCCCGTCGAGGATGCCTTTGAACCGTTCGATGGCGTGCTGTACCGGCTGGTGCTGTGGAGCATCCTCGCTTCGCTACTGGCAGCTACCGTGCTGGGCTGGGTCACCGTGCGCCTGCTGTCGCCGCTGGTGCGCCTGCGCGACACCCTGCTGGCTCTGCGCACCAGCGCCAGCCGCTTCACGCCCGTGCCGGTGCAGCAGCGCGACGAGATCGGCGAGCTGACGGAAGCGTTCAACGGCCTGATGAGCGAACGCGACCGCCTGCAGCAGGAGCTCGAATCGCGCGCGGCGGAGCTGGAACAGGAGCGCGACCGGGCCGAGGCGGCCAATCGCGCGAAGAGCGATTTTGTGGCCAACATGAGCCATGAAATCCGCACGCCCCTCAATGCCGTGCTGGGCATGGTGTATCTGCTGGGCAATACCAGGCTCGACACGGAACAGCGCAAGTATCTGACCATGGTGCGCGTGGCGGGCCAGTCGCTGCTGGGCATCCTCAACGACGTGCTCGATTATTCAAAGATCGAGGCGCGCCGCATGGAATTGTCGCCCGTCGAGTTCGACCTCGATGAAGTGATGAATACCCTGGCCACGACGATGACCATGAATGCGGGCGAAAAGGAGCTGGAACTGGCCATCGCCGTCGAACCCGACGTGCCACGGCGCCTGGTGGGCGACGCCCAGCGCCTGCAGCAAATCCTCGTCAACCTGGCCGGCAATGCCATCAAGTTTACCGAGAGCGGCGAAGTGGTGGTGGCCGTCAGCCTGGCCGAGAGCGGGAACGGGAACGGGAACGGGAACGGGCGCGCCTGGCTGCGCTTCGAAGTGCACGACACGGGCATCGGCATGACGGAACTGCAGCAACAGCAACTGTTTTCCGCATTTTCACAGGGCGACCAGAGCATCACGCGGCGCTTCGGCGGCACGGGCCTGGGCCTGGCCATCAGCAAGCAGCTGATCCACATGATGGGCGGCGAGATCGCCGTCGCCAGCAGCGAAGGCAAGGGCAGCCGCTTCTGGTTCAGCGTGCCATTCGACATGCTGGCGCAGCCGGCCGAAACGCGGCGCATGCCGGCCCTGGGCCAGTTGCGCCTGCTGGTGGCCGACGATAACCGCACCACGCGCGAACTGATCGTCAAGCTGATCGAGGCCTGGGGCTGGCTGGCCGACGAAGTGGACTCCGGCTTTGCCGCCATCGAACTGTACCGCGAACGCCTGGCGCAGCAGCAACCGTACGACGTGGTGCTGGCCGACTGGCACATGCCCGTCATGGACGGCCTGGCCACGGCCAAGGCCATCCGCCAGGCGGCCACCGGCCAGCGCCAGCCCATCGTGGTGATGGTCAACGCCTTCGCGCGCAACCACCTGGAGGAAATCTCCAGCGCCGCCGAGGCCGATGTCGTGCTGATGAAGCCGATCACGGGATCGAGCCTGTTCGATGCCCTGCACCAGGCGCTGATCGCCAAGAATGACGGCGGCGAGCAGCGCATGCTGCACCAGCCGCTGGGCACGGAGCTGGCCGGCGTGCATTTCCTGCTGGTGGAAGACAATCATTTGAACCAGGCCGTGGCGCGCGGCATCCTCGAACACATGGGCGCCACCCTGGATGTGGTGGGCGACGGCTTGCAAGCCGTGGAACGGCTGCGCACGGAGGCGCTGCGCTACGACATCGTGCTGATGGACATGCAGATGCCCGTCATGGACGGTTTCAGCGCCACCCACATCATCCGCACGGAACTGCGCTTGAGCCTGCCCGTGATCGCCATGACGGCCGGCGTGCTGGCGTCCGAGCGCGAGCGCTGCATGACGGCCGGCATCAGCGATTTCATCGCCAAGCCCGTGGTGGTGGAAGAGTTGATGGAAGTCATCCTGCGCCACCTGCCCAAGCGCCCGCAAGAGCAGACGGCCGAACCGGCACCCGTTGCCGATGAGGAAGTGTTTTCCATGGCGCCGCTGATGCGCGTGATGGGCCGCGATGCGAAGGGGCGCGGCGTGCTGCGGCGCATGGTGGAAGACGCGCTGAACAAGGGCATGACGCCCGTGCGCGACGCCGAAACAGCGTTGCAGGCGGGCCGCCACAGCGACGTGGCGCGCATCCTGCACGGCGTGCGCGGTTCCGTGGGTACCCTGGGCACCAAGCGCCTGATCCGCGCCGCGTTTGCCACCGAGGAAGCCATCGACGCGGGCCGCCTGGACGAAGTGCCGGCGCTGCTGGCGCAGACGGCGCAGGAACTCGAGCAGGTGCTGATCGCCGCGCGGGAGTGGCTGGCGCGCCTGCAAGATTAAATCAGGCGGGCACGCCCAGGATCACGCTCGACGCTTTAAAAATCGCCGTCACATTGCTGCCGATCTCGATGCCCAGATCGGTGCTGCTCTGGTTCGTGATGATGGCGGCGATGGTGCCGCCACGCGGCAAGTCCAGCACCACTTCCGTGTTGACGGCACCCGTCTGCACGCGCGTCACCAGCCCGGCCAATTGGTTGCGCGCCGAAAAGCGCGCCCCGTCGCTGTCCGTCACGAGAATAATCGACGACGCCTTGATCAGCGCAAACGCTTCCGCGCCCGGCACCAGGCCCAGGCTTGCGCTGCTGCCCTGCGTGACGATGGCAACGATATGCTGGCCACCGGGCAATTCCAGGGTGACTTCATCGTTGACGGCACCCTGTTTCAGTTCGGCCACCTTGCCCAGGAATTGATTGCGTGCCGTGGTTTTCATGGCCATTCTCCGTATGAGTAAAAGATCGTCGGCGATGCCTTCCGCCTGGCTGCCCAGCTGGTGCAGATAGCGCGCATGCTCGCGCTCGATGATGCGGAAATTGTCGACCAGCTGGCGCCCCCGTGGCGTCAGCCGCGTGCCACCGCCGCCCTTGCCGCCCGTCAAGCGCTCGACCAGCGGCTCGCCAGCCAGGTTGTTCATCGCGTCGATGGCGTCCCAGGCCGCCTTGTAGCTCATCTTGACGAGTTTGGCCGCCTGCGTGATGGAGCCGCACTCGGCGATGGCGCCCAACAATTCCACGCGGCCGCCCCCACCCAGGCGCTCGCCGCCCACCGTCATCCATACCGAGCCTTGCAGGCCGATTTTATCCACTGCGTTCACCTGATGCCCTATTTTCTTCCATGCTGTCAATTTGTCCGTCACGCAAGTACAACACATGTTCACCCAGGATGCGCGCATCTTCCGGATCATGTGTGATCAAGATCATGGGCACGTCCAGGCGCTGCTGCCACTGGCTCAGTTCCAGACGCATTTTGACACGCAGGGCCGGATCGAGGGCGGCAAACGGTTCGTCGAGCAGCAGCGCGCTGGGCTCGGCCACGAGCGCCCTCGCCAGCGCCACCCTTTGGCGCTGGCCACCGGACAACTCGTCGGGAAACTGGTGCGCCAGTTCCTGCAAGTGAAACGCGTCCAGCCAATGCTCGACTTTCTGCAATTTTTCACGCGCGCGCGGGTTGAGCCAGCCGCGGCGCAGGCCAAAGCCCACGTTCTGGCGCACCGTCAGGTGCGGGAACAGCGCGTAATCCTGGAACAGATACGCCACGTTGCGCTGCTGCGGCGGCAGATTGATGCCGGCGGCGGAATCGAACAGCGTGCGGCCATTCAGGCGGATATGGCCGGCGTCCGGTGTAAACAGTCCGGCAATGGCTTTCAGGGTCATGCTCTTGCCGGCACCGGACGGGCCATACACGGCGATGCGCTGGCTGTTCGAGGTGCATTGCACCTGCATGTCGAAGCGGCGTTTGCCGGAGCGCAAGGTGGCACGGATGTCGAGGTCGAGTTGCATAGGCGTCATCATAGCCGTCATTTGTGCGCGATGCGCCCGGGCGCCAGGCGGCCAGCCGACAGCAGCACCACGATGCAGACCAGGGAGATAATCACGACCAGCGTATTGGCCACGTCGTCCTGGCCCGCCTGCACGGCTTCATACACGGCCACTGACAAGGTCTGCGTCTTGCCGGGAATGCTGCCGGCCACCATCAGCGTGGCGCCAAACTCGCCCAGCGCGCGCACAAAACCCAGCAGCACGCCCGCGAGGATGCCGCGCCAGGCCAGCGGCAAGGTCACGCGGAAGAAAGTCGCCATTTCCGAGATGCCCAGCACGCGGGCCGCCTGCTCCAGCTGGCCATCGACCGCCTCGAAGGCGGCGCGCGCCGGCTTGAAAACGAGGGGAAAGGCCACCACCGTGGAGGCGATCACGGCGCCCTGCCAGGTAAAGATGAGGTTGATGCCGAAGTTGTCTTGCAGCCAGATGCCCAAGGTGCCGCGCCGCCCCAGCAGCACCAGCAGGTAATAGCCGAGCACGGTGGGTGGCATCACCATCGGCAGGGTCAACAGGGCGTCGAGCAGCTCGCGCCCGGGAAAACGCGTGCGCGCCAGCAGATAGCCCGTACCGATGCCGAGCAGCAAATTGAGCGCCGTGGCCCAGGCCGCAACTTTGAGCGACAGGGCCAGCGCGGTCCAGGCGATATCCATGCGGGCGCGTGCCTAAATTATGGCTTCTTGAAACCGTCAGCTTGCTTGAATCCATAGCGGGCGAGGATGGCTTGCGCCGGCGCCGTCTGCAGGTAGCTGACGAAGCGCTTCGCTTCGGCGGCATTGCTGCTGCCCTTGATGGTGGCGATCGGGTACAGCACGGGCGAGGCCAAAGGCACGTCCAGCACGACGTTGACTTTGTCCTTCATGATGGCCGCGTCGGTAGCGTAGACGAAGCCCGCATCGACTTCGCCGCGCGCCACATAGTCGAGCGACTGGCGCACGTTCTGCGTGCCGATGGCCTTAGCTTGCACGGCCTCCCACAAATTCGCCTTTTTCAGCGCGCCTTCCGAATAGCGGCCAACGGGCACGCTGGCCGGGTTGGCGATGGCCACGCGGGTCACGCCCTTGTGCGTCAGGTCGCTCAAGCTCTTGATGCCCAGCTTGCTATCGTGCGGCACGATCAGCACCAGGCTGTTGCCGACGAAGTCCATGCGGTCGGCCGGCAGCACCAGGCCCTGCTTTTGCGCCGCATCCATGGTTTCCTGGTCGGCCGAGGCAAACACGTCCACGGGCGCACCCTTGACGATCTGCTGCAGCAGCACGCCCGAGGCGGCGAAGTTCAAGGACACCTTGCTGCCCGGATACTGCGCCTCATAGCTTTGCGCCGCATCCTTGAACGCATTCGTCAGGCTGGCCGCGGCCGACACCACTACTTCGCCGGCAAAGGCAGAGGTGGCGGCAGTGGCGAGCAGGGCGTTGCCAAGCAGGCGGGCAAGGGAGGTGAGGCGCATGATCGTATCCTTGTAAAGTGAACGGTGAACAAGGAGCGTAATATACACTCATATATAGCGTCATGCCATGGCTCAAGTCAAGCCAGCACAAGCTGCATTCCCTGATATACTGTATATAAACACAGTATATCGAGGTGAGCCATGGAATTGACGGACAAGCTGGAAATCCTGGCCGATGCGGCCAAGTACGACGCGTCCTGTGCCAGCAGTGGCGCGCCCAAACGCGATTCCATCGGCAAGGATGGCTTTGGCGCCACCTCCGGCTTGGGCATTTGCCACAGCTACACGCCGGACGGGCGCTGCGTTTCGCTGCTGAAAGTACTGCTGACCAATTACTGCCTCTACGATTGCCAGTACTGCGTCAACCGCCGTAGTTCTAACGTGCCGCGCGCGCGGTTTACGGTGGCCGAAGTGGTCAAACTGACGGCCGACTTTTACCTGCGCAACTATATCGACGGTCTGTTCCTCAGTTCCGGCATCATCCAGTCGGCTGACTACACGATGGAGCAGTTGGTGCAAGTGGCGCGCGAGTTGCGCGAGGTGCACCAGTTCCGCGGCTATATCCACCTGAAAACCATCCCCGACGCCGATCCTGCCTTGGTCGCGCAGGCGGGCCGCTATGCCGACCGGCTCAGCGTCAATATCGAACTGCCGACGCAAGACAGCGTGCAAAAGCTGGCGCCGGAAAAAAGCGTGCATACGATCAAGCTGGCCATGGGCGCCATCCGCCGCAAGCTCGATGAGAAAGCGCAAGAACCGCGCTCGCCACGCTTCGCGCCGGCCGGGCAAAGCACGCAAATGATCGTCGGCGCCGACGCCAGCGACGACCAGCAGATTCTCTCCACGGCCGAGACCCTGTACGGCAGCTACAAGCTCAAGCGCGTGTACTACTCGGCCTTCAGCCCTATCCCCGACAGCCCGAAAAGCGTGCCGCTGGCACCACCGCCCATGCTGCGCGAACACCGCTTATATCAGGCGGACTTTTTGCTGCGCAGCTATGGTTTCCAAGCCAGCGAACTGCTGCCCGCCACGGGCGGCAATCTGGCGCTCGATATCGATCCCAAGCTGGCCTGGGCGCTGGCGCACCGCGAATATTTTCCGCTGGACTTGAACCGTGCAGCGCAGCACATGATCGCCCGCGTGCCCGGCATCGGCCTGCGCAACGCCCAGCGCATCGTCGACCTGCGCCAGCTGCGGCAAGTGCGCTACGCCGACCTGTCGCGCCTGCGCTGCAGCATGAAGAAAATTTCGCCATTCATCATCACGGCCGACTACTTTCCCGCGCGCGACACCACGGCTTCCGAACACCTGCGCCGGGCCATGACGGAAGCGCCGCAACAAATGAATTTATGGCCCGAACTGCAGGCGGCATGAAAGATGTCAATAAGCAAGTCGTCCGCTTGGCGCAGTCGTTCGACGAGTGGCGCGCGGCCGCGCGCGAACTGATCGCGCGCGGCGTGCCACCTGCGGACGTTGCCTGGCAGTCGCAAACCGGTGATGGCGACCTGTTTTCTTCCATGCTAGATGCCACGGATACCAGCGCACCACTGCTGCGCCTACCCCGTCCCCTGGTGGAATTGCTGGAAAGCGCCGCCTGTTTCAACGCCCCGGATCGCTGGGCCTTCCTGTATCAGGTACTGTGGCGCTGGCAGCTGGGCCAGCACGACGTGATGTCGCCTGCCGACGCGGACGGTGCGCGCCTGCACACCATGGCCAAGGCCGTGCGCCGCGAAGAGCACGACATGCACGCGTATGTGCGCTTCCGCGAACGCAGCGAAGCCGAGGGCGCGCCCCGCTTCGTGGCCTGGTTCGAACCCACGCACGACGTGCTGCCGCAAGTGGCGCGCCACTTCGCCCGCCGCATGGGCGCCATCAGCTGGATGATCGCCACGCCCGAAGCCAGCATGCTGTGGGATGGCGCCACCTTGCACGCGGGACCGGCCCTGCTGCGCGGCGCGGCCGATATCGACGATGCGGGTGAAGCCCTGTGGCTGACCTACTACCGCAGCATCTTCAATCCCGCGCGCCTGAACGTCGACTTGCTGCGCAGCCATATCCCCTCGCGCTTCTGGAAAAATTTGCCGGAAGGCGCCATCGTGCCGGCCATGCTCAGCGGCGCCGCCAACGGCGAACGGCGCACGGGCCAGACGGCCACTGTCGGCCAGCGCAGCGGCGCGGCCATGATTCCGATTTCGGCCGAGCGCGCCCAGCCCGCGCGCGACGCGCCCACGACGCTGGACCAGTGCCGCCGTTGCGAATTGTGGCAGCACGCCACGCAAGCCGTGCCCGGAGTGGGCCCGCAAACCGCCCGCATCATGCTCGTCGGCGAGCAACCGGGCGACCAGGAAGACCTGGCGGGCCTGCCGTTTGTGGGCCCGGCCGGTGCGCTGCTGGACCAGGCCATGCAGGAAGCGGGCATGGCGCGCGACCGTATTTACCTGACCAACGCCGTCAAGCATTTCAAGTGGGAACCACGCGGCAAGCGCCGCCTGCACAAGACGCCCGCGCAGCGTGAAATCCTCGCCTGCCATGGCTGGCTGGAAGAAGAGATCGAGCGGGTCCAACCACAGGTGATCGTGGCGCTGGGCAGCACGGCATTGAAATCAATAATGCAGGATGGCGCGGCGAGCATGACGCCGCTGCTCGGCACGCCGGCGCAAAACGATGGACGCTGGGTGGTCACCGTGTATCACCCGTCATATGTGCTGCGCGCGCCCGATGAGGCGAGCCGGCGGCAGGCGTATCGCGTGATCGTCGAGGGCTTGCGGCAGGCGTTGACGCTATTGCAGGACTAGCATTATCGCGTCGTCGCCGGCACTTCCAGCTCCTCATCCCGCCGCGCATAGCGCTGCGCAATCACGGCGCAAATCATCAATTGAATCTGGTGGAACAGCATCAGCGGCAAAATCACCATGCCCAGCGAGTGGGTGGCAAACAGCACCTTGGCCATTGGTACGCCGCTGGCCAGGCTTTTCTTCGAACCGCAAAAGACGATGGCAATCTCGTCTTCCTTGTTAAAACCCAGGCGGCGGCTGATGAACGTCATCAGGCCCAGGACCAGCGCCAGCAGCAAGATGCTGAACAGGCCCAGCGCCACCAGCGTTTCCACCGAAATCGTATGCCACAGGCCTTCGCTGACGGCTTCGCTGAAGGCCGTGTAGACCACCAGCAAGATCGAACCCTGGTCGACGTATTTCAGGGTGGCTTTATGGCGGTCGACCCAGCGGCCGATCCAGCGGCGCAGAAACTGGCCGGCCAAAAACGGCAGCAGCAGCTGCATGACGATGGACAGCACGGCGTCCACCGACGACTTGCTTGCCCCGCCTTTCGCCACCAGCAAGCCGACCAGGATGGGCGCAAGAAAAATGCCGATGAAATTCGAGGCCGAGGCGCTGCAAATGGCCGCCGGTACATTGCCGCGCGCCATGGCCGTCAGCGCGATCGACGACTGCACGGTCGATGGCAAGGCGCACAGGAACAAGATGCCCACGTACAGCTCGGGCGTGAGAAACGTCAACGCCAGCGGCCGCAGGGCCAGGCCCAGCAGGGGAAACAAAATGAACGTGCTGGCCAGCACCAGTAAATGCAGGCGCCAGTGCATGACGCCGGCCACCACGGCTTCGCGCGACAACTTGGCGCCATGCAAGAAAAACAGGGCGCCGATGGCGACGGTGGTGATGTTGCCGAAGACCACGGCCGTCGTGCCCGTGCAAGGCAGGAAACTGGCCAGCGCCACGGTGACGAGCAGGGCGATGGTGAAATTATCGGGTTTCAGATTGCGCAGCAGGGCGGCGGGGGAAAAAGAAGACATGCGGTAGCCTGGTAGCGGCCCAGCCTTGCAACACTGCGCCATGGATGACAAAAAGCGCCGGAAACGGCGCCAGTGCTAGCTATTCTAACCTTATTGCTTGCCTACCTGCCTGTCAGCAGGCGTGGCTTGTGGACACAATGGCACAAAAAAAATGCCCTGTCCGCAGACAGGGCAACCCGGAGTAAAGTACAGCGCGAGGGCGTTTAACCGGCGGCTTTGACTTTCAGCTCGTTCTTGATTTCTTTCACGCCGCTCACGGAAGCGACGATCTGCACGACGCGGTCACCCGCTTCGGCGCTCGGTACATCGCCCGACAGGACGACGATACCTTGCTGGGTTGCTACCTTGACTGGCAGGGCAGCGGCTTGCGCATCGGCGCTCAGGGCAGCCTTGGCCGAGGAAGTGATGGTTTCATCAGGGACGGCAGCGGCGGCGTTGGCGGCCACGACGGTGTCAGCAGGAGCTTGTGCTTTTGGTGCGGAGTCAGCTGCATGCGAAGCGGTGATCGAGGCGCCCGACAGTACGATAGCGGCGACCAGGGTATTGAACAGTTTCGATGTTTGCATGGTAGTTCCTCTCAATGAGTTAAAAGCTTCTTACTTGGATAAAGCAACACTTTGAAGCGTCACATCTACCCATACAGCAAGCACCGTGCCAGCTTTTAAATTGCATTCAAAATCAATGACTTAGCGTCACACTCAATTTTTCCAGCCCATTTCAGCCGGATCTGCCCCGAAAATCGGGGCTTTTTGTCGCCTGACGACGACAGCTTGTGGCAAGGTAATCAATATTTCTCCGTAAGCCTTTGATTACTCAGGCTTTATTTTTGTCGCTATTCAGCGACAGGGTCGCCGTCAAGCCGGAACAGGGCCGGCGTCAGCTCGTATTTCTGTAATAAACGGTAAAACTCCGTGCGGTTGCGGTCGGCCAGGCGGGCCGCGTCGGCCACGTTGCCGTCCGTCAGGCGCAGCAATTGAATCAGGTAGTCGCGCTCGAAACGCTGCTTGGCTTCGTTGTAGCTGAGCGCTTCCAGCGACGGCACGCGCAGCGCACGCTGCACCAGGCTCAGGGGCACCAACGGCGCCGTGGCCAGCGCGCACACTTGCTCGACCACATTGACCAGCTGGCGCACATTGCCGGGCCACGGCGCGGCCACCAGCGCCGTGAGGGCGTCGGGGGCGAAGCCGTTCAGGGGCTTCTGGTACTTGGCCGCCAGTTTCTGCAGGAAATGGTTTGCCAGCAGGGAGATATCTTCACGACGCTCGGCCAGCGGCGGCAGGGTCAGGGTCACCACGTTCAGACGGTAATACAGGTCTTCGCGAAATTGCCCTTCCGCCATGGCCACGTCCAGGTCGCGGTGCGTGGCGGACAGGAGCCGCACATCGACCGGACGCGTCTGGTCGGCACCCACGGGGCGCACGGCCCGCTCCTGCAGCACGCGCAGCAGTTTGACTTGCAGCGGCAGGGGCATGTCACCGATCTCATCTAAAAACAGGGTGCCGCCATCGGCCGCCAGGAACAGGCCTTCGCGGTTGCCGACGGCGCCCGTAAACGAGCCCTTAACGTGACCGAACAGTTCCGATTCCAGCAGTTGCTCGGGAATGGCGCCGCAATTGACGGCGATGAACGGCGCCTTGGCGCGGCGGCTGGCATTGTGCAGGGCGCGCGCCAGCAATTCCTTGCCCGTGCCGCTGGGACCGCGTATCAAGATGCTGGCGTCGGAACCGGCCACCAGCTTGGCTTCGGCCAGCAGTTCGGCCATCTGCGCACTGCGGCTGATCAGCTCGGCACGCCAGCTTTCGTCGCCGGAGGCCGGTGTCGGCATGACGGTAGACAGGTTGATGGCGTACGCCACCTTTTCCATGAGGAGCTTGCCGTCGAACGGTTTCGTCAGATAGGCAAAGGCACCGCGCGCCGTCGCCTCGACGGCGTCGGGGATGGTGCCGTGCGCCGTCAGCAAAATGACGGGCAGAGCTGCATGCTGGCGGCGGATTTCATCGAACAGGGCCAGGCCATCGCGGCCCGGCAATTGCACGTCAGTAATGACCAAGGCCGGCAATTCCACGGCCAGGCGGGCCAGCGCCGCTTCCGCGCTGCCCACGGCCGTGACCCGATAATTGCCCGCTTTCAAGCGGATGGTCAGCAGGCGCAGCAGGTCGGGGTCGTCGTCGACCAATAAAATGTGGGCGTGCTCGCTCATTTTGGCGCTCCTGCGGCCGGGCGCACGGACAAGCTGCGCTCGATGTTTTTCAGCGCCTCGAGTTTTTCATTGAGCAAGTCGATGCGGCGCTGGGTGTCGCGCAGCTGCGAGTTGAGCTTGTCGATACTCTCTTCCTGGCGGCGCAGCTCACCGTACTGGCTGCTGAGCAATTGCGCCAGCGGCGCCAACAGTTGCGCATCTTTGGCCGTGACCAGCGGCTCCAGCAAGGCTTGCGCGCGGGCCAGGTCGCCGGCACCGCGCAAGGTGGCTTGCAGCATGGCGCGGCGTATCGTGTTGTGCGACGCGTGGTCGGCCTTCGCCAGGTCCAGCTGCGCTTTCACCAGTTCCGACGGCGTCATCAGGCGCAAGGCGCTTTGATACGCCAGCAGTTCGGTCAGCTGGGGATCAGCCACCACCACCACGCGCGGCGGCGTTTGCACCAGCACGGGCGTCTGGGTGGGGGGCTTGGCGGCGCAAGCGCCCAACAGCAGCGCGCAGGCGGCCATGCCGGCCAGGGAAATTCTCGTCATCATAAGGGCAGTTCTATCCGAAAGTGCGCGCCAGCCTGGCGCGGTAAAAGAGTGACGCTGCCATCGTGGGCAGCGATATATTCGCGCACGATGGACAGGCCGATGCCATTGCCGTTGCGCGCGCCGGCCGCCTGGCGCACGCCCTGGTAAAACGGCTCGAAGATGCGCGCGACATCCTCGGGCGCCACGCCGGTGCCTTCGTCGATGCAGTCGATGCGCACGCGGCCGCCTTCGCAAGACAAGCCAAACCGCACGCTGCCGCCTTCCGGGCTGAAGCGCACGGCATTCGACAGCAGATTCGCCAGCACCGTGGCCAGCTTGTCGCGGTCGGCCTGCACGATCAGGGATACGCCCTGCACCTCGACGGTCAGGCGGCGCGCCAGCCATTGCAAGCGCTGCCCGGCCACCACATCTTGCAGCAAGACCAGCAAATCGACCTTGCTGTGCGCCAGGTGCTGGGCGTCAAAAGCGGCAGTATTGTAGCGCAGCAAGTCTTCGATCTGGTTTTGCAGGGAGGCCGTGTTTTGCTGCAGGATGCCGGCGATTTCGCGCTGGCCGTCGCTGAGCTTGCCGGCCACCTCGTCTTCCAGCAAGGCCACGCCTTCGCGCAGGGCCGCCAGCGGCGTCTTCAGTTCGTGCGAGATGTGGCGCAAAAAGCGTTCCTTGTCCGCGTCGAGGTCTGCCAGGCGCTGGCGCAGCCAATCGAGCTGCTGGCCCAGGCGGCGCGTGTCGGCCGGGCCGCCGACGACGATGGGCTGGTCATAGCGCTTCTCGCCCAGGCGCCCGATGGCCGTCTCGATGCGGCGCAGCGGACGCGACAGCAAGAAGCCGAAGCAGCTGGCCAGCACGGCCGCCAGCAGCACGGCGCCGCCCACCAGCACGCCCAGCACCCGGCGCTGGCGCTCCAGCTCGGCCAGCAGGGCGTCGTTGCGGCTGCCGATTTCCGTCTTGTTCTCGCGCGCCAGGCTGTCATTGATCTGCGTCATACGGGCAAACGCGCGGTACACAACGGCGTGGCCATCGCGCTTGCGACGTTTTCCCGCTTGCAACACTTCCCACGCCGCTTGCGCTTGCACCATCCACTCGTCGGCCAGCTGGGGCGCGAACTCGGGCGTGGCGCGGTTCAACACTTGCAACGCCGCCGTGGCCTCGGCGCGGGCCGCCGCGTAGCGCTCGCGGAACACGCGATCATCGAGCACGAGGAACTGGCGCGCACTGCGCTCCATGGCCAGGGTGCGCTCGGACAAACGCTGCGACTGTTCCGTCAGGGTAATCGCCTGCGCCGCCGTCTCGCGCCCCAGGCGCGCCAGGTGCTCCAGGGTCAGCAGGGCTTGCACGGACGTGGCCGTCAAAATGCCCGTCGTCAAAATGAAGGCGGCAAATAGCAGTTGGCGAAAGGACAGTCTGGACAAGGTAAGTGCCTTCGGTTCAGTCAGCAAGGGGGAAAAGGCGCATGGTACGCTAAGCTTACATTCGGAGACGCCAGCCACCCGGAAATGATCAATTTTGCAACACTGTCGCTTTTGCGGCCGCCAGCAAGGCACCGGCGGCGGCGCGCGAATACTCCTAGTACAATAGGGGAAAACTTGACGCAGGCGTCAAAGTGACACCCCGCCCTGGCACCCGCCCTGGCATTGCGCCGCTTTGCCCCCATGTGTGATGCAGCCCCACCGACTATCCGTTTCACCTACCGAAGAGATCCCATACCGCATGAGCACATTTGAAAAAGTCAGCAGCAACTTTATTCCAGTCTTGCAGGCAACCATCGAGCAATATGTCGAGCCAGCAACGGGCATGCGCCATATCCACATGCATACCGAGCAGGCTGAGATGGTGTTCCTGGTGGCCTTTCCCACTGTGCCTGAGGTGAGCGACGGGCGCGCCCACATCCTCGAGCATCTGGCCCTGTGCGGCTCATCGCGCTACCCGGTGCGCGACCCCTTCTTCTCGATGCTGCGTCGCTCCACGGCCACCTTCATGAATGCGATGACCTATCCGGACCGCACCGTGTACCCGTTCGCCAGCACCGACCGCAAGGATTTCTTCAACCTGCTCGACGTCTACCTCGATGCGGCCTTCTTCCCCAACCTCGATTATCTGAACTTCCGCCAGGAAGGCTGGCGCCATGCGTTCGAAGGCGACAAGTTGGTGTACCAGGGCATCGTCTTCAATGAAATGAAGGGCGCTTTCAACAGCCCCATGCGCGCGCTCGACAGCGGCATCGCCAGCGCCTTGCTCAAGGGCACGACGTATGAAGTGGAATCGGGTGGCGATCCGCTGGTGATCCCGGAATTGACGCATGCCATGCTGAAAGAATTCCACGCCAGCCATTACCATCCTTCGCAAGCCGTCATCATGACAGCCGGCAATATCGAAGCGTCGGCCGTGCAGGAACAAGTGGCCGAACGCGTGCTGTCCAAGCTCAGCGGTTTCTCCGAACGGCGCTTGCCCCAGCTGGCGCCCGCGTGGACGGCGCCGCAGGAAAACGTGGTGAAAATTCCGTCGCAGGAAGCGCGCGACGATGAATTCGGCCTGCAATTCGCCTGGCTGATGGGCGAGTCGAGCGACCCCATCGCCTACTACCACGCGCATCTGCTGTCGCACGGCTTGCTGGGCGAATCGTCGGCGCCCGTCATGCGCGCCATGGAGTCGGCTGGCTATGGCCGCCCATCGGACATGAATGGCCGCGACGCGGGCATCCGCCAGATGGTATTCCACATCGGCATGGAAGGTTTGACCCAGGAACAGATCGCCGATGCGCACCAGCGCATCTGGAGCGCGCTGGAAGAGACGGCGGAAGAAGGCATCCCGGCCGCCGTGCTGCACGCGGCCTTGCGCGATATCAAATACAGCCAGCGCGAAATCAGCAGCGGCCGCATGCCTTACGGCCTGGGCCGCTTGCTGCACGCCTTGCCGCTGGCCATGTATGGCGGCGACGTGATGGATGCCTTCGACAATGCGGCCATCCTGGAAACCCTGGAACAGCAAATCGAAGACCCGGAATTCTTCAAGCAACTGGTGCGCGAGCTGATCGCCAATCCAAGCCGTTTGACCACCCATGTGGTGCCCGACAGCGCCTACTTTACAGACCGCGCCGCACAGGAAGACGCCAGGCTGGCCACCCTGCAAGCGAGCCTGACGGATGCCGAACGCGAACACATCGTGGCCGAGTCCGCCGCGCTGGAAGCGCATCAGCAACTGCCATCGAATTCGGAAGTCTTGCCGCGCATCCGCCCCGGCGACGTCAGCGCCGCACCGCGCCCGGCACTGCCGATTCCACCGGCCGTCGACGGCGCCGTGGCGTTTTCCATCGCCTCGAACGGCATCAGCTATGCCAACGTGCTGTACGACGTGTCGAGCTTGCCGGAAGCGTCGTGGCCCTGGTTGCGTTTGTACACGGACCTGGCGCCGGAACTGGGCGTGGGCGACATGTCGTTCGACGACGCCAGCGCCTGGCGCCAGAGCATGGTGCCCTCGTTCCACATCGGCCTGGAAGCGATTCCCCGCCCGCAACAAGCGATGCGCGTGGAACTCTCGTTCTCGGCCAGCGGCTTGCGCGAAGAACACGCGGCGATTGCCGCCGTGCTGTCGGCCTGGATCGCCAAGCCCCGCTTCGATGAAGAAGAGCGCCTGGCTTTCCTGATCGAAAGCCTGGTGCAGGACAAATTGAGCAGCCTGGCCGAATCGGGCAACCGCTATGCCATGCTCGCCTCGGCAGCGCCCCTGTCGCCCACGCGCCGCTTCGACGACATCGTCGGCGGCCCGGCAGCGCTGCCGTTCTACCGCCGTTTGCAGCAACTGAGCAAGACCTCGGCAGGCTTGCAGGAAATCGCGCGCGAACTCGACACCCTGCACGCCCACATCATCGCCCAGGCGCCAACCGTGCTGTGCGCGGGCCTGGAGCAGGATGGCATCGCCCTGGCCCGTTTGCTGGAACTGCCGGCGGCCAGCGTCGACAACGCTGTCCCTACGGCAACGGAAGTGCCAGCGCAAGTGCCAGCACCGGCGGCCTTGCCGCTGGCCAACACGGCCCTGCATGCGACGAGCCAGATCAACCATTGCTTCGTTTCCTGGGCCGTGCCTGGCGTGCACAATCCGGACGCTGCCGCCCTGGCTGTGGCCGCCGAACTGATGACCAACCAGGTGCTGCATACGGCCCTGCGCGAAAAAGGCGGCGCGTATGGCGGCAGCGCCAGCTACGCGGCCGGCGCCGGCACGTTTACCCTGAGCTCCTACCGCGATCCGCGACTGGCCGGCACGTTTGCCGACTTCGGCACGACCCTGGATCAAATCCTCGACGGCGATTTTTCGCAAGAGCAAGTGGAAGAAGCCATCATCTGCGTCATCAAGGGCCTCGACAAGCCCCATTCGCCGTATGCGGAAGCGCTGACGGCGTGGAATATGCAGCAGCGTGGCACGACGGAAGCCGTGCGCCAGCAATTCCGCACCGGCGTGCTCAATTGCACCTTGAGCCAGATCAAGGACGTCACGCGCACCTGGCTGAAAAACGGCCAGCAAAGCCGCGCCGCGTTTGCGGGCAACACGACGCAAGACCTGGCGGGCCTGGAAGTGGTTGATTTATTGGCGCTGGCCAGCTAAGAGCACTGTACCGGATTCAATACCGCAACTATTGCGGTATTGAATTAGGCTCCATGAACATCAATTCCCATTGATGCCCATCCAGATCCTGGAAACTGTGGCCATACATGAAGCCGAAATCGATGGGCTCCTTGTAAATGCTGCCGCCCGCCTGGACGGCCTTCGCCACCAGATCATCGACTTCGCCACGGCTTTCTGCCGACAAACACACGAGCACTTCCGTCGCCACCTTGGTATCGCACAACTGCTTGGGCGTGAATTGCTTGAATTTGTCGTGCGTCAATAGCATGACGAAAATATCGTCGGCGACGATCATGCACGTCGCCGTTTCATCCGTGAAATGGGCATTGAAACTGAAGCCCAGCGCCGTGAAGAACGTCACGGAACGCTCGAGCGACTGCACGGGAAGATTGACAAAGATTTTGCGGGCCATCATGTCTCCTTGAGGTGAGATGAAAAATGCTGCCCGCCGATTCTACACCGGCTTTTCAGCGCTACGCACGCGCCACGGTCTTCGGCGCGTAGCCGAAATAGCGACTGAATGCGACACTGAAATTGGCCGGGTGGCGGTAGCCCGTTTGCCAGCCGGCTTGCGCCACTTAGCAACCATTTTCCAGCAGCAACTTTGCCCGCTGCATGCGCAGCGCCAGCAGAGTGCGCTGCGGGCTGTCGTTGTAGCGGTAGCGCCACCCCTGCTTGAACTTGAACAAACTCAGCCCCACTTGCGCGCACAGGTAGTCGAGCGTGAGGTCTTGCGCCATCTGCTCCTGCATCAGCGCATGTGCGCGCTCCAGTTTGATCATCTCGGCCTCGGACCAGCGCGGCACAGGCGCGGACACAGGCCGCAGTCCCCGCAACTGTTCCGCCAGCAAGCTGAGCACGCCGATATGCACGGCCAGCGGGTCCGTCGCGCGCAGCAGGGAACGCGCCTGCAGGGCGCTTGCCGCCGTGGTGGCCGCATGCGCCAGCTGGCGCGCGCCACCGTTGGGCAGCAAGCAAGTCAAGCCTTCCGGCCAGTAGCGCACCAGCGCGTCTTCGTCGACCAGCACGCGCAATTGCGCCGCCCGCTGGCCAGCCTCGAAACGGCGCTCGCCACTGGTGTGGCGAAAGGCCGTCACCGTCGTATGACCACTGCGGAAACACAATTGCTCGCCATCGCGCGTGGCGTAGCCGGACGCGCCTTCCAGGCCGATGGTGATCACCAGGCCGCCCGCATCGTCATGCCTCGATGGCTCGACGAGCGCAAGCCGCGGCCGGTAATCGGAATGCACGAGCAGCAAGCCTTGCTCGACCTGCCTCCGGTCGGCGCGACACGCGCCCATGCCGGGGTCCAGCTGGCGCCGCACCCAGCCCGCCGCTTCCCTGTCCTGTTCCCTCATCGCTCCTCCTGTTTTCCCGCGCGCCGTCGCGCATACGAAATGCGCCGTGTCGCATACAAATGCAAATGATAATTATTCTCATTGTTGCATAAAATAGCGCACAGGCACACCTCGATGCCCACTACGCCGAAAGGAAGCACCATGCCGTTCACTTCGCAACACCCTTTGCAACCCTATTGGGACCTGGCCATCGCGCCCGTGCAGGCGGACGGGCTGGCCGCCGCCCTGGAACTGGGCATTTTCGAGCTACTGTCCACGCCACACACGCCGGCGCAGCTGGCCGAAGCGCTGTCGCTGCATGCGCCGCACACGGCCCTGCTGCTGGAGTTACTCTGGAGCATGGAAGTGCTGGAGCGCAACGAGGCCGATGACGAGACACAGCGTTACCGCTGCACGGCCGCCACCCTGCAGTATTTCTGCCGCGACTCCATGGCCTTTTGCGGCGACGCCTGGCTGTACCGGCTGCATGCGCTGCGCCATTTCGCCACCCAGTTACCCAGTTACCCAGCATCGTGCGCGACGGCGGCAAAGCGGCGCCGTACACCACGGCGAATGGCGTCAACTGGGCCGCCGCAGCGCAACAGCAAATCGGCCAGGAGCAGCGCGCCGTCACGATGCGCGCGGCCCTGTCCGTGATGCAGCGCATCGCCCCGTTTGCGGCAGGCGCTACGCCGCTGCGCCTGCTCGACGTGGGCGGCGGCCCCGGCTGGGTTGCCATTGCGCTGGCGCAAGCCCATACGGGTTTGCACGGCTGCGTTTTCGACTGGCCGGAAACGGTGGCCGTGGCTGCCGCGAACATCGCCCATGCGCAACTTTCCGAGCGGCTGGAGACTTTGGGCGGCGATCTGGCCAGCGACGATATCGGCAGCGCTTACGACCTCATCTGGTGCTCCTCCGTACTGCACTTCGTGCCCGACATGGCGGGCGCCCTGCGCAAGATGCATGCGGCCCTGAAACCCGGTGGCGTGCTGGTCTGCGTCCAAGCGGAAATCGCTGCGGCAGCAGGCGACGCGGCACGCGTGCTGCCGTATTACTTGCCGATGCGCATGCTGGGCCGCACGGTGACACGGCAGGGGGCATTGGCGCAGTTGCTGCGCGACACGGGCTGGCAGCAAGTGGAGCAATACAAGGCCAGCGATTTTCCCATGGCGCCCGTGCAAGTGCTGATTGCGCGTACCTAACAATTACCATTTAGTAATTATCTTTTTTATAGCAGATGGCAGCACAAATACGCTAAGCTGTACCTGCAGCGTGGCCGCTGCCTGACGTGGCTCGCCAGCATAGATCGATGTCATCGCAGCACTCCGCTGCCTCTACAGGGAATCCATCATGAGTCAATATATTGCAGGGAAAGTCGTCGTCATCATCGGTGCCAGCAGCGGCCTGGGCGAAGCCACCGCGCGTCATCTGGCCGCATTGGGCGCTTGCGTCGTGCTCGGTGCGCGGCGCATGGATTTGCTCAACACCATCGCCGAGGAAATCACGGCCGCCGGCGGCCAGGCCGCCATCGCCGATACCGACGTCACGGTGCCTGCCGAGGTCAAGAATCTGATCGACACGGCCCTGGCCGTATTCGGCAAGGTCGACGTGCTGATCAACAACGCGGGACTGATGGCCATCGCGCCGATGAGCGCCTTGAAGGTCGACGAGTGGAACCATATGATCGATATCAACATCAAAGGCGTGTTGAATGGCATCGCCGCCGTCCTGCCCCATTTCCAGGCGCAAAACAGCGGCCATTTCATTAACATCTCGTCGGTGGCGGGACAAAAAGTCTTCAGTCCGGGCGGCACCGTTTATAGCGGTACGAAGTTTGCCGTCAGCGCCATCTCGGAAGGCTTGCGCCATGAACTGGCCGCCAGCGGCGGCACCATCCGCACCACCACCATCTTGCCGGGCGCCATCGACACGGAACTGACGGGCGGCAGCAGCCACGCGGAAAGCGCGGCCGGCTTGAAAGAGTTTTACAAGCAAGCCATCCCCGCCGACGCGGTGGCACGCGCCGTGGCGTATGCGATCGGGCAACCGGACGAGGTGAGCATCAATGAAATCGTGCTGCGTCCCACGGTGCAGGAGTTTTAAGCCGCACCTTGCTGCAGCGACTCGATGATCAGGCCGGCCAAGCGCTCGACGGGCGGCCGGGACACGCTGGAGGCACGCATCAGTTCCAGCGACAACGGGGGCAGGGCGGGCAAGCCCGCGTCCACATGATCGAGCGCGCGCACGGAAGAGGGCAAGCCCAGGCTGGTGCGTACCGTCACGCCCAGCCCGGCGGCGGCCGCCGCCCACAGTCCCGCCAGGCTGGGGCTGGTAAACGCCGTGCGCCAGGCGATGCCTGCCCTATCGAGCGCCTGCGTGGCGCAGCGCTGGAACAGGCAATCGCGGTCGAACGTAATGAGCGGCAGCGGTTCGCCAGATTCGGGGCGCCAGGCCAGGCTGGACGAAGCGATCCAGCGCATGGCCGGTTCGGCAATATGCTGGCGCTGCTGCGGCGGATACTCGGCCACGTCGGCGATGCAGGCGCCGCCCCACAGCAGGGCCAGGTCCAGCTGGCCCATGGCCAGGCCTTGCATCAAGGCCGTGTTGCGCGCCACATGCGCCTCGATGCGCACTTTCGGGTGCGCGCGGGCAAAGCGCCCCAGCACATCGGGCAGCAAGGCTTCGCCAAAATCCTCCTGCAAGCCCAGCCTGATCCAGCCTTCCAGTTCCGCCCCGCGCATGGCGACGGCCGCCTCGTCATTGAGTTCCAGCAAGCGGCGCGCATAGCCGAGCAGCACTTCGCCGCCTGGCGTCAGCGCCAGCCCCCGGCCATCCTTGCGGAACAGGGGCATGCCCGCCTGCTCCTCGAGTTTTTTCAGCTGCGCGCTGACGGCCGAGGTGGAGCGGCCCACCTTGTCGGCCGCGCGGGCAAAGCTGCCCAGCTCGATGCCAGCCACATAGCTGCGCAAGAAGGCGATGTCGAAATTCAGCAAACGCATGGCGCGACGATAATCGTCCTGTTTTATGGGATGGTATGGCGAAAATTATCTGATATTCAGAATGATCGTAACGCGCAACACTGTCAGGGTCAACCACTTTTCTGTCCATGCCATGAGCACCAGCTGCCCTGCCGTTCCTTTTCCTGTTCCTGTTCCCGTCACTGCGCCCGCGCCGGGCGATGCCCACCGCTGGAAAGTGCTGGCCGTCGGCGTGGCGGCCAATGCCAGCTTTTCCGCCGCCGCCAACGGCATGCCCACCACGGCCATCTGGCTGCGCAGCGGCTATCACCTGAGCAATATGCAACTGGGGGTGGCGCTGGGCGCCATGGGTCTGGGCGTGGCCCTGACCGAATTGCCATGGGGCATGGCCACCGACCGATGGGGCGACCGTCCCGTACTGCTGAGCGGCTTGCTGGGCACCATGCTGGCCTTGCTGGCCCTGCTGCTGTGGATCACGCCGCAGGATGGCGCCGTGCCGCCCTTATGGGCGCTGGCGGCCGGGCTGGCGCTGGTGGGCGTGCTGGGCGGCAGCGTGAATGGCGCCAGCGGCCGCGCCGTGATGCGCTGGTTCGGCCCGGACGAACGGGGTTTCGCCATGAGCATCCGCCAGACGGCCGTACCGCTCGGTGGCGGTCTCGGTGCCCTCATCCTGCCCAGCCTGGCATCGTCCTATGGCTTCATGCCCGTGTTTGGTGCCCTGGCCCTCGTATGCGGCCTGTCGGCGTTTTTTACGTGGCGCTGGATGCATGAGCCCGATTTCTCTGCCGAGGCTGCCAAGGGGCCGCACAAGGCCTCCATGGGCCTGTCCTGGACCACGCCGCCACCACCACTAAAGAATCGCAAAGTCTGGCGCATGGTGGCCGCCATCGGCCTGCTGTGCGTGCCCCAGTTTGCCGTACTCAGCTACGCCACCGTGTTCCTGCACGACCATGGCCACCAGGGCCTGACCGCCATCACGGCCGTGATGGTGACCCTGCAGGCCGGCGCCATGGTGATGCGCATCTGGAGCGGACGCCACACGGACCGCCACGCCAACCGGCCCGCTTACCTGCGCGGCTCGGCCCTGGTGGCGCTGGCTGCATTCGTCTTGTTGGGATGCATCGCCTGGGCGGACGCGCCCGGCTGGCTACTGATGGCCGCCGTGGTGGCTGCCGGCATTGCCGTGTCCGCCTGGCATGGCGTGGCCTACACGGAACTGGCCACGGAAGCGGGCGGCGCCAACGCGGGCACGGCCCTGGGCATGGCGAACACGGCCGTCTACGTGGGGCTGTTCCTCACGCCGATGGCCATCCCGCACCTGCTGGCGGCCAGCAGCTGGCCCGTCGTGTGGTGGCTGGCAGGGCTGGTGGCGCTGGGCACCTGGCCGTTGTTTCCCAGGAATCAGGGCAACGGCGAAATGCGATAAATACACCGCATGGCGTTCGTCAGCAAATGCTGTTCGCGCACGATGGTCGCGCCTGGCCCCACCACTTCCTGGAACAGCTGCAGTTCGGAACGGCAAAAGCCCTGGCAAGTGCGCGCGGCGGCGCAGATGGGGCAATGGTCTTCGATCAGCAGCCAGTCCTTGCCATCGGCTTCCACGCGCGCCATATAGCCCTCTTCATCGCGCACGGTGGCCAGCTGCTGCAAACGCGTGGGCAAGTCCGGCGCCGAGCACGCCAGCGCATAGGCGCTGCGGCTTTCCTCTTCGCGCTGGGTGATCAATTTATCCAGTCCCGCTTCGCCGAACAACTGACGCACCGAGCCGATCAGCTTGATCGTCAGCTGCGCATGCGTATCGGGAAAGCGCGCATTGCCCGCCTCCGTCAAGACCCAGTTCTGGCGCGGCCGCCCGGCGCCCGCCTGCGCTTCCTGGCGCCCCTCGATCAAGCCAGCCGCCACCAGCTTTTGCACTTGCTGGCGCGCCGCCTCGCCCGTCATGTCCAGGGTCTTGGCCAGGGTGGCCGTGGAGACGGGTCCCTTGGTCTTGATGAAATACAGGATGCGCTCCGTCGTTTGCGGCGCTTCGCTATTATCCAAACGTTTACTTGTGTAATTCATTTCGCTCAACTATCATGGGGCCAGTTAACCAACTAATAGCTTGCATAATAGGGCGCTAGCTTCCCGCTGTCGAGGAGTTTCCACGTCCGCATGCCGGCAAGGTACTCTTTTGACAGGATTTTCCCATGCAACTGTCTCACTCCATCTGCTTGTTTCACGCCATTCTCGCCACCGGCCTGGCCATCTGGCTCAGCCTGGCCGCCATCAACAACTTGCATGCCTTCCACGGCGCCGTCTGGGCCATCGGCAACACCATGCGCATGGACCCGCTGCGCCAGGACCCCACCATCCAGACACCGCTGCTGCGCCGCGCCCTCACGTCACTGACCCTGCACCGGCTGTCGCTGGGCGTGGTGCTGGTGTTGCAACTGCTGGCCGCCATCGCCGCCTGGACGGGCGTGGCGCTGTTTGTCGGCGGCGGCCCGGCCACTGCCTTGCCGTGGCTGAACCTGGCCCTGTGCGCCATGGCCGCCTTTTTGCTGCTGATGCACCTGGGCGGCCTGTGGTTCGGCTACTGGATCGCGCAGGAAGGCTTGCAGACGACGCACGTGGTGCTGCTGCTGTGGACCCTGGGCTTGTTCTTTCTCTTCAACGCGCAGCGGACCTGATCAGCCTCCGCTGCGCCTCTTCTTCCCTTTGTACTGCTGTAAAGGACTTCATCATGCATACGAAACTCGTCGGCGCCTCCGCGCTGGCCCTCACCCTGGCCATCGCCGGTGCCGCGCTGTACCCCCGCGCCGACTCGCATGCGGCCGATGCCGCTGCCACTCCCGCCACCAAGGTGGCGCTGGTGCCCGTCGTGCTGGGCACGCAGGAACGCTATTTCACGGGCGTGGGCGAACTGGAAGCGGCGCGCCAGGTGCAAGTGGCCGCCGAAACGGGCGGGCGCATCACGCAGATCCACTTTGCATCGGGGCAAACCGTGGCGGCCGGCGCCATCCTCGTGCAACTCAATGACGCGCCGGAACAGGCAATGCTGCTGCGCCAGCGCGCGCAGCTGAAAAACGCGGAAAGCAGCCATGCCCGCACAGCGCAGATGGTCAGGGACAAGGCCGCCACGCAGGAGCAATCCGATAGCGCCTTGGCCGCGCGCGATGCGGCGCTGGGCGATGTGCGCCAGACGCAAGCGCTGATCGCGCAAAAGACCATCCGCGCGCCGTTCGCCGGACAGCTGGGCATCCGCAAGGTGCATGCGGGCCAGTACCTGAACGCGGCCGACACGGTGGTCAGCCTGATCGACACGAAGTCCTTGCTGGTGAACTTCGCCCTCGATGAACAGAGCAGCGCGACACTGGCGCCGGGCCAGGCCGTGCAAGTGCTGGTGGACGCCTATCCCGGCGACGTCTTCACGGCAAAGATCAACGCCATCGACCCGCTGATCGCCCGTTCACGCATGGTGCAGGTACAGGCGGCGCTCGCCAATCCCCACAGCGCCCTGAAGGCAGGCATGTACGCCAACGTGCGCGTGGCGCGCGAAGCAGGCCAGCAGCTGACGGTACCGGAAACGGCCGTGACCTACAGCGCGTATGGCGACACGGTCTTCGTCGCGCAGCAGGAGGGAAAACAGCCACTCACCGTCAAGCGCGTGGGCGTGACCCTGGGCGAGCGGGCAGGGGGCCGCGTGGAAATCGTCAAGGGCTTGCGCGAGGGCCAGCGCGTGGTCGCTTCGGGCCAGCTGAAACTGGCCGACGGCATGGCCGTGCAAGCGGTGGCCAACACCCTGGACGAGGCCAAGCGCGCCGCGCCCAAGGCCGGTTCGTAAAGGAGCACGCCACCATGAAATTTACCGATCTATTTGTACGCCGCCCCGTGCTGGCGCTGGTGATCAGCACCCTGATTTTGATGCTGGGAGTGATCGCCATCAAGCAGCTGCCGATCCGCCAATACCCGATGCTCGAATCGTCCACCATCACGGTGACGACCACGTATCCGGGCGCCTCGGCGGAACTGATGCAGGGTTTTGTGACGCAGCCCATCGCGCAAGCCGTGTCGTCGGTGGAAGGCATCGATTACCTGACCTCGTCGTCCGTGCAGGGCAGCAGCACAGTCACCGTACGCATGGAACTGAACCGCGATTCCACGCAGGCCTTGACGGAAGTGATGGCCAAGGTCAACCAGGTGCGCTACAAGCTTCCCGAAGGCGCTTTTGACCCCGTCATCGAGCGCGCGGCCGGCGATTCCTCGGCCGTCGCCTATGTGGGCTTTGCCAGCGAGAGCGTGTCGGCACCCGCGCTGACGGACTACCTGGCCCGCGTGGTGCAGCCGATGTTCGCCACCATCGACGGCGTGGCAAAGGTCGACGTATATGGCGGCCAGCAGCTGGCCATGCGTTTGTGGATAGACCCGGCCAAGCTGGCGGCGCGCGGCATGACGGCGGCCGACGTGGCCGATGCCGTGCGGCGCAATAACTACCAGGCGGCGCCCGGCAAAGTGAAGGGGCAGTTCGTCGTCTCTAACATCAGCGTCAATACGGATCTGACCAGCGTGGCGGAGTTTCGCGACATGGTCATCAAGAAGGGCGGCGATGCAAAGGATAGCGCTGCCCTCGTGCGCTTGAAAGACGTGGGCACGGTGGAACTGGGCGCGGCCGCGACGGAGACGAGCGGCATCATGGACGGCGTGCCGGCCGTGTACTTGGGCCTGTCGCCCACGCCGGGCGGCAACCCGCTGGTGATCGTCGACGGCATCAAGAAGCTGCTGCCCGAGATCCAGAAAACCCTGCCACCCGGCGTGAAAGTCGAGCTGGCGTTCGAGACGGCGCGCTTCATCCAGTCCTCCATCGACGAAGTGGCGCATACCTTGCTCGAAGCGCTGCTGATCGTCGTCATCGTCATCTATCTGTGCATGGGTTCCTTGCGCTCGGTGCTGATTCCCGTGGTGACGATCCCGTTGTCGATGCTGGGCGCGGCGGCGCTGATGCTGGCCTTCGGTTTCAGCATCAATTTATTGACCTTGCTGGCGATGGTACTGGCTGTGGGCCTGGTGGTCGATGACGCCATCGTGGTGGTGGAAAACGTGCACCGGCATATCGAGGAAGGCAAGACGCCCGTGGAGGCCGCCCTGGTGGGCGCGCGCGAAGTGGCCGGCCCCGTGATCGCCATGACGATCACGCTGGCGGCCGTGTACGCACCGATCGGCATGATGGGAGGGCTGACGGGCGCGCTGTTCAAGGAATTCGCCCTGACCCTGGCCGGCGCCGTGGTGGTGTCGGGCGTGGTGGCGCTGACCCTGTCGCCCGTGATGAGCTCCTTGCTGCTGCAGCCGAAACAGGCGGAAGGGCGCATGGCGCGCGCCGCCGAGTATTTCTTCGAAGGCTTGACCACGCGCTATGCGCGCCTGCTGGACCGCTCCCTGCACCACCGCTGGCTGAGCGCCGGTTTCGCCGCCCTGGTGATGGTGAGTTTGCCGTTTTTGTACCTGCTGCCGCAGCGCGAACTGGCGCCGGCGGAAGACCAGGCCAGCGTCTTGACGGCGATCAAGGCGCCGCAACACGCCAACCTCGATTACGTCGAACGTTTTTCATACAAGCTCGATGACATCTACAAAAATATCCCCGAAACGGCGTCGCGCTGGATCATCAATGGCGGCGAAGGCCCGGCATCGAGCATCGGCGGCATCAACCTGACGCCGTGGGCCGAACGCGCGCGCAATGCGGCCGTCATCCAGGCCGAATTGCAGCATGCCGTGGGCGACGTGGAAGGCACCAGCATCTTCGCCTTCCAGTTGGCGCCCCTGCCCGGATCGAGCGGCGGCTTGCCCGTGCAGCTGGTCTTGCGCAGTGCGCAGGATTACGCCACCCTGTTCCGCACCATGGAAGACGTCAAGCAGCGCGCACGCGATAGCGGCCTGTTTGCCGTCGTCGACAGCGACCTCGATTACAACAACCCCGTGGTGAAGGTGCGCGTGGACCGCTCCAAGGCGAACAGCCTGGGTATCCAGATGCAGGACATCGGTGTATCGCTGGCCGTGCTGGTGGGCGAGAATTATTTGAACCGCTTCGGCATGGATGGCCGCGCGTATGACGTCATCGCGCAAAGCCCGCGCGAGCAGCGATTGACGGCGCAAGCCCTGACGCAGCAGTACGTGCGCGCCGACGATGGCAGCCTGCTGCCCCTGTCCGCCGTCGTCTCTGTGACGGAGCAGATCGAGCCGAACATGCTGACGCAATTCAACCAGCAAAATGCGGCCACCTTCCAGGGCGTGCCGGCGCCGGGCGTGACTCTGGGCGACGCCGTGGCCTTCCTCGATGGCGTGGCAAAAACGCTGCCGCCCGGCTTCAGCTACGACTGGCAATCCGATGCGCGCCAGTTCGCCACGGAAGGCAATGCCCTGCTGCTTGCCTTCCTCGCGGCCATCATCGTGATTTACCTGGTGCTGGCGGCGCAGTATGAAAGCCTGACAGACCCCTTGATCATCCTGATCACGGTGCCCCTGTCGATTTGCGGCGCCCTGATTCCCCTGGCGCTCGGTTACGCCACCGTCAATATCTACACGCAGATCGGCCTCGTGACCCTGATCGGCTTGATCAGCAAACACGGCATCTTGATGGTGGAATTTGCCAATGAATTGCAGGTGCATGAAGGGCTGGACCGCATCAGCGCCATCCGCAAGGCGGCGCAGATCCGTTTGCGCCCGATTTTGATGACGACGGCCGCCATGGTGGTGGGCCTGGTGCCGCTGCTGTTCGCTTCCGGCGCCGGCGCCAACAGCCGTTTCGGCCTGGGCGTGGTGATCGTCTCGGGCATGTTGATCGGCACCTTCTTTACCCTGTTCGTGCTGCCCACCGTGTATACCTTTTTGGCCCGCCGCCACACGGCCGACCATGCCACGCCGCGCGCGCGCGACCTGTCGCAGGCGCTGAAGGAATCCTTATGAAAAACTACCACTATCTTGTCGCCCTTTTCCCCGTGCTGGCCGGCTGCGCCATCAGCCCCGCCTACGTCACGCCGGGCACGCCCGAGGTCCACCTGGCCAGTCCCCAGCAAGCGCAATTTGCGCCCGCTACGGGCGCCGTCAGCGAGGCCGCCTGGTGGACGTTTTTCGATGATGCGCGCCTGTCGCAACTGATCGCCAGCGCCCTCGAACACAACCTCGATATCGCGCAGGCGCAGGCGAAGCTGCTGGCCGCGCGCGCCATCTTCGACGAGCGCCGGCTCGACGAACTGCCGGCCGTCACGGGCCAGGCCGGATGGCAGCGCACTGTCCAGCAGGATACCCCGGGCAGCGGCGCCGCCAGCACCAGCACGCGCGTGGGTTTCGATGCGCAATGGGAAATCGACCTGTTCGGCCGCCTGGCGCACATGAGCCGTTCGGCGCAGGCGCGGGCCGACGCGGCGCAGGCGGACTTGCGGCAAATGCAGCTGACGATAGCGGCCGAAGTGGCGCGCAATTACTACGAGGCGCTGGGCTACCAGCACAACCTGGCGCTGACGCAGGCGCAGGTGCAAAGCTGGCGCGATACGGTGGCATTGATCGATGCGCGCATCCGCGCCGGCAGCGGCTTGCCGGAAGAACGCCATAACGCGCTGGCCAACCTGGCGCGCAGTGAGGCAGCATTGCCGCCGTTGCAGGCGGGATTGCGCCAGGCGCAGTACCGGCTCGATGTGCTGGGCGGTCAGCAACCTGGCGCCATAGCGCTGGCCACGACACCGCGGCAACAGGCACCGCTGGCGGGCCAGCTACCGCTGGGCGACGTGAACCAGCTGATCCAGCACCGTCCCGACGTGGTGCGCGCCGAGCGCTTGCTGGCCGCCTCCAGCGAAGACGTGGGGGCCGCCACGGCCGACCTGTATCCGCGCCTCAGCCTGGGTGGCTTTTTGGGCTTCTTCGCGCTGCGCGGCAGCGGCGTGTTCGACGGCGGCGCGCGCGCCTTCGAGGTAGCGCCCACCGTCAGCTATCCGGCCTTCCGCCTGGGCAGCGTGCGGGCACGCTTGCGCGGCACGCAAGCCGAGGCACAGGGTGCGCTGGCGCGCTATGCGCAGGCCCTGTTAATCGCGCAGGAAGAGGTGGAAAACGCCGTCACGCAGTTGGCGGAAAACCAGATGCGATTGGCTTCCTTGCTGCAATCGGCGCGCCACGGCAACGCGGCGCTCGGCATCGCCACGACGCGCTATCAGGGCGGCGCCGGCAGCTACCAGGCGGTGCTGGAAAACCAGCGCGCGCTGTACGATATACGGCGCGCAGCGCTGCAGGCGGAAACGGCATCCTACATCGATGCGATCGCCCTGTACAAGGCGCTGGGATGGGGGCACACTATGTAGCATTTTCGATCAAGAGGAGAGGCGATGTTCACGCAAGGCAGCTGGCTCAATCCACCGGAAACATGGTCCGCCGACGGCGCGCAATTGCGCGTGATGACGGATGCGAATACGGATTTCTGGCGCAAGACCTCGTATGGTTTTGTCCGCGACAGCGGCCACTTTTTCGGCAATACAATCGATGGCGATTTCACGGCGCAGCTGCACGTGGCGGCGCAATACGCGTCGCTGTACGACCAGGCCGGCATGATGGTGCGTATCGACGAGCAAAACTGGCTCAAATGCGGCGTCGAATTTTCCGATGGCCAGCTGTTATTGAGCAGCGTATTGACCTTGGACAAATCCGATTGGGCCGTCAGCATGGCGCCCGCCATGCCCGAGGGTTTCTGGCTGCGCGTGACGGTAGAAAAAGGAGTGATCCGCGTGCAGTATTCGACCGATGGACAGCGCTGGCCGCTGCTGCGCCTGGCGCCGTTTCCCGAGGCCAGCAGCTACCGCGTGGGACCCATGTGCTGCACGCCGGAACGCGCCGGGCTGGAAGTGGTTTTTTCCCGGTTTTCCATCGCTCCGGCGCAGCAAAAAGACTTGCATGACCTGAGTTAAATCAAGCGACCCACGTCTCGTGTAAATTTCGCCACAGCAGCGTTCCAGCTGGTGTCGTGTCATACACGACGGTCGACAGCCGCTCGGGATTTTCGCCGCCTGGCAGCGACTGAAATTCACGGTAAGTCACGCTGGCGCCGGCGCTGCTTTCCTGGATCAAGACCAGATCCGTGATGCGCATGACGAGGCCGGGGCGGCTGCCACCGGCGCCCGGGAAAAACTTTGTTAAGCCAGCGCCATCGAGTTGCCTGCCGCCGGGTGACAGCATCGTGAAATCGGGCGAGAAACGCGCCAGCAATTCGGCGCAATGGTCCGGCGCCGCCGCCTCGCCAGCCTGCCCGGCAAGGACATCGCCAGCTTGCCCGACTTGCAGCGCGCGCGCTGGCTGGCGCACAGTCGCCTGGCCTCGCCGCTGCGCTGGGAGGTGCATACGCCCGCCGGCCCGGCCGCCTTCGCCGCGCAGGATGACGCCGCCATCCATTCCGACTCCGCCTCGGCCCTGCTGGGCTTTGCCCTAGGCGGCTGCGGCGTGGCCTTGCTGCCGCAATGGCTGGTAGAGGGGGAAGTGCGCGCGGGACGCCTGCGCCGTCTGCTGCCTGACGTCGTCTTCCCGCAGCAGGGCGTGTATACCGTGTATCCGAACATCCAGCATATTGCGGAAAAGGTGCGCGCCTTCATCGATTTTTTGCGCGCGTTCGTGGGCACGCCCGACTAAAGTTTCACTTCGTTAATATTTGAGAGAACAACGTTTTCCAAGCGGCAAACGAGCGCCCCTTTCGTTTATCACGGCCTACACTGACAGGACGTTGTTCATCGATTGGAGATCATCATGGCACATACATTGGCCGCAGTTTTCGCCCTGCGCGACATGGCCGAGCGCGCCCGGCACGAGCTGATCACGGCTGGCCTGCCCGACGCCAGCATCCGCCTGCACGATGCGGGCACTGACGATATTTCCGCCACGGAAAACATCCGCCGCGACGATAGCGACAGCCTGCTCGACAACATCAAGCATTTCTTTACGGACCTGTTCGGCGGCCATGCCGACCGCCACATCTATGCAGAAGCCGTGCGGCGCGGGCATGTCGTGCTGACACTGGAAGGGGCGAGCGACGCCGATATCGAGCGCGCCAACGACATCGTCGAGCGCTACGCGCCGCTCGACATCGATGCACATGCCGACCATTGGCGCGCAGGCGGCTGGCAAGGCATGCCGCAACACGACAGCACGTTGCGCCAGGGCGCCAGCATGCAGTCGGGCGCGCCATCGCAGCAAGGCACGCCCAGCGGCAACCGGAGCGAGGCGGCGCCAGCGTCGCAGCAATTTGCGGGCGGCATGGCATCGCCTCCGCCGTCCGGCGCGGGCGCCAACGTGCGCCGCTATCCGAGCGCCGACAACCTGCCCGGCACCAGCGACGACGACGAGCAGTACTACCGCCAGCACTGGAGCGGCCAGTATGCGTCCAGCGGCGCGCGCTTCGATGACTACGATCCCGCCTATCGCTATGGCCATTCGATGGCGGGCAGCGACAGCTACCGGGGGCAAAGCTGGGAGCAGGTCGAGCTGGAACTGCGCAGCACCTGGGAACACACGTATCCGCAGTCGGCGTGGGACGACTTCAAGGCGGCCATCCAGCATGGCTGGGAGCGCGTGACGTCCTGAGCGTCGCCGGGCGCTGCGAGCTTCCCCGATGCCTCAGCGCCCCTCGTGCGTCAGTTGCAGGAAGTGGTTCAGGATATGGAAGTGGTCTTCGAAGAATTGCTCCTCCATGGCCGGCAACGACGCCACGGGCACCCACTCTGCCAGCGCCGCATCGTCGGCCGCCTTCACCGCCGGCAGCTGGCGCGTCTTCAAGTCGAAATAATGCGCATGCGTGATTGTGCGCCCGCGCTGGCTGCGGTCCGGGTGGTCGAACACGGCCACGCCGACCAGCGCCTCGACGAGGATGGGCGCCAGCACGCCCAGCTGGGTCTCTTCCGCCAGCTCGCGCAGGGCGCCCTGCAGCAAACGTTCGCGCGGCTCCAGGAAGCCGCCGGGCAAGGCCCATAAACCCTTGCCCGGATAGCCGCCACGGCGCACGAGCAAGACGTGGCCGCCCGTCTGCACCAGCGCGTCGACGGTGGCGAATATGGGTGGATACGGCGCCGTGCGCCAGCGCGCCTTGTACGCTTCGATGGCGCGATATTCCTGCACCAGCGGCGCGTACCACGGCAACAAGGTCCATGCCTTCAGGTACTGGCCGATGGCCGCCGGCAGCAGCTGCGCCACGGCGCTCAGCGACACGTCCACGTCTTCCGCTTCGAACAACACGTTGCGAATCGCCGTCGCGCCTATGGGCGCGCCCGCATCGATCTCCAGATTGAGCAACTGCCACTGCGGGAAATGGTGCAGATAGTAACTGGTGGCGTCCTTGAAGCAAGCCACCAGGGTGACGCGCTGCGCCGCAGACACGGTGCCCGCCACGGCGCGCCGCACGGCATCGGCCCACAGAGCATCATCGTAGTAATCGCGCACGGCCACGTAATGCACGCGCGCGCGCTGCGCCTCGGGCAGCGTGGCGGCGATCATGGCGGCCCGCTCCTGCCACGTAAACGGGTTCTTCGGACTGCGCGCATGGAAGGCGGAACCGAGCACCACCACCACCTGGGCGGCGGTGGCCAGCGCCGTTTGCAGCAAGCCGGCATGACCGTTATGAAAAGGCTGGAAGCGGCCGATCAGGATGGCCGCGTCGGCGGAATAGGCTGTGGTCATGCGTCGTCTCCGGTGGGGTAATGGGCGGCGATCGGCAATTGGCGCCCGCTGCCAAAGGCGCGCGAACGCACGCGGATGATGGGCGCCGCCTGGCGCCGTTTGTATTCGTTGCGGGCGACCATGCCGAGAATGCGCCTCACCAGCGCCCGCCCCTCGTCCGTCTCGCGCAGCTGGTCGACCAGGATCAGCGCTTGCGCGCTTTCCTGCGCCGGCAAGCGACGTCCCTCGATATGCCACTTTAAAATTTCATCGAGCACGGGATATGGCGGCAGGCTGTCCGTGTCGCGCTGGCCCGGCGCCAGTTCCGCCGACGGGGGTTTCTCCAGCACGGCGACGGGTATCAGTGCGCGCCCGGCGCTGGCGTTGAGATGGCGCGACAGGGCAAACACCTCGGTTTTATACAGGTCGCCGATCAGCCCCAGTCCCCCATTCGTGTCGCCGTACAGGGTGCAGTAGCCGACCGAGATTTCACTCTTGTTGCCGGTGGTGAGCAACAGGGCGCCAAACGCATTCGAGTATTCCATCAATATCGTGCCGCGCACTCTGGCCTGCAGGTTTTCCAGCGGCAGCCCCTGCAGCTTGCCGTCGAAAGCCCCCGCGTAGCCGGCTTCGTACTGCGCCACGATGTCGCGTATCGGATGCGTGTGCAGCGCGATGCCAAGATTGGCGCACAGGGCGACGGAATCGGTGACGGAGCCGGCGCTGGAAAAGACGGACGGCATGGTGATGGCCACCACGTTGTCCGCGCCCAGCGCTTCGACGGCCAAGGCCAGGGTCAGCGCAGAATCGATGCGGCCCGAGCAGCCGACGACGACTTTCGTAAAGCCGCAGCGGCGCGCGTAGTCGCGCAAGCCCAGCACGATTTGGCGCCGCGCAAATTCCACGGCGGGAATGCCATCCGGATCGGGCACGGGGAAGGGCTGGCCATCGGGCTGCGCGAAACGGCCATCGGCAAAGCGCAGCAATGCAAAATCTTCGACGAAGCGGGCCGCCTCGAATTGCACGCCCAGGCTGGGCGAGATGGCGAACGAGGCACCGTCGAACACGAGTTGATCCTGGCCGCCCACCTGGTTGACGAACAGCAGGGGCAGGTGCACGCGCTTGCAGGCGGCGCCAAACACGGCGTGGCGCTGCGCGCGCTTGCCGATGTCGGACGGGCTGGCGTTGATGCTGACGACCAGGTCGGGCCGCGCCACGTGCAAGGCCTCGAAGGGGTTGACGGCGTAGGCGCGGCCATCGTCGTTCCAGCCATCCTCGCAAATCATGAAGCCCACCTTGCAGCCGGCGATGGACATGGTGCAGGCGCCGGGCGGGCCCGGCTCAAAATGGCGGCCCTCGTCGAAGATGCCGTACGTCGGCAGCAGCTGCTTGTAGTATTCGGCCACGATATGCCCGTCACGCATCGCCAGCAGGGCGTTATACAGGGGCTTGCCGACGCCGGAGTTGGGCCGCGCGGTGCCGATGACGGTGACGAGTTGCGGCCAGCGCGTGGACGCTTCCAGCAGCTTATCCAGCGCCTGCTGCATGGCGCGCAGGAAGGCGGCATCCTCGAACAGGTCGCCCGGGTAATACGCGCACAGCGACAGTTCGGGGCACACCAGCAAGTCGGCGCCACTGCTGCTGGCGCGCTGCATGCGCGCGACGATGGCGGCAACATTGGCGTCGAAGTCGCCCACGGTGGGATTCAGCTGGGCGAGGGCGATGGTCAGCATGGTGATCCTTTATTGCTTACGCTTGAAACCTCTATCCTGCCTGAAAACGTTTCTGATGGTACTGATGCAATCGTGCAAGCCTGCCGATCGCGTGCTACAAGGTCTTCAGCCAGGCCCGCAAGCGCGTGCGCGCATTCGCATACGGCGACGCCGTATTGAACTGGATCATGCGTCCCATCGTGTAATGCGTGTACCAGGGCTGGCCATACAGCTGCGCATCGTCGTGCGCCTCGATCAGCGCCAGCAACTGGTCTTTCGCCTGCTGCAGGCGTTGCAGCAAGTCTTCCATGCTGAGTTCAGCATAGTCCGCATAGAAGCGCTGCGCCAGTGGCCCCAGAGCGTTCCACGTGAAACCTTCTGCGGGAAAGGCGATGTCCTCGATGCGTTTACCGTCGCGCAGCTGCGCGTGCCAGTGCAAGACCAGCTCGTTCCAGCCCACCAGGTAGGCGAGCAAATCACACACGCTCATGCGCGTGCCCTTCACTTGCCCCTCCAGCACGGGTGCGCGCGCCAAGGCCGGTGGCACGCGCGCCAGCTCCTGCGCCAGCTTGGCGTACGTGGTACTAATCGCCTCGACCAGTTCTTGCTTGCTGTTCGGAATCGCCATCACACCGCCTTGACGACAGGCAAGCCGGCCGCCTGCCAGTCGTCGTAGCCGCTGCCGAGACGGCGCGCATGCAAGCCGTGCTGGCGCAAAGCCGCCACCGCCTGCACGGACAATACACAATACGGGCCACGGCAATACGCGGCGATGTCCTGGTGTGGCGGCAATTCCGCGAAGCGGCGCTGCAAGTCATCAAAAGGAATATTGATCGCACCGGGCAAGTGGCCGGCAGCGAATTCCCGCGCGGGCCGCACGTCGAGCACGGTGATGCTGGCTTCGCGCATGCGTTCCAGCAGCTCCTCGCCCGTGAGCGCTTCCACGTGGTCGCCCCGGCTCAGCGCCTGCAATTCGCTGCGCTGATGCTGCGCATACACATCCAGCGCGGCCAGCAACTGCATGACAGGGCCGCTGCCCAGCCGGTACAGCATGCGCTTGCCGTCGCGCCGCGCCTGCACGAAGCCGGCGCGCCGCAGCTGCTGCAAATGCTGCGAGGTATTCGCCACGGACAGGCCCGTCAACGCCACCAGTTGCTCCACCGCATATTCGCCGTGCGCGATCTGCTCGAGCAGGCGCAGGCGCGGTGCACTGCCTAAAATATGGGCAAACCCGGAGGAACCGGTGAGCAATTCGATATCAGCATTTTTCATTGACACGATGCTAGCACCCTTATAACATTCAATCAATCAATTGAATGTTATAGGGGTGCTAGCGATGCAACTATTCTGGCTTGATGCCATGGCGATCGGCGTAGGCGCGACGGCGGTGATGGATGTGTGGGCGGTGGCGTTAAAGCGCTTCTGGTGCATCCCCTCGCTGAACTTTGCAATGGTGGGACGCTGGCTCGGCCATCTGCCGCGCGGCACGGTGACGCATGCCAACATCGCCCAGGCGGCGCCCGTGCGCGATGAAGCCATCCTGGGCTGGACCGCCCATTACGTGATCGGCGTGCTGTTTGCGGCCATATTGCTGGCGCTGGTGGGACAGGGGTGGTTGCAACAGCCGACGTTCGCGCCGGCGCTGCTGGCGGGCCTCGTGAGCGTGGCCGCGCCGTTTTGCATCTTGCAGCCGGGCATGGGTGCCGGCCTGGCCGCCAGCAAGACGCCGCATCCGACGCCCGCCCGCCTGCGCAGCCTGATGGCCCACACGGCGTTCGGCATCGGCCTGTACCTGGCAGCCCTGCTGTGGTCGACGGTGCGTTAAGACGTCAGCGGCGGTACCGGTGCAGGCGCCGGGGCCGCTGCCACCGCTGAAATGGGCGGTGCCTCGGGCTGTGCCGGTACGCTGCTCAGTACCATGGTGCTGGGCTTGGAAATCGGCATGTTCGCCGCGTGCAGGCGCTTGAGCAAGTCGAACAGCAGATTGCTGCGCACGCCATACGCCAGGCGCGGTGAACCCACATAGCCGGTGGCGTTGAACATCAGGTAGCCATTGTCGATGCCATCGAGCTGCACGCTGGGCGCCGGCGTGTCCAGCACGTCGTGATTCTCGACAAAGGCGGCCAGGATCAGCGCGCGCGCCTCGTCCGCATCGGTGGACAGGGGCAGCGGCAGTTTCAGCTGCACCAGTCCCAGGGGATTGGCGTGCGTGACGTTGCGCACCGTCTTGGTGATGAATTCCGAGTTCGGCACGATCACCGTGGAACGGTCACCCAGCTGAATTTCCGTGGCGCGCACATTGATGCGGCGGATATCGCCTTCGACGCCGCCCAGCGAGACCCAGTCGCCCACTTTCACGGGGCGCTCGGCCAGCAGGATCAGGCCGGACACGAAGTTCTGCACCACCGCCTGCAAACCAAAACCGATACCCACCGACAAGGCCGACGCCACCCACGCGATGCGTTCCAGGCCGATGCCGGCCGCCGACAGCGCCAGCGCCACAGCCGTCACGCCGCCGATATAACCGAACAGGGTGAGGAAGGACATCTGCATGCCAGCGTCCAGGTTCGTCGTCGGCAAATAGCTGTTTTGCAGCCAGCGCTTGAACAGGCCCAGCGCCACAAAGCCCAGCACCAGCACCAGCAGCGCCTGGATCACGGTGGCAGGGCGGATCGCCACCTCGCCGATGGCCAAGCCATCCTGCAGCTTGCCGACGCGCTGGAACAGCTCACCCGGACCTTCGCCGAACGGCGCCAGCAGCAGCATCAACGCCAGCAGCACGACGATGGCGCGGCCAATGCCCGACAGCAGCACGGCCGCCTGGTCGCGCGCCTTGGGCGTGGCCAGCACGGGGTTGACGGCGTCCGGCGGCGGCGGGGTGGAGGCCAGCAGCATGCAGATATCGTCCAGCAATACCGTCAACAGATAAGTGCTGCACACCACCACCATGACCCAGGCGATTTGCTTGGTGACAAAACTGCCAAAGGCCACATAACCGATCAACAGACTGACCAGGCTCGATGCCAGCGTCAGCCACAGCAGCAGCACCACGCCGCGCAACCACAGCGGGGTGACAGGCGAAGCGGGGTCGGCAGCGCGCACCTGGCGCCAGCAACGCTCGGCGCGCATCAAGCCAAAGGCCACCGTCATGCTCAGCACCAACGCCACGATGCAGTTGATGGCCACGGCCGTCGACAGGCCCGCATTGATGACGATGGAGACGCGTTCGGCCGTCCACACCAGCACCACGACCAGCGCAAACACGGTGGGGTATTGGCGCATGCGGTGCGCCAGCGCATCGGATAGCGGCAGCAGGCGCCACGAGGCGCGGTTCGGCGACAGCAGCGCATAGCCCAGGCCGGCCGTGAAACCGGCGAAGCAGATGATGCCGATCAAACTGCTCAAGAATACATCCGTCTTGTCGGAAACATTGCCATCCCAGCGCAAGCCCAGCGCCAGCAATTCGGCCACCAGGCCCGGCGTGGCCAGTGCCAGCAGCAACACGGCCAGCGCATGCAGCGAACGGCGCAGGCGGCCATGCGGCACGCGCGTGGAAGTGAGCAACAGCAAATAACGCGAAACCCACACGCTGGCTGCCAGCAACAGCACGATGGCGGCCAGGATGCCGCCCCAGACGGACTGGGGCGTCTCGCGCGCCGCGTCGACCAGTTCCTGGCCCAGCGTGTGCAGGCGCTGCATATTTTGCGGCAACTCCGCATGCAACTGTTTCCAGAAGGAACTGGCAAGGATGGAGGCCGTGCGCTCACCCAGGCGCGCCTGCAACTGCGCGCGGCGCACCGTCGACACTTGCTCGGACGCCTGCGTGGCTTCAACCGACAATAGGCGCGCCAGTTTTACCTGCGCATCGAGCGCGCTGCTGGTGCGGTCCAGCTGTCCGCGTTGCACCGCCACATCGGGGGCATCCTTGGTGCCTGCCGCCGGCTTGCCCAGTTCGGCCAGGCGCGCCTGCACGCTGGCCAGCATCGGCTCCAGCGTCGCCGCCACCTTGTCCGCGTCGGCAGTGGCCGCCAGCGCATCGGCCTTCATCTGCGACAGGGTCGCGTCAGGCACATCGGCGTCGCCGTCAAGCGTCTTCTGGATGGCCGTAATCTGCTTGCGCAAGCCATCGAGGCGCTGGTCGGCCGTGACGGCGTCGTCGTCGGGCTGCGCCCAGGCAGGGACGGCCGACAGTGAGCAGGCCAGCAGCAGGATCAATAGCAGCGGCAATAGCCAGCCACGCCAGTGCGGGCGCATGGAAAAAAAATGGGGGGTACGGAAAGAAATCATGCGGTCCTATCGGCCAGGTCAATACGGGTGAAAGCGAGACAGCATCGCGCCAGCAGGCGCAGCGGCTGCAGCGGCCGGCACCGGGGCGATGGGTATTGCGGGGTTGCTGAACTGTACGGCAAACAGTGACAGCCTAGCGCACTCCAGCGATAGATGGCGGAAATTTTCGTGCGGCAAGAAGTTGGGGATTGTAGATGAAGTGATAACAAACATATCCGCGCAACCACGCCGTCCTGTTCGACCTGGACGAGCATTGCTGCCTCTCGCCCGCGTTCGATGTCGTGCCGGATACGCATGGGGGAGCGGTTGAGGGTAATGCTGAGGGTATTGGCAAGACAGAGGCATACAGCGGTTTTTAAGCCCCGTCTACTCATTGCCGCTCCCGGCGCGCAATATCGTGCTGGCGTAAAACAATCGATGACGCCCGTGCCAAGGCATACGTCGTGACGTCATCCTGTAGCCAGGAACCGTTCCGCCAAGTACGGCAAGGCAAAACGCACCGGCTCGGTATTTCACCCGCCGGCTAGGAGAGTTCTCTGCGGATGATGTCTGCGCCTGCACTGAGCGCATGTAGTTTGCCTCTTGCTACCCGACGAGATAGGGGCGCCATGCCACAGTTGGTGCTCGGGTAGAGCTTGTCGGCATCGACAAAGCGCAGCGCTTCGCGCAGGGTGTTGGCGACTTCCTCCGGCGTTTCAATGGTATTGCTTGCCACGTCGATGGCCCCGACCATCACTTTTTTGCCGCGAATGAGTTCAATCAGGTCGATGGGAACACGCGCGTTATGGCATTCCAGCGAGATGATGTCGATATTCGATTGCTGCAGCTTGGGGAAAGATTCTTCATATTGGCGCCACTCGGAACCCAGCGTATTTTTCCAATCCGTATTGGCTTTGATGCCGTAACCATAGCAAATATGCACGGCAGTTTCGCATTTGAGCCCTTCAATCGCCCTTTCCAAGGTAGCAATTCCCCAATCATTCACCTCATCAAAGAAAACATTGAATGCGGGTTCGTCAAACTGGATGATGTCGACGCCGGCAGCATCCAATTCCCTGGCTTCCTGATTGAGGATCTTGGCAAATTCCCAAGCCAGTTTTTCGCGGCTTTTATAATGGCTGTCATACAGCGTATCGATCATCGTCATCGGACCCGGCAGCGCCCATTTGATCGGCTGCGTGGTTTGCTGACGTAAGAACCTGGCGTCTTCCACAAAAACCGGCTTAGTGCGGCTCACGGCGCCCACGACTGTCGGCACGCTCGCATCGTAGCGGTCACGAATCCTGACGGTCTCGCGTTTGTCAAAATCGACTCCGCTCAGATGCTCAATGAAGGTGGTGACAAAATGCTGGCGGGTCTGCTCGCCGTCACTGACAATATCGATGCCTGCCTGCTGCTGTTCCTGCAGCGACAAACGTAAAGCATCTTGCTTGCCCTCGATTAATTCCTCGTCCTGTAATTTCCAGGGCGACCAGAGTTTTTCAGGCTGCGCAAGCCAGGAAGGTTTGGGCAAGCTGCCGGCGGTGGAAGTAGGCAATAATTTTTTCATGATGGTGATTTCGTGTATTGTGATTAATCAGAGAGCGTGGTCGCAGTCCATTGTTCAAGAACATTTTTATATGGCTTGATGAAGTGCTCTTCCGTATATTTGCCCTGCTTGACAGCCAGCTGGCTGCGCTCTTCCCGGTCATAGACAATTTGCGTCAATGAATAATCCTGATTCTTCAGGCTGGGCTGATAACATTTCCCGGCCGCAGAATTGGCATTGTAAATTTCGGGCCGGTAAATCTTCTGGAATGTTTCCATCGTGCTGATGGTGGCGATCAGTTCAAGATTGGTGTAGTCGCCAAGCAGGTCGCCGATGAAATAAAACGCCAGCGGTGCGGCACTATCCGGCGGCATGAAGTAGCGAACCTGCAGCCCCATTTTTTCAAAATATTGATCGGTCGAGGAAAACTCGTTTTGTTGATACTCGACACCCAATACGGGATGCTGATTTCCGGTCCGGTGATAGACCTTGCTGCTCGATGCACTGATGCAGATGACCGGCGGCTTGTCGAAGTGCTCCTGGTAAGTGTCTGAGCTGACAAAGTGCTTGAACAGCTTGCCATGGAAATCGCCGAAATCATCCGGGGCGCTGAAGGTGGATTGATTATTGTTATGCTCTGCCAGCACTACGCTGAAGTCGTAATCGCGCACGTAAGAGGAGAAGTTATTGCCTGCAATCCCATCGATGCGTTCCCCGGTTTTTTTGTCGATGATGGTCGGTTTCAGTATCTCGATCAATGGAATATTGCTGCCTTTGACATCAATATTCAACTCCACGGAAATGATTTCGAGCTCTACGGAGTAGCGATCGCCGTTCGGGTTGTCCCAATGCGCCAGGTTGTTGAAACGGTTGTCTATCATCCTCAGGGTATTGCGCAGGTTTTCCTGGCGGCTGTTTCCCCGGGCCAAATTGGCAAAGTTGGTCGTCAGGCGCGTATTGTCGGCCGGATGATAGTGTTCATCGAAAACAATACTCTTGATGCTGAATATAAAATCTTTACTCATGGTGATCTGGTGTCCTGATTTCTGCGAAAGGTGAAGGTGTTCTTTATCGTGACCGTGCTGATGCGTGTCAGGCGGCGACCACCTCTTCAGCGGCGGCAGATTGCGCATGGCGCGTCAATGCGATCAAGGGCAATGCCCGTTGGACCGCCAAAGTAGCCCGCTGGATCAGGGCCTCGTCCTGCAGGCGGTAATCGACAAAATCCTGGTCGGTCGCGTAGACGCCCAGCGGCAATGTGCGTGCCTGGAAAAAGCTGAACAGCGGCCGCAACTGGTGGTCGATCATCAGGGCATGGCGCTCGCTGCCGCCGGTGGCAGCCAGCAAGACTGGCTTGTCGATCAAGGCGTCTTGGTCAATGAAATCGAAGAAGTGCTTGAACAGTCCCGTGTACGCGCCGCGGTAGACCGGTGTTACCACCACCAGGATATCGGCTTGCTCGACTGCCGCAAGTTCCCGCTCCACCGCATCGGGCAGGTGGGAGCGCCAAGTCGCGCCGGCGAGCTGCGGGGCGAGCTGACCCAGTTCGACCAGGCGTTGTTCGCACAGCACTTCGTCGGCGATCAGGTCCATCAGGTGCTCTGCCAGGGCTGCCGCCTTGGAAGGGCGTTGCAGCCCGCCGGAAACCGCGACTAGACGCAGGGGACGTGTCATGTTTGCTTTCATAGGGAGTGATGCGCGAGGGCGAAGAATGCCGACAGCAAGAGCATCGATGATAGCGGGGGAAATCGATGAAGTATAATGGTCTTATTTCATACATCCATGAACTTGGCTCATTCAAATGCTTGAACGCATCCACCTCAGCATCGTCCAGCAGGTCGAGAAACAAGGGTCGTTGACGGCCGCAGCTGGCGTGCTGCACCTGACCCAGTCGGCCCTGAGCCACAGCATGAAGAAGCTGGAGCAGCAACTGGGCACCGACGTCTGGCTGCGCGAAGGGCGCAACCTGCGCCTGACGCAGGCCGGCCAATACTTGCTGGCGGTGGCGAACCGGGTGCTGCCGCAACTGGATCTGGCCGAAGAACGCCTGGGCCAGTTCGCGCAGGGCGAGCGCGGTGCGCTGCGCATCGGCATGGAATGCCACCCTTGCTACCAGTGGCTGCTCAAAGTGGTGTCGCCCTATCTGGCCGCCTGGCCCGACGTGGATGTGGACGTCAAGCAGAAGTTCCAGTTCGGCGGGATCGGCGCGCTCTTCGGCTACGAGATCGACCTGCTGGTCACGCCCGACCCGCTGTACAAGCCGGGGCTGACATTCGAACCCGTGTTCGACTACGAGCAGGTGCTGGTCGTGGCCAAGGGCCATGCCCTGGCTACCGCAGCGTATGTGCAGCCCCAGCAACTGACTCAGGAAGTGCTCATCAGCTACCCCGTGGACATCGAGCGCCTGGATATTTACAATCAATTCCTTTTGCCGGCCGGTGTCACGCCCAAGCGCCACAAAGCCATCGAAACCACCGATATCATGCTGCAGATGGTGGCCAGCGGCCGTGGCGTGGCCGCCCTGCCGCGCTGGCTGGTCGAGGAATACGCGGCCAAGATGGACGTACTGCCTGTGCGGCTGGGCATGCACGGCATTGCCAAGCAAATCTTCCTGGGGGCACGCGAGGCGGACACCGCCATCGACTACGCGCGGGCCTTCATCGAACTGGCGCGCCAACCTGCCAGCGTCACTGCGCAAGGCAGTGATGCTAAAACCCCCGATGCATCCCGATAAGCCCGGGCCCGCCGGCAACATCACGCACGGCGATACTCCGGCGCCAGCCTACTTCGCGCTTTCCATGGATTCCACAGTGTCGAAAATATGCGCCAGTGCGCTTTCCATGGCACCGGCAGTCGCGTCCCCGCTCTGGTTGGTGATGATGAAGACCCCCAGCTGATATTGAGGAACGACGTAAGCGTAGCTTTGCGCACGTGGCACGCCGCCATGGTGTACATAATGCGTGCCCAACTGGCGACTGTTACCGATGTTCCAAAAATAGCCTATGCTGAAGTCATCCCGAAAGCGCGCCAAAGGCTTGTGCGATTCGACGACCGCAGGATCGGCGCTCAATTGCAGGCGCAGGTATTTCGCCATATCCGGCATGGTCGACTTCAGGTTGCCCGCTGCCCCCCAAGGCAGTTGTGGCATCGGTGTTGTGATGACGGGATTGTCGCTGTGGTAGCCGGGCGCTAGCCGGCCGCTATCCATGGCAGTGATTCTCAGCCTGGTATCTTGCATGCCGGCTGCGCGCGCGAGGAATTGCGTGAGCAGGACTTCATAGGGCATTCCATAGATTTTTTCGAGAGTGTGCGCAATGAGTTCGCTACCGGCGCTTGAATATGCGTAGTCCTTGCCAAGCGGGCCTTTGATGCTGACTGTATGCAAGTCCTGCCAGAATTGCTGTTGTCCGTAGTTGGCGTAGGCTGCATTGAGCTTTGCCGGCGTGGCGTGTGCGGTGAAATCCTTCAATATGGTGTTCACCTGCATGGGCAGCATGCCCGGCATATTGCTGGTGTGCGTGATCAAATGGCGCAAGCGCACTGGCTGCCCCTGCGACTGCAGGTTCGGGTAGGCCGCCGGCAGGTACTTTTGTATGGGATCGTCGAGCGCCGCCGTCCCATCAAGCACGGCGTTCGCCAGTAGCAGGCCAGCAAAAGTTTTGCTGACTGAGCCGATTTCATACAGCGTTGTATCGTTCGGCGGATTGGCTTTGCCGGTCTCCAGCTCACCTTGATGCAGAATAAATTCCTTGCCGCGATAAACGACAGCAATCGAGGTCGCGTGTAAGAGTTTTGACTGCAGCAGGGTGGTCGCGGTCTGGCGCATGGCCGCAGGAATGTCATGCGCAGGTGCTGTGGCTGCGGGCTTGCAAGCTGCCAGCGCTAGCGTCATTCCAGTTATGATTGCGGCGAGTTTGCTCATCATGCGCACCATCCAGGGGGGAGGGGCATTCTCGCACAATGGGTTCAGCAGTGACAAAAAAAAGTCACTCGTATGGTTTTTCCAGAGAGTGAACGACGGTGCTGGATGAATGAAAACGCCACCCGGAGGTGGCGTTTGCTATTTATTATTGATGGCCCTGATTCGAGACAATAAAGTCCGTCGGAAGGGAAATCCTAAGCTTATGATTTTGTACGCTTTTTTTCCGGGCATGTAACCTTGTAAAGTCCGTCGGAGATTCCGAAAAACCGGTTTAGCTAAACTCAATGCGGCGAAAGTCCGTCGGGCTGCTACGAAAAGAAGTTTCTGACACCAGTCTGGAGGCTCCCGACGCGGAGCCGAACCACGGCAAAAACGTTGCGATTCTAAGCCAGCGTGGGGGTGTACTGAATTCTGTGTAAACGGTTTTTCGTTTAACAGGGTGTTGAAAAAGGACCCCAGTCCTTCGGATTTTGTCGCCAGACATGCGAATTTTTCGGGCTGGAAGCCGCATTTTTCCTAAAAAGCAGTTTTCAGCCACTTTTCAGGCCGTTTTTTGACATTTTTTAGCGCTTTCCGTACTCTATGGACGGAGTTATCCAACCACCGCCGATAAACGCCAGCCAAAGATCGTCGCCATGCGCGTCAGGTTGTAAGCGGCGAAAGTGAACGTGGTTTGT
>NZ_PEBS01000038.1 GCF_002869965.1 Janthinobacterium sp. ROICE36
CCGCCGGCGGCGGCGTGGGTGTGTGCGCGGGGGGGTGGGGGGGCGGTGGGGGGGCGGGTGGGGCGTCGAGGAGCTGTCGAGGTTGGGGGGGGGGGGGGGGGGGGGGGGGCGCTTCGGGCGGCGGCGTATCGTCGTCCTGCAGCACGCGCAGGCCCGGTCCGACGAGGTCGTCGAACTGGCCGCTGTCGGAGGCGGTGAAATACACCCACAGCGCGATGAAGACGACCACCACGCTTAAGGGGATGAGGAGGTAGAGTGCTTCCATGTTCAGGCTTTCCGCAGGCGCAGGGCGTTGGCGATGACGACCGCCGAGCTGGCAGCCATGCCGACGCCGGACAGCCAGGGGTTTAAAAAGCCCAGCGCGGCGGCCGGGATGGCCGTCAGATTGTACAGGGTGGCCCAGCCCAGGTTTTCGCGGATGATGCGCATGCTGCGCGCGGCCGTTTGCGCCGTATCGAGCACGGAGCGCAGCTGCGACGACAATAGCACCGTGTCCGCATGCGCCTGCGCCAGTGCTGCGCCGGAACCCATGGCGAACGAGACGTCGGCCGCGCTCAGCACGGCGGCGTCGTTGATGCCGTCGCCGACCATCGCCACCACGGCACCCGTCGCCTGCAATTGCTGCACGAAATCGAGCTTTTCATCGGGCAGGCATTCGCCGCAGGCCGTATTGATGCCCAGCTGCGCCGCCACGCTTTGCGTCAGCGCTTCCTGGTCGCCGCTCAGCAGCACGACTTGCTTGCCGCGCCGGTGGAAATAGTCGACCACTTCGCGCGCTTCCGGGCGCAGCGCATCGCTGAGCAAAAAGCGCGTGAGCCAGTGCCCCTGCGTGCCCAGGTACAGCGGCGTCATGCCTTGCATGCCGACGGCCGTGTCACCCAGCGGTGGCCCGGCGATGGCGGCGACAAAGGCCGCGTTGCCCAGGCGGTAGCGCACGCCATTGACCACGCCTTCGAGTCCCTGGCCCTGCACTTCCTGCAATTGTTCCGCATGCGCGCGCGCCTGCTGTCCTGGCACCCCTTCGGCGGCAGCCAGGATCGCCTGCGCCAGCGGATGGGCGCTGCCCGCTTCCAGCGCGGCCGCCAGTTGCAAACAAGCGTCTTCCGTCAGGTTGCCCAGGCCCTCGATTTGCTGCAGCACAGGCCGGCCCAGGGTCAAGGTCCCCGTCTTGTCGAAGACGATATGGGTGGCGCGGTGCAGCGTTTCCAGCACATGCGGCTGGACGATCAGCACGCCGCGCCGCAGCAGGCTGTCGGTGGCGGCCGCCAGCGCCGTCGGCGTGGCCAGGGATAATGCGCACGGGCACGACACGACCAGCACGGCGATGGCCACGGGCCAGGCCCGCGACGCATCGTGCCAGCTCCAGAAGGCGAACACGGCGACGGCAAACAGCAGCAGGCCCAGCACGAACCAGGCGGCCACTTTATCGGCCCACTGCGCGATCTGCGGCTTGCCGCTGCCGGCCCGTTCGATGAGTTTTAACAGGTCCGACAGGGTGCTTTCACGTGCCGGTTTCAGTACGCGCAATGTCAGGACGGCACTCGCGTTGATGGCCCCGCCTGGCACCTGCTCCCCGGTTTTGCGCCGCTGCGCCGCGCTCTCGCCCGTCAGCAGAGATAAATCGAGCGCGCTGGTGCCTTCGATGATGACGCTGTCGGCAGCGATTGCCTCGCCCGGTTTCACGAGGATGATGTCGCCCACATCCAGCGTGCCGGCCGGCACCAGGGTGGTAGCGCGGTTGTCGGGAAAGCCCGCCATCAGCGCGGCCGAGGCGGGCAAGGCGTGCTGCAGCCGTTCCAGCGCCGAGGCTGCCTTGCGGCGCGCCTGCAACTCGTAATAGCGGCTGCACAGCAGCAGGAAGATGAACATTGTGGCCGAGTCGTAATACACCTCGCCGCGGCCCGTAAAGGTCGCCACCACGCTGCCGAAGAAGGCCGCCAGAATGCCCAGCGCCACGGGCACGTCCATGCCCAAGGTGCGTGCGCGCAGGCTGGCCCAGGCACCCTGGAAGAAGGGCATGGCCGAATAGCAGATGGCCGGCAAGGTCAGCAGCAGGCTGGCCCAGCGCATCAGGCTGGCCATACTATCGTCCAGGGTGCCGTCCTCGGCGGCCAGGTAGGCGGGCGCCACATACATCATCACCTGCATCATCGACAGGCCCGCCACGAACAGCTGGCGGCCCAGAGTCTTGCTGGCCTTTTGCAGGCGCTCGCCATGGCGCACGGCGTCATACGGATAAGCCGTGTAGCCGACTTGCCGCACGGCTTGCAGGATGTCGCCCGGCTCGCACTGCGCGCGGTTCCAGCGCACGTACAGGCGCTCCGTGGCGACGTTCAGGCTGGCTGCCTGCACGCCGGGCAGGCGTGTCAGCTGGCGTTCGATCAGCCAGACGCAGGCGGCGCAACGGATGCCTTCGACGGACAGGGTCGCTTCGCAGCTGCTGGCGTCGCGCGCGAATTGCGCGTCGTCATTGCTGTACAGGCGCAGTTCGGGCGGCATCAGGGTGGCATCAAACGCGTTGACAGCATATTCGTCGCGGTCGCGGTAGTACGCGCTCTGGCCGATGTCGACGATGGTTTGCGCCACCGCTTCGCAGCCGGGGCAGCACATGGCGCGCGGCACGTCGTCGATGCTGACGTTCCAGCTGGAACCGCTGGGGACGGGCAAGCCGCAATGGAAGCAGGCGGAGGGTTTTAACACAGCATTCATACGATTCTTTTCATGGATGGCCCGTGACGCACAGGGCGTCGAGCCAGCCCAGCGACACGCCATTCGCGGCGCGCAGCAAGCCCAGCAAGCCAAAGCCCAGCACCAGCAAGCCGCTGGCGATGCGCACGGGACGGCGTTGCATCTGCGTGCGCAGGCGCGTGCCCAGCAAACCCATGCCCAGCAGCATGGGCAGGGTGCCCAGGCCGAAGGCGGCCATGCTGGCCGCGCCGTTCAGGGCCGAACCTTGCAGCATGGCCGTCAGCAGGGCGCTGTAGACCATGCCGCACGGCACCCAGCCCCACAGGCCGCCCACGGCCAGCGCCTTGAATGGCGTATCCATCGGCATCAACGGTTTCAGCAGGGGGCGCACGCGGCGCCAGACGACATTGCCGGCCGCTTCCAGGTGGGCCAGGCCGCGCCAGGCATCCATCAGGTACAGGCCCAGGGCGACGAGCATCAGGTTGGCCAGCCAGTAGCCGGCCACCTGCAGTGACGCCATGTGCAGCATGCCCGCGCCGGCCAGGCTGCCGGCCAGGGCGCCGGCCAGCATGTAGCTGACTATGCGCCCGCCGTTGTAGGCCAGCACGCGCAGCACGTTCGTTTGCAAGCTTGTCTGCAATGCTGGGCGCGCCACGGCGATGGCGATGACCGGGCGGGCAGGCACCGCCGGCGCACCGCCGCTGATCGACAGCGCGCCGACGATGCCGCCGCACATGCCGATGCAGTGCACGCTGCCGGCCAGGCCGAGCATGAACATGGGCACGAGGCTGAGGGCGTTCATCGGGCGGTATTACACCGTTTTCGAGTAGCGCAATGGCTGCACCGCGTCCGGCGCCGCATTGGCGCGGGCCTGCGTCAGGTAGCGGTCGAAGACCATGCAGATATTGCGGATCAGCAAGCGCCCTTTCGGCGTCACCGTCAGCCAGTCTTCCTCGATGACGAGCAAGCCGTCACGCGCCAGTTCGCGCAGCTTTTCCAGCTCGGCGGCGAAATAGCTGCGGAACTTCACGGGGTGGGCTTGCTCGATGGTGGCGATCGACAATTCGAAGTTGCACATCAGCATCTGGATGATGATACGGCGCAATAAATCATCGGTATCGAGCTTGATGCCGCGCGCGATCGGCAACACGCCTTCGTCGAGTTTTTCGTAATACGCATCGAGCGTCTTTTCATTCTGGCTGTAGACGGCGCCGACGGAACTGATGGCCGACACGCCGCAGGCGATCAGGTCCGCTTCCGCGCGCGTGGAGTAGCCCTGGAAGTTGCGGTGCAAGCGGCCCTGGCGCTGGGCCACGGCCAGGTCGTCCGTCGGCTTGGCGAAATGGTCCATGCCGATGTACACATAGCCGGCGGCCGTCAGGCGCGCGATGCACAGGCCCAGCATGGCCAGCTTGGTGGTGCTGTCGGGCATGTCGGCGTCGAGGATGCGGCGCTGCGGCTTGAACAAATGCGGCATGTGCGCGTAGTGGTACAGGGCGATGCGGTCGGGGCTGGCGGAAATGACCTTGCGCAGGGTTTCCGTCATCGTTTCCAGGTTTTGCTTGGGCAAACCGTAGATCAGGTCGATGCTGATCGAGCGGAAACCGGCATCGCGCGCCGCCTGCATGATGGCCACCGTTTCCGCTTCCGGCTGGATGCGGTTGACGGCCTTCTGCACGTCGGCGTCGAAATCCTGCACGCCCAGGCTGATGCGGTTGAAACCTTGCGCGCGCAGCGAAAACACGCGTTCGCGCGACACGGTGCGCGGGTCGATTTCGATCGAATACTCGCCGTCTTCATCGGAAGCGAACTCGAAATGCTGACGCAAATGCAGCATCAGCTCTTCCATCTGCTTTTCGCTCAGGTAAGTGGGCGTGCCGCCGCCGAAATGCAGCTGCTCGATCTGGTTCATGCCGGCAAACAGCTTGCCCTGCATGGCGATTTCCTGTTTCAAATAGCTGAGATAGGTGGCGGCCTTGCTGCGGTCTTTGGTGATGATCTTGTTGCAGGCGCAGTAGTAGCACAGGGTGTCGCAGAACGGCACGTGCACGTACAACGACAGCGGACGGCGGCCGCCGCGCATGCGCAGCGCGGCCAGCGCTTCGAGGAAATTGCCATAGCCGAAGTCGGCATGGAAACGGTCGGCGGTCGGATAGGACGTGTAGCGGGGGCCGGACTGGCTCATCTTGCCGATGATGATCGGGTCGAATTCGACGACGGCGTCCAGGTCGGCGGAAGCACTGCTGAGTAAGGTAGGCATGGTGTGTGTAAGGTCTTAAAAGGTTTAGGCGGCCAGGCGTTTCAGCGCGGCGGGTTTGCCGGTGTTCGCGGCGCCGCCCTTGCCGCCGGGCATGGCGACGCGGCGCGGTGGCGGCATCTTGCCGAAATTGAACAGGCTCACGGCTTGCGACAGGCTGGCCGCTTCTACCGCCAGGCGGGTGGCGGCGGCGGCGGCTTCTTCCACCAGGGCCGCGTTTTGCTGCGTCACCTGGTCCATGTGGGCGATGGCCTGGTTGACCTGGTCGACGCCGATGCTCTGTTCGCGCGAGGCGATGGAAATTTCCTGCATGATGACGGTTACCTGCTTGACGGAGCTGACCACCTGTTCCATGGTGGCGCCGGCACGGTTCACCTGCAGCATGCCGGCGCCCACCTTGCCGACGGAAATTTCAATCAGTTGTTTGATGTCTTTGGCCGCCACGGACGAGCGCTGCGCCAGGTTGCGCACTTCGCCCGCCACCACGGCGAAACCCCTGCCTTGCTCGCCGGCGCGGGCCGCTTCCACGGCCGCGTTCAGGGCCAGGATATTCGTCTGGAAAGCGATGCCTTCGATCAGGGCGATGATGTCGACGATTTTCTTCGATGAAGTGTTGATCTCGTCCATGGTGGTGATCACTTCGGCAACGATCTCGCCGCCCTGCACGGCCACTTTCGAGGCGGCCACGGCCAGCTCGTTCGCCTGCACCGAGTTGTCCGCGTTCTGTTTCACCGTCGACGAGAATTCCTCGATGCTCGAGGCTGTTTCTTCCAGGCTGGCCGCCTGCGATTCCGTGCGGCCCGAGAGGTCCATATTGCCGGCGGCGATTTGCTTGGTGGCCACGGCCATGGTTTCCACGTTGATGCGCACGTCGCGGATGGTGGCGATCAGGTTGCTGTTCATCTGTTGCAGCGCGCGCAGCAATTGCCCCACTTCATCCGTGCTGTCCGTTTCAAAACTGCCCGACAGGTCGCCGGCGGCAATTGCCCGCGCGCCGTTCAGGGCCTTGCCCAGCGGCTTGAGCACGGACGTGCGCAGGGTGTACCAGAGGAAAACGTTGATCAGGAAGCCGAACAGGGTGGCGCCGAAGATGGCGTAATTGGTGATCTTGCCGCCGCTGGCGAACAGGCTGATGACGCATACCAGTAACTGCAGGCAGTTGACGATGGAGGTGGCGGCCCAGATGCGCAGGTTGAGCGACATGTGCGTCAGCTTGTGCAGCAGGTGCGCCAGGCCCGGGCGCACGATTTGCCCGTTCTTGATGACAATATTGCCGCCTTCCTTGTTGCGGATGGCCGCGTAGGCTTCCTCGGTCGCCTTGACCTGATCCTTGTTGGCCTTCACGCGCACCGACATGTAGCCGATGGTCTTGCCCGCTTCGCGGATGGGCGTGACGTTGGCGCGCACCCAGTAAAAGTCGCCGTTCTTGCAACGGTTCTTGACCAGGCCCGTCCATGGCGTGCCGGCCTGGACCGAAGCCCACAGGTCGGCAAACGCTTCGGCCGGCATGTCCGGGTGGCGCACGATGTTTTGCGGCGAACCGATCAGCTCTGCTTCGCTGAAGCCGCTGACCTGGCTGAAGTACGGATTCACATACACGATATTGCCGTTCATATCCGTTTTCGACACGATGGCCTGATCGTCCAAGACGAGGACTTCACGGTTAGTCACTGGCAAATTTTGGCGCATGGTCGCGGCTTCCTGATCAGTTAAAGAGCTAATTGGTGAGTAAGACTTGCACGATTGCAAGAATGGAGATCAGTGTAAGGAGTCGGTTGCGCAAATTTATTGATGTAGATCAAAATCCTCCAGATTGGTCGTGCTCGCACGCATTTAGCGATAGCAATGCGGCATTGTTTTAAAGTTACTGCTTGCCGGCGGTGGCTAATCGACGCCTGCCGTCAGCGGTCGCGGGCTGCCCACGGCGTAGCCTTGCGCGTAGTCGATGCCCAGCTCGCGGATGATGGCCAGGGTTACCGCGTTTTCCACGTATTCGGCCACCGTTTTCAAGCCCATCACGTGGCCCACTTCATTGATGGCCTTGACCATGGCGCGGTTGATGGCATTGGTGGCGATGCCGCGCACGAAGACGCCGTCGATTTTCAGGTAGTCGACGGGCAGCGCTTTCAGGTAGCCGAACGAGGAAAAGCCACTGCCGAAGTCGTCGAGCGAGAAGCGGCAACCCAAGGCCTTGAGCTGGCGCATGAACACTTGCGCTTTTGGTAAGTTGGCGATCACGGCCGTTTCCGTGATTTCAAAGCAGATTTGTTCAGGCGCAATGGCGTAGTGCACGAATTGTCCGGTGATGTAGTCTTGCAGGCCCGTGTCGGCCAGCGACATGCCCGACAGGTTGACGGAATACAGGGCCGGTGCGCGGCGCCGGCTTTCCGCCAGGGCGGCCAAAGGCGACAGGCTGTCGCGCACGCTCTGGATATGCTGGCAGACGGCGCGGATGACCCAGCGGTCGATGGACAGCATCATGTCGTAGCGTTCGGCGGCGGGAATGAAGGCGCCGGGCAGTATCAGGTCGCCCTGGCTGTTGCGGATGCGGATCAGCACTTCGTCATGTTGTTCCGGGCTGTCGCGCAGGTGCACGATGGGCATGGCGTACAGGCGGAAATAATCGTGTGCGAACGCTTCGTTCAGGCGTGAAATCCACAGCATTTCACCATGCCGCTGCGCCAGCATGACGTCGGACTCCTGGTACACGTGCAGGCGGTTGCGGCCCTGCTCCTTGGCCAGGTAGCAAGCCTGGTCGGCGGCGCTCAGCAGCTCGCTCATGGACTTGCTGTCCTGGTTGATTTCCGCGATGCCGATGCTCACGCCCAGTTCGAAGCTGTGTTCGTCCCAGGCGAAGGGGAATTCGCGCACGGACTGACGCAGCTGTTCGCCGATCAGGCGCGCATGTTCGAGCGGACAGTGGGGCAGCAGCACGCCCAGTTCGTCGCCACCGAGGCGCGCCAGGATGTCGCTGTCGCGCATCTGTCCCTGCAGCATCTTGGCCAGCAACTGCAGCAGCACGTCGCCGGCGCCATGGCCGCAAGTGTCGTTAATGATCTTGAACTGGTCCAGGTCCAGGTACAGCAGCGCATGCGCGTGGCCGCTTTCTTTGGCCGTATGCAGGGCGCCCGCCACCAGGTGTTCGAATTCGCGCCGGTTGATCAAGCCCGTCAGGGCGTCGTGCGTGGCTTGCCACGACAATTGCTGGCTCAGCTTGCGTTCGTGGCTGACGTCGCGAAACACGACGACGGCGCCGAGGATATCACCATCGCGCGACCAGATGGGCGCGGCGGACTCTTCGATGGCGATGCGCCGGCCTTCGCGCGTGATCAGTTGCGAGCGGGGGGAAATACCGATGGCTTGGCGCTGTTGCAGGCAGCGCCTGGCCACGTGCTCGCGTGCCTCGCCTGTGCGTTCATCGGCCAGCGGCAAGGTCAGTCCGATGTCCAGGCCCTGTGCCATGTCGTTGGTCCAGCCCGTCAATTGCTCGGCCACGCGGTTCAGGTAGCGCGTCTTGCCCTGCGGATCGGTGGTGATGACGCCGTCGCCGATGGAGCTGAGCGTCACTTCGGCCAAATCCTTGCGCTCGGCGATCATGAGTTCGCGCAGTATGTGCTCGGTGACATCCCAGATGACGCCCAGGGTGCGCTCGGGATGGCCGCCGCCATCCATGAAGACCTGCGCCTTGGCCGCCAGCCAGTGTTCGCTGCCATCGGGCCAGACGACGCGGTATTGCAGGGCGTAGCCGCCGCGCCGCCGCACGCCGTCCTGCAGCACGCCGACCACCTTGTCGCGGTCCTCGGCATGCACGCAGTCGAGGAAAGCGGGGAAGGAATGGGTCAGGGCGCGCTCCTCCAGGCCCAGCAGGGCCGCCCCCCTGGCCGACCAGATGACCGTGCCGTCGATGACCTGGCCAGCGACGATGCGCGAATCCCAGATCGCCATGTGCGCCGCCTCCAGCGCCATTTGTAAACGTTTCTGCTGGTCGCTCATCGTCCTCTCCCGTTATGGATATAGAAATAGACGCGCCGCTGCTGCTTAAGTTCCCGGCGCGTCGGCTGGCATGACGGCCGGGGCGCGCGCCACGTCGCGCACATTCTTTTGCACGGCCACGGCGGCAAACAAGCTGAGCAGGAATGCCATGGCATAAAAGCCCTTTTCGCTGTTTTGCAGGCTGGCATTCCACAGGCCGACGGTGAGCAGCAGCAAGGCCAGCAGCACGGAAATCCAGCACAGGCCGAAATACATGCCCGTCACGGCGACGCCCTCGCTACGGTCGCGCACGGACTTTTGCAGCGAGATGGCGGCGAACAGCCCATACATGAGGAGCGTAAAGTAATAGCCCTTCTCGTTGAGGGCCATCGTGGCGTTCCACAGGCCGGACACATAGGTAATGGCGCCGATCAGCAGGGCCGCCCAGGAGGCGCCGATGAAGGCGTTGCTGGGGCGTTGGATGGGGGAAGGCTGCATAAGGTCTCCATGGGCAGGCAGGCGCCGCCGGCATGGCCGGGGCGGCAGGCACGGATGTGCCTGCCGCCCCATCAGACCAGAAAGCTTATTTGTTTGATTTGAGCATGCGCAACAAAGCCGACACGGCGGTGACGCCGGCCAGCACCAGGCCACCGGCGATGACGCCGGCCACGGCGTTGATCAGGCTGGGCGTGACGGCTGCCAGCACGGGGCCGATGCCGGCCACGCTGCCGACGGCTTCTTCCGCGTGGTGCAGCATGGCGCTGGCCCACGGCCAGCCGTGCATCAAAATGCCGCCGCCCACCATGAACATGGCCAGCGTGCCCACCACGGCGAGAAATTTCATCAGTTTCGGCGCCGCCGACACGAGCATGCGGCCAAAGCCGCGCACGCCATTCATCAGCGCGCCCGCGCCCTTGCGCGCCGCCAGATAAAAGCCCGCGTCATCGAGCTTGACGATGCAGGCCACCAGGCCATACACGCCCGCCGTCATGATGATGGCGATACCGACGACGACGGCCACCTGCTCGGCGAAGGTGGCCGCAGCCACCGTGCCCAGGGCGATGACGATGATTTCCGCCGACAAAATGAAGTCGGTGCGGATGGCGCCCTTGATCTTGTCTTTTTCCAGCGCCACCAGGTCCACCTGCGGGTCGCGCAGCGCCTGTGCCAGCTCGGCCTTGTGGCTGTCGTCCGGGTGCAGGTATTTGTGGGCGATCTTTTCGAAACCCTCGAAGCACAGGTAGGCGCCGCCCACCATCAAGAGCGGCGTGATGGCCCACGGCGCAAACGCGCTGATGGCCAGCGCGGCCGGCACGAGGATGGCCTTGTTCTTCAGCGAACCGACGGCGACGGCCCAGACGACGGGCAGTTCCCGCTCGGCGCGCACGCCGGCCACCTGCTGCGCGTTCAGGGCCAGGTCGTCACCGAGCACGCCGGCCGTCTTCTTGGCGGCCACCTTGGTCATCAGGGAAACGTCGTCGAGGATGCTGGCGATGTCGTCGAGCAGGGCCAGCAAGCTGGAGCCGGCCATCTCAGCGCGCTCCCGCAGTGGTGGCAGGAAATCGTGGAGCGAGGGAAGTGTTGTTTTTCATGATGTTATTCTTGGTTGTACGGCAAGGGAAGGCGTAGCGAAGGTGTAGATAAGGCATGCCTACGATCTTACCTCAGGCACGGCCGGCAGGGCCGCACTGGCCGGGTTAAAATTGCTCCTCGTCAGCATTTTTGGATACCGCATGCACTTTGCCACTTGGATCACTTTTGTCATCGCCGCCTCCATCATCGCCGTCTCGCCCGGCTCGGGCGCCGTGCTGTCGATGTCGCATGGCCTGTCGTACGGGGTGAAAAAGGCCAGCGCCACCATTCTCGGCTTGCAGCCGGGGCTGTTGGTGGTGCTGGGCATCGCCGGCGCCGGCGTGGGCTCTTTGCTGCTGGCCTCCGAAGTGGCTTTTAATATCGTCAAGACGGTGGGCGCGCTGTACCTGATCTACCTGGGCCTGTCGCAGTGGCGCGCCAGGGTGGCGGTCACGGGCGACTTGCATGCGGCGGCCGTGCTGCCGACGGGCCGCCGGCGCGTGCTGACGGGTTTTCTGACCAATGTGACGAATCCGAAAGGCATCATCTTCATGGTGGCGATATTGCCGCAATTTATCAGCTCCACGGCGCCGCTGCTGCCGCAACTGCTGATCCTGGCCGTCACCATGTGCACGATCGACCTGATCGTCATGCACAGCTACGCTTTCCTGGCCTCGTCGATGCAGCGTTTTTTCCGCGACGCGCGCGCCGTGAAAAAGCAGAACCGCTTCTTTGGCGGCCTGTTGATGGCCGTCGGCGCCGCCTTGTTCTTCGTCAAGCGGGGCAGCCAGGCGGCATCCTGAACCAGATCAAGATGCAAACATTTGTAAGCCCGCTTGCGATGCCCGCGCTATGCGGATGTAATCGATAGCAATCGTCCTTGTAAGTCCTGCCTGGAGCGCTATCATGCGTCCTATCCTGTCTCTCCCCCTCTTGAAAACCGTGTGCGCCGTGTTGTTGTCGTCGGCGTGCACCTTCGCCTTGGCGCAGGATCCGCCCGCCCGCGTGGGCCGCATTTCCACCGTCGAAGGGCAGGTGCTGGTGCGCGCCGGCGATGGCGAGGCGCAAAACGCCCTGCTGAACTGGCCCGTCACGACGGATAACCGGCTCAGCACCATGCGCGGCGCGCTGGCGGAATTGCGCGTGGGCGCGGCCGCCGTGCGCCTCGATGGCGATTCCGAGCTGGAAGTAAGCGCGCTCGATGACGACCATTTCACACTGCACCTCCGCTATGGCACAGTCAGCGTGCGCGTGCGCAATCCCGATGCGCTGCGCGGCTTCGAACTGACCACCGCCCAGGCGCGCGTGACTCTCACCCAGCCGGGTTGGGTACGCATCGATGCGGGGCGCCAGCCCGGCACCAGCGTCGTCAGCGTGCTCGAAGGGGCGGCCGACGTGGATGGCGCGACGGGCAGCGTGACCTTGCGTGCCGGCAAGCGCGCCGAGCTGACGGACGAGCAATTGCGCACGGGCGCCTTGCAGAGGATCGCCTTCGACCACTGGCCCGAAACCTTGCCCGCCGCCGCGCAGGCCTTGCGCTATGTCACGGACGATACCACCGGCTATGAAGAGCTGGACCGCTACGGCGCCTGGCAGGACGATGCGCAATATGGCCCCTTGTGGCTGCCCAGCACGGTGCCGGTCGGCTGGGCGCCTTACAGCGACGGGCGCTGGACGTGGATCGCGCCGTGGGGCTGGACCTGGGTCGACAAGGCGCCGTGGGGCTATGCGCCCTCGCATTACGGCCGCTGGGTGCTGCTGGGCCACCGCTGGGGCTGGGCGCCGGGGCGCGAGCGCGGCCGCGTGCCTTGGGCGCCGGCCCTGGTGGGCTGGGGGGGGGGGGCCACGGGCCGCAGCAGGGCCCGCGTCCTGGCGCGGGCTGGTTTCCCCTGTCGCCGCATGACCGCTACGTGCCCGGCTACCGCGCCAGCGCAGACTATGAACGCCGCATCAACCGCGCCGCCGAGGGGCGCCGTTCCGTGGCGGGCCAGCGCTTTGGCGCGCAGCGCACGCTCGACGCGCCGCGCGGCGACAGCGGTTTCCGGCGCGACGGGGTCAACCGCCCTGGCCGCTTGCAGACGGATGATGGCCAGACGCACATGGCGCCGCGTCCCATGCAGCCGGACCGGCCGCCCGTGCCGGCCCAGCCGCAACAGCCGCCGACACCGGCCCAGCCCGTGATGCCGGCGATGCCGGGCTTGCCACCCGTGCAAGACCATGTGGGCCGCCCAGGGTGGCGTGGCGAGCAGCAGCCCCGCGCCGAGCGGCCGCAGCCGCGCCCGGACGGCAACCGCGGCGAACGCAACGGGCCGCCACGTGAACGCAGCAATGACAGGGGCAATGAGCGCGGCGGTCCCGGCCGCAATGGCCGGATGCAGGAAGCGGAGCGTTGACCGAGCTTGCCACCGCCTGTCGCGCCGTATCGACGTTCAAGCCGCAAAATGCGCAGTTCGTCACATGCCCGAGGTAAAGCCGTCGTGGTTCGTCTACAGTACGACCACTGCTTATCCTCCAAGTGACAGCACCGACTTTTCCGGCTATTTTGTCCAAACGAAATAGTTTTCGCCAGCTGACAAAGCTGGCTTTTTTTTTCCGCCACGCCGGCGCCATGGCAACGGGCGCATGCGCCCCGAAAGTTGGCTACAATACGTCTTTACGCAGTCGCCGCGCGATATATGCTGCGCCGCCTGTTCTGACCGGCACTGATAGGATTTCCCATGCAAACCACCCCACCCACCGAAGTCACGATTCCCCCCAGCGAATCGCTGATCGAATATCCGAGCGATTTCCCCATCAAGATCATGGGCCCGACGCATGTGGACTTTGCGCCGACCATGCTGGAATTGGTCATCAGTCACGATCCGACCTTCCACGTGGGCCGCATGGAAGAGCGCCCATCGCCCAAAGGTAATTACACGGGCCTGACCGTCACCGTGCGCGCCATCAGCCGCGAGCAGCTCGACGCCCTGTACATGGCGCTGTCGGGCCACCCGATGGTGAAGATCGTCATGTAAGACATGCTGCTGCCCGGGCCGGCTGGCGTTTCGTCAGCCGCCACACCAGGGCAAAGGCCGTGCTGGCCGCCGCCGTCACCCACAGCAGGGGCTTTTCGCTGCCGTCGGTGATGGCGGCGATCACGGCGCCGCAGGCGGCCGTGATGAGCATCTGGATGAAGAAGAACAGGCCCGAGGCGCTGCCCGCCTGGGCCCCATACGGCTGCAGCACGGCCAGCTGGCAGGCCGGGATGGCCATGCCCACCGAGACCATCACCAGCAGCATGGGCGCGATCAGCGATGCCAGGTGTTGCGGCGCCAGGCTGCCTGCCAGCAACAAGCTGGCCGCACCCGCCACATTGATCAGCACCGCCACGCCCAGCAGGTAATCGGCGCCCAGGCGCGGTCCCAGGGCGCGAAACAGGCTCGACCCCGCCACATAGCCGCTGACCGTCAGCGCGAACACCAGCGCATACGCGTGCGGCGACAGATGCATCCCCCTTTGCAACAACACGGACGATTCCGCGATGAAGGGGAAATACGTGCAATACACACAAGCGATGGCCAGCGCATAGCGCAGGAAATATCTGTCGCCCAGCAGGCGGCGGTACAGCGCCAGGGTATTGCCCCGTGGTACGGCATCGGCCGGCTTGGTTTCCGGCACGTAGGCGGCGATCAGCCACAGCGATAGCGCGCCCAGCAGGCACAGCACGCCAAACACGGCGCGCCAGCCGAACGCTGCATCGAGCACGCTGCCAGCCAGCGGCGCCACGATGGGCGACAAGCCCATCACCATCGATATTCTCCCCAGCATGCGCGCCTGCGTGGCGGGGTCGAAGCGGTCGCGCACCATGACACGCCCGATGATGGTGCCGCTACAGCCGCCGAAAGCCTGCAGCACGCGCGCGGCGATCAGCACGTGCACATCGGAGGTCACGCTGCAGACGATGCTGGCGAGCACATAAATGCCCATGCCTGTCAGCAGCACGGGACGGCGTCCGTAACGGTCGGCCAGCGGCCCGCAGGCCAGCATCGACGCGGCCGAGCCGGCCATGAACAGGCTCAGGGTCAATTGCAGCTGGGCATCGCTGGCATGCAGGGCATCGGCCATGGCCGGCAGCGAAGGTAAATAGATGTCGATGCTGATGCGCGACAGGCAGACCAGCAGCAGCACGATGCCGCCCAAGGCCCATACAGCGAGTTGTTTCTGCATAGTTTTACACGATCCTCTCATGTGTCCGTTCATGCGTGCGCCCCGCTGGCGCACCAGAACGGTGAGAGTAGAATGTTTGTGGTGTAATGCGAAGTGCCAGTCATCAGAAAATTCATTGGACCACTTGGACGACTATTATGCCGCGAGGAAAATCACCGCACGCCCTGGACTTGCCTCGTCCCACCAGCTGGCTAGCCAAGGCGGGCGTCAACAAGCAGGATGGCGCGTATGAAGCACTGCGCTCGGCCATCCTGACGAAGATGCTGCCGGCGGGCAGCCGTTTGCCGTCCAGCCGCACCTTGGCCGAACGGTGGGAGTTGTCGCGCGGCACCATCGAAACCGTGTTCGACCGCCTGCACGCGGAAGCCTACGTGACGCGCGTGCCCGGTTCCGGCACGCGCGTGTGCGCCGTGGTGCCGGAACGTTTTTTGATGGCAGGTTTAGGCGATGCCGCCCCGGCCGCACCGGCCGCCGCGCCCGCGCCCGCTTCGGACACGGGCGTGCGCGACGGCTTGCCCTTCGTGGCGCGGCGCGCCGACGCCAGCCTGTTTCCCATGGCCGCCTGGTCCAAGTGCGCCACGCGGGCGCTGGCGGCCGCCACGCCGGAGCAGTTGTGCAGCGCCGATCCGGCCGGCTTGCCCCAGCTGCGCCAGCAGATCGCCGACTTCCTCGCCAAGTACCGGGGCATCCGCTGCGATCCGCAAGACATCGTTGTTACCACCGGCATCCGCCACGCGATCGACTTGCTGGCGCGCGGCATCGTGCGCGATGGCGACAAGGTTTGCCTGGAAGAGCCCGGTTATCCGGCCGCGCGCGCCCTGTTCGCCCTGGCGGGCGCCGTGTCCGTGGATATTGCCGTCGACGCCGAGGGCATCGATTGCGCCGCACTGGCCGCGCACGCCGATGCCTGCCTCGCGTATGTGACGCCGGCGCACCAGTCGCCGCTGGGCGTGACCATGTCCGTCACGCGCCGCCTGGCCTTGCTGGAGTGGGCGAATGACAGCGGCGCCTGGGTGGTGGAAGACGATTACGACAGCGAATTCAATTACCACAGCGCGCCGCTGGCGGCCCTGAAGGCGCTGGACCAGTACCAGCGCGTGATCTACTGTGGCAGTTTTAACAAGATCCTGTTTGCCGGCCTGCGCGTGGGCTTCATGGTGCTGCCGCCTGCCTTGCGCCCGCAACTGCTGCGCATCGTGCAGTTGACGGGCCGCTCCGTGGGCGTGACGGAGCAGCTGGCGCTGGCCGCCTGGATGGAGGAAGGCGCTTTTGTGCGCCATTTGCGCCAGGCGCGCCTGGCCTACAAGGAGCGGCGCGACTTGCTGCTGGCCTGCCTCGAACAGATCGCTCCTGGTCGTTACACGATTTCCGGCCAGCAGGCGGGCTTTCATTGCGTGCTGTGGCTGCCACCGGATGGCGACGAACGGGCGTTTTGCGCGCGCGCCGCGCAGGAGGGGCTGGCGCTGCAGCCGCTCGGTGATTTTTGCCGTAGCGCCAGGCTGGCGCCGGCCGTGTTGCTGGGCTACACGGCGCTGAGCCTGGCCCAGGTGCGCCACGCTGCGCAAAAATTGGGCAGCTTGCTGCTGTTGCCGGCGCCCGGGGCTGAATGAAATGGCGGCCTGGCTTATAATCACGGCTTCGCCGCTTGAGCACTGAATCTGTCATGACCACCACCCGAACCGAAGCGGCGCTGATCCGCGAGCTGGGCCGCGTCGATTACGAGCCGACCTTTGCCGCCATGCGCGCCTTTACCGACGCGCGCACGACGGACACGCGCGACGAACTGTGGATCGTCGAGCATCCGCCCGTGTTCACCCTGGGCCTGGCGGCCGACCGCGGCCATTTACTGGCGGGCGCAGAGAATGTGCCCGTGGTGCAGACCGACCGTGGCGGCGAAGTGACGTTCCACGGCCCCGGCCAGGTGGTGATTTACCTGCTGATGGACTTGCGCCGCAACAAGCCGGGCGGCAAGTTGTATGCGCGCCAGTTCGTGCATAAAATCGAGCAAGCCATCATCAACGTGCTGGCGGCGTATAATCTTGCAGGCGAGCGCATCGATGGCGCGCCTGGCATCTATATCGCCGGCGGGCCGGACAAGGGTGCGAAGATCGCCGCGCTGGGCTTGAAAGTGCGCGGCAACGGCTGCACCTACCATGGCGTATCGCTCAACGTGGCGATGGACCTGACGCCGTTTTCCTGGATTAACCCTTGCGGTTATTCCGGCCTGAAGACGGTGGACATGCGCAGCATGGGCGTCGTGGCGCCGCTGGCCGAGGTGCAGCGGGCCCTGGCCCATGCATTGACCGTATTACTCGATGTAAGCGAAGTAAACAGCGCCGCAGGCGCGCCTCAGGCAGCAGATGCCTGAGCAAACAAACCAACTCGCCCGACAAGGGCTTGCAGCCATGACTTCTGAGACCATTTCCAGCACCGCCCCCGCCGCTCCCGCCTACAACCCGAGCGAAAAGCAAAAAGGCGCCAGCAAGACGTCGCGCATCCCGATCAAGATCATTCCGATCGAGCAAGTCGAGCGCCTGAAAAAGCCGGACTGGATCCGCGTCAAGGCCGCCTCGGCATCGACACGCTTCTATGAAATCAAGGACATCCTGCGCGAAAACAAGCTCGTGACGGTGTGCGAGGAAGCCAGCTGCCCGAACATCGGCGAATGCTTCGGCAAGGGTACGGCCACCTTCATGATCATGGGCGACAAGTGCACGCGCCGCTGCCCGTTCTGCGACGTCGGCCATGGCCGTCCTGATCCGCTGGACAAGGAAGAGCCTGCCAACCTGTCGAAAACCATCGCCAAGCTGCGTTTGAACTACGTCGTCATCACTTCCGTCGACCGCGATGACTTGCGCGACGGCGGTGCGGGCCATTTCGTCGAGTGCATCCAGCAAACGCGCGCCCTGTCGCCGAATACCCGCATCGAAGTGCTGGTGCCGGACTTCCGTGGCCGCCTGGAAAAAGCCTTGAACCTGTTCAAGGATGGCTTGCCTGACGTCATGAACCACAACCTGGAAACGGCGCCGCGCCTGTACAAGGAAGCGCGTCCCGGCTCCGACTACATGCACTCGTTGAAACTGCTGAAAGATTTCAAGGCCATGTACCCGGACGTGAAAACCAAGTCCGGCATCATGGTGGGCCTGGGCGAGACGGACGAGGAAATCCTGCAAGTCATGCGCGACATGCGCCAGCACGACATCGACATGCTGACCATCGGCCAGTATCTGGCGCCATCGAACAGCCACTTGCCCGTGCGCCGCTACGTGCACCCGGACGTGTTCAAAATGTTCGAAGAAGAAGCTTATAAAATGGGCTTCACGCACGCCGCGGTGGGCGCCATGGTGCGCAGTTCGTACCATGCGGATGAACAGGCGCACAGCGCCGGCGTGGAATCGGCGCTGAATTTTTAAGCTACTTGCAGCAGATCGAAGCCGCCCGCTGCAGAGCCGGGCGGCTTTTTTTTGCTTCATCGCGCCTAGCGGGACGATAGCTGATAGCTGATGTCTGACGGCAACCGACAGCGGCAGGCGTTGCACCCTGCCGCTGTCTTCGCGCGTAACTTTTAAAAGCTTGTGGACAGACTTGCGTACAGGCCGCGGCGGGCGCCGTACTGCGGCGCCCCCACGCCCACGCCGGAGCCGTCGCGCAGCAGATAGGACTTATCGAACAGGTTGATCAGGGCCAACCGTCCTTCCACCTTGCCGACGGGCGTGTTTTTCCACGTGTGCGTGAGCGCCGTGTTGACGGTGAAGTAACTGGGCAGATGGCCGGAATTCGGTGCCCCGCCGTCCGGCGTCATGCGCAGGCCGCTGCCGTACAGGAAGTCAGCGCTCACTTGGGAATCGCCGAAGTGATAATGAGCGCCGCCCGACAGCGTGTATTTCTGGTCATGATCGAGGTAGACATAATGCTTGCTGATGGTGCTCAACTCATCAGCACCAAACAGGGCCTGTCCCGAATTGATGTTGCGCCCCTGCGCCTTTTGCGTGCTCGCATTGAAGAACAGGCCCCAGTTTTTCTCGCTGTAGATGGCCGACAATTCCAGGCCCTTGGCGTAGCCGTCCGCATAGTTGAATGGCGTCAGGATCAGCGCCTGGCCGAACTGGCCTTCGTCCAGCAGGTTGCTGATCTTTTTATAGTACACATCGGCCGTCACGGTCAGTTTCGAACTCAGCTGGTGGCTGATGCCCACGTCGTAGTAATGCGTGCGCTCGGCCTTGACGTTGTCCGACTGGCCGATTTCCGGCGCATTCGTCGTGTTCGCGTACAGGTCGATGCTGCCCTGGGCCGCCAGTTCCTGCGGCGGCGGCGTGAAGTAGCGCGAATAGCCGGCGTGCAGGGCCGTGCCCGGTGCGATCTGATACGCCAGGTTGACGCGCGGGCTCCATTGCTGCTCGCTCGTGTAGGCCGAGACCTTGTCGAAGCGGGCGCCATAGTTCAGGGTCAGGGGCTTGCTGATATGCCATTCATCCTGCAGGTAAAAGCTGGCCAGTGTGCCTGTCTTGCCGCTGTTGTCGAGAATGCTGATCGGCGTGCTGGAGGTTTGCGCGCCGTCAATACTCGGGAAGACGGCTACCGTGTTGTCGCTGCTCGTCTTCTGGCGCGTGTAGGCCAGGCCCGCGCGCACGGTATGGTCCGGGTGCAATTTGTAGCTGATGTCGAACTGGGCACCGGAGGCGCTGTTCGCGCGGCGCGCATCCGAGGCCACGCCGTTGTAGATCAGGTCGCCAATGGCATCGGGCGTGAAGTGCAATTCCGAATACTGGTGGAAGGCGGACACCTGGTAATTGACGTCGCCCAGGCTCTTTTGCAGCGAGAGCACGAGGAAGCGGTTCACCTCGCGCTGATTTTCATTCAATTGCGATGACGGCAAGGTCGATGTGCCCGTCTGCGCATCGCTGTGGCCATCGAGCGAGAAGGCGGGCGCCTGGTTGGGGTTGTTCGGAATCTGGAAGCGGCCGTTATACGTGTCGAACATGGCGCCCAGGCGCGTATTGTCATCAAGGAAATACGACAGGCTGCCGAACGATTTGTTCTGGCGCGTCTTGTCGTGCAGGGCGCTGCGCGTGTCTTGCGGGTTTTCCACGGCCAGGGAATTGCCCAGGTAGCTGCCGGACAGGTAGTAATTGAACTTGCCCACGCTGCCGAAAAATTCGGCACTCGGCTCCACATGGTCGTGGCTGCCGACCATGATGCCGATGCGCCCGCCAGGCGTCATGCCGCCCTCCTTCGTTTCAATATCGACGATGCCCGCCGTGCGCAGGCCGAACTGGGCCGGCAAGGCGCCCGTCATGAAATCCGTCTTGTCGATCAATCGCGTGTCGATCGACTGGCCAAAGCCGCTGATGCTTTCCGGTAATTGCACGCCATTGATGCGGTATTGCACGTTGGCATGGTCGTCGCGCACGTGCAGGGCGCCGGAGCCTTTCGAATCCTGCGCTACGCCCGGCAGGCGCAGCAGCACTTCATTGAACGGCGTGTTGTCGCCCTGGCCCAGCATGTCGACCATGTGGCTGTCGATGCTGTAAATGGTGGTGCCGACTTTCGGCGACAGCTCGATGCGCGCGCTTTTCAAGTGGGCGGACGTCACTTCGACTTTTTGCATGTCTTGTGGGGCAGCATCGGTGGCGGTGGCAGTGGTGGCTTCGGCGGCGTGGGCGGAAACAGTAAACAGGCTGGCAAGGGCGAGCGACAGCGCGCTCAGGCGGGGAGTATGTTGCATGGTAAACCTCAAAAATAGTCAACGCCAGGCGGCCCGGCGCGCATGCAAGCGCGACAAGGGGCAACCTGAAAAAGGAAAAACAGCGTGGGAACTACAGTGAGGCGGCAGGCGGGCCGCGCACGGGCGGCAGGACCAGGACGGCGACGGGCGCCAGGGTGGCGGGCAAGAGGGCCAGCAAGCGGTAGGGCAGTAACTGGGCGGGCGGCTCGGTGATGGCCGGCGGCACGGCGATATCGGCCACCTTGTCGATGACCGTGGCGCACAGCGCGCACTCTTCCGCGTCGAGCGTCGTCTTGTGCAGGTGCGAAGCGGCCGTCGACAGCAGGAGTACGAGGGCCAGCGCACTGAACAGCGCCACGCACAGGCGCCACGGCGTGCGCGCGAGGGCGGCGGCACCGTGATGAGCAAGCTTGCGGTTGGCATGGCGGGAAGACATGGGCGCATAGTAGCAAGAAAATCGCCTTGCTGTCAGCGCTTGTTGCGTCATATGCGCTAGAGCGCGCTTACAGGGTGGCGCGCAAGTCGCGCGGCGACAGGCCGTAGTGCTGGCGGAAGCGGGCCGCGAAGCGCGATGGCGAGGCGTAGCCGCAGGCGGCCGCGATGTCGGTGATGCTTAAGATGCCAGATTGCAATTCCTGCAAGGCCAGTCCCAGGCGCACGTCTTCCAGGATGGCACGGAAATGGCGCTGTTCCAGGGCCAGCTGGCGGCGCAGGGTGGAAGCGCCCACATGCAGTTTCGATGCCACCTTGGCCACGCTCCAGTCGGCGCCCGGGTCCAGCAGCAGTACTTGCTGCACGCGCGCGGCCAGCGGATCGCGGCGGTCCAGCAGCAGCAAGCCTTCCGCCTGCCGGTCCAGCGGCAGCTTGTCCACGCTCAAGGCCCACACCGTGAGCTGGTAGTGGTGGACCTTGTCGCCAGGGGGCGGACAGGCGCCACCGTAAGCGCTGTCGCCGTAATCGTTGCGTCCTTGCACGGCGCCCGCTGGCAGGGTAGCCGCCGTTGTTCCCGCAGGCAAGGAGCTGGTCGTGGCGGGCAGATTGAACACGCTCCAGTGCCACCAGCCGCTGCCCGTGGGCGCATCCGGGTCGTACAGGGTGATGGCGTAGCTTTTGGTGCCGGCCGGCGCGCCGTGCCACGACAATTGCGGCGCCAGGTTGCCACCCGTGCAGCCGAAGCCCTGGAACACTTGCGCGGGCGCCAGGGTCTGGCCAGGGGCGATGTCGGTGCTGCTTACCGTGAAATCGGCGGCGTGGGCGCCCAGGTGCAGCAGCGGGCTAAGCAGGCCCAGCGTGACGGCGAGGAAGCGGGTAGGGGTCATGGTTTTCCTTTCGATAAGTATAGGGGAAAGTGTATGCCATGCAACATGACCCCGCGATGCTGATGCGCTCGACTATGGTGCCGAAACGCTCGTTTCTACCCTATTCCGACGTCATCGTGAGCGTGTTATTTGCTGTGAGGCCGATTGTGCCTGTCTTTCATGCTATCGTTCCGCAGCCCTGTTTCCCAGAGTTTCCATGTCGCAACGCCCCAGCAAATGGTTGATCAGCAAACTGCACCTGTACGCGGGGCTGTGGTTTGGCGCCCTGTTCGTCCTGCTGGGCCTGACGGGTTCCGCCATCGCCTGGATGCCGGAGCTCGATGCCTGGCTCAATCCCACTCTGTTGCAGGCGAGCACGCCCGCGCCTGGCCAGGTATTCCAGGTGACGCCGCGCACCTTGCAGGCGGTGGTGGACACTCTCGCGGCCGATCCCGCTTACGGCAAGCCGGCCCAGCTCAATCCGCCCGCCGATGCGCGCGACGTGTACGTGGCCTCGTACCGCCAGCCAGGCAAGCCGTCCACCTTCAGCCAGGCCATCGTGCGCCAGGTGATGGTCGACCCCTACACCTTGCAAGTCAAAGGCGAGCGCGACTGGGGCCGTTTCGGCCTCACGCGCCCGTTGCTGATGTCGGGCATGTTTCATTTGCACCGCTATTTATTGTCGGGCGACGTGGGCAAGACCATCACGGGGATCTCTGGCGTAGCCTTGCTGCTGATGGCCTTGAGCGGCATCTACCTGTGGTGGCCGCGCCTGCAGTGGTCGGCCATCCGGCGCGCGCTGACGGTGTCGCATGGCGGCTCCTGGCCGCGCTTCCACTATACGTTTCACAAGGCGGCTGGCTTCTTTGCCGCGCCCGTGCTGGTCGTGATCGCCTTTTCCGGCATGTATTTCAATTTGCCGCAACTGGTGGTGCCGCTGGTGGACCTGGTGTCGACGGTGCCGGACACGGCAAAACTGAAAAATGTGGCACAGGATGGCGCCCTGCTCGATGCGGGCCAGGCCATGGCCGCCGCGCAGCTGCTGTATCCGCAGGCGCGCGTGTCGCGCCTTGTGCTGCCGGCGAAACAGGACCAGCCGTACGAGATCCGCGTGCGCCAGCCTGGTGAAATCGCCCACGGCGACGGCGCCACGCGCCTGACGCTGGACGCGCGCAGCGGCTTGCCCCTGCGCATACGCGATCCGTTCACGGCCCCGTATGGCGAGCGTTTCCTGGGCTGGCAATTCCCCCTGCATTCGGGCCAGGCGTTTGGCGTGGCCGGGCGCACCTTCATTACCGTCTTTGGCTTGATGCCCTTGCTGTTCCTGCTGACGGGCACCCTGGTATGGTGGAAACGGCGGCGTCGCGGGAAATAAGCGCTTGCCAAACCGATGCGGGGAAAGTTGCTATCATCATAGTATTTTCCGGCAGATCTGCTGTCCGGACTCACCCGCACAAGGACCAGCATGAGCAATCCCGAGATCACCGTAGCACTGTTGAATGAACGCGGCACAGGCCGCCTGCCCGGTCACCTGGGCATCGTCATCACGGCCGTGGGCGACGGCCAGCTGACGGCGGAATTGCCCGTGCTGCCACATCTGCTGGCGCCGAATGGCTATCTGCACGCGGGCAGCGTGGTGACCCTGGCCGATACGGCGTCCGGCTACGGCTGCATCGTCAACCTGCCCGAGGGCGCGAACAATTTCACCACCATCGAGTTGAAATCGAACCACTTGGGCACGGTCCGCGAAGGCACGCTCACCTGCACGGCGAAAGTCGAGCACAAGGGCCGCAACACGCAAGTGTGGGATGCCGTGGTGAAAAACAAGGAAACGGGCAAGACGATTGCCCTGTTCCGCTGCACGCAGATGATCCTGTATCCCAAATAGGCTTACATTTTTACCCAGTTACCTTTATACAAAACCGGTCCCGTCGGTCCGTTCGGATTGGGCGAACCGCCTTTTGGTTCCAGGGTGACGGCCAGCAAGGCCACGTCGTTGCCGATGGCGCGCTGCGACAGGGCCAGTTTCACGTTGCCCTTGTCGGCCAGCAAGCCCAAGGAGCGGGGGTTGCCGCTCTTCGGCACGGCCCACAGTTCCAGGTCGCGATCAGCAGGCACGGGCGCGTTGCCCACCATGCGCACCTCAAGCGCGCCGTGGCGGTTGTCGGCCGTCAGCAACAGGGCCGTTTGCGCTTTCTCGTCCGTCAGGCTGGCCACATAGCTGATTTGCGGTGCGTCCATCACGCGCGTGGCCACGACGATCACCAGCAGTGCGGCGATGGCGCTCGAAGCCATGCCCAGAGCACGCCAGAACGACAGCGCATCGCGGAACACAGACCAGCCGCCCTGCGGCGCCAGGTGCAAGCGCTGCTCGATCTGTTGCCAGACGCGCTTGGGCGGCGCCACGGGCGTGGCGAATTCCGCCATCGGTTCCAAACGCTGGCGCCATTCGGCCGTGATATTGCGCAAGTCGGCGTCGTTGTGCAGCCAGCCTTCGAAACGCCGCCGCGCGCCCCCTTGCAGGGTGCCCAGCACGTATTCGGATGCCAGTTTCTGGCGCAGCACGTCATTGCCGCGGATATTCATGATGCCTCCCGTTTTGCCAGGCACGTGCGCAGCCGTTCCAGGCTGCGACGTATCCAGGTCTTCACGGTGCCGATCGGCAGCGACATCTGCTGCGCCACTTCGCTGTGCGACAAGTCATGATAGAACGCCAGGGCGACCACCTGCCGGTGCAGCCCTTCCAGGGCGGACATGCAAAACGCCAGCGCCTTGGCGTCACTGCTCAGTTGCAGTGATTCGATGGGCGTGGCCTGGGGGTCTCGGAGTGCATTCATGACTTCGCTATCAAACTGTTCGGCATCGATTTCCACGGTATCGTCGCTGCGCCGCAGCACATCGAACGCCTTGTTGCGCACGATGGTGGCCATCCACGTCATCGGCGCCGCCAGATGGCTCTGGTAGGTGGCGGCGTTGTTCCAGATGGCGACGAAACCCTCTTGCAAGGCTTCTTCAGCAAGCTCTTGCTTATGCAATATACGCAGCGCGAAGCCAAACAGTTTCGATGAGGTGGAGATATATAGCTGGCGGAACGCGGTGGCGTCCTTGTTGCCGGCGGCGAGCAGCCAGGCTTTGAGCTGTTGCGGGTCGAGCGATTGAGCGGCTAGGGGCACGGCTGGCCTTCACAAGGGGAATGGGATCACGCAAGGGAAGGTTATAACAGATTGGCAACACCTGGCAACAAGGTTTTATACCGTGTTTATGTGCTGTCTTAGCCGGCGATGGCTGTTTCCAGCAACTTGTGCAATTCGGCAAATTCCGGCTTGCCCACGTAGCGCTTGAGGATCTTGCCCTGCTTGTCGAGCACGAAGGTGGTGGGCGTGAGGGCCACGTCGCCGTAGGCCTTGGCCGCTTCGCCCGTCACGTCGAGCGCTACCTTGAACGGCAGCTGGCGCGTTTCGGCGAAGTTCAGCACGTAGTTGGCCGGATCGTATTTCATGGCCACGGCCACGAATTCCAGGCCCTGCCCCTTGTACTTGTTGTAGGTGTCGACCATGTCCGGCATTTCCGCCACGCACGTGGTGCACGAGGTAGCCCAGAAATTGACCATCACGACCTTGCCGCGCAGGCTGGCCGAGGTGATTTTCTCGCCATGGATACCGTGGAAGGTCACGTCCGGCGCGCTTTGCTTGTCATTCAGCGACAGATAGGCTGCCGCCGCCACGCCCGCCACGAAGACGGCGATCAGGGCTGGCTTGATCCGGGATTTGGCAGTCGATGTTGACATAGTTTTCACATCAGATAACGTAACGATGGGGCCATTATAGCCCCATCGTTCTGTGCGCGGCCCAGGGGTTTTACTGTCCGCCGGCGTTGTTGACGCGGGCCGGTGCCGGGTCCGGCTGCAATTGCTTCAGTTCCGCTTCCGAAATGTAGTCGAACAGCTTGACCACTTTCTGCACGCCGCCCACGCCGCGCGCCACGTCGGCCGCGACCGTGCCTTCGCGCTGAGTGACTCGGCCCATCAGGAAGACGGTGGCGTTTTCCGTGACGACCTTGAACGAGGCCGCCGAGATGGTTTTCATGTCCACCAGGCTGGCCTTGACCTTGGTGGTGATCAGCGCGTCGTTCGAGCGCGAGGTGTAGCTGGCCGGGCCGGCGACGATCAGTTCATTGGCCACCGATTCCACGCCTTCGATATTGCGCACTTCGCGCTCGACGGCATTTTTCATCGCATCATCGCGCACTTCGCCCGTCAGCAGGACGCGGCGGTTGAAGCTGGTGACGTTCACATGGCCCGCATCGCCGACGATGGAAGGGATGCGCGACTCGCCTTTGAGGGCGATCGACTTGTCTTCGGTCTGGGCGCCCAGGGTGCGGCGGTCTGCTGCGGCGACGCCGCCCATCACTGCGCCGCCGACCATCAGTTCGATGCAGCCGGTGAGCGAGGTGAGCATGGCGCCGCACAAGAGTGCGGTGGCCAGTGGGCGTTGTACGCGTTTCCAGCCTGGGCCAGTACCGAATTTAGTCATTCACGTCTCCTCCGAATAGCGCGACGTCGATGCCGTCGCAGATGCAATGTATGGTGGTCAGGTGGACTTCCTGGATGCGCGCCGTGCGCTCGGCCGGCACGCAGATATGCACGTCGGCGTCCGTCAGCATCTTGCCGATGGCGCCGCCGTCCTTGCCCGTCAGCGCCACGACGCGCATTTCGCGCTCGAGCGCCGCTTCCACGGCGGCCATCACGTTGGCTGAATTGCCCGACGTGGAGATGGCCAGCAGGATGTCACCGGCCTGGCCGAACGCTTGCACCTGCTTCGAGAAAATCTCGCGGTAGCTGTAGTCGTTGGCCACGGCCGTCAGGATCGAGGTATCCGTCGTCAGCGCCAGGGCCGGCAGCGGAAAGCGCTCGCGTTCGAAGCGTCCCACCAGCTCGGCTGCGAAATGCTGGCAGTCGGCGGCGGAACCGCCGTTGCCGCACGCCAGAATCTTGTTGCCGTTGGACAATGCATAAAACATCAGGTCGATCGCCTGCGCAATGGGATGCGCCAGTACGGTAGCGGCCTGAATCTTGAGTTCGGCACTTTCGTGGAAGTGCGAGAGGATGCGTTGATTATTCATAGTCTGCCGATTATAGTGCAGGCGCGCGGCGTGGCGGACAAGCACTGTTAAAAATGCTTACATATCGAGGATGTTCTTCAGCCAGCTGATGCGCCCGCCATCGATGGCGAGTGCGTCGAAGCGGCAGGGCGGCACGGTTTTTTGTGCCAGCAGCCAGGTTTGCGCGGCGACCGCCATGCGCCGCTGTTTGGCGGGCGTGATGCTGGCCAGGGCGCCGCCGAAGGCTGCACCGCTGCGTAGCCGCACTTCGACGAAGACGACTGACGCGCCATCGCGCATGATCAGGTCCAGCTCGCCACCCTTGCACAGATAGTTGCGTTGCAACAGCACCAAGCCTTGCAGCAACAGATACGCGAGCGCATCGTCTTCCCCCTGCCGCCCCCGTGCCTGCTTATTCTGGAACGGCAGGGGCGGCATGGCGTGTCCTTATTGGGCGGGTGGCAAGGCGACAGGCGTGGGCGCGGCCGGTGGCCAGGTGCCCAGCACGCCCTGCTGGTAGCTGGCGGCCTGTTCCGTGCGTTCGAATACGCTTTGATCATGCTCAAACCGTACGGCCAGGCGGCCCGTCACGCCATCGAGCGTGAACGGCGCGTTCGGGCGCAGCGCCACTTCGCGCGCCACGCGGAAGGCATCGATGCCCAGCGCGTACAGGCGTTCCATATCCGCCGTCAGGCGGGCGTCGCCTGGCTGCGGCGGCTGGGGATACACCATCACTTGCGGATGCTCGCGCTGCACTTGCCAAGGCAGGTCCAGCAGGCGCACGCCGTCGAGCTCAGGGCCGCTGGCACCGCGCCCGGCGCCGGGATTCAATGACGAGGTGCCATACAGGGGCAAGTCGCTGCCGATGGCCACGCGCAGCTGGCGCGCCTGGTCGGCGTCGAGCGCGGCAAACAGCAGGCCCGGCGGTGTCGCGGCCAGGCGCGCGCGCAGCTGCACCAGCTCGGCATCGTTCAGGTAGCCATTCGTGGCCGTCAAGTCCATCGTCTCGATCTTGCCACCCTGGCGCAGCCATTCCTGCTTGAAGGCGGCGCTGATGCGGCGCTGCGAGGGCGAACCGGCCGACAGGATCAGCGCGCTGGCGCCAGGCTGTTCGCTGGCGGCCCAGGCGGCGACCTGGCGTGCTTCGGCCTCGATCGACAGTCCCATCACCAGCAACTTGGCCGGCAAGCGCGCCTCGCCGCGGTTGTCCGGGTGGTTCAGGGCGATCGTCGGCTTGCGCACCAGATCGCTGTTTGCCACGGCTGTCACGGCCGAGCGCGACAAAGGCCCCACGACGACGTCCTGTTCCTCTTGCGCTTGCGCAAACTTGTTCAGCACGTCGCTGCTGCCATCGCCCGTGTCGATCACCGTCACTTCAAAGCCGCTACGGTCGCGCTCATACGCGGCCATGAAGCCGACGCGCAGCAATTCGGCGGCCGGGCCCAGGGAAGCCGAGCGCAACGGCAGCAGCAGGCCGATGTGGTGGACCTTGCCATCGGCGGGCGCCGGCGCCGTGGCCGCCGGCATGTCGAGTGGCGTGCCGGTTGCCGGCTTGGTGGTGATGGGCGCCAGCGGGGCACCGTTCCCGTCATACGCGGTAATATCGGGCACGGCCACGGCAAACGTCACCGGTTCCGGCGGTTGCGGCTTGGGCGGCACGGGCAGCGGCGTCGGTGGCGGCAGCGCCCTTGTGTTAGATTCAATAGGCGCGCACAATTGCCCGGGCGCGTCGCAAGGCGTGCTGCAAGCGCTCAGCATGCCGGTCGCGGCACAAACAAGCAGTAACTTCACACTATTAGCAAGCATTTAACCTCCAAAATGACCGTACAAGAAATCAGTTCCATCGCCAGCCTGCCCATCATGACAGAGGCGGCGCACCAGGTCTATCCTATCGCAACATTGTATATAGTGGCCACGCCGATCGGCAATGTGACCGATATCAGCCTGCGCGCGCTGCATTTGCTGAGCCTTGCCGACGCTGTCGCCTGTGAAGATACGCGCAACACGGCGCACTTGCTGACGCGCTTTGGCCTGAACAAGCCATTGATTGCGGCGCATCAACATAATGAGCGCGAAGTGGCGCAAACCCTGATTGCCCGCCTGCACGCCGGCGAGCGCATCGCCCTCGTCTCGGATGCGGGCACGCCGGCCGTCTCCGACCCGGGCGCGCGCATCGTCGACGCCGTGCGCGCGGCCGGCTTGCGCGTGCTGCCCTTGCCCGGCCCCTCGGCGGCGATCACGGCCATTTCCGCCAGCGGGCTATTGAATGACCAGTTTTACTTTATCGGCTTCCTGCCGGCCAAGGCCAAGCAGCGCGAAAACATCTTGCACAGCCTGCGCGGCGTGACGGCGACGATGGTATTTTATGAAGCGCCGCACCGCATCCTCGATTGCGCCACGGCCCTGGTGGAAGCGTTCGAGCCCACGCGCCAGGTGGTGTTTGCGCGCGAACTGACGAAAATGTTCGAGGAAATCCACCGCTGCCCCCTGTCTGAGGCGGAAAGCTGGATACGCGCCGACGCGCACCGCGAAAAGGGAGAATTTGTCGTCCTGCTCGAAGGTGCCACCGAAGCGCAGGACGCGGAAGACGTGGAAGCGGAGCGCATCCTGAACATTTTATTGGCCGAGTGCAGCGTCAAGCAGGCGGCCAACCTGACGGCGCAAATCACGGGCCGCAAGAAAAATGCCCTGTATGAGCGGGCGTTGCAGTTGAAGGGGCAGGAATAACTTCTCCGGCACGCCCAAAATAGGCGCATTGTTAAATCATTACCACTTGCAGCCGCTATTCTTTTTGTCGAGCAACATCAGCACGGGCGCCAGCAAGCCCGCACCTGCATAGGCGCTGCGGCAATCGCCGCGCTTGCCTTGCGCGATATCGCGCGCAAGCTGGGTTTCCGTTTGCAGCGGCTTGTCGGGGATTTGCCCCACGGCCGTGCCCACCTTGGCCGGATCGCGCTCGCCGGCCATCTTGCGCGCCGTCTTCCTGGCCGCTTCCATGTCGAACTTTGGCGTCTCTTGCGTGAAGGTATCCGGGCTGGCTGCCGGCGTGGCCGGTGCGGCGGGCGTCAGCGTGATGGCTTGCGGCCCGGATGCTGGCGGCGTGGCGGCCGCCGGCGTTTCCCGGGGCGTGGCGAGTTTCGGCTTGCTGATGGGCTTGGGTTCGCGCTTCGGCTTGACGACTTCGACTGGCGGCGGCGGAGGCTTGGCGGCCAGCGGACGTATCCACACGGCAATCGACTCCACGCGCGGCGCCGTATCCTGTGGGACAGGCGGCTGCACATGGCGCCACAGAGAGATCAAGGCGCCATGCAGCAGCAAGGACACGGCTATGCCCAGCACAATGCTGCGGCGGTTCGGCAAGGACTGGCCAGCGCCGCTTCCGCCGTTTCTTTCGATACTGAAATCCATTGCCGTCGTCGCCCTCATGTCTGATCGGGAAAACTTGCGTAGTGAGTGTCGCATATTTCATGCATGCTGAAAATACAGGGGTTCCAGTGCCGCGCGTAAATAATTTACACAGAGTTTCACCTGACCCTTGACCGAAGTCGATACGGCCTGTATTATCTTGGTCTTCGGAGTGTGGCGCAGCCCGGTAGCGCACCTGGTTTGGGACCAGGGGGTCCAAGGTTCGAATCCTTGTACTCCGACCAAATTTGTAGAAAAAAACCCAAGAGTTTAGGCTCTTGGGTTTTTTTTCGTCTATGCTGCGGAGCACTGCATTCACACCGCAGGGGCCGCGACGCCCCTGCCCTGCCTATTCAGCCTGCGCGTTTCGCCGCGATGGCATTGCCGGCGCGGCTAGATCCCTTGCGTCCCAGCTGCTGCGAAATGAATTGCCCCGCGTCCACCACCAGGTCCAGGTCGATGCCGGTGGCAATGTCCAGTCCCTGCATCATGTACAGCACGTCCTCGGTGGCCACATTGCCGGTGGCGCCCTTGGCGTAAGGGCAGCCGCCCAGGCCGGAGACGGACGAGTGATAAATCGCAATGCCGACCTCCAGGCTGGCGTAGATATTTGCCAGCGCCTGGCCATAGGTATCGTGAAAGTGGCCGGACAGGCCGCCCACGTGGAAGGCCGCGATGGCGCGCTGCATCACCGCCTGCGTTTTGCGCGGCGTGGCCACGCCGATGGTGTCGGCGATGTCGATTTCGTCGCAGCCCAGGTCGCGCATGCGCCCCACCACGTCGGCCACGGCGTCCAGCGACACGTCGCCCTGGTAGGGGCAGCCGAAGGCACAGCTGATGCTGCCGCGCAGGCGCAGTCCGTGTTCCTTGGCCGCCTTGGCCACGCCTTCGAAGCGGGCGATCGATTCGGCGATCGAGCAGTTGATATTCTTTTGCGAGAACGCCTCGGAGGCGGAACCGAAAATCACCACTTCATCGGCCTGCGCCGCCAGCGCGGCATCGAAACCCTGCATGTTCGGCGTCAGCGCCGAATACAGGGTGCCAGCGCGGCGCGCGATCTTTTCCATCACTTCTGCGCTGGTGGCCATTTGCGGCACCCATTTCGGCGAGACGAAGGACGCCGCCTCGATATTGACGAAGCCCGCCTGCGTCAATCGGTCGACCAGTTCGATCTTGACGGCGGCGCTGATGGTGTCCTTTTCGTTTTGCAGGCCGTCGCGCGGACCCACTTCGACGATCTTCACTTGCTTGGGCAAACTGGCTTGAGCGTTCATTTCAATATCCTTGCAAACGGTTGACGATGCCGGCGACAGAGTCTCCGGCGTGCAGGCGGCGCATCTTGGCGGCGATTTGCGCCACGCTTTCGCGGCGCAGGGTGGCGGCCGAAATATGCGGCGTGATGGTGATGCGCGGTTCTTGCCAGAACGGGTGCTGCTGCGGTAGCGGCTCGTTGCGGAACACATCGAGTGTCGCCCCGGCGATATGCCCTGATCGGATCAGGGTCAGCAAATCCGGTTCGGCGAGATGCGCGCCGCGCGCCACGTTGATGACATAGGCGCCCGGCAGCAGCATCGACAGGCGCGTGCGGTCGAGCAGGTTGTGCGTCTCTGGCGTGAGCGGCAGCATGCACACCAGCACGCGCGTGTTGCGCAAAAATTCTTCGAGTCCCTCTTCGCCTGCGTAGCACTGCACGCCATCGAGCTGTTTCTGGCTGCGGCTCCAGCCGCGCAGGGGAAACTCGAACTGCGCCAGCGCTTGCAGCACGCGCGTGCTCAGCACACCCATGCCCAGTACGCCGACGGGGAAATCCGCCTTGTCGAACGCGGGCAGCGGCTGCCAGATGCCGGCGCGGCCTTGCGCCTCGTAGTCGTCGAGCCGGCGGAAGTGGCGTAGCACGGCGTGGCTCACGTATTCGGCCATCTGCACGCCCATGCCCGCGTCGTCCAGGCGCACCAGCGGCACGTGGGCGGACAGCGCCTCGCCAAATTTCAGGAGCGCGTCCACGCCGGCACCCGTGTTGAAGATGGCTTTGACTTCGCGCAATGCCGGCAGCATGGCTGCGGGCGGCTGCCACACGACGGCGTAGTCGCATGGCGCGAACGTGGCGCTTTCGCGCCAGAAGACAATTTCCGCTTCGGGCAGCAAATCCTTGAAATCGGCGATCCACGCCGCTTCCTTGGCGTCCGAACGTTGTAAAAGGATGCGCATCGTGGCCGCCTCTATGCGGCGGCCTTGAAGGCCAGCAGCGGCGCGCCGTCGGCCACCTGGTCACCGACGGCGTACAGCACGTCTTCCACCAGGCCATCGTGCGGCGCGGCGATGGTGTGCTCCATCTTCATCGCTTCCATGATGACCAAAGGCTCGCCCTTTTTGACATCCTGGCCCTTGTTTACCAGCACGGCGACGACCTTGCCCGGCATCGGTGCCGTCAGGCGCCCGCCTTCCGCTTCCACTTCGCCCGCGTGCGCCATCGGATCGCTGTAATGCAAGGTGGTGTGCAAGCCGTGGGTGAACACGTGGAACTGTTCCCCGTCGCGCAGCACCGTGCCGTGCACGGCACGCTCACCGAGCTTGATGTGCAGCTCGTTGCCTTTGCGCGCCGTCAACGTCAGGGGCTGGCCGTTGAACAGCCAGCCATCCGTCTGGTAGGCGATGCGTGTTATGTAAGCCTTGCGGTCGCTGGCCAGCGCGAATTCATCGGCAAACGCCAGGCTGCGTCCCAGGGTGCTGTTCAAACGCCAGCCCAGGGCATTGCCCCACGGGTCGGCGCGGTGGGTCGATTGCGTTTCCGCCGCCGCTTTTTCTTCCAGCAGCAGGGCCACGGACGCCAGCGCCAGGGCCGTGTCGGGCGCCGCCTGCAGGGCGGGGAACAGCGTGTCTTGATTGCGCTCGATCAAACCCGTATCGAGATCGGCGCTGGCAAATGCCTGGCCTTCGACCAGGCGTTTCAAAAAGGCGATATTGCTGGCCAGGCCGACGATCTGGTATTCGGCCAGCGCCTGCGCCATGCGCGACAGCGCTACGCGGCGGTCCGCGCCCCAGACGATCAGCTTGGCGATCATCGGGTCGTAGAACGGTGAAATGGCGTCACCCTCGCGCACGCCCGAATCGATGCGCACGGCGGCCGGAACCAGCGTGCCACCCAGCTCGAACGTCACGGCGGAAGGCGACTGCATGTGGCGCAGGGTGCCTATCGATGGCAAAAAGCCCTTCTCCGGGTTTTCCGCATAGATGCGTGCCTCGATGGCGTGGCCGTGGATCGTCAGTTCGCTCTGTTTTTTCGGCAGCGGCTCGCCAAAGGCGACGCGCAACTGCCACTCCACCAGATCGGTGCCGGTGATCATTTCCGTCACCGGATGCTCGACCTGCAAGCGCGTGTTCATCTCCATGAAGTAGAACGAGCCATCCTGGTTGGCGATGAATTCCACCGTGCCCGCGCCCACATAGCCGACAGCTTTGGCGGCGGCGACGGCCGCCTCGCCCATGGCGGCGCGGCGCTCAAACGGCATGCCCGGCGCCGGCGCTTCTTCCAGCACTTTTTGATGACGGCGCTGCACCGAGCAATCGCGCTCGAACAAATAGATGCAGTTGCCGAGCGTGTCGGCAAACACTTGGATTTCGATATGCCGCGGACGCGACAGGTATTTTTCGGCCAGCACCTTGTCGTCGCCGAAAGAGCTGATCGCTTCGCGCTTGCACGAGGCCAGCGCAGCCTTGAAGTCGGCGGAGTGCTCGATGACGCGCATGCCCTTGCCGCCGCCGCCAGCGGAGGCCTTCAGCAGGACCGGGTAGCCGATCTTGTCGGCTTGTCCGTGCAGGAAGTCGGCATCCTGTTCTTCGCCGTGGTAGCCGGGCACCAGCGGTACATTCGCCTTTTCCATCAGCGACTTGGCGGCCGATTTGGAACCCATGGCGCGCATGGCGGACGCTGGCGGGCCGATGAAGACCAGACCTGCAGCCTGGCAGGCGTCGGCGAAATCGGCATTTTCGGACAGGAAGCCATAGCCGGGGTGGATCGCCTGCGCACCTGTCGCCAGCGCCACCGCGATGATCTTGTCGCCGCACAGATAGCTTTCCTTGGCCGGCGCGGGGCCGATCAAGACGGCTTCGTCGCACACGGCGACGTGCTTGGCGTTGGCGTCCGCTTCCGAATACACGGCGACGGTCTGGATGCCCATGCGGCGCGCGGTAGCGGCGACACGGCAAGCGATTTCGCCGCGGTTGGCGATCAGGATTTTAGTGAACATGGTCTCTCTCTTTGCAGCTCGTGGCTGGAAGTTTTTTATCTGAGGTGTCGCTGGGAGGGGATGCGCCCTGGCGGGGCGCATCCCGGGGGCTGGATCAGCAGCCGCACTTCTCTTTCTGTACCGAGTCGAGCATGGCGCCACGCGTCTGCAAGCCCAGTTTACCCAGCAGGGTGCGGTCGTCTTCCGCTTCCGGGTTGTCGGTGGTGAGCAGCTTGTCGCCGTAGAAGATGGAATTGGCGCCAGCCAGGAAGCACATGGCTTGCACGGCTTCGCCCATCTGGCGCCGGCCCGCGGACAAACGCACGCGCGCTTTCGGCATGGTGATGCGGGCCACGGCAATGGTGCGCACGAATTCGAACGGGTCGAGCGCTTCCAGGCCATATAAAGGCGTGCCTTCCACCTGCACCAGGTGGTTGACGGGCACCGATTCCGGGTACGGATTCAAATTGGCCAGCTGGGCGATCAGGCCGGCGCGCTGCAGACGCGTTTCACCCATGCCGACGATGCCGCCGCAGCACACTTTCAAGCCGGCTTCGCGCAAGCGGCCCAAAGTGTCCAGGCGGTCCTGGTATTCGCGCGTGGAGATGACGTTGTCGTAGAACTCGGGCGCCGTGTCCAGGTTATGGTTGTAGAAGTCGAGGCCCGCGTTTTTCAGGCGGTCCGCTTGTCCCTCTTCCAGCATGCCCAAAGTAGCGCATGTTTCCAGGCCCAGCGCCTTGACCTTGGTCACCATCTCTTCGACTTTTTCCATGTCGCGCTCTTTCGGGCTGCGCCAGGCGGCGCCCATGCAGAAGCGCGTGGCGCCGTTGGCTTTCGCCTGGCGGGCCGCGTCGAGCACCGTGTCGATGTCGAGGATTTTCTTCGCTTCCACGCCCGTGTCGTAGCGGGCCGCCTGCGGGCAGTAGCCGCAGTCTTCCTCGCAGCCGCCCGTCTTGATCGACAACAAGGTGGCCAGTTCCACGTCGCCGTCGGGGAAGTTGATGCGGTGGGTTTGCTGGGCCTTGAACATCAGGTCATTGAAAGGCAGGTCGAACAGGGCCAACACATCGGCAACGGGCCAGGTGGCCGCTTCCGGCACGGTGATGCGCGCCGCAGGGCGGTGCAGTTCGACGGTTTTTGCTGCTTCTTGGACGTGAGACATGTGATTCCTTCGTTTCTATTTTTGAATACGTTTAATTGTTCGGTTTAATTGTGCGGATGTTGCGCCGGCCAGTTGGGCAAGCCGGTGAAATCGAGATACGCCGCCGCCGCTTCTGCACCGGGCTGCGTCAGGCGCGGCACCTTGCCCAGCAGCGGCGCCGGGATGCGCTCGATCAATGCATCGATATTTTCGTCGAGGAAGCGCATTTCCTCTTCCAGGGTGTTGGCGACCCAGCCGATCACCGTCAGGCCACGCGCTTCGATGGCTTCCACCGTCAGCAAGGCCTGGCTGATGCAACCGAGGCGCATGCCGACTACCAGGATCACGGGCAAATCGAGCTGCTGCGCCAGGTCGGCCGAGTCGAAACCGGCCGACAGCGGCACGCGGAAACCGCCCACGCCTTCGACCACGACGGCGTCCGAGGCGGCGGCGATTTCCAGATAGGCGGCAAGAATTGGCACCGATTCGATACACACGCCTTCGAGAGCGGCGGCGATGTGCGGCGCGGCCGGTTCCTTCAGCATGTAGGGCGTGGTCAGGCTGCGCAGCATGGTGACGTTGCCGGCGGCGATCAGGCTGTCGGCGTCTTCATTATGCAGCTCGCCGTCGCGCATCTCGGCGCCGGCGGCCACGGGCTTCATGCCGCAGGCGCGCACGCCGCGCGCGACCAGCGCGTGCAGCAGGGCCGACGACGTCAGGGTCTTGCCGATTTCCGTGTCGGTACCGGTGACGAAACAGGCAAAGCGAGATGGCAGGCCGGTGGCAGCGGGTGCCGGCCGCACGGCCGGTACAGCTGTCACTTCTGCCAGGACAGGATCATCAAGGCTCATGGCGAGTCCTTTCCAAGGTGTTGACTGCATTGATCAATTGCGCCACTTCCTGCGCCGTGTGGCCGGCCGACAGGGTCACGCGCAGGCGCGCCGATCCCGCTGGCACGGTGGGCGGGCGGATCGCACCGACCCACAGCCCCTGCTGGTAGAGTTGGGCGGCGATGCCCATCATTTCCGCGTTTTCGCCGATGATGACGGGCTGGATGGCGGAGAGCGACGGCAAGGCTTGCCAGCGTTGCAGCTGCAGGCCCTCGTTCCATTGCGCCACCAGCGCCGCCAGGTGCACCCGGCGTTGTTTTCCTTCGTCACCGGCGATGATGTCCAGGCTGGCCAAGAGCGCATGCGCCAGCGCCGGCGCCGCCGCCGTGGTGAAGATGTACGGACGCGCCTTCTGGATCAGCGTTTCGATCACGGCTTCATGCGCGCAAACAAAGGCGCCGCCCACGCCAGCCGATTTGCCCAAGGTGCCCACGTACACCAAGTACGGCGACTGCAGGTCGAAGTGTTCGAGCGCGCCACGGCCGTTCTGGCCCAGGGCGCCGAAGCCGTGCGCGTCGTCGACCACCAGCCAAGCGCCGTGCTGCTCGCACAGGGCCAGCAGCGCGGGCAGCGGCGCCAGGTCGCCATCCATGCTGAAGATGCTGTCCGTGACGACGATCTTGGTCATCGCCGTGCTGGCCGCCAGCAGGGCCGCCAGCGCGTCCAGGTCCGCATGCGGATACACGCGCGTCTTGACGCGGGCCAGGCGCGTGCCGTCAATCAGCGAGGCGTGGTTCAGCGCTTCCGAGAAGATTTCGGCGTCGGCATCACCGGCGGCCAGGGCCGTCAGCACAGCTAAATTAGCCATGTAGCCGGTGCAGAAATACAGGGCGCGCGCCTGTTCCAGGTTGGCGCCGACGAAATCGGCCAGGCGTTCTTCAAGCTGCGCGTGGGCGCGGCTATGGCCACTGATCAGGTGCGAAGCGCCGCTGCCGGCGCCATACAGGTCGGCGCCCTCTTTCAGCGCGTCCACGATGCGCGGATGCGACGCCAGGCCCAGGTAGTCATTGCTGCAAAAGGCCAGCATGTCGCGTCCGTCCACCGTCAGGCGCGGCGCGCACGGCGTGTCGACGGTGCGGCGGCGGCGGATCAGGCTGCGCTCCTCCAGCCCTTGCAGTTGCTGTTGTAATCGCGCGATCAGTTCCACCTCAGGCTCCGATGACTGTGTTGAAGACGGCCAGCGTCTGCTGGCCCAGGCCTGCGATTTCTGCGTCGTCGAGGATGTATGGCGGCATCAGGTAGACGGTGGAACCGATGGGGCGCATCAGGAGTTCATGTTCCAGCGCCGTGCTGAAGAAGCGGCGCGAAAAATCGGGCGCCGCATCGATGGCGTCAAAGGCCCAGATCATGCCGTGCTGGCGGAAGTGTTTTACTTTTTCATGCTGCGCCAGCGGCGCCAGGGCGCGCGTGATCTTGGCGGCGCGTTCCCGGTTGGCCACCAGCACATCGTCTTCCGCGAAAATCGACAGGGTCGCCAGCGCCGCGCGGCAGGCCAGCGGGTTGCCCGTGTACGAGTGCGAATGCAAAAAGCCGCGCCGCACGTCGGTACTGTAGAACGCCTGGTAGATGTCTTCGCGCGTCATCACCAGCGATAAAGGCAGGTAGCCGCCGCTGATGCCCTTCGACAGGCAGACGAAGTCGGGCCAGATGCCGGCCTGTTCGCAGGCGAAGAAGGTGCCCGTGCGGCCGCAGCCGACGGCGATTTCATCGAGGATCAAGTGGACTTGATAGCGGTCGCACAGGGCGCGCACCAGCGACAGGTACAAGGGGTCGTGCATGGCCATGCCGGTGGCGCACTGCACCAGCGGCTCGATGATGATGGCGGCGATTTTGTCGGCCTTCTGCTGGAAAAGCCGTTCCACTTCAAAGGCGGCGCGGCGCGCCACGTCTTGCGCCGATTCGCCTTCGACTGCCTGGCGGAAGTCGGGCGACATCACCGTCTGCGAGGCGCGCAGCAAGGGGCCATAGGCATCCTTGAACAGGGCGACATCGGTCACGGCCAGCGCGCCGATGGTTTCGCCGTGGTAGCTGCCTTTCAGGCAGACGAATTCCTGCTTTTCACTTTTGCCACTGTTGCGCCAGGCGTGAAAGCTCATTTTCAGGGCGATTTCCACGGCCGATGCCCCGTCGGAGGCGTAAAAGCTGTGACCGAGCACGCCGTTGGTGAGCGCGGAGAGCTTTTCCGACAGTTCGACCACCGGTTCATGCGTGAACCCGGCCAGCATGGCGTGTTCCAGGCGGTCCAGTTGGTCCTTCAGTTCCGCATTGATGCGCGGATTGGCATGGCCGAACAGGTTCACCCACCAGGAGCTGATGGCGTCCAGGTAGCGTCGGCCTTCGTGGTCGTACAGCCAGGCGCCGCGGCCGTGGCTGACGGGGATGAGCGGAACGCTGTTGTTGCCATGCGCGTGATGCTGCATTTGCGTGCAAGGGTGCCACACGCTGCGCAGACTGCGTTCGACCCAGCCCGATTGTTTTTCTGCTTTCAAAACTGCTCCAATGATATTGCTAGCCCATGAGCCAACTCGGCTTGCGCTTGTCGAGGAAGGATTGCACGCCTTCGCGTCCCTGCTCCGAGGCGCGGATCTGCGCGATGCGCTCGGCGGTATCGGCCAGCAGCGCGTCGTCGACCGGCTGGCCGGCGATCTCGCGCACCAGCGTTTTCGCTTGCGCCACGGCGTGCGGGCTGTTGCCCGTCAGCGCTTTCAGCACGTCAAAAGTTTTCGCGTCCAGTGCGTTTGCTGCGACTACCTCGTGGGCAAAGCCGATGCGCAGCGCTTCGTGGGCGGAGAATCGCTCGGCGGTCAGGCAATAGCGGCGTGCCGCGTTTTCGCCCATGGCCTTGATGACATACGGTGAAATAGTGGCCGGGATCAGTCCCAGCCGCACTTCGCTCAGGCAGAAATGCACGTCTTCCGCAACCAGAATGATATCGCATGCGGCGACCAGGCCCATGCCACCCGCATAGCAGTCGCCCTGGATCTTTGCCACCACGGGCTTGGGACACAGGTAAATCGTGCGCAGCATCTGCGCCAGTTGCAGCGCGTCGGCCTGGTTTTCGGCATGCGTGTAGCCGGCCATCTTCTTCATCCAGTGCAAGTCCGCGCCGGCGCAAAAGGCCGCGCCGTTCGCCGCCAGCACGATGGCGCGCACCATCTCGCTGCGTCCCAGGCCCTCGAAGGCGCGCGCCAGTTCGGCGATCGTCGTCTCGTTGAAGGCATTGCGCACATCCGGGCGGTTCAGGGTCACGGTGGCGACATTGCCCTCGATGACCAGCTTTAAGGTTTCAAATTCCATTCTTTTCTCCCTGAATGCCGCTTACATACGAAACACGCCGAACTTCGTGTCCGGGATTTCCGCGTTCAAGGCGGCCGACAGGCCCAGGCCCAGCACCATGCGGGTGTCGGCCGGGTCGATCACGCCATCGTCCCACAGGCGCGCGGTGGCGTAGTACGGGTGGCCCTGGTGTTCGTATTGATCCTTGATCGGCTGCTTGAAGGCGGCTTCTTCTTCCGCGCTCCACTCGCCGCCCTTGCCCTCGATGCCGTCGCGCTTGACCGTGGCCAGCACGGACGCCGCCTGGTCGCCGCCCATGACGGAAATGCGCGCATTCGGCCACATCCACATGAAGCGGGGAGAAAACGCGCGGCCGCACATGCCGTAGTTGCCGGCGCCGAAGCTGCCGCCGATGATCACCGTGAATTTTGGCACGGCCGCCGTGGCCACGGCCGTCACCATCTTGGCGCCATTGCGGGCGATGCCCTCGTTTTCGTACTTGCGGCCGACCATGAATCCGGTGATGTTTTGCAGGAAGACCAAGGGGATCTTGCGCTGGCAGCACAGTTCAATGAAATGCGTGCCTTTCAGCGCCGATTCGGAGAACAAGATGCCGTTATTGGCGATGATGCCCACTTTGACGCCATAGATATGCGCAAAGCCGCAGATCAGGGTGGTGCCGTAGCGGGCCTTGAATTCGTCGAAATCGCTGCCGTCGACGATGCGCGCGATGACTTCCCTCACATCGAAGGGTTTGCGCGTATCGACGGGGATCACGCCATACAGTTCCTGCGTCGGGTATGCCGGCTCGACGGACTCGCGCAGCGCCATCTGCTGCGGCTTGCTGCGGTTCAGGTTAGAAACGATGGTGCGCGCCAGCGACAGCGCGTGCAAGTCGTTCTGCGCCAGGTGGTCGACTACGCCGGACAAGCGCGTATGCACGTCGCCGCCGCCCAGGTCTTCGGCCGTCACCACTTCGCCCGTGGCCGCTTTCACCAGTGGCGGGCCGCCAAGGAAAATCGTGCCCTGCTCCTTGACGATGATCGATTCGTCGCTCATGGCCGGTACATACGCGCCGCCCGCCGTGCAAGAACCCATCACCACGGCGATTTGCGGGATGCCCTTGGCCGACAGGTTCGCCTGGTTGTAGAAGATACGGCCGAAATGGTCGCGATCGGGGAAGACGTCGTCCTGGTTCGGCAGGTTGGCACCGCCCGAATCGACCAGGTAAATGCAGGGCAAGTTGTTCTGGTCGGCGATTTCCTGGGCGCGCAAATGCTTTTTCACCGTCATCGGGTAATAGGTGCCGCCCTTGACGGTGGCGTCGTTACACACGATGACGCATTCCTGGCCCGAGACGCGGCCGATGCCGGTGATGATGCCGGCGGAAGGCGCCGCATCGACGCCCTTGGCGTCCTGGTACATGGCGTAGGCCGCCATCTGGGAAAATTCGAGGAAGGGCGTGCCGGGATCGAGCAGCATCTGCACGCGGTCGCGCGGCAGCAGTTTTCCGCGCGCCAGGTGCTTGGCGGCGGCCGCTTCGCCGCCGCCGGCCGCGATTTTCTCGACCTTGTCGCGCAAATCGTCGACGATGGCTTGCATGGCCGCGGCATTGGCCTTGAAATCTTCACTGCGCGGATTGAGTTTGCTTTCGATGTGCGGCATTGTGCTTCCTTTTTATGATCGCCCGGTCTCTCGGGTCGCGCTATTCGGGAAAACTGCCGTCGAGATAAAACCAGCGCAGGGCGCCACCGCCCTCTTGCGCCTCGCGCACGAAGCGGCTCACTTCATGCAGGCGGTGCGCGCGGCCGTTGACCTTGTAGCGGGCCACGAATTCCACGCTGTCGCGGTGTATCTCTTCGGCTTGATAGTCTGATTCTGCTTTACGTTGACGTAAACGTAAAGCAGATTTTACCTCAAGTCCCAGCCAGTGGACTTTTTCTTCTTCCGCAAATAAAGCGTCGGTGGGACGGGTGCTGGCGTGCCAGGTGGCGCGCAGATAGGCTTCATCGCGCAAGGTAAACGCCGTGTAGCGCGAGCGCATCAGGGCTTCGGCCGTGGGCGGCAAGGCATCGCCCGCGATATACGGGCCGCAGCAACTGGCGTAGGAGGCGCCGCCACAGGGGCAGGCGGCAGATGTCGAGGGTGTGGGCATGCGCTGGCAAACAGGGAACAGGAAAGTCCCGCAATTATCCGCCATAACGGCGGCGCCGGTCGCCGCCGCTGGTCCGCCTATTTTCTGGGATGGAGGAAGTCCAGCGCAAACGGCGGCGCCTTGCCGGCCATGAGGTCGGCGAGGATGCGCGCCGTGCCGGCGGCGAAGGTAAAACCCAGCGGGCCATGGCCCACGTTGAGCCACAGATTGGCGTACTTGCTGGCGCCCACCAGCGGCGCGCTGTTCGGCGTGGCGGGGCGCAGGCCGGCCCAGGCCGTGGCCTGCTCGTAATCGGCGCCGTGCGGCATGGCTTCGCGCGCCAGCCGCGTCAGGCCGGCGATGCGGTTCCAATCGATGCTGTTGTCGGCGCCCACCATGTCGACCATGGCGGCCACGCGCAAGTCGCCACCGATGCGCGCATACAGCACCTTGCGTTCGAAATCCGTGATGCTGATCTCGGGCGCGCGGTCTTGCGCGCGGATGGGCGCCGTCAGGCTGTAGCCTTTCAAGGGATACAGGGGCAGGTAGATGGCCGCCGTGGCGGCCAGGTCGCGGCTCTGGATGCCGGCTGCCAGCACGTAGTGGTCCGCTTCCAGCAAGCCCAGGCTGGTGTCGACGCCCGCGATCTTGCCATTGCGCGTGACGAGGCGGCGCGCCTCGCCTTTTAACAGGAGTGAACAATTCGGGTGCTGCAGCAGGCGCGCTTCCAGCGCCAGGCAAAAGGCGTGGCAATCGGCCACCGCTTCGCCCTCGGTAAAGATGCCGCCCGCCAGGGAACCCTGCAGGGCGGCCAGCGCCGGTTCGCGCTGCACCGCTTCTGCGGGAGACAAGACCATGCGCGCCTCTTCCGACTCGGGCCGGGCCACGGCCCGCTGAAAGATGGCCGGCGAACGATAGACGATGAGCTTGCCCGCATCGCGCCAGGCATACGCTTCGGGCGGCACGGTCAGTTCCAGCTGCGCCATGCCGGCGCGGCTCCATTCGCCCAGTTGCAGCAGCTTGGCCGTCGTGCGGGCATTGCTGGCGCTGTTGCAATTGCGCAGGAAACTGGCCATCCAGCGCCATTGGCGCCAGTCCGCTTCGGGACGGAAGCGCAGCGGGCCATCTTTCTGCAGCAGCCATTGCAGGGCTTTGAAGGGCACGCCCGCGTCCGCCAGCGGCGCCACATAGCGATAACTGAGCTGGCCGCCATTGCGGTAGCTGGCGGCAACCGCCACCTGTTCATTGCGTTCCAGTACCGTGACCTTGTAGCCGGCCTCGGCCAGCCACCAGGCCGATGTCAGACCGACGACGCCGCCGCCGATGATGATGACTTGTTGCTGCATGTTGCCTCGCTGCGTTGCGCTCCCATGGTGCGGGAGCATTCGGTGAGTGCTTAGAGGCTGGTCGTTCAGGGAGCCAATGAAACATCATGGTGCAGCCATAACTTTCAGGAATGCACTATTTCAGTGCAAATTATTCATGCTTGTCAATCGCACCACGGTATAAGGTGGTGAGTATCAATTCCTCGCTGCGCCCCATGGCGGAATACCTGCCCGGATAGCGCGCGGGATCGCTGCCCGTGCCGCCCACCAGCATCACCATGCCATTCCTGTGCTTGAAATCGAGCACGAAGGCGGAGACGAGGCCATACGCGTCGCCCAGGTGGCCCACGGCCGTGAAGCTGGCGCCCTCGACCAGGCCGTTGCCCTGCCCCGCCACCGCATCGAACTGCTGGTTGCCCAGGCCCCAGGCGCGGTACAGGCCCTGTTCGCTGTTGCCATTGCCTCCAGCGGGCGCCAGCTGCCATTGCCGGGCAAACATCAAGGCGATGCTGGCTGGCTGCAATAGCTGCTTGCCCTGATGGCGGCCACCATCGAGCAGCATCTGCATGACGGTGCCCAGTCCTGCGGCGGAGATGCGCAAGCCGCCCGTGGGACTGAAGACGGTGGCGTTGCTGCCAATCACATAGTTGGCCAGGCCGGCAGGCGGGTGCTGGTAATCATCATCGGCCTGGGCGATCCACGGCCCTTGCGGTTGCCAGATTTCCGTCTCCAGCGTGCGCTTGCGGTACAAGGTGGCCGTATTCGCCAGCTCTTCCTGAGAGAAGGCCGCCCGATGGTAGCCGCCGCGCACATCGAGGGGATCGAGCAGCAAACGCCGCATCAGCAAGTCGAAGCGCTCGCCCGTGACCTTTTCCATCACGGTGCCGATCACGCCCCAGTTGAGGTTGGAATATGTGAAGTAACTGCCGGGCGCCGCAGCTGCATCCCACATGAGGTCGCCGCCGGCCGTAAACACGTCGCGCAAGCTGCGTTCGGGGCCCCAGGCATAGCCGCCCGCGTCGCGCAGCGAGGAAGTATGGCTGAGCAGGCTGCGCAGGGTCAGCGCTTGTTGGGGGAAATGCGGGTTGCGCAGGGAAAAGCCCAGATAGATGCCCACGTCCTGATCCAGGCTCAGCTTGCCCTGCTCGACCAGCCGCATCAGGCCCAGGGTGGTCATCATCTTCGATACCGAGGCGATGCGAAACAGGGTGGCCGGCGTCACTGGCAAGTGCTGCGCCGGCGTGGCGCCGATGTGCCGGTAGCCAAATTGCTGTTGATACGACACCTTGCCCTGACGAATGGCCAGCACGGACAGGCTGGCCAGCGGGTGAGCCGTATCCTCGACGATGGCCGACAGCGCCGCATCGAGCGGGCGCTGCTGGTCCTTGCCGCTACCGAGCGGAGCGGCAAGCACGCTCCAGGTCGTGCCCAGCAGCAGCAAGCCCAGTAAGCCCGTCATTTTATTCTGCATATTCCCTGTTTCTCGGTGTGGTGGAGGCATCGCCAGCATAGGGCGGGATGGTTTACTACGCCAATGAAAATTGCTTATTTATCTATAATGCAAAGCTATACCTACGGTAAAACATTGTTTTTTTAAGTGTATAACCGTTATTTATGGTCATTTTCCATTTATTCATGGGTGGACGGGCTACGCGCAAGCGCCATCGCTATTACACTAGGAGGACAAGGAGAACTGTATGAGCCAGACCAGCGTAGAACTCAAGGTCGATTTAAATGACAATTCGCCTTTATATATGCAGATCGCCCGCAAGCTGAGCGATGACGTACGCAACGGCCGCTACCAGGTAGACCAGGCCCTGCCCTCTGAACGTACCCTGTCCGAACTGCTCGACGTATCGCGCGTGACTGCCCGCAAGGCCATCGACCAGCTCGTCGAGCAAGGCCTCGTCGTGCGCCGCCGTGGTTCGGGCAACTATATTGCCCCGCGCATCGAGCAGCCGCTGTCGAACCTGTCGAGCTTTTCCGAGCAGCTGCAGCAGCGCGGCTACCGCCCCGGCTCGCGCTGGCTCAAGCGCGAAGTCGTCATCGCCAGCAGCGATGAACAGCTGAGCCTGGGCCTGGCGCAGAACACGAAAGTGGCGCGCCTGGAGCGCCTGCGCCTGGCCGACGACGTGGTGATGGCGTATGAAGTGAGCGTGCTGCCCTTCAGCGTAGTGCCGGACCCGGCCGCCATGGGCGATTCGCTGTATGAATACTTGAGCAGCATCAAGAAGGCTCCCGTGCGCGCCTTGCAGCACATCCGCGCCATGAATGCGACGGACGTGCTGGCCAAGCAACTGGGCATCCCCGATGGCCAGGCCGTGCTGTTCATCACGCGCATCGCCTATCTGGAGTCGGGCGAAGCGGTGGAACTCACGCATTCGTATTGCCGCAGCGATCATTACGATTTTGTTGCAGAGATGCGCCGCGCGCCAAGTCAACTGTAAATACCCATAAGCTTCCGTTATGCCTGCACGCCAAGCTTTCATGGCTGATCTTGCACATCGGTATTAAACTGGTTTCACCTTCAACCATGTTCGAGAATCATGTTGAAAACTGAAACCCCGAGCCGGCGGCATCCGGATCTGGATCTGTACCCGGTGGAGCAATTGGTGGCGGCGCTGGTCGATGACCAGTTTTGGGCCGTCGAAGCCGTGCGGCTGGCGTCGCCGCAGATCGCGGCCGCCATCGCGGCTGCCCTGCCCCGTATCGCCGCTGGCGGACGCCTGTTGTATGTGGGCGCCGGCACGTCGGGTCGCCTTGGCGTACTCGACAGCGTTGAACTCAATCCCACGTTTTCCTGGCCGCCCGAGCGTGCTGTCGCCATCCTGGCCGGCGGCACGGGCGCCATGTTTGTGGCCGTCGAGGGGGCGGAAGATGATTTATCGCAAGGCGAGCAGGATTTGCTGGCCCTGCAGCCGCAAGAAAATGATGTCGTGATTCTGCTGGCCGCGTCCGGCGCCACGCCCTATGTGCTGGGCGCGTTGCTGGCGGCGCGCAAGGCGGGCGCCCTGACCATCGGCATCGCCAACAATGTGGGCGCCCCCGTGACACACGAGGCGCAATGCGGCATCGTGCTCGATACGGGCACGGAAGTCATTTCCGGCAGCACGCGCCTGAAGGCGGGCACGGCGCAAAAAATCACCCTGAACACGATTTCCAGCGCCCTGATGGTGGGTTTGCATAAAACTTACGGAAACTTGATGGTAGACTTGAAGCCGACCAACGCCAAGCTGATCTGGCGGGCGGTGCGTCTGACCATGCATGCCACCGGCGCCAGCGAGGCGCAGGCCAGGACCGTGCTCGAGCAGTGCCACTATCACGTCAACGTGGCGATTGTTGCCTTGATAAAAAAAATCAATACAAACCAGGCACAGGCATTGTTGGCCGGCGCGGACGGCAGTGTGCGGGCGGCACTGGCGGCGTGATCCGATGGCGCGGCATTCTTCTGTCTGGGAGACAAAGAAGGATGTATGGAGCTAGTGAAACAAACCGCCCCGGCGCGCGCAAACAAGCCGTGGCTGTGGATCCCTTCCCTGTATTTCGGCCAGGGCATTCCCTATGTCGTGGTCATGACCTTGTCCGTGATCATGTACAAGAACTATGGTTTCAGCAATACGGATATCGCGCTGTATACCAGCTGGCTATACTTGCCCTGGGTCATCAAGCCCCTGTGGTCGCCCTTCATCGATATGTACCGCACCAAGCGCTTCTGGATCATCGGCCTGCAGTTGGTGATCGGCGCCGCGCTGGCGCTGGTGGCCCTGACGACGTCCTTGCCGCATTTTTTTCAGATCAGCCTGGCCATCTTCTGGCTGATGGCCTTCAGTTCCGCCACGCATGATATTGCCGCCGACGGCTTTTATATGCTGGGCCTGGAAGAGCACCAGCAAGCGGCCTTTGTCGGCGTGCGCAGCACGTTTTACCGCCTGGCGATGATCGCCGGCCAGGGCGGCCTGGTGTTTCTGGCTGGCTATCTGACGCATGCGACGGGCAATGTGCAGCTGGCCTGGTCCGTCGTGTTTGCGATTTTGGCGGGCCTGTTCATCGCCCTCTTCCTGTATCACTATTTTGTCTTGCCGACACCGAAGGATGACCGGCCCAGCATCCAGGGCGCCGGTATTTCTCCGCTGCAAGAGTTCGTCGCCACCTTTGCCGCGTTTTTCAAGAAGAAGGATATTCTCGTCATCCTGGGCTTTTTGCTGCTGTTCCGTCTCGGCGAAGCGCAGCTGTTGAAGCTGGCCGCGCCCTTCCTGCTCGACCCCGTCGCCAAGGGCGGCCTGGGTCTCAGCACGGAACAGGTGGGCCTGGTCTACGGCACCATCGGCGTGATCGCCCTGACCCTCGGTGGCTTGCTGGGCGGATTCATCATTTCCCGCTTCGGTTTGAAACGCTGTTTGTGGATCATGGTGCTGTCCGTCCACTTGCCCGACCTGGTTTTCGTTTACCTGGCCAGCGCTTTGCCTAGCAGCATCTATGTGATTGCCGGCGGCATTGCGCTGGAGCAATTCGGCTATGGCTTCGGTTTCGCTTCCTACATGCTGTACATGATCATGGTCTCCGATGGCGCGCATAAAACGGCCCATTACGCCATTTGCACGGGTTTCATGGCCCTGGGCATGATGTTGCCGGGCATGGCCAGCGGCTGGATCCAGCAAATGCTTGGCTACCAGCATTTCTTCATCTGGGTCTGCATCGCCACCATTCCTGCTTTCATCCTGGCCGCGCTGGTCAAGATCGATCCCGAATTCGGCAAGAAGGCCGAGGCCTGATTCTTTTGAACTGTGCGCCCGCAAGGATGGCGGGCGCACAGTAAAATGCCCGCACCGATACACCTGCGCTCCACCATTGCAAGGAATTGTTTTGTTGTCTACTTTCAAAAAATGCCTGGGCGGCACGGCTGGCGTGCTGGCCGCGCTGGCCGCCGCCACATTGCTCAGCAGCTGTACCAGCACCAAAATGCCCTCCGCAGTGACGCCGGGCGACACGGGTTTGCCGCCCGTGCAGCACATCACGGGCGAAGTGCCGCCGCCGGCGCCGCGCGAGTTCCGCGCCGCCTGGGTCTCGACGGTCGCCAATATCGACTGGCCCAGCCGCAGCAATTTGCCGGTCGCCAAGCAGCAAGCCGAGGCGATCGCCATCCTCGACCGCGCCAAGTCCTTGAATCTGAACGCGATTGTGCTGCAGGTGCGGCCCAGCGCCGATACGATTTACCCGTCGCAACTGGAGCCATGGTCGGAATACCTGACCGGCAAGCAAGGCCAGCCGCCATTGCCGATGTATGACCCGCTGGCCTTCTGGGTGGCGCAGGCGCATGCGCGCGGCCTGGAATTGCACGCCTGGTTCAACCCGTACCGGGCCCGTCACGCGACGGCCAAGTCGCCGCTGGCGCGCGACAGTTTCGCCTCCACCAACCCGGCGTCCGTCAAGCAATACGGCCGCTACCTGTGGATGGATCCGGGTGATGCCGCCGCCTCGAAGCACACGACGGACGTGGTACTGGACGTGGTGCGCCGCTACGATATCGATGGCGTGCACATCGACGATTACTTTTATCCGTATCCGATCGACGCGCCCGGCGCCGGTGCGGGAGCCGAGACGGCCGCGCTGGACGCGGGCAATGGCGGCGCCAAGCGCGAACTGCCGTTTCCCGATGAGCCTTCCTGGCAGCAATATCTGCTGGCCGGTGGCCAGCTGGACCGCCCTTCCTGGCGCCGCCAGAACGTCAACCGGCTGATCGAATCCTTGTATACCGGCATCCACCGCGAAAAGAGCTGGGTGCGCTTCGGTATCAGCCCGTTCGGTATCGGCCGTCCCGACCGCCGCCCTGCCGGCATCGTCGGCTTCAGCCAGTACGATAAATTGTATGCGGATGCGGAACTGTGGCTGGCCAAGGGCTGGCTCGACTATCTGTCGCCGCAGCTGTACTGGCCCGTGGCGCAGGCGCCGCAAGCGTTCGGCGTGCTGCTCGACTACTGGCTGGCGCATAACCCGTATGGCCGCCATGTGTGGCCGGGCCTGTACACGAGCCGGATCGACAATTCCGCCAAGTCCTTCACGCCGCAAGAGATCATCAAGCAGATCGACGTGACGCGCACGCGCCCCGGCGCGAATGGACATGTGCATTTCAGCATGGTGCCGCTGATGCAGAACCGCAAGGGTGTCAGCGAGCAACTCAAGGCAACCGTGTATCAAAGCCCTGCCCTGATTCCCGCCACGCCGTGGCTGGGCAAGGAAGCACCGGGTACACCCGTGCTGGCCCTGCGCCGCGATGCCGCCAGACTGAACGTCAAATTGACGGCGGGTGGCGGCAAAGCAGTGGCGCAGTATGCCGTCTGGGCCCGCTACGGCGAAGACTGGCGTTTTAGCGTGGTCACGGGCCTGCAAGGCGAGCTGACCCTGGTCGATGATGCCACCGGTAAAGTCAACGCAGTGGTGGTCAGCGCCGTGGACCGTCTCGGCAATGAAAGTCCCCGCGTTACCGTGCGCGCACCGTTTGCGGCCCCCGCCAAGTAATTGTTGCCGGATCTCCGGTAGTCCATAACCTGCAGGCATGAAACATGCGCAAGCTTTCATGCCTGCAAGCTCCGCTTGGCTTTACACTCATGCCATGATTTCCATCTCTACAGCCCATCATGCGGTGCCCGTGCTGGGCCTGGGCATCGACGCGGGCGGCACGCAGACGCGCTGGGCATTGGCCACCGTTGACGGCGCCATCGTGGCCGACGGCGCCGTGGAAGGCTTGTCTGCCTTGCAAATGAGCAGCGATGCGGGTCGCGCGGCCGTGCATGCCACGTTTACCCGGCTGTGCCAGGCCGTGCTGGCTGTCGGCCAGCCGTGTGCCGTGGTGGCGGGCTTGACGGGCTTTGGTGGCGACGATGTTGCGCTGGCGCAAACGCTGGCCACCTTGCTGGCGCTGGACGCCGCCCACGTCAGCGTGGGCAACGATATCGACATTGCCTATCGTGACAGTTTTGAACCGGGCGAAGGGTATCTGGTCTACGCTGGCACGGGCTCGATTGCCGCCTGGATCGATGTGAATGGCGGCTTTCACCGCGCGGGCGGGCGCGGCGTGCTGCTCGACGATGGCGGCGGCGGCTACTGGATTGCGCGTGAAGCCTTGCGCCACATCTGGCGCCGCGAAGACGAGGCGCCCGGCAGCTGGCAAAGCTCGCCCATGGCCGGGGCCGTGTTTGCGCAACTGGGCGGTAGCGACTGGTCGCTGTCGCGTGCCTTCATGTATGGCCAGGACCGGGGGGCCATTGGCCGGCTGGCGCTGGCCGTGGCCGCCAGTGCAGACGCCGACCCGCTGGCGCTGGACATCTTGCAGCGCGCGGGGCAGGAACTGGCAAGATTGGCGCTGGCACTGACGGCCCGCCACGGCCCGCGTCCCGTGGTGCTGGCGGGCCGCGCGGCGCAGTTGCACCCGGCCATCGCGGCAGCCATGCGCGCCGCTTTGCCTGTATCGTTGATGATGGAGCAAAAAGTTGCCCGTTCGCATGAGGCTGCGGCCAAGCTGGCAGCCAGGACGGCCAGCTTGTGTGCCGGTAAAGACTGACTATTTTATTCACCCGAACATGGATCTTTCATGAAAAAAATCGCCCTCGCCCTGCTGGTGGCCCTGCTCTCCGCCTGTACCACGCCCGCGCCGCACCTCGACCACAGCTTGACGGCGCGCAGCCAGAGCCCGCGCGTGAAATTCATCGTCATCCATTACACGGTCAGCGACTTGCCCCGCTCGATCAAGATCCTGACGGAACAAGTGGTCAGCAGCCATTATTTGCTGACCGACACAGACAAGCCGAAGTTTTACGTGCTGGTCGACGAATCACGCCAGGCCAATCACGCGGGTGTGAGTAACTGGAAGACTTATACACAGTTAAATGTCAGTTCGATCGGCATCGAGATCGTCAATCCCGGCTACAAGGACACGCCGGAAGGCCGCCTCTGGTATCCCTTCCCGCAGGCGCAGATCGATGAGCTGATTCCGCTGTTGAAAGATATCCAGGCCCGTTACAACATCGCGCCGGAAAATATCCTCGGCCACAACGAAATCGCGCCGCAGCGCAAGCAAGACCCGGGCCCGCTGTTCCCTTGGCGCCAGCTGGCCGCTGCGGGCTTGATCGCCTGGCCGGACGCCAATCGTGTCGCCGGACAGCGCCTTATTTTTGAGCAACAAGTGCCGGACGCCGTCTGGTTCCAGAAAAAGCTGGCCCAGCACGGCTATGCGACGCCGAACACGGGCATCTTCGATGAAGCGACGCGTAATGTGCTGATCGCCTTCCAGATGAAATACCGCAACACATTGTTTGACGGCATGCCCGATGGCGAAACGGCGGCCCTGCTGGAAGTGCTGACGACGCCGGCCCCAGCGGTTGCAACACCTGCTGTTGTAGCAAAGTAGCATGGACGTTCCAGCCCATGACTTTTTCTTATATGCTGAACGTTGACGGCCCAGGTGGCCAAAGCAAGGTAAAGGAATAGCTCATGCGGCTGCGTCATATCGAAGTGTTTCATGCCATCATGCAAGTTGGCACCATCAGCGGTGCGGCCCAGGTGCTGCATATCTCGCAGCCGGCCGTGACCAAGGTCTTGCAGCATTGTGAGTTGCAACTGGGTATGCCGCTGTTCGAGCGCGTGCGAGGCAAGCTGTACCCGAAACCCGAGGCGCACCGTTTGTTTGTCGAGACGGAAAAGCTCAACCGCGATTTATTGGGCATCCGCCGCCTGGCGGCCAGCCTGAAGGGTCATGCGGTGGAAACCATCCGTTTGGTGTCCACGCCGACGCTCGCCATCAGCGTCTTGCCGTTTGCCATGACGGAATGGCGGCGTGACTTTCCCCACACGCGTTGCCAGCTGGCCACCCACCACACGGGTGAGATCGTCAATACCCTGCGCCTGGGTGAAGCGGACCTGGCCGTATCGCTGCAAGACCCGCGCCATCCGGGCATCGTGGCCGAACCCATCGCGCAGGGCGTCATGACGGTGATCGCGCCAGCCGGCACCTGGCATGCGGCCGATTGCGGCACGCCCTTGACGGCGCATGGCCTGAATGGCGAGCTGATCGGCCATGCGGACAACGATCCGTTGGGTGAACTGGTGGTGGCCGCCTGCGAGGCGCAGGATATCCACCCTGTCTTCAGTACCGTGGTGCAAACCTATCAAATTGCCCGTTCGCTGGTGGAAGCGGGCGCCGGCATGGCCGTGGTCGACCCGTTTACGGCCGCCTCCGGTTCGCCCGAGCGGCTGCAGCGCCGGCCTTGGGCGCCTACCATCCCCATCCAACTGTATTTATTGACGGCCAGTCACTCGCCGCTGTCGCATGGCGCGCGGCGCCTGGCCGACAGCATCGGCGTGGCGGCGCGCAACTGCCTGGAAAGAGGCGTCTGATGTCTGTTGCAAGTTTGCAATTGGAAGCGGTTGGCGACGATCCGCAATTTCGTCACTTGAGCAGCATCGCCGGCATCGCCGTCGACTTGCGCTACGCCACGCCCGACAATTTCGTCGGACGCGACTTATATAGCCCCATCGATTGCGCCTGGCTGCACCGCGATGCGGCCGCCGCACTGGAAAAGGCCGTGGCCTGGCTGGCCGCGCAGCGCCCCGATCATCATTTATTGGTGCTCGATGCCCTGCGCCCGCAACGGGTGCAGCAGCAATTGTGGGATGCGCTGCAGGGAACGGAGTTGTTGGGCTACATCGCGGAACCGTCGCGCGGCTCCATCCACTCGTTCGGCATGGCCCTCGACCTCACCATCGTCGGCCGGGACGGGAAGGAACTGGACATGGGCACGGGCTTTGATGATTTAAGTGAGCGCTCACATCCGGCTCTGGAGCTGGTTTTTCTGGAAAGCGGGGAGATTACGCAAGAGCACGTGGCGCATCGCCGCTTGTTGCGCGACGCCATGTTCCATGCGGGTTTCTTTGGCATCAACAGCGAATGGTGGCATTTCGATTGCGGTGACCGGGTGCTGGTGCGCCAGACCTACACCCGGGTACTCTGACTAGAAGACTTGTAAACCCTTCAGCATCACGATCAGGATCAGCACGGGCGAGACAAAGCGCAGCAGGAACAGCAGCACATGCGCCAAGGTCTTGTTTTGCAACTGGCCATGATTGCTGATTGCCTCGATGAAATGCTGCTTGCCCCAGGCCCAGCCTGTAAACAAGGCAATCGCGATGCCGCCCACGGGCAGGAAGATATTCGACGAGACGAAGTCGAACAGATCAAACATATTCAAGTTAAACAGCTTGAAGTCGGCCAGGGTGCTGTTACTCAGGGCGCACACGGAACCGAGCACGGCCAGCAGCAGCATGGTCACCACGGTGGCCTTGGTGCGCGTCCAGCCGAAGCGTTCATGGAAAATCACCACGGGCACTTCCATCAGCGACAGCATCGCGCCCGTTGCGGCGACGGCAGCAAGGATGAAGAACACCAGCATCAGGACTTGCCCCATGGGAATTTGCGAGAAAACTGCCGGAATCGTGATGAACACCAGCGACGGTCCCGCGCTGGGGGCGAAGCCAAACGTGAACACGGCGGGGAAGATGGCGATGCCGGCCAGCATCGATACGCCGAGGTCGGCCGCCATGACGCGTAAAGTGGTGACAGGGATATTCTGGTCGTCGCGGAAATAGCTGCCGTAGGTCATCATCGTACCCATGCCGACGGACAATTTGAAGAAGGCCAGGCCCATGGCCGTCAGCACGACGGAAGCCGTCAGCTTGGAAAAATCAGGACGAAACAAGAAGGCCAGGCCTAGACCCGCTTTATCGAGCGACAGGCTGACCGCGCAGAGCAGGAGCAGCAACAGGAACAGCCGCGGCATCAGTTTCTTGGCAATCGCCTCGATACCCTTGGTCACACCCAGCATCAATATGCCGCCGATAAACAGCAGCACGCCCCATTGCCAGAACAGCGATTGCAGGGGATTGCTGATCAGCGAGGCAAAGGCCGCTTCCGTCACCAGCTTGTCGCTGCTGAGGATGGAGCCATCGATGGACTTGGCGATATACGCAAACACCCAGCCCACCACCTCCGAGTAAAACGCGACGATCAGGAAGGCGGCGATCATGCCGATCACGCCGACCAGCCACCAGGGTTTGCCCTTCGGTGCCAGCTGTTCCATGGTGGAGATGGGATTGACCTTCGCGCGGCGCCCCAGGGTGATTTCCGCGATCATCACGGGCAGGCCTACTAATAAGGTGGCGAGTAAATAGATGAGCAGGAAGCCAGCGCCGCCATTGGCGCCCGTCAGGTAGGGGAACTTCCAGATATTGCCGAGGCCGACTGCGGAACCGAGGGTGGCGGCGAGCACGCCGAAACCAGTGCTAAAGCCAGCTCGTTTCAGGGTCAGGCCTGATCCTTGAGCTTGTTGTTTCATGGTGAATCTTCTATGTATGGAGGCGGATTTGCGCTGAGGGGGCGAAATTGTAGCAGTTGAATGCAAAAGCCTTGCTACTACCGGGACGCTTTGCTATAGTTCGCCCCCTCGCTGAACGATGCATGCAAATGCAGAGTAAAGCGGGTAAAAAAGAAGGTTGACGACATGCTGAAAAAGCTTCATACTCTTCCTTCTTCGCAGCTGACAAACACAACGCTTTGTCGATAGCGCGAGAGCAGTAAATAAGCAGCACCGAATACCGTTCTTTAACAATTAACAGTCGATAAGTGTGGGCATTTGATGTAAGTGCAGCAGCGATCTTCGGATTGCTGTAAAGCTTAAAATATCAAATGTTCACAAGAAATAATGAAATAGGATACTTCTTCGGAAGTAGCCTGTCAGTTTTTTGAGTGAGCAAATCTTTTGCAATGCAAAAGATTTGGATGGTAGTGATACTGTCCGAC
>NZ_PEBS01000039.1 GCF_002869965.1 Janthinobacterium sp. ROICE36
CGGCTGTGAAGGGCTTGGGTCATGGCGCTGGCGGTGAGGTGACAGGAATCAACAGTGTACTCAACAGGCGCCTGGCTTTGAAGTAGGGCAAGCTGCGAATAGGAATATGATCACCCAATTCTAAACACGTAACCACTTGACGTCGATTTACAACAAGCTGGACGTTGCCAACCGCCTGGAACTGTATGTGTACGCGGTGAAGAACGGGCTTGCGGCGCCCCAGGAATGCTGATGTCAGTACAAATGTACTGATGCCATGTAGGAAAAAAGGCTCTTTTGTACCGGCAATAAAATGACTTTTGTCTGATTGGTATCAATGTGTCTTTCCATACAATACCGTTATCAGCAATCGGTGATTGTCGCTGAGTTAGCCAGACTGAAAATGCGAACGGTGACAGGAGCTGGAAATGTGCTTGAACGATGCTGGGACGGGTGAGCTTGCGTATTTCTTGCAAGATCAAAGTGGTAACTCATTTTTCGAACATGCTTTGCTGCTGTCGCTGATGGCCGTGGTGTTCCTGCTTGCGCTGCTGGCTATATGCAAGGGTTTATAAGTGATCAATTTACTGCTTGCATCAGCAGTCCCACATGACGTTGTTAACACTTACTCCGAATGGATTAATCATGAATTTCATCAAAAATTTTATCGCTGAAGAAGATGGCGTGACCGCAATCGAATATGGCCTGATCGCCGCACTGATCGCGGTTGCAATCGTTGGCCTCGTAAAAGCCGTGGGCACCGATCTGGGTGCGGTGTTTACAAAAATATCGACCAATCTGAAGTCTGCGCCCTAGTAATCGCCACACGTGCAATGGTGTCGTGCCCGCTTCCGGGCGCGCGCCGATGGTGGCCCGGATCAGCTTGTATGGCGCCGGGCCATTGTTGTTTGTGCCTCAGTCATCGTGCTTCCCGTACCGATTAACCCATGTATACCGATCTTTTCCTGACCTGGTCGTCGGCAGTCCTGCTGGCCGGTTTGCTGCTGCTGGCCGTGTACCATGACGTGCGCAGCCGCCGCATTCCGAATCGCCTGGTGTCGACTGGCGCGCTGGCCGGACTGTTGCTTAACGCAGTGTTGCCGGCCGGTGCAGGCCTGTTGACGGCCACGCCCGGCGCCCTCGGCGTCTGGCCGGCCCTGGGCGGCCTGGCCCTGGGCCTGGCGTTGTTGCTGCCGATGTATGCGCTCAAGGCGCTGGGTGCTGGCGACGTGAAATTGATGGCGATGGTGGGGGCCTTTGTCGGCCCGCAGACCGTCTTCTTTTGCCTGCTGGCCAGCCTGCTCGCGGGCGGCGTGCTGGCACTGGCCGTGGCCGCTTTTCACGGCACCTTGCGCCAGGTTGGCAGCAATAGCTATCACATGGTCTTGAACAGCTTCATGCGTGCCATCGCGGCGCAGCGGCCCGATATCGACGTGCCAGTCGTGCCGAGCGGCCAATTGCCCTATGCCATCGCCATCGCCAGCGGCACCTCACTCTACCTGCTGCTGGCCGCCAGTGGCCAGTTGGGAAGGTTCGCATGATCCATGGCGTCTTCTACACCTGTGCCCATGCCTGCTGATCTGCTTGCCGCGCCAGCGTCCCAGCGTGCCCCACGCAGCGTCGAAGAGACGGGCTTGCCCTTCTTTTTCCTGGTCGAACTGCTGGTCAAGGTGCTGTTCCAGCGGGGACAGTTGCACCTGCCCGAGCTGGCCGGCTACGTCAAGCTGGGCCTGGGCGTGATCGACCCCGTGATCGTCTTCATGCGGCAGGAAAAAATGTGCGAAGTCATGCGCCGCGGCGCCAGCGGCACGGATGCCGACATCCATTACCAGTTGACGGACAGCGGCCGCCAGCGCGCCATCGAGTGTCTGGCGCGCAATGCCTATGCGGGCCCATGCCCCGTGCCGCTGGCTGCCTACAATGCGCAGGTGGCGGCGCAAAGCGTGGCCAACATGCATGTCACGCGCCCGCAAGTACAGACCAGCTTCGACGGCGTGGTGGTCAATCCTGCCGTGCTCGACCAGCTGGGCGCGGCCATGAATTCCGGGCGCGCCATTTTCATTTACGGCGCCGCCGGCAGCGGCAAGACGTACCTGGCCGAACGCCTGCAAGACTTGCTGCAAGGAGCCATTGCCCTGCCTTACGCCATCATGGTCGATGGCGAAGTCGTGCCCTTTTATGACCCGGTGCTGCATTTGCCGGCGGCGCAGCAGCAGGAAGCACCGGCCGGCATCGAGCGCGCCGTGCAACTCGACGCGCGCTGGGTGCGCGGCGTGCGCCGTCCGGCCGTGCTGACAGGCGGCGAGCTGACCCTGGAAATGCTGGACCTGCGCTTCGATAGCGTGACGCGTCTGTACCGCGCGCCGCCGCACCTGAAGGCCAACAACGGCATTTTCATCATCGACGACCTGGGGCGCCAGCGCTGTTCGCCGCTGGAACTGATGAACCGCTGGATCGTGCCCATGGACCGCGCCATCGATTACCTGTCGCTGCACAACGGCTACACCTTCCAGGTGCCGTTCGACGTGGTGGTGGTGTTTTCCTCGAATTTCCTGCCCGAGCGCCTGTCGGATGCGGCCTTCCTGCGCCGTCTGGGCTACAAGATCGAAGTGCCGGCGCTCAGCGCAGCGCACTACGAAACCGTGTTTCGCCAGACGTGCTCCACCTATGGCGTGGAGTTCGACACGGCCGCCTTTGCCTTCCTGCTGCAGCGCCATGCGCGCGGCGCGACGCCCTTGCTGGCCTGTTATCCGCGCGATCTGCTGCGCCAGGTACGCGACCTGGCCCGCTACGAGGGCACGGCGGCGCAACTGAATGAGCAGGTGCTGGACTGGGCCTGGAACAATTATTTTGCCGGCGCGAATCAGCGCCAGGGCGCCGATGACATGGCCGTGCAAGAGCGGCGTGAACCGAAATCAAGCTGAAGTCAGAGGAAAAACGATGCGAAATACCCGTGCTTTACTCATGTTGCTGCTGGCCTTGGTGCTGGCCGGTGCCGCCGTGCTGACGGCGGCGATCTGGATGGGCGGTCAAAGTACGCCGTCGAGCCAGAAGATCGTCGTGGCCCTGATCGATATCGGCGTGGGCACGAAGATCAATCCGCTCATGTTGCGCAGCATGGACTGGCCCGCAGGGGCGCAGCCGCCCGGCGCCTTTGCCGACAGCAAGGCGCTCGACGGGCGCATCACGCGCACGGCCATCAGCCTGGGCGAACCGGTGCTGGAAAGCAAGCTCGCGCCACCGGGCACGACCGGTGGCCTGTCGTCCATCGTGGCCGATGGCAAGCGCGCCATGACCGTGCGCGTCAACGATGTGGTGGGGGTGGCGGGCTTTGCCTTGCCTGGCAACTTTGTCGACATCCTCGTCAATACCCAGGATGACCGTGCAAAGGCCAGCGGTGGCGCCGAACTGGCCATTTCCAAGATCGTGCTTGAACGCATACTGGTGCTGGCCGTGGCGCAGGAATCGAACCGCGATGACAACAAGCCCAAGGTGGTCAATGCCGTGACCCTGGAATTGACGCCGGACCAGGTGGAAAAGCTCGACCTGGCGCGCAGTGTGGGCGCCTTGTCGCTGGTGCTGCGCAACCAGAGCGATCCGGCGCCCGTCAACACGGGCGGCGCCACCAAGGAATTGCTGCTGGGACTCAAGCCGCTGGTGCCCGTCGCCGCACCGCGCGCGGCTGCGCCAGCGCCAGCGCGGCAGGCGCCGCGTGCTCCTGCACCACCGGCCGAGAGCGTCAAAGTGATCACGGGCATGGACACGCGTGTCCAGCAATTTTAAAAATTTCAGAACCAGGGATAGTTGATGACCTCATTTCGTACCCGTATCGTCAGGCCCCGCTTGACCTTGGCCCTGGCCCTGAGTGGCTTGACGGCGAGCTTGCTGTGGCAGCCCGGCGCCAGCGCCGCGCCAGCCTTGCGCAAGGCGGAGACTGCCAGTAAGACGGCCGAAGCGGCAGCGCCCTTGTCGCTGGGGGCCGATATCGCCCGGCTGGGTCCGCCGATCCGTTTGTCCGTTGGCAAGTCGACCTTGCGCAGCCTGACGCGCGCCGTCTCGCAGATCGCCGTCAATGATCCGAAGGTGGCGGGCGCCAGGCTGCTGGGCAGTTCCAGCGAGCTGTATATCTGGGGCCTGGCACCGGGCAGCACCAATCTGATTCTGTGGGACAAGGATCACCGTCCCGTGATCGTCGATATCGAGGTCGGCGTCGATGCCGACGGCTTGCAGGCGCAACTGGCGCTTGTATTTCCCCGTGAAACAGATCTCAAGGCCAGCTCGGCCGGCGGCGCGATCGTGCTGACGGGCATGGTCTCGGATGCCGTCAAGGCCAGCCAGATCATGGCCATGGCCACGGCGTTCGCACAGCGGGGCGCCGGCGAAGCGGCGGCACCGGTTGCCACGGCGGGTGTGATGCCAGTGGCCAGTGCCGCAGGTGCCACCGGTGCTGGCGCCGCCGGCGTGAGCGTGATCAATATGCTGACCATCGCCGCACCGCAGCAGGTGATGCTGGAAGTAAAAATCGCCGAGGTCTCGAAAACCCTCGTCGACCAACTGGGCGCCAGCATCGGCGCGCGCGCCAGCAGCGGCAACTGGACCTACAGTTTTCTGTCGAACTTGTTGAGCGGCAACCCCAGCATGATCGATGGTTTCAACGGTAAAAACGGCAATTTCCTCACGCTCGATGCGCAAAAGCGCGACGGCCTCGTGAAAGTGCTTGCCGAACCGAACATCATGGCCATCAGCGGCCAGGAGGCCAGCTTCCTGGCCGGCGGCAAGATCTACATTCCCGTCTCGCAAGACAGCGCCACCAACAAGATTACCTTGGAAGAAAAGGAATTCGGTATCGCCGTCAAGTTCACGCCCACCGTGCTCGATGGCGGGCGCATCAACCTGAAGGTGGCGCCGGAAGTGTCGGAACTCAACAAGGACGGCATCGGCATCAGCACGGGCGGCACCGCCGGCAGCGCCATCCTGCCGGCGTTTACCACGCGGCGCGCCACCACTACCGTGCAATTGTTCGACGGCCAAAGCTTTGCCATCGGCGGCTTGATCAAGAACAACGTGACCACGAATATCAAAGCGCTGCCGATGCTGGGCGAGATTCCCGTGCTGGGCGCCTTGTTCCGCAGCAGCGATTTCCAGACTGACCGCACCGAACTGGTGTTCATCATCACGCCGCGCCTGGTCAAACCGCTGGCCGCCGACTACGTGCTGCCGACGGATGCCTATGTGGCGCCTAGCCGTGCGCAGTTTTTCCTGCAAGGAAAGATGGAAGGCAATCCCAAGGCGCCGCCAGCGGCCGATAAACAACCGGGCGCCGCAGCGGCGACCGGCTTCGACATTCAATAGGAGAGTGAGCATGCAGCGTCCTCCATTTCTTCCCCTGCTGTGCGTGCTGCTGGCGTCGTTTGCCGCCAGCGGCTGCGCCACCACGCCGCAGTTCGACCGCAACTTTGGCCGCAGCGTCGATTTGCTGCGCGCCCAGCAAGTGATCAACCCGCAGGCGGGACTGAACCGCGACCCGGTGACTGGCCTCGATGGCAAGGCGGCGGTGGCGGGCTACAACGCGTACCAGAAGTCGTTCAGCGCGCCGGTGCCGCAATCGGGCGCCATGACGATCAGCCTCGGACGCCAATGAACATGTCACCGTTATCACAGAACAGGCAAGGCATATCGTGAAAATCGCCATCATATCCCGGGATGAAAAAGCACTGGCCGAGCTGGGCCGCCTGGTCGGTAACCGCAATCCGGCGGACGACGTCGATGCGCGCAGCGGACCGCTGGAGCAACTGTATTCGGCGCAAGAGCTGCCCGATGTGCTGATGTTCGACCGGCCCGGCAACGATGGCGCCGACCTGGCCGCCATCGAGCGCCTGAGCAATCAGTTTCCGCGCCTGGCCGTCATCCTGCTGTGTCCGCAGCATTCGCCCGACTTCCTGCTGCAAGCCATGCGTGCCGGCGTGCGCGAAGTATTGCCGTCGCCCGCCGCTGCCGCCAGCATTTACCCGGCGCTCGAGCGCATCGAGGAAAAACTCGAGCGGCGCGACAATGGCAATGGCAAGGTGCTGGCCTTCATTTCCTGCAAGGGCGGCAGCGGCGCCACTTTCATCGCCACCAACCTCGGCTATGCCCTGGCGGCCAGCGGCCACAAGCGTGTTGCCCTGCTGGACCTGAACCTGCACTTCGGCGATGCCTCGCTGTTTGTTTCCGAGAGCAAGCCGCTGGCCACCCTGGCCGACGTGACGCGCGACATCCACCGCCTTGACCCGTCGTTCCTTGCATCGAGCATGCTCAATGTATTGCCCAATTTCAGCGTCCTGGCGGCACCGGAAGACCCGGCCCATGCCAGCGAAGTGCTGCCCGAACATATCGACGCCATCATCAAGCTGGCGCGGCGTCAGTATGACTTCGTGGTGCTCGACGTGGGGCGCAACCTCGATGCGGTCAGCGTGCGCGCGCTTGACCACGCGGACCTGATTTTCCCCATCCTGCAAACGACCTTGCCGTACATCCGCGATGGCAAGCGCCTGCTGGGCATGTTCCGTTCGCTGGAATACGACAAGGACAAGGTGCGCCTGATTGTCAACCGGCACGACAAGGGTGGCGAAATCCGCTTGCAGGACCTGGAGGCGGCATATGGCACCACGATCGACCGCACGGTGCCGAATCATTATGCGTCGGCCGCCGCATCGGTCAACCAGGGCATGCCGATCTTGCAGCTGGACAAAAACAGTCCCATCACGCGCTCGCTGCAGGAGTTTGCCGCCAGCCTGACGGGCGTCAGCGTCGAAGCCGCGCCGCAGGGCTGGCTCAGCCGCGTGCTGCGGCGCGCCTAACACCACCCGAACAGGAATTCTCATGGCAACTTCTCCCGCTTCCAATCTGTCGATCCGCGAGCGCCTCGGCAATGGCAAGATCGCCACCCTGACGCCGCAGCGCGCGCCGTCCATCGACAACCGCAGCTACCGCGAACTGAAACAGCGCATCCACGCGCTGCTGCTCGAGCGCGTCGACCTGGAAAGCATGCAGCGGCTGACGCAGGAACAGATCCGCGATGAGTTGCGCAGCCTGGTCGAACGCCTGCTCGACGAAGAAGCCGTGGTCATCAACGATGCCGAGCGCAAGAACCTGACGCGCGACATCCGCAACGAGATGCTCGGTTTTGGCCCGCTGGAAACCTTGTTGTCGGACCCGACCGTGTCGGATATTCTCGTCAATGGCCACAAGCAAGTGTATGTCGAGCGGCGCGGCAAGCTGGAATTGACCGATGTCGTGTTCAATGACGATGCCCATCTGATGAAGATCATCGACAAGATCGTCTCGCGCGTGGGTCGCCGCATCGACGAATCGAGCCCCATGGTCGATGCGCGCCTGCCCGATGGGTCGCGCGTCAACGCCATCATCCCGCCGCTGGCCATCGACGGACCCGTGATGTCGATCCGGCGGTTTTCCGTCGATCCCCTGCGCCTGGCCGACCTGGTCGCCTATACCAGCATGACGGCCGAAATGGCCGAGGTGCTGCAGGGCCTGGGCAAGGCGAAGATGAATATCCTCATTTCCGGCGGCACGGGCAGCGGCAAGACCACCATGCTGAACGTGATTTCCGGCTTCATCGGTCACACCGAACGCATCGTCACGGTGGAAGACGCGGCCGAGCTGCAATTGCAGCAGCCGCACGTGGTGCGCCTGGAAACGCGCCCGCCGAATATCGAAGGCAAGGGGGAAGTGTCGCAGCGCGCGCTGGTGCGCAATGCCCTGCGGATGCGTCCCGACCGCATCATCCTTGGCGAGGTGCGCGGCGCCGAAGCGCTCGACATGCTCGGTGCAATGAACACGGGCCATGAAGGCTCGATGGCCACCATCCACGCCAACACCCCGCGCGACGCCATTACGCGCCTGGAAAACATGATTAGCATGGCGGCCGCCAACCTGCCCAGCAAGGCCATCCGTCAGCAGATCAGCTCGGCCATATCGGTGGTGGTGCAAGTGTCGCGCTTGATCGACGGCAAGCGCAAGGTCACGTCGATCCAGGAAATCACGGGCATGGAGGGCGATGTCATCACGATGCAGGAAATCTTCAGCTTCAAGCAGACGGGGGTGGGGGAGAGCGGGGCGGTCGTCGGGTATTTCTCGGCCAGCGGCATCCGTCCCCATTTCCTGGAACGCCTGAAGAGTTTTGGTATCGGCATTTCCAGCGCGGTCTTCGAGCCGACCGGCCCCGGGCGCTGACGCGGTATGGCTTATCTCTCGTATCTGGTGTATCTGTTGATCTTCCTGGCGGTCATGCTGCTGGTCGGCGCCGTTTACTTCAACCTGCAGTCGCGCGGCGCAGGTGCCGGGCGTGTGGCGCGCCGCTTGCGCGCGATGAATACGGCCAGCGACGACGCGCAGAAAACCGTGTCGATCACCAAGAACCGGCAGCTCAGCTCGCATGCGGGCGTACAGGGCTTGCTGGAGGCACTGCCCGGCGTGCCATGGCTGGACCGCTTGCTGCTGCAGTCGGGTAAAAACTGGAATGTGGGCAAGCTGCTCGGCTATTGCTTGCTGGGCTGGCTGCTGGGGCTGCTGCTGGGCGGTCTCAGCCCCTTGTCCTGGTATTTGCGTCTGCTGTTGAGTCTTGCCTGCGCTGCGCTGCCCTTCTTTCTCGTGGCCCGTGCCAAGGCCAGCCGGCTGGTGCGCATCGAGCAGCAGTTGCCCGAGACGCTGGACATGATGAGCCGCGCCATGCGCGCCGGCCACGCCTTTCCCACGGCCCTGAAAATGGTCGGCGACGAGATGACGGGCCCCCTGGCCGATGAATTCCGCACCGTGTTTGATGAAGTCAATTTTGGCGTGGCGATGTCCGATGCCCTGTCGGGCCTGGCAGCGCGCGTGCCCAGCACGGACCTGCGCTATTTCGTCATTGCCGTGCTAATCCAGCGTGAAACGGGCGGCAATCTGACGGAGTTGCTAAACAGTATCAGCGCCATCATCCGCGACCGTCTTAAATTGATGGGTCAGGTGCGCGTGCTGTCGGCCGAGGGGCGCATGTCGGCCTGGGTGCTCGGTTCGCTGCCCTTTGGCGCCGCGCTGATGATGCAGGTGACAAACCCCGAGTTCCTCTCCGTGTTGTATACGGACAGCGGCGGCCGCAAGATGGTGGCGATGGCCTTGGGCATGCTGGTGATTGGCATCTTTTTCATCCGCAAGATTGTCCGGATTCGCGTGTGAGGCCATGAAATGATGCAATTGACTATACAGAGGGTGGCACGATGAGCGGCTTGCAGATTGGACTGTTGGTGGTGCTGTTCCTGATCGTGTTCGGCATCGTCCTGGTGCTGGCGCGCTTGTTTGCGGGCAACGCGGTGCAAGTGCGGCTCGATACCCTGGACGTCCAGAAAATAGATACCGGCAAGGTTGGCCGGATGAACCAGCGCTGGCTGGGCCACCTGATCAGCCTGACACGTCCGCTGGCCAAGTTATCCTTGCCTGAAGAGGGCTGGGAAGTATCGCCCATCCGCATCCGCTTCATTAATGCCGGCTGGCGCAAGAGCACCGCGCCGGCGCTGTTTTACGCGGCCAAGACGGGGCTGGCACTGCTGTTTCCCTTGCTGGCCTATCTGCTGCTGCGGCACGGCGAGCACAACCTGTTCCTGTGGCTGGTGCTGGCCGCGGCCCTCGGCTATTACCTGCCCGACTTCTGGCTCAAGCATTGCCTGAAAGAGCGGCAGCGCGAAATCTTCGAAACCTTTCCCGATGCGCTGGACTTGATGACCGTCTGCGTCGAAGCGGGTCTGGCCATGGATGCGGCGCTGGCGCGCGTAGCGCAGGAAATCGGCATGAAAAGTGAAATCTTGGCGGAAGAATTGCAATTGGTGACCCTGGAACTGCGCGCCGGCAGCGCCAAGGACAAGGCCTTGCGCAACCTGGCCCTGCGCACGGGCGTGGAAGATGTCGATGCGTTGGTGACCCTGCTGATACAGGCGGAGCGTTTCGGCACCAGCATCGCCGCTTCCTTGCGCGTGCAGTCGGACGAGCTACGCACCAAACGGCGCCAGCGTGCCGAGGAAACGGCGGCGAAGATTGCGCTCAAGCTGCTGTTTCCCCTGATTTTCTTCATTTTTCCGTCCTTGCTGGTAGTGCTCATGGGGCCTGCCCTGCTGCAGATCCGCCGCGCCCTGCTGCCGGCGATGGGAGGGGTATGACGCTGCGCTGGTTCAGGTTGCCTGTCTGGTGGCTGCTGGCGTGCCTGCTGCAGGGCTGTACGGCCACGCACGTTACGCCGCAGTGGCAGGTACAGGGCGTCCAGCGCATCAGCCATTCCGCAGGCCAGAATGCCTCCACGTATTTTGAATTGGGCAAGTTTTACCAAGCACGGGGCCAGCTTGTGCTTGCCGCCGAAGCCTTTGCCGCCTCGATCGCCCTTGATCCGCAGCAACTGGCGGCGCGCAATGCGCTGGCCGTGCTCGACGCGCGCCAGGGCCGGCTGGAACAGGCTGTCACGGCGCTGCTGGTGCTGGTACGCGACTTTCCCGAGGCTGCCCAGCCCCTGAATAATCTCGGCTATGTGTATTACCTGCAAGGGGAGCTGGCGCAAGCGTCCGGCATGCTCGAGCAGGCCATGGCGTGCGATGGCGGCACGGCACTGGCGCGCAATAACTTGCAACTGGTACAGGCGGCGCAGCTGGCGTTGGTGCCGGCCGCGCCAGCCGTGGCCGTCGCACCGGAGGCGCTGGCCGAGATCGAAATCATCAATGGCAATGGCATACGCGGCATGGCGGCGCAGGTGCGCTTGCGCGTGCAGGCGCGGGGCATGGCGGTCAGCCGGCTGCGCAACCAGCCCGGTTTTCGCCAGGAACGCAGCCAGATCCAGTACGCGCCCGGCCACGCACGCCAGGCCGGCGCCTTGCGTCTAGCCCTGGCGCAGCGGGGGGAGGCGATGCAACTGGTGGCCGTCGCCAGCCAGGGGCGCGGCGCCGGCATCCGCCTGATTCTGGGACGCGACCAGGCCTGAACGAGATAGCAGTAACACATGATCAGCAGCAAAATAACAGGGAGAAGTGCATGTCTGGATTGATGAGTAGCGGTGTGTCGGCGCGCTGGGCGCTGTGTCTGGCTGCCGGCACGGCAGTGACGTTGCTGGCTGGCTGTGGTGGGGGCGGTTCCGGCAGCAGCGATTGCAGCACCTTGGACCCGAGCCGCAATCCGAACCTGCCCGGCTGCGTGGTGCCACCCGTGACGCCAGTCGTTCCGGTGCCGGCGACCCTGGCGCTGAGCCTGAAAGACGGGGCCGGCAAGACGACCACTTCGGTCAGCCCGGGCAACAGCGCCACCGTGCAAGCCGTCGTGAAAGATGGCAAGGGTGCGGTGCTGTCGGGTGTCTTGCTGAGCTTGAACAGCAGCGACAAGAGCGCCAGCTTCACCCCGGGTGCGGCCAGCGCCCTGACGGACGCGAACGGCGTGGCCAGCATCGTCATCGCAGCCGGCAGCCAGAGCGGCGCTTTTGCGCTGACGGCCAGCGCCACGGTGAATGGCAGCGTGTTGACATCGGGTATCAATTACACGGTGGTCTACCCGACCCTGACCCTGGGCGGCGTGGGCGTCGTGCCGGCAACCCTGTCGGCGGGCGGCACGGCTGGCCTGAGCGTGACGGTGATGAATGGCGCGGCCGTGTATGCGCCGGTACAGTCTGTCGTCTTCAGCTCGCCTTGCGCTACGGCCGGCAAGGCGGCCATCAGCAGTCCCGTGAATACGGTCAATGGCGTGGCCAGCACCTCGTACATCGACAAGGGCTGCGGCGCGCCCGACGTGATCACGGCCAGCAGCGTCTTCAATGCCACCACCTTGAGCCAGACAGGCACCCTGACAGTGCAGACGGCCAGTGCCGGCCAGATCGGCTTTGTCTCGGCACTGCCGCAAAACATCGCCCTGAAAGGCACGGGCGGGGCGGGCCGGCAAGAGTCGTCCATCGTCACCTTCAAGGTGCTCGACAGGAACGGCAATCCCGTCAGCGGCAAAACGGTCAGTTTTTCGCTCAATACCACGGCAGGCGGCCTGAGCCTCAATCCGGCGCAATCGACCAGCGGCGCCGACGGCAGCGTCAGCACCACGGTTGCTTCCGGCACCGTGAACACGCCGATTCGTGTCACGGCCACCCTGCAAGGCACCAGCCTGTCGACGGTGTCGGACCAGCTGGTGGTGTCCACTGGCGTGCCCGAGCAGGACAGCTTTACCCTGAGCACGTCCATGTTCAATACGGAAGGCGCCGAATATGCCGGCTGCACCGCGCCAACGGGCGCCACCATCACGGCGCGCCTGGGTGACCATTTCCACAATCCCGTACCCGACGGCACGGCCGTCAGCTTCACGGCCGAAGGCGGCACCGTCGATGCATCCTGTCTGACGGGCCTGGTCAACACCACCTTGACGGACGGTACGGTGATCACGCAGAAGGGCATACCGGGTTCCTGCAGCGTGCGTTTCTGCCCCGGCAATCCCCGTCCGCTTGACGCCCGCGTGACCATCCTGGCGTACGCCCTGGGCGAGGAAAGCTTTGCCGATACGAATGGCAACAATCTGTTCGAGAACGGCGAGACCTATGTCGACCTGGGCGAGCCGTTCCGCAATGACCGTGCCATTGTTGGCCGCAATGCCAATTTCAAGGATGACGCCTACAGCACGGGCAATGCCATGCGCGCCGATGGCGAACCGTATATCGATTCGAATGGCAGCGGCAGCTGGGATGCCGTGGGCGACAAGCAGTACAACGGCGTGCTGCGTTCGGCCTCCAGCGTCAATGCCACGGCCGCCAACACCGTGCATATACGCCAGGCGCTGGTGCAGGTGCTGTCCGGCAGCACGGCGCGTTTCACGCCCTTGGGCGCTGCCACCATCGATCTGGACAAGTGCGTCGATGGCACTGTGTTCGAGAACAAGGTTCACACCTTCCCGCTCGCCATCCGCGACAGCAATGACACCGTGTTTGCCATGAATCGTGCCGCCGTCACGGGGCAGGCGCTGGACTTGCCCGGCAATCCGTTGCCGGCGGGAACGACGATCAGCTTCTCGGCAAGCAATGGCAGCATCGTCAGCGGCACCAGCTTTGTCGTACCCAGCATCGACAGCGCCAGTTCCGCGAACTGGATCTATCCGGTGCAGATGATCAGCGACGTGACCCAGATCGGCACCGCGTGTCAGCCGAACAACGTGCGCAACGGCCTGTTGACAGTGACGGTACGCACGCCGAATGGCATCTTGACATCGATGTCGTATGGCGTCAGCGACTGATCGCCATACCTGCGGGCAATAAAAAAGCTGCCAGAGTTTCCTCCGGCAGCTTTTTTCACATCAGAGCGCGCCTGGCGCTCAGGCGAATGGCGTCAGCAGGGTGATCATCTGGCCAAAGATCTTCGGGCTGGCGGCGATGACGTCGCCCTTGTAGAGGTAGTCCGACTCGCCGGAAAATTCACCGACGATGCCGCCCGATTCCGTGATCATCAGGGCGCCGGCGGCGATATCCCAAGGCTTCAAGCCTTTTTCGTAGAAGCCGTCCAGGCGGCCGCAAGCGACGTAGGCCAGGTCCAGCGCGGCCGAGCCGGCGCAACGCACGCCCTGGCTGCGTTCACCCATGATCGCGTACATCTTCAGGTATTCATCCAGCGCGCGGGCGCTGCCGGCCACGTAGCCGGTGCCCAGCAGGGCGTTCGAGATGCGGTCGAGCTTGGTGACGCGGATACGTTTTTCGTTCAGGTAGGCGCCGGCGCCCTTGGTGGCCGTGAACAGGTCGTTGCGTACCGGATCGTAGATGACGGCTTGCGTGACGACGCCGCGATGCGCGAGGGCGATCGAGATGCAGTATTGCGGGAAGCCGTGGATAAAGTTGGTGGTGCCATCGATCGGGTCGATGATCCACTGATATTCATTCTCGTCGTGCGAGTTGGCGGAAGCTCCCGATTCCTCAGCCAGGAACGCGTGGTCCGGGTAGGCTTTGGACAGCACTTCAATGATGGCTTGTTCGGCCGCCTGGTCGACGTCGGTGACGAAATCGTTATGTTGTTTTTCCGTGACGACGACGCGGTCGAGGTCAAAAGAGGCGCGATTGATGACGGCGGCGCCGCGGCGGGCGGCTTTGATCGCCGTGTTGAGCATTGGGTGCATGTGAGCTTCCGTTAAAAGCACGCGACCGCCCAGCGTCGCCTTGCGGCGCCGGTACGATAGAGTGCAAGAATGAATTAAAGAGCGGAGCGGTGCCGAAGTGGTTAAAATCCCGGCCTGGCGTCAGCGTTTTGTGACTCCGTTCCCCGAAATTTCCTGTATCGATACCGCGCAATAGCGCTATTTTAAATGAATCTGCCCGAAATCAACACGTCTCTTTTCAAACGCCTGCGATTTATTCTTGTCGAAACTAGTCGTCCTGGCAACATTGGCGGCGTCGCGCGGGCCATGAAAACGATGGGTTTTTCCGATCTGGTGCTGGTCAATCCGCGTTTTCCCGATGCCTTGACGGATGCGGAAGCGGTGGCCTTCGCCAGCGGCGCGCAGGATATTCTGTCTGGCGCGCGCATCGTCGGCTCGATCGCCGAAGCGCTCGAAGGCTGCAATTACGCGGCCGCCGTGTCGGCCCGCTTGCGCGAATTCTCGCCGCCCGTGACCTCCCCGCGCGCAATCGCGGCCCAGCTGGCCGCCAGTGCAGACCTGCACGCGGCCGTCATCTTCGGCAACGAGCGCTTCGGCTTGCCCAACGAGATCGTCGAGCAGTGCAATGTGCTGATCAACATTCCCGCCAATCCCGCGTATTCCTCGCTGAACCTGTCGCAGGCGGCGCAGGTCGTCGCTTATGAGTGCCGCGTCGCGGCCCTCGGCGATGGGCAGCTCGCCAGTCCCGTCGGTTTCCACGGCGACGCGGCCAGCCTGGCGCAGGTCGACGGCATGTACGATCACTTGCAGCAGGCGCTGGTGGCCATCGATTTCCTCGACGCCGACAACCCGAAAAAGCTCATGCCCCGTCTGAAACGCCTGTTTTCGCGCACGGGGCTGGAAACGGAAGAAGTCAACATCCTGCGCGGCTTCGCCCGCCATATCCTGGCGATGGCGAAAAAAGGCCCATGATAGAAACCCGGCTGCTGCGCCAGTTCATCGCCGTCGCCGAGGAACTCAATTTCCGGCGTGCGGCCGAACGGCTGCACATGGCGCAACCGCCCTTGTCGCAGGCGATTCTGCGCCTGGAAGCATCGCTGGGCTATCCCGTATTCGAGCGCAGCAACCGCAAGGTCAGCCTGACCCCGGCCGGCAGCACTTTTCTGGCCACGGCGCGCCAAGTGCTGGCCAACCTGGAAGAGGGCGTGGCGGCCACGCGCCGCGTGGCGCAGGGCATCGAGGGGCATTTGCGGCTGAGTTTTATCCACATCACGCCATACGCCCACGTATTGCGCGCCTTGCGCACATTCCGCGCCGCCTCGCCGGCCGTGCAATTCACCTTGCGCGAGGCGTCGACGCAGCAGCAAGTCGAGTGGCTGGAAAAAGGCGAGGTGGATATTGCCCTGCTGCGCGCGCCGGGACGCAGCACGCCGGGCTTGCGCTTCGAGCGCCTGTCGGGCGAAGACATCCTGGTGGCGCTGCCATCCGATCACCGCTGCGCGGGCCAGGCGCGGGTGGACCTGGCGGACCTGGCCGATGATGATGTCGTCGCTTCACCGCGCGCGCTGGGCCAGGGTTTTCATGACCAACTGGCCAGCCTGTGCCTGCACGCGGGCTTCGTGCCGCGCGTGGTGCAGCAGGCGCGCCGATTGCAAACGGTGCTGGGCCTGGTGGCGGCCGGTTTCGGCGTGGCCCTGCTGCCGGCCGGTCTGGCCGCGTCCATGCCCGCCGGTGTCGTCATGCTCCCGCTGCAAAGTGATGCGCCCGAGCCGCTGCGCCAGCTCGACCTGTACATGGCCTGGGACCCGCAGCGCGATTCTCCCGTGCGCGAGCGGCTGCTGGCGCAGCTGCGGCTGTCGGCGCTTCAATGAGACGTTTAGTATCTCATTCCAAGATAAATAAGATATTTTACAGATGACGGCCCAGGGGCCAGCATGGCGTTTTTGCCTGTCCTGGAGACGTCATGTCCATCGTTTCATCGCGCAGCAGTGCGCTGCCGCCCGCCATTTACCTTCTTTCCCTGTGCAGCTTTGCCTTCGGCCTATGCGAATTCATCGCCGCCGGCTTGCTGTCGCCCATGGCGCGCGACTTGCATGCCAGCGTGGCGGCGGCCGGTGGCGCCATCGCCGCATATGCGCTGGGCGCGGCCATCGGCGCGCCGGTGCTGACGGCCATGCTGGCGCGCCACCCCACGCGCCAGCTCCTGGTGGCGACGATGGCCGTGCTGGCGGCCGGCAGCGTGGCCATGGCGCAAGCGCCGGCACTGGGCGCGCTGCTGGGCGTGCGCTTTGTCGTGGGCCTCGCGCATGGCGTGTTCATGGCCGTGGCCTCGCATGCGGCCACCAGCCTGGTCGACCCTTCCCGCGCGGGAAGGGCACTGTCCATCGTCTGGCTGGGCCTGACCCTGGCGCTGGCCGGCGGCGTGCCGCTAGGGACCTGGCTGGGCGCCATCTCGTCGTGGCGCTGGGTATTCGCCGCCATCGGCGTGCTGGCCCTGTGCGGCGGTGCCGGCTTGCACTTCGCCATGCCTGCCGCGCGCCAGGAGGCGATTGTCGCATCGCCGCTGGCCAGCCTGCGCGCCATCTTGCAGCCGCCCCTGCTGCTGGCGGCCGGCGTGGCGGCGCTGGTCAGCGTGGCCACCTTCAGTTTTTTCACGTATCTCTCTCCCTTCCTGCTGCAGTTGGGCGGACTCGATGCAGGCTGGCTGGGCGCCGCCATGCTGTGCTTTGGCGTCTGCGCCATCGGCGGCAACCTGCTGGGCGGGCATTGTGCCGATGGCGCACGCGCGGATGGTTCGGCCATGCTGGCCCTGGCCGCGCTGGCGCTCAATCTGCTGGGGTTTTATGTGCTGCGCGCCCAGCCACTGCTTATGCTGGCCCTGTGCGGCACCTTGGGCTTGCTGTTTTTTGCCCTGGTCACCCTGTCGACCATGCGTTTGCTACGCCTGGCGCAGCAGCATTGCCCGGGCAGCGACGCGGTGGCGGCGGGCCTCAATATCGCCGCCTTCAATGCGGGGACGGCCGCCGGCGGTGCGCTGGGCGGCGTGCTGATCGTCGCCAACGGCTTGCCCAGTATCGCCATCGGCGGCGCGCTGGCGGCGCTGCTGGCCATGCTGTTGTTATGCTCTCAGTCGAAAAAATAGATGCACCTCTCTAGGTTTTGCGCGTGGACAGCCACTTCCTTTGACGTACACTGACTCGCAAAAGGCCGAACAAAACAAGGGGAGACATGGGAATGCGACGCAGATCGTTTCTGAAACTGGGCTTGCTGGGCGCCTGTGCGCTGGCCGCCGGCGGCGCCGCGTACCGCGCGCTGCGGGGGCCGGCCGCGCCTGGCCGCTTCGCGCTCGATGGCGCTGCGCGCGCGGCGCTGGCGGCCATCGTGCCGGCCATGCTGGGTGTGGCCTTGCCACACAGGGGCGATGCGCGCAGCAAGGCCCTCGATGGCGCCATCGCCGGCGTGGACACGGCCATCCATGGTCTGCCCCTGGCGGCCCAGCAGGAAGTGCAGGACCTGTTTGGCCTGCTGGCGCTGGCACCCGCGCGGCGCTTTGTCGCCGGCGTGCATGGCGGCTGGCCCGAGGCCGACCCGGCCCAAGTTGCCGCCTTCCTGCAGTCGTGGCGTATGCACCGCCTGGCCACCCTGCAGACGGCCTATCTGGCCCTGCACGATCTTATCCTCGGTGCCTGGTATGCCGATGCCGCCCACTGGGCCGCCATCGGCTATCCGGGACCGCTGCCCGAATTGAGCTGACAAGGCCACCATGCGCACATCCCCCATACCCGACCCCATCGCCATCGGCGTGGCCAGCGGCTGGCACGTCACCGACGCCAGCACCTTGAACACCGACCGCACGCTGGAGGCGGATGTCGTCGTCATCGGCAGCGGCGCCGGCGGCGGCGTGACGGCGGAAATCCTCGCGCTGGCCGGCCTGAAAGTGCTGATCGTCGAAGAGGGCGGCTTGAAGTCCTCCAAAGACTTCAAGATGCGCGAAGCGGACGCTTATCCCACCCTGTACCAGGAATCGGCCGCGCGCAAGACGCGCGACAAGGCCATCAACATCCTGCAGGGGCGCACGGTGGGCGGCTCCACCACCGTCAACTGGACCTCGAGTTTTCGCACGCCGCCCGGCACCCTGGAATACTGGCGCCAGCATTTTGGTTTGTCCAGCTACTCGGTGGACGCCATGGCGCCGTGGTTCGCCATGATGGAAAAACGCCTGCACGTGAGCGACTGGGCCGCGCCGCCCAACGAGAACAACGATTTGCTGCGCCGTGGCGCCACGGCGCTGGGCATACCGACTGCCGCCATCCGGCGCAATGTGAACGGCTGCTGGAATCTCGGCTACTGCGGCATGGGCTGCCCGACCAACGCCAAGCAGTCGATGCTGGTGACGACGATCCCCGCCGCGCTGGCGCTGGGCGCGGGCCTGCTCGTGCATGCGCGCGCCGAGCGTTTTACCTTCAAGGGCGAGCGCATCGACAGCCTGCAGGTGACGGCGCTCGACGCCGCAGGCCAGGCGCCGACAGGCGCGCGCCTCACGCTGCGCGCCAAACATTTCGTGCTGGCCGGCGGCGCCATCAACTCGCCGGCGCTGTTGCTGCGCTCGCAGGCGCCCGATCCGCACGGCTTGCTGGGCCGGCGCACTTTCCTGCATCCGACGGTGATCTCGGCGGGCTTGTTCCCGCAGCGCGTCGACGCCTACGCGGGCGCGCCGCAAACGATTTATTCCGACCATTTCCTGCACGTGGCGCCCATCGATGGTCCTATCGGCTACAAGCTCGAAGCGCCGCCTCTGCATCCGCTGCTGATGGCCACCACCATGGGCGGCTTCGGCGATGAACATGCGCGCACCATGCGCGAATTCCCCCACGCGCACGGCCTGCTGGCGCTGCTGCGCGACGGCTTTCACCCTGACTCGGCGGGCGGCAGCGTATCCGTCGATAGTTTCGGCGCGCCCGTGCTTGACTATCCGCTCACGCCCTTCATCTGGGATGGCGCGCGGCGCGCGCTGCTGTCGATGGCGGAAATCCAGTTCGCCGCCGGCGCGAAAAGCGTGTATCCCGTACACGAGCTGGCCAGCCACTATACGAGCTGGGCGCAGGCGAAGCAGGCCATCAACGGCTTGCCCTTCAAGGCGCTGCTGACGCGCGTGGTATCGGCCCACGTGATGGGCGGCTGCGCCATGTCGGACGATGCGCGCCTGGGCGTGACGGGGGCCGATGGCCGCTACCACGGTGTGCGCAACCTGTCGGTACACGACGGTTCACTGTTCCCCACCTCGATCGGCGCCAATCCGCAACTGACGATCTATGCGCTGGCCGCGCGCCTGGCCAGCGGCCTGGCGCAAGTGATGACGGGCAAGCCGGCCCCCGTGCCCATGCCTGTCGCCGCCCCAGCCGCCGCATGATCGCGCGCATCCTCAAGTGGCTGATGCTGTTGCAGGTGCTGGCCGTGCTGGGTTTTGCCTGCCTGGCCATGCAGGCGTGGGGCGTCGCGTCGCCCGTCATGGCCGTGCTGCTGGCGGTCGCCATGCTGCTGGCCGTGCGCGCGCTGATCGTGGCGCGCAATTTCTGGCAGAGCCGGCACCTGGGCAGCCCCGTGCCGCCGGAATATCAGTTGGACGTCATGGGCGCTGCGCGCCTGTTCCTGGGCGAGCTGCGCGCCACCCTGTGGACGTCGTCGTGGGGCATGCTGCGTCCGCGCCTGCATGCGGCCGACTGCATCACGCCTGGCCAGGGCTTGCCGGTGCTGCTGGTGCACGGCTATGTGTGCAATCGCGGCTACTGGACGCAGCTGAGCGCCCAGCTGGCGCGGGCCGGCATCGCGCATGATGCCGTTGATCTGGAGCCCATCGTCGCCGACATCGAGGCGTTCGTGCCGCAAGTGGAACGGGCCATCGTGGCGCTGTGCGCCCGTACGGGCAGCAACCGCGTCATCATTGTCGCCCACAGCATGGGTGGCCTGGTGGCGCGTGCCTGGCTGCGCCATTATGGCGCGGCCCGCGTGGCGCGCATCATCACCATCGGTACGCCGCACCACGGCACGGCGCTGGCCAACCTGGCGGCGGGGACGAATGCGCGCCAGATGAGCCGTATCAATGGTGCGCCGGACGCCTGGCTGGCGCAGCTGGCCGCCAGCGAGACGCCGGCACTGCGCGCCCTGATCACCTCGATGTATTCGCAGCACGATAATATCGTCGCGCCGCCAACTTCCGCCCACTTGCCCGGCGCGCGCAATCTGGCCTTCGGCGGCATCGGCCACGTGGCGCTGGCCAGCGATGCGCGCGTGCTGCGTCAGCTGGTAGCGGAAATCACTATCAAGTGCGAAGCCGTCCAGCCACCGTGCTGCTCCCATTTTTCCTGAATCCTGTTGTGTTTTGTCTGCATGGCAAGACTGTCTCTTTTGACTCTGCTATTGCCCAGGTCTAACAGGTACAGGCCCAGAAAATGCTGTTTTCCACTGGCGTCCTGTATTAAGCTAGCATCACGAAGGTGATGGCCAGCAATGATTGACTAGGCCGTATGCGCCGCGCCACGTGCATCCGCATGCAAGATAGTTGCAGGGATGCATGGCAGGATGTTGTAGGATTAGCATGTTGCTGCGCAAGCGGAAAAATGGGTGCAGGCAAAAAATGAGATTATTCAGTTTTCATGGGAGGTGCTAATTGTCCGCGCGTATCCTGATTATCGAAGATAACGCCACCAATATGGAATTGATGGTGTACCTGTTGCGTGCCTTCGGGTACACGCCGCTGGCCGCCTATGACGGCGAAGAGGGCGTGCGCATGGCGCGCAGCGAATTGCCGGACCTGATCATCTGCGACGTGCATTTGCCCAAGCTCGATGGCTATGGCGTGGTGGCCGAGCTGAAGAAAGACCCGCTGCTGTGCAAGATCCCGGCCCTGGCCGTGACGGCGCTGGCCATGGTGGGCGACCGCGAACGCCTGCTCGAAGCGGGTTTCAATGGCTATATCGGCAAGCCGATCGAGCCGGACCTGTTCGTGGCGGAGCTGGAATCTTTTTTACCCGGGGCGCCGTCGACGCCAGTTAAAAACGACATAGCGACGATATTGATCGTTGACGATCATGTGCTGAACCGCGAGTTCCTGACCGCACTGCTGGGCTACGGCGGCCACCGCCTGCTGGAGGCGGCCAACGGCGCCGACGCGCTGGAAGTGCTGCGCACCGAGCGGCCGGACCTGATCATCTCCGACATCCTCATGCCGAATATGGACGGCTACGAATTCGTCACGCGCGTGCATGCCGATCCCGCGCTGACCGACGTGCCCATCATTTTTTATACGGCCACCTACCGCGAGCAGGAAGCGATCTTGCTGGCGCGGGCGTGCGGCGTGCGCTGGGTGTTGCCCAAGCCGTCCGACCCCGAGGTCATCGTGCGCACGGTCAACGAGGCGCTGGGACTGATGCCGGCGGCCTCCCAGGTGCCGGCCATGCAGGGCGCGGGCGGCGGTGCGGCCCCTCCCGTCACTGTCCAGCTGGCCGGCATCGAGCACCAGGTCAGCGGCTACCTCGACGAAGTCGAGTCCAGCAGCCAGCAGATTTCGCAGCTGGCCAGCCAGCGCGAAGGCCATGCCGCCATGCCCGAAGACCTGGGCATCATGACGGAGCGCCTGTCGCGCTCTCTGTCGAGCCTGCAGGCGGTGAGCCTGCGCCTGACGGCCCTGATCGAACTGGGCATCGAGCTGGGCGCAGAACGCGATCCGCGCGCCTTGATCGAGGCGGGCTGCAAGGTGGCACAGAATATCTGCGTCTCCAAGTATGCCTGCATCGGCGTGCTGGAAGAGGGCGCCGACAAGCTCAGTTACTTTTCCTCCTGCGGCGCAGAGAAAAACCTCGAGCGCATCGCCAGCGCGCCGCGCACGGGCATTTTGAATCGCCTGCTGGAACAGCGCCAGCCCTACCGTGTCAATGGCTTGAAAGGCGACCCCGGCGCACTCGGCCTGCCCGACACCCATCCGCCCGTGCACTCCTTCCTGGGCGTCGCCATCGCCTCGCGCGAGCGCAGCCACGGCTGGCTGTACCTGGTCGACAAGCTGGGGGCGAACGAGTTTTCCGAAGTCGACGAGCGGGTGGCCGCCACGGTGGCGGCGCAGATCGCCGTCGCCTACGATAACCTGCTGCTGTACGACGAGATCAAGCGCCACCACGAGCAGCTGACCCTGGACATGGCGGCGCGTATCCGCCTCGATGAAGACTTGCGCCGCTTCCGCCTGGCGATGGATGCCACGGCCGACGCGATTTTCCTCATCGACCGCGCCGGCATGTGCTTTGTCGACGTCAACCAGACTGCCTGCCGCATGCTGGGTTTTGAACGCGAGGATTTCCTGCGCGTGGGACCGGGCCGCGCGCACGAGGGCGAAGCCCCGCTGAAGGAGCTGTACAACAAACTGCTGGCGGGCGACCAGGGCGGCCCGATGACGGAATTGCAGTTGCAGCGCAAGGATGGTTCGCCGCTGTCGGTGGAAGTGCAGCGGCGCACCCTGCGTTCGGGGCAGAGCTGGATACTGGTGGCTGTGGCGCGCGACATCACCGAGCGCAAGGATGCCGAGCAGCGCCTGATGAAGCTGGCCCATTTCGACACCTTGACGGGCTTGCCGAACCGCAGCCAGTTTTACGCCTCGCTGACCCATTCGCTGTCCCAGGCGGCCGAACACCAGTGGGCCGTGGCCGTGCTGTTCATGGACATCGACCGCTTCAAGAATATCAACGACACCCTGGGCCACACCGTCGGCGACGACCTGCTGCGCCAGTTTTCCAGCCGCCTGGTCGATTGCCTGCGCGTGCGCGATACCATCGGCCGCTTTGGCGGCGATGAGTTTGCCACCATCCTGGTGTTGCCCGAAGGCGCCCAGCATGCCGTGGGCGTGGTCGCCAAGATCCGCGAAGCGATGCGCAAGCCCTTCGACTTGCAGGGGCACGAGGTGACGGTGACGGTCAGCATCGGCATTTCCGTGTTCCCCGAAGACGGCGTCGATGCGGACACCCTGATTCAATATGCCGACACGGCCATGTACCGCGCCAAGGAGGCCGGGCGCGATGCCTTCCGCTTCTTCACGGCGGAAATGAATGCGCAATCGATGGCGCGGCTGGACATGGAAAATGCCCTGCGGCGTGCCATCGACAACGAGGAATTCGTGCTGTTCTTCCAGCCCAAGGTGAATATCATCTCGGGACGCATCAGCGGCGCCGAGGCGCTGATACGCTGGCGCCGCCCCGGCCACGGCATGGTTTCGCCGGCCCTCTTCATCCCTCTGCTGGAAGAAACGGGGCTGATCGTGCGCGTCGGTAACTGGGTGCTTGACGAGGCCTGCAAGAAGATCAGCGAGTGGGGCGCCAGCAGCATCGGCCCCGTGCACCTGTCCGTGAATGTGTCGGGCATCCAGTTTTTCGTCGGCGGCCTGGAAGAAGAGGTGCTCAAGGCGATCAGCAGGCACGATATCGCGCCCGACCTGCTGGAGCTGGAGCTGACGGAAAGCTCGCTGATGTCGAACGCCGAGGAAACCATCGCCGTGCTGCGCAACCTGAAGGCGCTGGGCATCCGGATTTCCATCGACGATTTCGGCACCGGCTATTCCAGCCTGGCCTATCTGAAGCGCTTCCCCATCGACAAGCTGAAGATCGACATCGCCTTCGTGCGCGAGGTGACCAGCAATCCTGACGACGCGGCCATCGTGCTGGCCATCATCAGCATGGCGCACAGCATGAAGCTGGAAGTGATCGCCGAAGGCGTCGAAAACGATGCGCAGCTGGCCTATCTGCGGCGCCACGGCTGCGATGAGATGCAGGGCTATTATTTCAGCCGCCCCGTGCCGCAGGAAGAATTCGAACAGATGCTGATGAAAGGCAAGCAGCTGCAGGCGCCCCAGGATACCGATGGCGAAGAGCAGCAGACCTTGCTGATCGTCGACGACGATGTCTTCATGCTCGACGTGCTCAGCGACTTCCTGGCACAGGATGGCTACCGCATCCTCACGGCGCAGACGGCCGCCGAGGGATTCGACATCCTGGCGCGCCACAAGGTGCAGGTGATCCTGTGCGACCAGTGCATGCCGCTCATGAGCGGCACCGAATTCATGGAGCGGGTCAAGCACCTGTGCCCCGACACTTTCCGCATCATGCTGTCCGCCTTTGCCGACCTAACTCCCATCATGGCGGCCATCAACCGTGGCGCCATCGACCGTTTCTATACCAAGCCGTGGAAAGGCGCCGTGCTGCGCGAGAACATCCGCGAAGGCTTCCGCCTGCACAAGCTGCTGCATGGCCCGGTGAAAGCGGCTGCCTAGCTGCTTGCCACTGCGTGCGCTGGCGCACGTTTGGAAGCAGCTTTCTATCGAATTAGACTCTCGTCTCTAGTTTTGCTCTCTAGAATAAAAAGCATCCATGAAGTGGCATGGCCTTTCATATGACGGGAGCGGGCGATGGTGAAGAAATTGAAGGAGTTGACGCAAGACAAGGAATTGGCGAGCGCAGTGCGCTCGTCCGCGCAGCAGATCTGGCAAGCGGGCCTTGGCGCCTTCGCCAAGGCGCAGGAAGAGGGTGGGCGCGTGTTTTCCAAGCTGGTGAAGGAAGGCACGCAATTCCAGCAGCGCGCCGAAGACAAGGTGGCCGATGTCGGCGACAGCGTCAGCAAACTGGCCGATGGCGTGGGCAAGCAGGCCAGCGGTTCCTGGGACAAACTCGAGCAAGTGTTTGAAGAGCGCGTCGCGCGCGCCCTGGCCACCATCGGCGTGCCGATGCAAAACGATATCGCCGCGCTGCACGCCAAGATTGATGCCTTGAGCGTGCAGGTGGCAGCGCTGTCGGCCCAGGCCGCCGTGAAGGCGGCGCCGAAAGCCACGCCGAAAACCGCAGCCAAAGTCGCACCGAAGGCGGCCGTCGCCAAGGCTCCGGCCAAGCCGGCAGCCAGGGCCGCGCCGCGCGCCGCAGCCAAGCCAGCGAGCAAGCCCGCTGCGAGAGCGGCGGCGAAGAAAAAAGCACCGCCGGCCTGAGTGGGTGCAGCATTCCTCCAGCCTGCTCGCGCAGGCTTTTTTTGCCTGCATTTTTCGCCGGCCCCATGGGGCAGAGTGTTTCATTTCGGCTATCTTAGGTGGTATGCTTGTGGCAGAACACAGAGAGATTGCCCGCCATGCTACAAAAAGCACCACGCCGTACCCGCGAACGCATCCTGGAGTTGTCGCTGCGCCTGTTCAATGAGTTTGGTGAGCCGAATATCACGACAACCGTGATTGCGGAAGAGATGAACATTTCGCCGGGAAACCTGTATTACCACTTCCGTAACAAGGATGACATCGTCAATTCGATCTTCGTTCAGTTCGAGGCGGAAATCGAACGCATCCTGACCGTGCCTGACGGGCGCCGTTCGAATATCGAGGATGTCTGGCTGTACCTGCACCTGATGTTCGAACTGATCTGGCGCTACCGCTTTTTCTATCGTGACCTCAATGATTTGCTGTCGCGCAACCGCAAGCTGGAACTGCACTTCAAGCTGATCCTGGCGCACAAGATCAAGGTGGCCACGCAACTGTGCGAAGATTTGCGCAGCGAACAGTCGCTCGAAGCGTCGGACATGGAAGTCGCTGCGATGGCGACGAATATGGTGGTTGTTGCCACTTACTGGCTGTCGTATGAATATGTGCGCAACCCGCGCAAGTATAGCGAGCAGCAATCCATGTCCGATGCGCTGGCGCGTGGCTGCTACCAGGTGCTGTCCCTGATCGGGCCGTATTTGCGCAATGAAACGCATTTGCTGTTTCGCAAACTGTCGGAAGAGTATGTGACCAAACTCAAGAACGACTGACACGGCCGCTGGCGGCAAGTCGTTATTTACAGGAGACATGTATGGCTTGGAAACAATTTCCCTATCCGGACGCAGCATATGTCTACACGCCGCACACCCTGGAGGCGGCCTGGGCGCGCCTGCATGCGGGCGATGTGGAACCGTTTCCCACGCACGCGGCGCTGGTGCAGGCCTGGCTGGCCTTCCATGCGGGGGACTTCGAGCGCGCCGTGAAGTTGGGCCTGGCAATTGGCGTGCCCGGCTATGCGGTGGCGCACAAGGCGACCTGCATCTACGCCACGCACCTGGAAGCGAACGACAGCCAGAAACTCGACATGTACGAAGAAGTGGCGGAGCGCTGCGAGCGCCAGCAGAGCGAGCAGCCGGACAACCCGGCTGGCTACTATTGGCATGCCTACAGCCTGGGCCGCTACGCGCTGGGCACTTCCGTCGTCAAGGCCCTGGCGCAGGGCATGGGTGCGCGCGTGCGCAACAGCCTGGACCGCACGATGACGGTGGCGCCCATGCATGCGGAAGCGCATATTGCGTTTGGGATTTATCATACGGAAATTATCGACAAGGTCGGCGCCATGATCGGCAGCCTGACCTACGGCGCCAACAAGGAAGACGGTTACCAGCATTTCAAGACGGCGCTGGCCCTGACGCCTTCTTCGGCGCTGGCGCACAGCGAATATGCACGCGCCTTGAACATGCTCGACGGAAAGAAAAAGCTGGCGGAAGCGCTGGCCCTGTATGAAAAGGCGGCCGACTGCGTGGCACTGGACGCCAAGGAACGCCTCGAGGTCGAGGTGGCGATCGATGAATTAAAAGGATAAGGATGACTGTGATCAAGGCTTTATGTGTGTACTGTGGTGCCAACGCGGGCGTCTCGCCGGACTATGCCGTGGCGGCGCGTGAATTGGCGCGCGTGCTGGTGGCAGAAAATATTTCACTGGTGTATGGCGGCGGCAAGGTGGGCCTGATGGGCGTAATCGCCGATGAAGTGCTGCGCCTGGGCGGCGAGGTGACGGGCGTGATCCCCACCCAGCTGGTTGAGCGCGAAGTAGGCCACACGGGCTTGACGCGCCAGTTCATCGTGAAGGACATGCATGAACGCAAGGCGATGATGGCCAGCCTGTCCGATGCCTTCATCGCCATGCCCGGCGGCTATGGCACCCTGGAAGAGCTGTTCGAGATGCTCACGTGGGCTCAGCTGGGCCTGCACGCCAAGCCCATCGGCTTGCTCAATGTCGAGCATTTTTATGATGGCTTGCTGACCTTCGTGGAAAATGGCAGGGAGCAGGGCTTCATCCGCCCGCAGCACGCGGCTTTCCTGAACGCCGATGCCGACCCTGCAGCGTTGGTGCAGCGCCTGAAGGAGTGCGCGCCCTAGCGTCGTCCATGCCATGCGAAACAGCCATGCCCTGGAAAGTGCATGGCTTTTTTATTTCTGCACGGGAAAATTGATCGAGATCAATGACGTAATTAATAAAAATATAGCCATAAAATTGCACTGGCGGCATGTTTTTTTGAAAATGAAGATGCTTTTTATGCACGAATGTGTTCTACTGGCATAGTTCAAAAAGTTAGGAATATCGGACACCGACGAGCGTTGTACAGCCTCCCAAAAAAGGTGCCGATCTGCTTCAAGTTGCCACAGCCACGCTACTTCATCATCTCGAAAGGATGTTATTTTGAAACCAATGACCCTCTTGCGCGCCACCGCTGTCGCTGCCCTTCTCGCCGCTGGCGGCGCCCACGCACAAACCACGACCATCGGCTTCGATGCGCTGGAACACCCCGGCATCCTCGGTTCCGTCTTCAACTCCTACTCCGAAAGCGGCTACGATTTCAACAGCAGCTTCCTGGGCCTCTTGAGTTCTGCACATCAGAGCAACTTCGCTTATGCGGGCTCGGCCGGCCTTGGCGCCACGCTGCTGTCGACAACAACCTTGAGCCGTACCGATGGCGCCGCATTCTCGCTCAGTTCGATCAGCCTGGCTGACTTCGTGAGCTTGCCTGGCTCCTACGACGTGACGTTCGTCGGCCACCAAATGGGCGGTGGTACGGTGAGCCAGACCTTCAGTCTCGATGGCAGCCATACTTTCAGCGATTACACGTTCACGGGCTTCAACAATCTGCTGTCGGCATCGTGGAAGGAAGGCGCTTTGCACACTTTTCAGGTCGATAATATCGCCGCCAGCGTGAGCGCCGTGCCGGAACCGGCCACGTACGGCATGCTGCTGGGCGGCCTGGGTCTGCTGGCCTTCCTGCGCCGTCGCAAGAACGCCGCCTGAGCCTGAACATGGCGCGGGCCACGCCGGCGCACACGTAAAAAAGCCGCCCGTTTTACCAGGCGGCTTTTTTACGCTGGCCGGTACCGGTCGTCACGACCACAAACGCTGGCCCGACAGGTCGAGCTGGGTCAAATACAGGCGCACGTCGAATTCGTACTGGTGGTACTGCGGTTCCATATACGCGCACAGCTTGTAGAACGCCTTGTCATGTTGCTTTTCTTTCACATGCGCCAGTTCGTGTACGGCGATCATGCGCAGGAATTCCAGTGGCACTTCCTTGAACATGGTGGCCACGCGGATTTCATGCTTGGCCTTGAGCTTGCCGCCTTGCACGCGCGAGATCGCGGTATGCAAGCCCAGCGCATGCTGGATCACATGGATATTGCTGTCGAACGCCACCTTGTTGATGGGCTCGGCATTGCGCAGGAATTCATTTTTCAACTCTTGCACGTACTGGTACAGCGCCTTGTCGTTGCGCACCTCGTGCGCGTTCGGGTAGCGTTTCAACAGGACTTCGCCCAGCTTGTCTTGCGCGATCAGCTGCTGCACTTGCGCTTGCGTTTGTTCGGAATAGGCGCTCAGGTATTTCAGGGATGGCTGCATGCGGAGAAGGGCGGGGCGGGGCGCGGAGGTGTCAGTAAGGCGAGAATGTACCATACCGCCGCGCCCCGCGCTGCGCCAACCCTTGCACCGGGCCACCAGGGCCGCCCTGTGCCGCCGTCAAGCGGCGCGCGCAGGTCAGCCTGGTGGTCCTAGCCCTGGCCCTGGCCCTTATCGCCCTCGTCCTTGCTGCCTTGCCGGCTCGCCTTGGCTTGCTGCTCGGTGCTGCCGCTGCGTGCCGCGCTACTGCTGCGGCTTTCATTGGCGCGCTGGGCCGATTGTCGGCTTTCGCCGCCTTTCCTCCCGATTTCGGCCATGTGTACACGGTTGCGGCTGACGGCTTCACCGCCTTTCTGCCCGGCCCGGCGTGCTTCTTCCGAGTCGAATTCATGCGCCGTGCCCTTTTGATGGGCTGCCTGACCGCCCTTGCTGGCAATTTCGCGTTGCTGCTCTTCGTTCATGGCGGCGAAACCGCGTTTTCCCGTGCCTTTGGGGTTGCCCGATTCGCCGGCTTTCTGGCTGCTGCCAGCGCCTTTGCCCTGCTCATTATTGTTAGCCATGTCGCTCTCCTTGCTGTCGAGTGGGAGTCAAGTGCTCAATGCGCCTGATCGGATTGCCTGCCCGTCTCGCGACTGTGGCCCGCACCATCGTGGTGGCCCGTGGCATGCATTTTTTCGATCATTTCACGCTGGCGCTGCGCGGCCTTTTCCGTTTCTTCGGCCGCCTTGCGCGCCACTTCGTCAGCCAGGGCCACGGCCGTGCGGCTGGCTTCGGGCAGGTGGTTCTCTGCCGTGCGGTTCATCTCGATATGGGCGTTGGCGACGAGATTGCCGAGTTGCTGCTGGTACTGGCGCAGTTTGTCGCTGCCCGGCTGCAACTGGGCAGCAGCCAGCGACAGGAACTCGCCCGTGTCGCGCGCGCATAGCAGTTGCTGGCTGGCGCTGTGCCATTCCTGCAGTAAGTCTTGCGCCAGCCGCAGGTTCAGCTCGCTCAGTTGCTGCGCCGTATCGAACAGCTTGCGCGATAGTTCTGTGGTGAAATTGCCCTGGGCTTCCAGGTGGGACTTCAGGGCGGGGCTGAGACTTTTGGGGATACTGTTGGTGAACATGTTCTACCTCAATGAAAATCTGGTCCGAGAAACACCCGGTGCACCGGATGCGGCGTGTGCTGAAACAAGCATAGAGATAGACGCCGGATGGCGTGCCAGGTTCCATGCCGGATGCCGGTTTGGCGCGAGAATGGCGCCCGGCAGGCAGAAAATCGCGATGACTTTGTGCCAGATCAAATGAACGTGCATCGGCTTGCCACCGCCAGCAGCCACGCTGCTAGTGTGGAAAATGCCGGCTAACGGGCCCGGCCGTGCGACAATAGCCGGCTCGCGGCAGCGCAGCCGATGGCCGGCGCGCGTGGCTGAGCCGAGCATAGCCCACCTTTTTTGCCTTAATCCGCGACCATGACGCATCCCGAATACATCCTGACCCTGTCTTGCCTGGACCAGCGCGGCATCGTGCACCGCGTGTCCGGCTTCCTGGCCGAACACGGCTGCAACATCCTCGATTCGGCCCAGTTCGGCGACCAGGAATCCCAGCTGTTCTTCATGCGCGTGCATTTCGCGCTGGAAGACGGCGCCGTCAGCGACGCCCAGTTGCGCAGCGCCTTCGCCGACCTGTCGCAAGCCATGCACCTCAATGGCCAGTTGCACGATGCGCGCGTCAAGCCGCGCGTGATGCTGATGGTGTCGAAGATCGGTCATTGTCTGAACGATTTGCTGTTCCGCTACAAGAGCGGCTTGCTGAACGTGGAAATTCCCGCCATCGTCTCGAACCACATGGAGTTCTACCAGCTGGCGGCCAGCTACAATATTCCCTTCCACCACCTGCCGCTGGCGGCCGGTGCGCCGGAAGCGGCCAAGCTGGCGCAGGAAGCGAAGATCATCGAGCTGATGGACACGCACAAGATCGACCTGGTGGTGCTGGCGCGCTACATGCAAATCCTGTCGCCCGGTCTGTGCCAGGCGCTCGACGGCCGCGCCATCAATATCCATCACTCCTTCCTGCCCAGCTTCAAGGGCGCCAAGCCGTATGCGCAGGCGCACCAACGCGGCGTCAAGCTGATCGGCGCGACGGCCCACTTCGTCACGGGCGACCTGGACGAAGGCCCGATCATCGAGCAGGATGTCGAGCGCGTCGACCATGCGATGGATGCCGACACCCTGACGGCCATCGGCCGCGACGTCGAGTGCGTGGTGCTGGCACGCGCCGTGAAATGGTTCGTCGAGCACCGCATCCTGAAAAATGGCGACAAGACCGTGGTATTCCGCTGATACCGACTTCACTATTCACTTTACCGAGACAGAAACACGATGGCCCTTAAAGCAACAATTTTCAAAGCCGATCTGCAGATCGCCGACATGGACCGCAACTACTACCAGGATCACGCGCTGACCCTGGCGCGCCACCCTTCCGAAACGGACGAGCGCATGATGGTGCGCCTGCTGGCGTTCGCCATTCATGCCGACGAAGCGCTGACCTTCACCAAGGGCCTGTTCGACACGGAAGAGCCCGACCTGTGGCAGAAGGACTTGACGGGCGCCATCCAGCTGTGGATCGAAGTGGGCCAGCCCGACGAAAAACGCATCCTGAAGGCCTGCGGCCGTTCGGAACAGGTGATCGTCTACAGCTATGGCGCAACCAGCCACATCTGGTGGAAGCAGATCGCGAACAAGCTGGAACGGGCGAAGAACTTGACCGTGATCAACCTGCCATCCGAGGCGGCGCAAGACATGAGCAAGCTGGCGCAGCGCAACATGCAGCTGCAATGCACGATCCAGGATGGCCAGATCTGGCTGACCGACAGCGTCAACACGGTCTTGATCGACCGCGAACCGGTGAAGCCGGCGCGCTGATGTTGACCGTTTGAAACGCAAAAAGCCCGGAGTGATCCGGGCTTTTTTCATGGCAGGCGTTTAATTGGGTGCGCTGCCCAGGCGCTTGATGCTGCTCGAACGCTGCATGCTGCGGCTGATGCGCGGATCGCCGTAGTAGCTTACTTCGCCCGAGCCGCCGATGCTGATGGCCAAGTCATCCTTGGCCCACACTTGCGCCTCGCCCGAGCCGCCGATGCTCACCTGCACCTCGCGCGCGGCCAGGCGGCCTGCCTGAATATTGCCCGAGCCGCCGATCGATGCCGTCAGCTGCTCCGTCTTGCCGCTGGCCTTGAAGTTGCCGCTGCCGCCGATGGCCACGGAGACCATGCGGCTGTCGAGGTCGCGTGCGTTGATGGAGCCGGAACCGCCCACGTCGAAGCGCAGATTCTCGGCGCGCAAGCCCGTTGCCGTGATGCTGCCCGAGCCGCCCACGCTGATGCGTTCCACCTGGCGCGCCTGGATGACGATGCTCAGGCTGCTTTGGCGGAAGTTGGCGTTGCGCTTGGCGGGGCGGATGCGCAGGGTGCCGTTTTCCACCGCGGTATCGATCAGCGGCAGGATATTGTCGTCAGCCTCGATGGTGATGCTGTCCGTGTTGCCAATGCGCAATTCGACCGTGCCCGGCACATTCAGCGCCACGGCATGGAAGCTGCCCACCTCGCGCGTCTGCTTTTGCAGCTTGCCGCTGCCCTGGATGCTGTTGCCGGAAATCCAGTCCAGTGGCGACGCCAGCGCCGGCACGGCCGGCATGGCCAGCGCGCAGGCGGCCAGCAGCAGGGTGGTCACGGTGCTAGCGTGGCGGCGGTGGCGGGCTTGGAAAATTGCGTGTGTCATTCTTGCTCCCTGTTGTGAATTGGACTGCATGCATGGTATGCCAGCCGGCCACGCCTGCGTACCGCGCTGCGACAGACGGCAATGCTGGCGGGACAGAATGCAGGAAGATGCGACAGGATGGCATGAGGTATCATGTCGGTGGGACATACGACGACCGGCACGCGCCGGCCACACTACTGGAATTACATGCTGATCATCACCATCAAACAGGGCAAGGAAAAGAGCTTGCTGGGCCAATCGTGGATTTACGCCTCCGCGATTGAAAAAGTCGAAGGCAAGCCGCAGGAAAAAATGAAGCCCGGCTCGACGGCCATCGTGCAAAGCTCGGCGAAGCAGTTTATCGCCCGCGCCGCCTACAATTCGAAGTCGCAGATCCGCGCGCGCATCTGGAGCTTCAAGGAAGACGAACCGGTCGACCACGCGCTGATCAAGCGCCGCGTCAAGGCCGCCATCGAAAAAAAGTTGCCGGCCATCAAGAAGGCGGGCGAGAACCAGCTATTGACCCTGATCAAGGGCGAAGACGAGGGCTTGCCGGGCCTGGTGGTACAGCTGTTTGGCGGCGTGCAAGGCTATCTGATCTGCGAATTCAATGCCGGCGGCGTCGATGCGTGGAAAGTGGCCATCGTGCAATCGCTGATGGCTTCCACGGGCTGTGCGAACGTGTATGAGCGCTGCGACGACTTGATGCGCAAGGGTGAAGGCCTGCCTTTGATCGATGGCGCCCTGGCTGGCGAGGAGCCGCCAGATGAAGTCATGCTGACGGACAACGGCGTGCGTTATGCGCTGGACTTGAAGACGGGGCACAAGAGCAAGTTTCGCTGAGAGCGGCTGCCTGACATGAAAAAACCGGCCTTGGCCGGTTTTTTCATGTCTGCTACTCCAGGGGCACGCTGCGGTATTTATTCACCTCCAGGGCCGATACGGCCGGCGCATCATTGCCCCAAGAGGCGCGCAGATACGTTACCACGGCTGCCACCTCGGCGTCATCCATGACGGGGCCGAACGGCGGCATGCCGTAGGGGCGCGGGTTGCCGCTGGTTCCCGGCGCAAAGCCGCCGTTGAGCACGAGGCGGATGGCGTTGACGGCCGACTCCGTCGTCAGCGCGCGGTTGCCGGCCAGCGGCGGGTAGCCGGGCGGCACGCCCTTGCCGTCGGCCTGGTGGCAGCTCGCGCATTGCGCTTCATACAGTTTCGCGCCCAGCACGAGTTGCTGCCGAACTTGCTCCGACGTGTCGCGCGGCGCTTTTTTCGCCACTTGCGCGGGGCCGGGCAAGCTTTTCAGGTACACGGCCATTGCCTGCACGTCGTGCGTGCCCATGTGCTGCAAGCTTTGCCGCACCACCTCGGCCATGGGGCCGAAGACGGTGGCGCGCGGCGACACGCCCGTTTGCAGCAACTCCACGATATGCGCCGTGTCCCAGTCACCGAGGCCCGCTTCCGCGTCCGACGTCAGCGAAGGCGCGTACCAGCCCAGCACGGGGATCAGGCCGCCCGACAGGCCTTCGTCGCTGCCACCCAGGGTGGTGCGGCTGCTATGGCAGGCGCTGCAGTGGCCCAGGCCCTGTACCAGGTAGGCGCCGCGGTTCCATTCCATGCTTTGCGTCGTGAGGGGCTGGTACACGCCCGGCTTGAAGTACAGCGCGCGCCAGGCGGCCAGCGCGATTTGCTGGTTATAGGGGAAGCGCAGCGCATGCGGCGCGTTCGCCTGCCGGTGCGGCGGCAGGCTCTGGAAATACGCGTACAAGGCGTCGCTGTCTTCGCGCTGCACCTTGGTGTAGCTGGTGTACGGAAAGGCCGGATACAGCAAACGGCCGTCTTTCGACTTGCCGTTGTGGATGGCGCGCCAGAACTCGTCGGCCGTCCAGCTGCCGATGCCCGTTTCCTTGTCGGCCGTGATGTTGGGCGAGAGCACTTTGCCAAACGGCGTCTGCAAGGCCCGTCCGCCCGCGTACGCCACGCCGCCGCGCGTCGTGTGGCACGCCATGCAGTCGCCCGCCCTGGCCAGGTAGGCGCCGCGCGCGACCAGCTCTTGCTGGCTCAGGTTGCTGGCAGCGGCGGGCGGGCCGATGTCGTCGTCCGGATACAGCAGGAACTTGGCGCTGCCGCCGACGATCAGCACCAGGCCGGCCGCGATCATCCATTTTTTCATGGCGCCACCTGCGCGGTAGAACCCGGCACGCCGCCGCAGTGCAGCGGCAAGGGCAGGACGATGCTGCTGGCGGGACGCGCGTCGGCGCTGGCCGCTTGTGTGCCCAGCCAGGCCGAGACGGCGCCCACGTCCGCGTCTGACAGGCGCTGCGCCACTTGCGCCATGCAGTCGGGCGCGTGGGCGCGGCGGATACCGTTTTTCCAGGCGCCCAGCTGGGCGTTGATATAGTCGCGCGGCAAGCCCAGCAGGCCGGGAATGGCGGGCGCCACGCCGGCCAGCTGCTGGCCATGGCAGGCGACACAGGCGGGGATTTTTTTCGCGCGATCGCCTTGCAGCACCAGTTGCTTGCCACGCGCCAGGGCCGTCGTACCGGCGCTGCTGGGCTGGGTCGGCGGCGGGGCCGGGTGCTGGGCCGCAAAATACTCGGCGATTTCGCGCAGGTAGTCGTCCGGCAAGTGCTCGACCATGTAGTTCATCATCGGATACTGGCGCCGTCCCTCGCGAAAGTTCAGCAACTGGTGGTACAGGTAGCCGGCCGGCTTGCCGGCGATGCGGGGAAAGAAGGCGTCGTGGCGCTCCTGTTGCGCATGGCAGGACGTGCACGCCTTGATGCGCTGTTCCAGGCTGTCGTGGCCGGCTGGCAGTGCGGCCGGTGCGGCCAGCGCCATGCCGGGCAAGGCGCAAGCCAGGGTCAGCACCAGCACGAGGGGGAAATGCAGTTGCACGGAAAGTCGCATGGAGAGTTGCATGGGAAAATTACCTGTCTCGTCGGTCGATATGGCGTGCCGGTGTTGCTGCCCGGATGTTGTTACCCTAGCATATACCGGGCACTGTCTTTGTGACAGGATCAGTTGTGCAATAAAACTACGGATCAGTTTGAGGAGCAGGGTTGAAACGATATGAAGAATTGGCGGAAGAAGTGGCCGCCATGATCAGCACGCAGCTGTTGTTGCCTGGTGATAAATTGCCCTCCGTGCGCCAGCAGCATGCGCGCAGGGGCGTGAGCCCGTCGACGGTGTTCCAGGCGTATTATTTGCTCGAAGCGCGCGGCATGATCGTCTCGCGTCCCCGTTCCGGTTATTACGTGGCGCCGCAGCGCGCCGCGCTGGCGCCCGAGCCGGACAGTTCGCGCCCGCTCGACGCCAGTACCACCGTCGATGTCAGCGATCTCGTCTTCGAGGTGCTGGGCGCCGTGGGCGCGCGCGATATCGTGCCCTTCGGCTCGGCGTTTCCCAGCCCCCATCTGTTTCCGATGGAACGGCTGGCGCGGGCCGTGTCGGCCAGCATGCGCCGCCTCGACCCGTGGAGCACCGTGACGGACTTATCGCTGGGCAATGCGGAATTGCGCCGCCAGATCGCGCTGCGCTACCAGCTCGACGGCGTGCGCGTTTCCAGCGACGACATCGTCATCACGAATGGCGCGCTGGAAGCGCTGAACCTGTGCCTGCAAGCCGTCACGCGGCCCGGCGACACGGTGCTGATCGAGTCGCCCAGCTTCTATGCCTGTTTGCAGGCGCTGGAGCGGCTCGAACTCAAGGCCGTGGAGATCGCCACCAGCCCGCGCGACGGCGTCGACCTGGCGGCGCTGGAAGAGTTGCTGCAGCGCCACCAGCCCAAGGCATGCTGGCTGATGACGAGTTTCCAGAATCCCCTGGGCAGCCTGATGCCGCCCGAAAAGAAGCGCGCACTGGTGGCACTGCTGGCGCGCCATGGCGTGCCGCTGATCGAGGATGATGTGTATGGCGAGTTGTACTTTGGCAAACAGCGTCCCGGCTTGACGAAGAGTCATGACAGCGCGGGGCTGGTCATGCATTGCAGCTCGTTTTCCAAGACCCTGGCACCCGGTTTCCGGCTGGGCTGGGCCGTGGCGGGCCGCTACGCGCGCCAGGTCGAGCGCTTGAAACTGACCACCAGCCTGTCGGCGCCCATACCGCTGCAAATGGCGCTGGCCGATTACCTGGCACAGGGCGGCTACGAGCGTCATTTGCGCCAGCTCCGGCTGACCCTGGCGGCACAGCAAAACACCATGCTGCAAGCCATCGCCGTGCATTTTCCGCCTGGCACGCGGGTCACGCGGCCGCAGGGAGGTTATTTTGTCTGGGTGGAGATGCCTGCCGGCGTCGATGCGCTGGCCTTGCACCGCAGCGCGCTGGCGGCCGGCATCAGCATCGCGCCCGGCCCCATCTTTTCCGCCACCCGCGCGTTTCGTCATTGCATCCGCCTCAATTACGGCCACCCGTGGAGTCCGCAGCTGGAAGACGCCATCGCCACGCTGGGGCGGCTAGCGCTGGCGGCGGCAAGCGACGCATGAAAAAAGTCCCTTGCGCCAGCAAGTGTTTCATTTCAAAAAGAAATATTGCTGTTATATTGATGTATCTATAACTAATGATGGGAACAATAATGGATAACACGCAGCCGGAAGTAACGCGTACGCAAGATACGACGATCGCCATCCTGTCCCACGTTGGCGGCCTGTTCACCAGCTGGGTGGCGCCGCTGATCCTTTATTTGATCAAGAAAGATGATGCGGATAAATTCTCGGCCGAGAATGCCCGCGAAGCGCTGAATTTCCAGATCACCCTGATCATCTGGTATTTCGCCTGCTTCATCCTGTCGTTCGTGCTGATCGGCCTGTTCCTGTTCTGGGTGGTGGCGCTGGCCAACCTGGTGTGCTCGATCGTCGCGGCCGTCAAAGCCAGCAATGGCATTACCTACCGCTATCCCCTGACTTTGCGGCTCGTCAAATAGGACTGCGCCAGCCGCCACCTTGTTGGCGGCGGCTGTTGCCATGAATTATTGCATGCAGGACGCGAGCAGCGGATGCCGGCGGACTTGCTCCGGCCGATATTGCAGCAAGGTACGCCGGCTCAGGCGGGTGCGGGTGGCATGGCCGGCGGCGTGCTGGCGCGCGGCGCTTTTTGCGGCGCTACCTTGCCGCCGTCGACGATCCAGCGGCGGTACACGCGCAGGGCCACTTGCGCATCGTCGGCCGCGTACAGGATCTGCTTTTCCGTCAGGCGCGACGTGGCCCAGTTGGTGGTGGAGATTTTTTTCGATTTCTGCAGGTGCAGGCCGAAGAACTTGGCCACGGCCGTCTTCGCACCCAGGTCGTTGCGCTGGCCGCCGCGCAGGGCCACGGACAGGTCCAGCACGTGCGCTGGAACAATGCCCAGCTTGTTACTCAGGCGCTTGACGTCGTCGGACAGGCCAAAACCCACCTTCAGGGTGGTGGTCGATTCGAGGATGGCTTTCAGTTCGGCCAGGGGCGGCGTGGCGCCCACCTGGAACAGATAGGCGATGTCGTCGGTGGCCAGCTGGATCAGGTGCGGCCCCGTGGAGGACTCGCCCTTGACGAACGTCGGCTTCGATTCCGTATCGAAGCCGATGGCGTCCGCTGCCAGCAGGGCGGCCATGGCTGCCCTGGCTTCGTCACTGGTGCGTACCAGCCTGACATGCTCGAGTGCAATGCCTTGATAGGGGGGCAGTGGCGGTGCGGCAGCGGTGTCCATGAAACCGGATCAACCTTTGCGCGAGAATTTCGCGGTCAGCTGATTCAGTTTTTCCAGGCGCAAACGGCTCGCTTCTTCGGCGGCCGCCGCATCGCGCTCGGCTTTCTTGCGCTCGGCTTCCTTCTTGAAGCGCTGCTGCAGTACTTGCGCGGCGTGGTCGCGGTGCGTTTGCGTCACTTCCGCGCCGGCCGTGCCGTCGAGGTCGTAGCGGATCTTGGCTTTTTCCATCACGCGCAGGTAGCGCAGCGAACCCGTGTGGATGCCCAGCGCCGTGCGCATCAGCTTGCGGTCCAGGTCCGGCAGGCGTGCCAGGATCTGCTTGTCGATACCGATCGACAAGGGCAGGCAATCGCGGAATGGCGGGAATTGCTCCTGGAACTGCTTCAGCAGGGCGCGCGCGGTCAGGCCGGCAGGTGCCGGCGTGGTCGCTGCGGCCGGTGCCGCCGCTGGGGCTGCATCGACTGGCGTGTCAGGAGTGGTGGCTTGCTGGTCTGGCGTGGAGCTGGTCATCGACATCATTGGTTGGGCTATAAACGGGGAGCATAGCACGCGCCACAGGCAAGTGCATTGTCTTTTTTGGCAACTTGCGCGGAGATAAGCGGGGCCGTACTACAGTGCTCGCAGCGCGAAATGCGGGAAATGTGTATAATGTCGGCTTGCGCTGATGACTGGACCCCGTATTTGACGGTCTGGCTCAGGAGTGCAGGGGATAGGAGCAGTGCGGTGCAGGGCCATCATTATTGATATTTTTGATATCAGATATTTTGCTTATCAATTATCCAGATAACTGGCCTTCGTGCATAATCTTGCTCTCCGCTGTGTCTTCACTGAACAACAATAGATTCAAGCCCGTTCTGGTACGGGCTTTTTTTCATTCCGCAATGTACATCGCTTATTTATCTGATCCGGCTTCGGCCCCGCCGCTCTCGTTACGGGATGCGCGGGCTTTGAGCGCCCCGATAGACAGGCGCCGCTGCCTTTGACGGCAGCCGCAACAATACGCTCCATCGAGTCCGGTTTCGCAGGCTTAGGTGGAATCATTCACTTCGCGCCGACACCATCTGGTCTCGCATTAAGAGATATCTCATGAAGAATACGCCAAAAACTTTAACGTTGTCCGCCAAGGCGCCACGCCCAGCTGCGGCGCCACTTGCGGTACCCAAAACGACTTTATCTTACTTCATCGATAATGCGCAAGCGAATCCGGAAACCACGGTCACGACGGCGCCCACCGTCGTCACCGTGGTCAAGAAAAGCCGTTCGCGCCTCGCTGCCGTGCCACTGGCCGAGTCGGCTGGGGAAGCGCCCGTTGCCGCAGCGGCGGCCGAAGTCGTTGCCGAGGTCGCCGACGCTGCAGCGGCCAAGGCGCCAAGCGTGAAGATCGCCCCTGGCGCCAAGGCCCCGGTCGCGCCGCGCAAGGTCAGCGAAAGCGCCGCCACGAATAAAGTAGTGACGGCTGCCCGTACAAAAGTCGTGCGCGCCAAGCCCGAAGCGGCGCCAGTGACCATCATCACCGGCGCGCAAGTGGTCAGCAAGACCACGGACGCCGATGCCCTGGCCGCCATCGATACCTCGAACTATTTCCTGCCGACCGTCAAGGTGCCGGGCCGCCGTGGCCGCAAACCAAGCGAATTCACGCCGGAAAACGATGAAGTGGCAGCACTCAACGCTGTCGAGCGCGCCGAACTGAAGGCCGTGTCGAAAGCGCGCGACCGCAAGGCCAAGGGCGGCCTGGCGGATGCATTGGGTGATCCGGAAGCCTCGGCAGCGGACCTGGAACGCCGCCGCAAGCAGATTACGGGCTTGATCAATATGGGCAAGGAACGCGGTTTCCTTACCTATGCCGAGATCAATGACCAATTGCCGGAAAACATCATCGATCCGGAAGCCATCGAAGGCATCATCGCCACCTTCAACGACATGGGCATCGCCGTCTACGAGCGCGCCCCTGACGCGGAAAGCTTGTTGTTGACCGACAACGTCGCCACCGTCACCAGCGACGATGAAGTGGAAGCGGCTGCCGCTACCGCCCTGTCGACCGTCGACTCCGACTTCGGCCGCACCACCGACCCCGTGCGCATGTACATGCGTGAAATGGGCGCCGTGGCGCTGCTGACGCGCGAAGGCGAAATCGAGATCGCCAAGCGCATCGAAGGCGGCCTGAAAGACATGATCCAGGCGATTTCCGCCTGCCCCACCACCATCGGCGAAATCGTTGCCCTGTCGCAAAAAATCGCGCGCGACGAAATCAAGGTCGATGAAGTGGTCGACGGCTTTGTCGACTTGAACGAAAGCAACGCCCCGGCGCCTGCCGCTGCCCCCGCGCCCGCCGCCGCCAGCGGTGACGACGAGGACGAGGAAGAAGAAGCCGAGGAAGAAGATGGCGACGCCAATGGCGGCGCGGCCGGTTTCTCCAGCGAGCAATTGGCCCAGTTGAAAAAGAATGCGCTGGAGAAGTTCAACGTCATTTCGATGCAATACGACAAGATGCGCAAGGCGCCCGAGGGCTACAACTCGAAAGTCTACATCAAGGCCCAGGACGCCATCTCGCAGGAATTGCTGGGCATCCGCTTCACGGCCAAGGTCGTGGAAAAGCTGTGCGACACCCTGCGCGGCCAGATGGAAGAAGTGCGCCATATCGAGCGCGCCGTGCTGGAGCTGTGCGTGAACAAATGCGGCATGCCGCGCGCCCACTTCATCAAGGTGTTCCCGGGCAATGAATGCGACCTGGAATGGGTCGACCGCGAAGTCGATTGCAAGTATCCGTACAGCGCCATCCTCAGCCGCAACGTGCCTGCCGTCAAGGAACTGCAAAAGAAGATGATCGACCTGCAAGCGCGCGTGGCCTTGCCACTGGCCGACTTGCGCAAGATCAACAAGCAGATGGCTGCCGGCGAAAAGCGCGCGCGTCACGCGAAACGCGAAATGACGGTCGCCAACTTGCGTCTGGTCATTTCGATCGCCAAGAAATACATCAACCGCGGCTTGCAATTCCTCGATCTGATCCAGGAAGGCAACATCGGCTTGCTGAAGGCTGTCGATAAATTCGAATACCGCCGCGGCTACAAGTTCTCGACCTACGCCACCTGGTGGATACGCCAGGCCATCACGCGTTCGATCGCCGACATGGCCCGCACCATTCGCGTGCCGGTGCACATGATCGAAACGATCAACAAGATGAACCGCATCTCGCGCCAGATCATGCAGGAAACGGGCAGCGAACCGGACCTGGCGACCTTGGCCGTGAAGATGGAAATGCCGGAAAACAAGGTGCGCGAGATCATGAAGATCGCCAAGGAACCGATTTCCATGGAAACGCCGATGGGCGAAGATGGCGATTCGCAACTGGGCGACTTCATCGAAGACAACACCACCCTGGCGCCGCTGGACGCCGCCCTGCATGCGTCGATGCGCAACGTGATCAAGGAAGTGCTCGATTCGCTGACGCCGCGCGAAGCGAAAGTGCTGCGCATGCGTTACGGCGTGGAAATGTCGAACGACCACACGCTGGAAGAAGTGGGCAAGCAGTTCGACGTGACGCGCGAGCGCATCCGCCAGATCGAAGCGAAAGCCATGAGCAAGCTGCGCCAGCCTTCGCGTTCGGATAAATTAAAAACGTTCTTGACGCAGAATTAAGCAGTAACAAAAAAGAGGCGCAAGCCTCTTTTTTACGCCTGTAGCATGCCTTGCCTACATAAAACGCGTGCGCGCACCCAGCAGCCCCATGCGATAGTTGCGCTGCAATTTGTACAGCACCACGCCGCTGGCGGAGATAAGGATGGTGATGAGCAGCCAGTCCAATGGATTGCTGCGGTGCGGTACGGGAGCCGCTTGCGACGGTACGGCGAAGGCCTGGAATTTATGCCCCGTGTAGATGGCGCCCACCACCAGGCCCGCGTCCGTGATCTTGTTGGTCAGATACAGGCCGTCGTCGCGGCGGCGCACCGTCATCACACCTTCCTTGTAGACAAAGGTCATCGGTTCAAAGCCTTTGATGCTGACGCTGCCGACGACGTGTCCGGCCGCGTTGACTGCCGTGGCATAGCTGTCGCCCTGGCCGATCAGGGCGCCCAGGTCGAGCATGCGCTTGCCATCCCAGGCAAAGGCGTGCCAGCGGCGCTTCTGTGTTTCCGAGGCGCCCACGATCAAGCCTGCGTCATTGATGGCGGTGGCTGAACTGATGCGTCCGCCGGGCAGGGTGCCGATTTCCTGCATGCCCGTGCCGGGGCGGTAGACGAAGGCGCGGCGGTAGCCGTCGCCGCGCTGCGCCGTGCCCACCACCACGCCATGTGTGTTCAGGCCGCTCGCATAGCTGCTGGCGCCGCCCAGGGTACCCAGGTCCTGCAGGCTGTGGTCGGCTTTCGTGACAAAGGCGTGGAAATCGCCACTGCTGGTGTCGGCATAGCCGGCAATCGAGCCGTCGCGCGTGATGGCCGTGGCATAGCTGCTGGTGCCACCCAGGGTGCCCAGGTCGCGCATGCCGCCCGCTTCTTCAAAGCGGAATGCATGCCAGGCGCCGCTGGGCGTCTGTGCCGAGCCCACCACCACGCCATGGGTATTGATGGCCTTGGTGAAACCTTCATTGCCACCCAGGGTGCCCAGTTCGCGGATGCGGCCATGCTGATACGTCACGGCGCGGCGCCGTCCTTCTTCTTCCATGATGATGCCGGCCACCAGGCCGGCCGGGTTCAGGTCGGACGCGATGCTGCCATTGCCATCCCTTTCACCAAAGCCGCGTTCGGCATACATGGTGGCGCTGGCGCCGGGGATGGCGGCCAGCAGGAGCAGGCCGAGCAGTGGGGCGGGGAAGCAGGCGAACCGTGGCGGCATGATAGTTTCCTCAAAGAAAAAAGCTTACTATACTTTTTTATGTCACAAATGCATACTCAATTTGCTACTATTTTTGCTAATTTTTGTGTTTTGGCATGATCAACATCGTGCTTGCCTGCCTGTTGCGGCAGATGGATGGCCAGCGCCGTGCCCCGGCCCGCCTGGCTGTCGATGCGCAGTTCCCCGCCCAGTGCATGGACACGTTCGCGTATGCTTTTCAGGCCGAAGGCGGCCCGCTTGCCGTGGTCGCCCGGCTGCATGCCGATGCCGTTGTCGCTGATGCGCAGCACGATGGCGTCCGTATCTTGCACCAGCGCCACTTCCACTTCGCTGGCCTGGGCGTGGCGCACGATGTTCGACAGCGATTCCTGCAGCACGCGGAAAATGGCCGACGTCTGGCGCTGGTCCAGGCCCAGGTCGGGCACCTTGCTGTCGAGCGTGAGCCGGTAGCGGATGGCACCGCGGCCCTCCATCTGGCGGATCAGCCATTCGGCGGCCGGGCCCAGTCCCAATTCCAGAGTGCTGGGATGCAAGTCGTTGATGATGGTGCGCACCGAGCGGATGGTGGCGTCGATGGTGTCGAGCACGCGCTGCGCATGACGGTGCAGGCGCGGGTGGGTGTTGGCCGTGCGCGCGTGCAGCAGCGACACGTCGATGCGCAGCACCATCAGGTTCTGGCCCAGGTCGTCATGAATGTCGAGCGCGATGCGTCGCCTTTCCTCTTCCTTGATGGTCTGCTGATGGTCGGTCAGTTCGCGCAACTGGGCCAGAGTGCGCTGCAGGTTTTCCTCGTTGCGCTTGCTATCGGTGATGTCGACGGCCATGGCGATGATCATCTGCGGCCGGCCGTCGGCGTCAAACACGGGTTTCTTGTGCGTCTGCAACAAACGATTTTCCTGCAACTGCGCGTTCCATACCAGTTCTTCGTGTATCACCACCTTGCGGCTGGCAAACGCTTGCTGGTCCGTCGCGTGGAAACCCGCGTTCTGTTCCTCCGGGAATTGTTGCAGGTCGCGCCCCTCGGTGATGTCTTGCTGGCGCATGCCCCATTGCTGTTCGCAGGCCTGGTTCATCAGCACGATGCGCGAATCGGCATCTTTCAGGTGCAGCGACAGCGGCATCATGGAAATGATGTCCTGCAGCCGCTCTTCGCTGCGCGCCAGGGCCGCTTCCGTTTGTGCGCGCATGGCGACTTCCGCAGACAGCTGGATATTGACATCGAGCAACTGGGCCGTGCGCAGGGCCACGCGGTTTTCCAGCTCCGCATGGGCCAGGCTCAACGCGTGTTCGGCACGCTTGTGTTCGGTGATGTCGCTGGCCATGACCAGCGCGCCCGTCAGGGCGCCGCGCCGGTCGTACAGTCGGCGTCCGCTGATCATCGCCCAGCGCTGCGTGCCGTCGCCGTGCCGGTACTGCAGTTCGCCCATGCAGCTATCGGTCGCCGTCTGGCGCAGCGGACACAGGCGCAGCAAGGTGGCCTCGTCGTGGAATTCCTCCATGGAGTGGTGCAGCAGTTGCCCGGCGGGGATGCCCAGCATGTCGCACAGGCGCTGGTTGACGTACAGGATGCGGCCGTGCGCATCCGTTTGCCACATGCCGTCCTGCGCCGTTACGCTCAGGTGTTGGTAGCGCAGGAGGCTGGCGTCCAGCTGCGCGGGCGTCAAGGCGAGGTGGGCGCGCAGCTTGCGCATCAGCCAGAGGGTCGCGCCGGCGGCGGCCAGCAGCAGCAGGGCCAGCCAGGCATGCTCCCAGAAGTCGAGCTCCGGCCAGGCTGCGCCTGCCAGCCAGCCCAGCATGATCAGGATCAGTGCGGCGCATGCCGCACTCAGCGTTTCAATCGACCATTTGCTCATCCGCGTCCCTGGCGTCATGGTTGGCCGCTGCGGTGCGCATGGGCCGGAGTGGGTAAGGAATCCGACGCTAGTGTAATAGAAATTGTTGTTTTATTGAGAATATTTTACCATTGGGCAAGCAAAAGGGCCGGCCCTTGCGGTGCCGGCCCCTGTCTGCCGATGGCAGCCTGGCGCGATCAGCCCGTGTTGCGCAGGCCCGCCGCCACGCCGTTGATCGACAGCTGGATGCCGCGGTGGACCCTTTCGTCGATTTTGCTTTCCGCCGACAGGGCGCGGTTGCGCTTGATCAATTCCACCTGCAAGTGGTTCAGCGGATCGAGATAGGCGAAGCGGTTCTGGATCGAGCGGGCCAGCAGCGGATTGCCCGCCAGGCGCTCGGAGTTGCCGGTGATGAGCTCCAGGCAGCGCAGGGTGTTGCCATGCTCGTCAGTGATGCGCTTGTAGATGCGTTCGCGCAAGTCATGGTCTGCCACCAGTTCCGCATAACGCGAGGCAATCGCCAGGTCCGTCTTGGCCAGCACCATGTCCATGTTCGACAGCAAGGTGGCAAACAAGGGCCATTCGGCGTACATGGCGCGCAGGGTGGCGATCTTGTCATCTTTCGCGGCGCCCGCGCCATCGTTGATCCAGGCATCGATGGCGCTGCCGAAGCCGAACCAGCCCGGCAGCAGCAAGCGGCACTGGCCCCAGGAAAAGCCCCAGGGAATGGCGCGCAAGTCTTCGATGCGCTGGTTGGCCTTGCGCGAGGCGGGGCGCGAACCGAGGTTCAGTTCGGCGATTTCCGCAATCGGCGTGGCCGAGAAGAAATACTCCGTAAATCCCGGCGTTTCATACACGAGGTGGCGGTAGGCGTGGTAGGCCAGGTCCGACAGCTGCGCCATCACGATTTCGAATTGCGCCAGCTGGCTCGCGTGCGCGGGATTGGCCGCCTGTGGCGCCAGGCTCGCTTCCAGGGTGGCGGCCACCAGCAATTCCAGGTTGCGCCGGCCGATTTCCGCGTTGGAAAACTTCGAGGCGATGATCTCGCCCTGTTCCGTCAGGCGGATCTGGCCGTTGACGGTGCCCGGCGGCTGGGCCAGGATGGCTTCGTAGCTGGGTCCGCCGCCACGGCCCACCGTGCCGCCACGGCCGTGGAACAGGCGCAGCTTGACGCCGGCCTTCTGGAAGTCGGCGACCAGCGCCAGTTCCGCCTTGTACAGTTCCCAGTTCGAGGTCAGGAAGCCGCCATCCTTGTTTGAGTCGGAATAGCCGAGCATGACTTCCTGCAACTGCCCTTGCTTGGCGATCAATTGCTTGACCAACGGCAAGGCCATGACCTGGCTCATGATGCCGGCCGCGCGCTGCAGGTCGGGGATCGTCTCGAACAGGGGGATGACCATCAGCTCGCACGTGCTCTCGCCGTCGTCTGCCGCCTTCCAGTCGGTGCGCAGCAAGCCCGTTTCCTTTTGCAGCAGCAACACTTCCAGCAAGTCGGAGACGGTTTCCGTGTGCGAAATAATGTAGTTGCGGATGGCCCGCGCGCCGTAGCGCTGGCGGATGTCGCGCGCCGCGCGCAGGATCGCCAGCTCGGAATCCGTTTCCGTGGCGTAGGCGATGTAGGGCGAGTACAGCAAACGTGGCTGGGCCAGTTCGCTCAGCAGCAGTGCCTGCTTGTCTTCCTCGGACAGGGAGGTGTAATCGGCGGCCACGCCGCTTTGCGCGAACAGGTCGGCCAGCACTCTTTCGTGCACGTCGGACGTCTGGCGCATGTCCAGCGATGCCAGGTGGAAGCCGAAGATGTCGGCTGCGCGCGCCAGGGTGGCCAGGCGCGGACGCACGAGGGCCGCGCCGTGGTGCGATTCGAGCGAGGCGACGATGGTGCGCAAGTCGGCGACAAACGCGGCCGCGTCCGGATAGGCGGCGGCCGGCCCCACTTCCTTGCGCAGGATGTTGGTGGCGCCCAGCGCGCGGGCCGTGGCGGCCAGGCGCGCATAGATGCCGATCAGGGCGCGGCGGTACGGTTCGTCGCTGCGGTGCGGCGAGGCGTCCGGCGACTGGTCGGCCAGCGCCTGCAGTTCGCTGCTGACGCCCACCATCAGGGTCGAGACGGACAATTCCGCACCCAACGCGTGCACTTCGTCGAGGTAAAAGTCGAGGATGGTGGTGGCGTGGCGCGCCAGCGCATGCTGCATGGTGCCCGCGTTGACGTTCGGGTTGCCGTCGCGGTCGCCGCCGATCCAGCTGCCCATCTGTACAAAGGCGGCGTTGATGGCTTCGATGGTGCCGTCGCCGTTCGGATATTCGGCGGCGATATCGTCCTCGATGTCGTCATACAGGCCAGGCAGTTCGCGCAGGAAGGTGATGCGGTAGTAGGACAGGGCGTTTTCGATCTCGTCGGCCACCGTCAGCTTCGAGTAGCGCAGCATGCGCGTCTGCCACAGCGTGGCCACGCGCGAGCGCAGCAGCTGCATATTGGCTTGCCGCTCTTTCGGCGTCTGCGGCAGGTCGCGCTCGGCCAGCAGTCGGGCGATGTCGTGCTCGGCGTCGAGTATGCTCTTGCGCTGCACTTCCGTCGGGTGGGCCGTCAGCACGGGGGCGATCAGTGCATCCTGGAAGAAAGTGTCGACGGTCTTGCGGGGCACGCCGGCGGCGCGCAGTTTTTTCAGCGCGAAGCTGACGCTGCCCTTTTGCGCTGGCGAGCCGGCTAGCAGGTGGGCGCGGCGGCGGCGGATGTGGTGTTGATCTTCCGCAATGTTGGCCAGGTGCGAAAAATAGGAAAAGGCGCGCACCACGGAAATCGTCTGTTCGCGGCTCAGCTCCTTGAGCATGGCGTCCAGTTCCAGCGCGGCACCTGCGTCCGCTTCGCGGCGGAAGCGCACGGACGTCTGGCGTATGGTTTCCACCACATGGAAGACGGCGTCGCCTTCCTGTTCGCGCAGCACGTCGCCCAGCAGGCGGCCCAGCAGGCGGATGTCTTCTTTCAGCGGCGCATCCTTGTCGGAGGCGGCCGCTGGAACTATTTCTGGTGCTACTGCGTCATTGAGCATAATAAAGAACCAAAGTAAGTGTAAAAGCAAGGGAATGTGGATCGCACCGGGCGTTTGGCCGCAGAGGGGAGGAGGCGCATGATAAAATTTGTGGTCTTCAACATGGACGCTAGCCTGACTTGGCCTTCTAGGCTAAGGGATAACGATTATAGCGAGGCCGGGCGCCACCCGATACAAATTGATATCGGAGGGGCGAATTGGCAACGACAACGACAGCCACAGCGAAAGAACTTGTTTTGAAAGCATCCGAATTGACCCCGAATATTCCTTCCCGCCTGGTGATTGCCACGCGCGAGAGCCGTCTTGCCATGTGGCAAGCTGAACATGTGCGTGCGCGCCTGGCCGCCCTGTATCCACAGTGTAGCGTTGAAATTCTCGGCATGACCACACGCGGCGACCAGATTCTGGACCGCGCCCTGTCCAAGGTAGGCGGCAAGGGCCTGTTCGTCAAGGAGCTGGAAGTGGCGATGGAAGAAGGCCGCGCCGACCTGGCCGTGCATTCGCTGAAAGACGTGCCGATGGAGTTGCCAGAAGGCTTTGTCCTGGCCGCCATCCTCGAGCGCGAAGACCCGCGCGATGCGTTTGTGTCGAACGATTACGCCAGCCTGGCCGAGTTGCCGCACGGCGCCGTGGTCGGCACCAGCAGCCTGCGCCGCCAGTCGCTGATCGCCGCGCGCTATCCGCACCTGACGATTTTGCCACTGCGCGGCAATCTCGATACGCGTTTGGGCAAGCTGGACCGTGGCGACTACGCCGCCATCATCCTCGCTGCCGCCGGTCTGAAGCGCCTGGGCCTGGCGTCGCGCATCCGCGCCGTGCTGGCGCCGGAAGACAGCTTGCCGGCCGCCGGCCAGGGCGCCATGGCGATCGAGATCCGCAGCGGGCGCGTTGACGGCGCCGATCTGCTGCGCCTGCTGGCGCCGCTGAACCATACTGATACGGCGCAAGCCGTCACGGCCGAGCGCAAGGTGTCGAAGATTTTCGGCGGCAGTTGCCAGATTCCGCTGGCCGCGTTTGCCACCATCGAGGGCGAACAGATGCGTTTGCGCGCCATGGTTGCCACGCCGGACGGCGCGCGCATGGCCAGCGCCGATGTCAGTGGCCCGTCTGGCGCGCCGGAACTGCTGGGCGAGCGAGTGGCTGAATTGCTGCGCGGCCAGGACGCCGCCGGCATCCTCGCCTCGTGTGCCGTCACGCCCGACAAGCATGAAGGCCTGGCACCGCATGCCTGATACCGTGGTGATCACGCGGCCTGCAGCGCAAGCGGGGCCGCTGGCTGCCAGAGTTGCGGCGCTGGGCTGGCCCGTGACCTTGCTGCCGCTGCTGGAAATCCACGCGCTCGATGGCGAAGAGGAATGCGCGCAGTTGCAAGCCGTGCTGGCGCGCCTGGCGGAGTATGACCTGGTGGCCTTCGTCTCGCCCAACGCCATCGACTGCGTCTTTGCGCACTTGTCCGCCTGGCCGTCCGGCCTGCCGCTGGCCGTGGTGGGCGAGGGCAGCCGCCTGGCATTGGGGGCGCACGGCGTGACGGACGCCAACGCCAGCATCACCAGTCCACTCGATACGGCGCGCAGCGATTCCGAACATCTGTTGCTGGCACTGGACTTGCCGGCCCTGCGCGGCAAGCGCGTGCTGATCGTGCGCGGTGATGGCGGACGCGACTACCTGGCCGACGGCTTGCGCGCCGCCGGCGCCGAAGTCGAGTTCGTCACGGCCTACCGCCGCAAGGTGCCAGAACTGACGCCGGCCTTGCGGGCGACCCTGGAAAAGCTGTTGCAGCATAATAATGACTGGATCATCACCAGCTCGGAAGCGCTGCGCGGTTTTCTGGCGCTGCTGGGCGAAATGGGGGATGAAAAGACGACTGTTGTGAAAATGCAACAGCAGCATCTGATCGTGCCGCACGCGCGCATTGCACAAACGGCGGCGGTTCTGGGTTTTGCCCGTGTCACCTTGACAGGATCAGGCGACGCAGGAGTGCTCGCCGCGTTACAATCACGACCATGAACGAAATGCCTACACTCTCCGAACCGAATGCAACGCCTGGCAGCGCCGTGAAGACGGTGCCGCAGGCGGCCGACCAACCCGCTGGCCGCGCGCCGACCCTGCTCGAACAGCTGCAAAAGCCCATGAGCATCGCCGTCATCGTGCTGGCCGTGCTGCTGGCTGCGCAAAGCTGGTCGACCAGCAAGCAGATCCGTAACCTGCGCGAAGAAGTGGCCAAGCGCCTGCAAAAAGGCGATGTCAGCAACGCTGAAACGGGCGTGCTGGCGCGCAACGTGCAAGACGGCACGAAAGAGCTGCAAATCAAGGTGGGCGCGCTGGAAAACCGCCAGAGCGAAACGCAAAGCCAGCAGCTGGCCCTGGAACAACTGTATAACGACTTGTCGAAGAACCGCGACGAGTGGGCGCTGACGGAAATCGAGCAAGTGCTGTCGACGGCCAGCCAGCAGCTGCAACTGGCCGGCAACGTGCCTGGCGCACTGATCGCCCTGCAAAACGCCGACCGCAGCCTGTCGCGTTCCGACAAGCCGCAATTCATCACCATCCGCCGCGCCATCGGGCGCGACATGGAAAAACTCAAGGCCCTGCCCAGCGTCGATTCGACGGGCGTGGCCCTGCGCCTCGATGCCGTGATCGCGCAGATCGACGCCTTGCCGATGCTGTCCGACGAAACGCCGGCCTTGCCGGCCGCGCCGGAAAAGCCGGGCAAGGCCAAGGCCAAGTCTGGAGCCAAGCCGGTGCATGATGCCAGCGGCAAGCTGGTGGGGCCGCCGGCGCCGGAACCGCTGCTGCAAACAGTGCGCGACGGCTTCAATACCTGGAGCGGCGACATGTGGGCCGACGTACGTCAATTGATACGCATCCGCCGTGTCGATACGCCGGAAGCGCTGATGTTGTCGCCGACACAAGCGTATTTCTTGCGTGAAAACGTCAAGCTGCGCCTGCTCAATGCGCGCATGGCCTTGTTGTCGCGCAATGAAACGGCCTTCAGAAATGATCTGATCGCCGCCCAGGATGCGCTGGCCAAGTATTTCGACACCCGCACCAAGAGCACGCAGACGGCGCAAGCCTTGCTGCGCCAGGTGCAGGGCAGCAACCTGGCCATCGACATGCCAACCTTGTCCGACAGCCTGACGGCTGTGCGCAACTACAAAGCGAAGTCCTGAGCCCATGCGTCTATTTCTCTGGTTACTCGCCCTGATGGCCGCGGCGATCGGTATCGCCGTGACGGCCCGTTTCAACCCTGGCAACGTGGTGCTGTTCTATCCGCCTTACCGCATCGATTTGTCGCTGAACTTCTTCTTGCTGCTGCAGGTCGTGCTGTTCGTGCTGCTGTACCTGCTGGTGCGCGCCGTGCGCGCCACCGCGCGCATGCCGGCGCAAGTGGCGGCCTACCGCCAGCGCAAGCGTGAGCGCGATGGCAACAAGGGCTTGCGCGAAGCCTTGAAAGCCTTGTTCGAAGGGCGTTTCGGCCATGCGGAAAAAGCCGCCTTGCGCGCCGCCGAGCTGGAAGAAAACGCGGGCCTGGCCGCGCTGATCGGCGCGCGCGCCGCGCACCGCATGCGCCAGTCCGAGCGCCGCGACAGCTGGCTGGCCCGCGTCGAAGGCGATGCCAGCCTGAAGACGGCCCGTTTGATGACGGTGACGGAATTGCTGGTCGACGACCACCAGCCGGAAGCGGCGCTGGCCGCCGTGCGCGAACTCAATGCCAGCGGCACGCGCCATCTCCATGCGCTGCAATGGTCGTTGAAGGCCGAGCAGCAGGCGAAGAATTGGCCGGAAGTGCTGCGCCTCGTGCGTTCGCTCGACAAGCACCGCGCCCTGCATCCGGCCCTGTCGTCGCGCCTGCGCGAACTGGCCTACGACCATTTGCTGTCCGATTCTTCGCATGACGCCGAATCGCTGATGCGCGTGTGGTCCACCGTGCCCAGCGCGGACCGTGTCAAGCCGTACATCGCCTGCCGCGCCGCCACGGCCCTTAACGCGCGCGGCTTGCATGACGAAGCGCGCCTCGTGTGCGAAGAGTCGCTGGCCGCCGATTGGGACGAGCGCGTCGTGCGCGCCTACCGCGAAGCGGCGGCGCCCGCCGGCACGCCGGCCCTGCTGCTGCAGATCGAGCATTGCGAGCAATGGATGAAACAGCGTCCGCTGGATGCGGAACTGGCGCTGACCCTGGGCACCCTGTGTCTCAAGCAAAAACTGTGGGGCAAGGCCCAGCGCCACCTGGAGCAGGCTTTGTCCGACGCGCACGAGCCGCAAATGGTGCGCGACGCCCACCTGAAGCTGGCGCAGATGCACGATGCCTTGCAACAAACGGAACAGGCCTCCGCGCATTACCGGCAGTGCGCCTTGGCCACCATCCTGTAAGCGACTCGCAGACGTAAAAAAGCCGTTCAGTGCAGACTGAACGGCTTTTTTTGTGCGCTACTACCTTGCTAACTTACTTCTTCGAGCTTTACTTCTTCGTTACCGCAGTACCTTCGGGCAAGGCATACGCGACCAGTGTGTCGCTCATCTTGGTGCCCAGCGAACCGTGGCCGCCGGCCATGACGACGACGAACTGGCGTCCCGACTTGTTCGACACATAGCTCATCGGCGTAGCCTGGCCGCCGGCTGGCAAACGGGCTTTCCAGATGACCTTGCCGTTGCTGACATCGTAGGCGCGGATGTAGTAGTCGAGCGTGCTGCTGAGGAAGGTCACGCCGCCACCCGTGGTGACCATGCCGCCCAGGCTGGGCACGCCCAGTGGCAATGGAATCGGCACGGGACCGCTGTCGCGCGTGGTGCCATTCTTGTGCATCCATACTTTTTTCATGGTGCGCAGGTCGACGGCGGCTACATAGCCCCACGGCGGTGCCTGGCATGGGAAGCCCTGTGGTGACAAAAAGGCCTTGATTTCCACGGCGAACGGTACGCCCGTCTGCGGTTGCAAGCCCATTTCGCCGCCCGTGCCGCCCTTGGCCGTCGTTTCCGCGCGCGGCACGAGTTTTTCCAGGAAACCCATGTAGTCAGGGTTGACGATCAGCAATTGGCGCACGGGGTCGATGGCCGCGCCACCCCATTCGAAGATGCCCAGCGGGCCCGGCGAGATGACGGCGCCCTTGCCGGCCGTTTGCGGCGTGAACGGGCCTTCATAGCGGCGTTCCTTGAAGATGATGCGGCAAGCGAGCTGGTCAAACGGCGTGGTGCCCCACATGTCCGCTTCGCTGATATTGCGTTCTGGCAAGAACGTCAGGGCCGAGAAGGGCTGCGTGGGCGACAAGGTGTCGCCAGCGGCAGGATTGCTCGTCGGCACGGGTTTTTCCGGCGCCGGCACGACCAGGCTGCCATCGCGGCGGTCGATCACGTAGATATCACCGCGTTTCGTCGTGGCTACCACGGAGGGGACTTTGCCTTTCGGCGTGTCGATGTCGACCAGCGACGGCTGGCCGCCGATGTCCATGTCCCAGATGTCATGGTGCACGGTCTGGTAGACCCAGCGCACTTTACCCGTTGCCAGGTCCAGCGCGACGATGGCGCTGTTGAATTTCTCGCCATTCTTGTTGCGCTTGCCGCCCCAGGTATCGGGGGTTTCATTGCCCATCGGAATGTACACCATGCCCAGCTTTTCATCGATGCTGGCCACGCCCCAGGAATTGGGCGAATTGTTGGTGTAGTGCTTGCCTTCGGGGAAGGGTTTGGTATCGTCCGGCGTGGCCGGGTCCCAGTTCCACAGCAACTTGCCCGTGACGGTATCGTAGCCGCGGATCACGCCCGACGGCTCTTCCGTCGAATGGTTGTCCGTCACGCTGGCGGCGATCACGGCCACGTTTTGCGCCACGGCCGGCGGCGAAGTGTGCATCAGGAAACCGCGCTTGATCATGGCCATGTTTTTATACAGGTTGACGACGCCGTTGTGGCCGAAGCTCTTGCACGACTCGCCCGTATCGGCATTCACGGCGATCATGGTGCCATCCATGGTCGGCGCCAGGATGCGGCGCGGGCATTCCATTGTGGCCGCCTGCGGTGCAGGGTTGTTCTTGGCGCGCCCCGCGTTGACGTCCCAGTAGGCCACGCCACGGCAGATCATGTGCTGGTAGCTGGCCGCGTCGCGGTTGATCTTCGGATCGTGGCGCCAGAGCTCCTTGCCCGTGTCCGGGTTCAGGGCGATGACGATATTGTGCGGCGTGCACAGATACAGCATGTCATTGACCTTCAACGGCGTGACTTCGTTGGCGATCTCGCCCGGGTCGTTCGGCCCCTTGAAGTCGCCCGTGTGGTAGGTCCAGGCTTCTTTCAAGCCAGAAATATTGGCCGGCGTGATCTGCGCGGCGGGGGCGTAACGGTCGCCATAGCCGGAGCGGCCATACGCGGACCAGTCATTGTGCTCGACGCCGGGCGCCAGGTCGCCGGTGGCGGTGGCCGCCATGTTTTCGGCAGGCACGTCGCCATGCAGGTCATGGTAGTCCTGGAACAGGGCGATGACGCCGGCGATGACGGTCAGGGCCACGGCAGCGCTCAAGGCCGTCTTGCCCGCTTGCGGCTGTTTCCCGGCGGCAGGTGGCGCCAGGCGGCGGCTGACGAAGGGCAGCAGCAGCCAGACGGCGGCGGCAAACCAGATGTCCAGGCGCGGCAGCAATTGCCACCAGTCGAATTTCACTTCAACGACAGACCAGATGAGGGTGGCGAGCAACAGCAGCGCCATGCACGGTTGCGCACTGCGCTTGCCCTGGAACACCAGTGCGCCGGCAACCAGCATGCCTATGCCGGCCAGCAAGTAGTACCAGGAGCCGCCGAGCGTGGCCAGCCAGATGCCGCCGCCCAGCAGGGCGAGGCCAAACAGAATGGTAACTGTTCAGCCGGGGGCTGGCTGAATCGGGTTTCCAGCGAAGGCGCGTTGCAAGACGGCGAGCATGCCATGGCCTTGTTTCCGTAGCGTGTCGAGGCAGGAGCGAATAACGCAGAAGTTTTGCG
>NZ_PEBS01000003.1 GCF_002869965.1 Janthinobacterium sp. ROICE36
AATACAGCGCCTGGAAATCATCGTTCATGTTGGCCAGGATGGCATCGACCAGTACTCGCAATTTGCGCAAGGGATGCGCATCCGGGATGCGTTCCTCCAACGAGCGGTAACTGTACAGAGAGTGCTGGGTGACGTCGGTCTTGCGCATGATGGCGGTGGGAAAGTGGGGCTGATGAAACAACGTTTACCGGCCCGTGATGGTTGACGGGCACGGCGATTAATTCAACACCCTGCTAAGCCTTTTTCGCCAGCTGCATGCCGACGGGCAGGGCGCGGATGCACTTGCCCGTGGCGGCGAAGATGGCGTTGCACAGGGCCGGCGCGATGGGCGGCGTGGCCGGCTCGCCTACGCCGCCCAGCTCCATGTCCAGGGTGCCCGGCACCAGGTGCGTGTGGATTACGTGCGGTGCATCGGCGGCGCGCAGCACGGCATAGTCGTGGAAATTGCTTTGCTCGACTCTGCCATTCTTGAAACTGATTTCGCCGCTCATGGCCAGCGACAGGCCCATGATGCAGGCGCCTTCGATCTGCGAGCGCACGCGGTCCGGGTTGATCTGCGGTCCGCAATCCATGGCGATATCGACCCTGGGCACGCTGACTTCACCGGCCGCGTTGATCTCCACCTCGATCACGGCCGCCACATAGGTGACGAAACTGTAGGACACGGCCAGGCCCAGTCCTCGTCCCTTGGGCAGCTTGCGGCCCCAGCCCGCATTGGCAGTGGCCAGCTCGATCACGTGGCGCATGCGGCCGATGTCGACCGGATACTTCGCCGGGTCTGCGCCATAGTTCCAGCCATCGGACAGGTCGGCCGGGTTGATCTTGCGCGCCGGCCCGAGTAAATCCAGCAGGTAGTCGCGATGATCTTTTTTCGCTGCATGCGCCAGTTCGGCCGTGAACGACTGGATGGCAAACGCGTGCGGGATGTTCGAGACGGAACGGAACCAGCCGATGCGCGTATGCGCCGGCACTTCCGACACTTCGACGCGGATGTTCGCAATCGCATACGGCACATTGATGGCCGACATGCCCAGCTCGAACGGCGCCTGCTTGTTCGCGCCGACGGCAAAGGTCGAGGTGATGGTGGGCGCAGCCGTGCGGTGCAGCCAGGCCGTCGGCATGCCTCTGGCGTCGAACGACGCTTCCAGCCGTTCGACGGATACCGTGTGCAGATAGTCGTGCTGCAGATCGTCGTCGCGCGTCCACGTCAGCTTGACGGGTGCGCCATCCATGGCTTTGGACAGCAGTGCCGCTTCGACGGCGAAATCGGGTTTCGATTTGCGCCCGAAGCCGCCGCCCAGCAGGGTCACGTGGACGGTCACGTCGTCATACGCCAGACCCAGGGCCTTGGCAACGTTGCTGCGCGTCGCTTGCGGCGCCTGCACGCAGGCCCACACTTCGGCCTTGCCGTCGGCGATGCGCACGGTGGCGGCGGCCAGGGTGGCCACCGTCTTGCCCTGGTCGCGCGCCGGGCTGGCCGGCTGGCGCACGGCCGCTTCCAGGGTCTTGCGGAAAGCCTTCGAATCGTAGCTGCCATTCGGGCCATCGTCCCATTCCATCACCAGCGCTTCGCGGCCCTTGATGGCGGCCCAGGTGTTGCTGGCAATGACCGCCACGCCGCTCAATGGGTTGAACATGGCAGGCGGCGGACTGCCTGCCAGTTCAACGATGCGCAGCACGCCAGGCACCTTCAGGGCCGCCGTCTTGTCCACGCTTTTCAGCTTGCCGCCAAATACGGGAGGACGGGCGATGACGGCATACGCCATGCCATCGAGGCGCGTGTCGATGCCGAAGTGGGTGTTGCCAGTGACGATGTCATGCAAGTCGATGCCGCGCGTGCTGCTTTGGCCTATATAACGCAGCTCGCCGGCCGTTTTCAGGCGGATGCGCGCGCGCGGCGGCACTGGCAGTTTGGCAGCGTCTTCGGCCAGGGCGCCGAACGACAGAGAGCGGCCGCTGGCCGCATGCACGACCGCATGGTTGGCGGCTTTGACTTCCGTTACAGGCACGTCCCAGCGCACGGCGGCTGCCGTTTCCAGCATCAGGCGCGCCGTGGCGCCCACGTGGCGCATGGCGCGGAACGAGTGGCGCATGCTGCGCGAGCCGTCCGTATCCTGGCTGCCGTAGCGCGCCTCGTCGGCAGGCGCCTGCTGCACGCGCACCTGCGCCCAGTCGGCGCCCAGTTCATCGGCCGCCACCATGGGCAGGCTGGTGCGGATGCCCTGGCCCATTTCGGAGCGGCGCGCCACGATGGTGACGATGCCGTCGGCGCCGATCGACAGGAAGACCAGGGTGTCGTCGACCACGCCGCCGGCCATCTTGTCGCCGCCGTATTTGACGGCGTCGGCCGCCATCACCAGGCCGGAAGGGCTGGCCACCAGGCTCAGAGCGGCCAGCGCGCCGGCGGCCTTGAGCCAGTTGCGCCGCGCAGGCGAAGTGGGTGATGGTGCGGCGAAGCGCGACGGCCATCCGACATACGCATGAGTGCATCAGTATGGGATGGTAGCACCAACCGGCCTGCTTCAGCGCGGCTGTTCCAGCTGCGCATACACGGCGTCGGCGATCTTGCCCAACTCGGCTTTCGGCAGCTTGGCCGAGAGGGCGTAGCCCATCTGGCCATCGATCCAGTAAAACACGCCCAGGTCCTTTTCCTGCGTGTAGCGGAAGGCTGTTTCCTGCCTGCCGGCCCGTTCCTTGGCCACGTACAGGGTCAGGCGTTTGCCAGTGCCCTCTTCGTACATGAACTGCGCCACGGGGCCGTCGCCATCGCCGGGCAGCAGGCGCCCGCCGATCAAGTGGTAGCCGAGCGGCGACAGCGCGGGCGGCTGCAAGGTGCTGCCCAGGCGTTTCGACAGCCATTGCACCAGGTGCGCCTCTCGTTCGACCCCCACTTCCACTGGGTGGCGCACTTCTGGCGTGTAGACGGCATGGGCGATGGCGGCGCTGCGCGCCAGGGAGATCGGGTTGGCGCCGGTGGTCACGCTGCCGCGCAACAGCCAGCCGCCCATGCCGCCAGCGAACACCAGCACGACGGCCGCTGCCGCCTGCATGGCGGGGCGGTACCAGCCATGGTTGGCGGCCGGCGGGGCCGCCGCCTGCAGCAGCGCCGGCGGCACGGCTTCCTGCTGCAGAGGATCAAACAGGGCGCGCAATTGCCGGTTTTGCTCGCGCCAGGCGGCGACCCTGGCAGCGTCTTGCGGATGCGCGCGCAGGTAGGCATCGATGGCCGCGCGCTGCTCTTCCGGCAAGACGTCGTCGGCCAGGGCATGCAATTGCGCTTCGCTGATGGCTTGCATTGTCATTTCACGACTTTCAGGATGGGAGGGCCGCTGCCCTGGCTGCCGGCAGGGCGACCATCGAGCAGGGTGCGCAGTTTATCGCGCCCGCGCGACAGTCGCGACATCACGGTGCCGACGGGGATGTCCAGCGTGGACGCCACCTGCTCGTACGGCATTTGTTCGAGCGCGACCAGCAGGATTACTTCGCGCTGTCCCAGCGGCAAACGGGCCAGCGCCGCATCCATTTCGCCGATGGCGATGGCTTGCCCCGGCGCGCGCTCCGGGGCGGGCAGCACGCTGTCGTCGTCCAGCTCCTGCAGTGCCAGGCCGGGGCGGCGCAGCTGATCCACGTGCAGGTTGTGCATGATGGAGAACAGCCAGGGCCGCATGTCGCTGCCCCGCTGCCATTGATCCAGCCTGCGCCAGGCCCGCTCCACGGTGTCCTGCACCAAGTCGTCCGCATGCAGGGCACCCACCAGCGCGCGCGCATAGCGGCGCAGGCCGGGCAGGCAGGCTTGCAGCTGGCCGCTGTCCTCTGGCGTGGTCATCGTCGGGGCGGGAAGGGAGGCTTACGGCTTGACGACGTGCCACACGTTCTTGAACTTGTCGCCGGCCACGTCGCCCGGCTTCTTGTCTTCCTTGTACAGGTACAAGGGCTTGCCCTTGTAGGTCAGCTGCATGGCACCGTTGTCTTCGCGCTTGATGCTGCCATACGGGGCGGCGGGCGCAGCGTCGGTGGCGATGACGGCAGGCCAGGCAACCAGGCAGCCGCCGCTGCAGGCGCTCTTGCCGCTGTCGGCGACATCCTTGTCGAACATATACACGGTCATGCCGGTGGCGTTGACCAGCATGCCGTTGGCGGGCATGACGTCGGCGGCGAAGGCCAGCGGGGCGGAAAGCAGGGCGGCGAGGGTGGCGATAGTGGTAAAGCGCATGATGGTCTCCTTGTGGTTTGTGGGGCTTGCAAGGGATAGACGTTGACCACCCGCCGTTTATTCCCGTTCTGGCGCATTATTTTTTTCCGGTGCATGCAGGCTGGCCCACAGGTGGGCGGCGGCCATGGTGCGGTGCGGCGCGTACTGGCGCAGCCATTGTTCCGTGCGCGCCATGTCCGGTTTTACCTCCTCGCCGAGCAGCTTTTGCAGGGCGGCGCGGATGGCCACGTCGCCGTGCAGCGAACAGTCGGCGTAGCCGTAGCCGCGCAGCAGCGCGTAGTTGACGGTCCAGGGGCCGATGCCCTTCACGGCCAGCAGCGCTTGCGAAATGGCTGCCACGTCGCCGGACTGCGGCAGCTCAAGCGACAGCTCTCCGTCGTTGACGAGATGCGCCAGGCGCAGCACGGTTTCCGCCTTGGCGCGCGAGAATTTACGGCTGGTCAGTTCTTCCATCGACAACCTTGCCACGTCGCGCGCCTCCGGGTAGCACCACAAACCGCTGCCGTGCTGGCGCCCCGCCTGCAAGATAAAGGTGCGGCGCAGTGAAATGGCGAACGACAGGTTGATCTGCTGGCCGATGATGGCCCAGGTCAGCGCCTCGAAGGGGCTGGCCGATTGCACGATGCGCAAGCCCGGGTTGAGGCGAATCAAAGGCGCCAGCAGCGGGTCGCCGGCGGCCAGTTGGGCGAATGGCTGCGGATCGATGCGCAGGCCGAGGATGTTGAGCAAGACGCCGTGCAGCGGCGTTTGCAGATCGCCACTGGCGCTGCCGTCGATCTCGGCCTGGCAGACGGCCGCAGCGTCCGTGAACGCCACATCCAGCACGACAGGCACGCCGGCCAGCAGGATGCCCTTGCGCAAGCCTGTCGCGGTGACCTGTTCCGCCACGCCTTGCGCATCACGGCTGTGGAAGGCGATGACATTGTCGCGGCGGTAGCCGGCGGGCAGGGGGAGCGTCCAGTGCAGCAGGGTCATGGTGGGCCAAAGTCAGGGAAGGTAGCAGGGGCGCGCCCCTGGCGCATCTTGTTTCTTGCTTTCAGACTTCAGCGCACGCAGAGGTCCGGGTTAGGCGGCGTCAAGGCGGCCGCATGCTGGATCTGCAGCGCCTCGGGCACGCCGTTTTTCACGGCCGTCAGTTCTGCCAGGATGGAGATGGCGATTTCGGCCGGCGTCTTGCTGCCGATGTACAGGCCGATGGGCGCATGCAGGCGCGCCAGCTGCCCGGCACTGACGTCGAACTGCAGCAGACGCTCGCGGCGCTTTGCATTGTTGGCGCGCGAGCCGATGGCGCCCACGTAAAAGGCAGGAGATTTGAGTGCTTCCATCAGGGCCAGGTCGTCGAGCTTGGGATCGTGCGTGAGGGCGACGACGGCGCTGCGGCTGTCAAGCTTTAATTCCAGCACCAGATCGTCGGGCATGGCGTGCAGCAGCGGCACGCCCGGCACGTTCCAGCCGCCCCGGTATTCTTCGCGCGGGTCGCAGACGATGACGTGGTAATCCATGGCCGTGGCGATTTGCGCCACGAAGCGCGACAGCTGGCTGGCGCCGATGATCAGCAAACGCCAGCGCGGGCCGTGCTGCGTGGTGAGTACCGCGCCTTCCCGGGCCAGCACGGCGCCCGGCACGGCGGTGTGCAGGGTGACGGCGCCGCTGTGTAGGTCGAGCCGGCGTTCGACCAGTTCATGCGCTTCCAGGCGCGCCAGCAGTTGGGCCACGCCGCTGCCTGCATGCAGCGGTTCGATGGCCAGTTCGATGGTGCCGCCGCAGGGCAGGCCGAAGCGGTGCGCCTCATCGGCGCTGATGCCGTAGCTGACGATGTCGGGCTGCGTGCGCACGATGCCGTGCACGCGGACGGTGTCGATCAGGTCATCCTCGATGCAGCCGCCGGAAACGGAACCGACCACCGTGCCATCGTCGCAGATGGCCAGGGTGGCGCCCACGGGACGGGGGCTGGAGCCCCAGGTCTTGACGACGGTGACGAGTTCGCAGCGGTGGCCGGCGGCGAGCCAGGCGGCGCTGGTTTTCAGAACTTCAAGGTCGATGCTGTCCATGGGCCGCGAGAGTTGGATGCCGCATGTTTGCGGCAAAGTATGGAATACTATTCAAGATTGTGGATATACTACCGGTTCCACCACCCTGCGGAGAATTTTCATGTCAAATGAAGTCAAGACGCAAGAAGAGGGTATTCCCAAGTTCGGCAAGCTGCTCGTTGTCCTGTTTTTAGCCGTGGTGTTCTGCGGTGCCCTGACCTGGATCATGGGCACCTACTTCCCGAACTTCCCGGGCGCCTGAGCAAACCTGCTGCATCAGGTTGAAGAACGTCTGACAGAACCGTAGCGAGCGGCAGCGATTTGTGGCCGAGAAGCGCAACTGTGCTTGAGCACAGTGAGCATCGCAGACCGCAAAGCGCGACGCGCAGTAGGTTATGGTAGGCGTTCTAAGGCTTGAGCGGCTTTTTTGCCGCCTGCTTTGCGCGCACGTCCGTGACGGCGCGGTTGATGGCCGCCATGCGCGAGTTGGTGCCCGGATGCAGGGCCGTGTAGCCGTTGGCCACCGTGGCCGGCACTTGCGTGGCCAGGCGCTGCCAGAAGCGTGCAGCGTTGTCGACATTGTAGCCAGCGCGCGCCAGCAGGTAGATGGCCAGGGTGTCGGCTTGCACGTCGAGTTCCTGCGGCATGGCCTTGATGCCGGCGGCGCCCGTCAGCATTGAGACGTCGGGCTGCACGGCGCCCAGGCTGTCGATGATGCTGCCGGCCGTACCCGCCGTGCGCTGGCTGCGCGCGTGATCGAGGATGTTGTGCGCCATTTCGCGGGCGATGACGAAGGCGATGCCTTCGTCGTTTTGCGCCGCATTGACCATGCCGCGCGTGAGCATGATGCGCGCGCCGTCCGAATACGCGTTGATATTGTCCGCATTGCCCAGGGCGACGCGGAAGGCGCAGGCGCGTGTGACGGGAATCTTCAAGTCCTGTTGCTGGCCGTCGCGGGCGATGGTCATGTTCAGGCTGGCGCTCTTGGAGGCCAGCGGACCGACGATGGCGCCGAACGGGCCTTCGGCCTTGGGACCGGAGGGCAGCGGCTTGCCTTCGGCGGCCAGCAAGCCATCGCCCCTGCGCAAGCCGGCGCGCGCGGCGCCGCTGCCAGGCAGCACGCCCGAGACCTGCATCTGTTCGCCGTAGCCGAGCGCAGCCTGCGCCGCGTCTGCATAGATGCCCGGGTAGGAGTATTTGTTCTGCGCCGTGAAGCCCAGCAGGTTGCGCGCGTACGTCTTGCACAGGTCCGCATTGTTGATCAGCAGGGGCGCCGAGACTTTCGACAGGCGGTCCTGCAGCGCCACCATCTTCACCAGGTCTTCCTGCGCCGCCTTCTGTTGCGCCGTCAGTGCCGGCGCGTCGGGCGCCGGCACGACGTTGAACGGGCCACTGACATTCGTCGTCGGCGTGGTGCAGCCGGCCAGAATGGCCACGCCGGCCAACAAGAGGGGAGTGGCCAATCGGCGCAGCGAAGTCTGGGCTGGGATCAGATGGCGGAAACCTGGCATAAGAAAATCCTTAATGTTTGCCGGTGCTGCCGAAACCGCCAGCACCGCGTTCGCTGTCGCCGAATTCCTCGACGACGTTAAAGCCCACTTGCAGCACCGGCACGATAATCAGTTGTGCCAGGCGTTCCATGGGATTGAGCGTGAATGCGCTCTGGCCCCGGTTCCAGGTCGATACCATCAGCTGACCCTGGTAATCGGAGTCGATCAAGCCTACCAGATTCCCTAAAACGATGCCGTTTTTGTGGCCCATGCCGCTGCGCGGCAAAATCATGGCCGCATACGAGGGGTCGCCGATGTGGATCGCCAGGCCGGTGGGAATGAGCACCGTCTGCCCCGCTTCGATGGTGATGGCTTCGTCTATGCAGGCGCGCAGATCCAGTCCGGCGCTGCCGGGCGTGGCGTAGGCCGGCAACAGTTCTTGCATGCGGGCGTCGAGGATCTTGATGTCGATATTTTTCATGAATCTGATTAACTGAGCTAAGTCGTATAAAGGGTTACTTGAGTAGCGAATTCTTGGCGATTCGCTTCGAGATTTCGGAAATCAGCTGGCGCGCCAGGTTCAGTTTCGAGGCGCGCGGCAGCACGGTATGGCCTTCTTCATCGAACAGGATGATGGTGTTGTCGTCCTGGCCGAAGGTGTTCTGGCCGATATTGCCAACCAGCAAGGGAATGCCTTTTTTCTCGCGCTTGGTCGAACCGAATTCCACCAGGTTTTCCGATTCGGCGGCAAAGCCCACGCAGTAGGGATAGCCGGCCAGGTTGGTGCGTGCCGCCACGGTGGCCAGGATGTCGGGATTTTGCCCGAACTGCAGTTCGGGCACTGAGCCGTCGGCCTGCTTTTTCATCTTCTGTTCGCTGGCGTTGGCGACGCGCCAGTCGGCCACGGCGGCTACGGCGACGAAGACATGCTGGCCGTCGACGTGGGCCAGTACCGCATCATGCATCTGCTGCGCGCTTTGCACATCGATGCGGCACACGCCGAACGGCGCGTCCAGGGCCGTCGGACCGGAAATAAGCAGCACCTCGGCGCCCGCTTCGCGCGCCGCGCGCGCCACCGCATAGCCCATCTTGCCCGAAGACAGATTGGTGATACCGCGTACGGGGTCGATGGCTTCAAAGGTGGGACCGGCCGTGACCAGCACGCGCCTGCCCGCCAGGACTTTCGGCTGGAACGCGGCGATCAGCTCCGTCAGCAGCTGTTCCGGTTCCAGCATGCGGCCCAGGCCAACTTCGCCGCAGGCCTGTTCGCCGGCCGCAGGGCCAAATAACTTGATGCCGTCGTCGCGCAGCTGCTGCACATTGCGCTGCGTGGCCGGGTTCTGCCACATTTCCACGTTCATGGCCGGCGCCACCAGCAGGGGCAGGTGGGCGGGGCGGGCCAGGCACAGGGTCGACAGCAAGTCGTCGCACACGCCGTGCGCCAGCTTGCGCAGAAAATCGGCCGAACACGGTGCGATCAGGATGGCATCGGCGTGGCGCGTCAAATCGATATGCGCCATGTTGTTGGCTATGCGCGCATCCCACTGGCTGGTGTGCACGGGATGGCCCGACAGCGCCTGCATCGTCACGGCCGTGATGAAGTGGCTGGCCGCATCCGTCATCACCACTTGCACCGAGGCGCCAGACTTGGTCAGCGCGCGGCACAGTTCCGCCGCCTTGTAGCAGGCGACGCCGCCCGAGAGTCCCAGGACGATTTTTTTGCCGGACAATTCCATGCCGTTCTCCTGCGTGTTTATTTGTTTACCCGGCGTAGTTCATCGATGATGAACAGGGCCGCGCCGATGCAGATGGCGCTGTCGGCGATGTTGAAGGCGGGGAAATGGCCCCAGCTTTTCCAGTGGAAGTCGAGGAAGTCGACCACATGGCCGTAGATCAGGCGGTCGATGGCGTTACCCAGCGCGCCGCCAAGGATCAGCGCCAGGGCCCAGCAGAACATGCGCTGGCCGGCGTGCTTTTTCAGCAGATAAATGATGTAGATGGCTGCTGCCAGGGCGATGGCGGTGAAGAAATAGCGCTGCCAGCCGCCCTGGTCGGACAAGAAGCTGAACGCGGCGCCCTTGTTATACGCGAGCACCAGATTGAAATACGAGGTGATGACCATCTCCTGCGCATAGCGGAAGGTCTTCAGGATCGTGATCTTGGTGATCTGGTCGAACAGGATGACGATGGCGGCAATGCCCAGCCAGGGTACCAGCGACGATGAAGAGGACGATTTCGATGAAAAACGGTTTTTAGTGGCCATATTTTTCCAGGGAAGATAAAGCCGCCGCTACTCTTGCGGGCAGCGGCGGTGGGAAGCGGTCGGGAGCGGGTATGAATTCCCGCCCCGCAGCGTTTTAAGCGTAGCGGCGAACCTCGCCCTTGCCAAACAGGTTGCTGACGCAGCGGCCGCACAGGGTAGCATGGGCGGCATCCGTGCCCACGTCGCTGCGGTAGTGCCAGCAGCGCTCGCACTTCGGCGCCGTCGACGCGGCCACGAGCACTTCCTCGGCCGCTTCGTCAGCCACTTCGGCTACCGTTGCCTGCGAGGTAATGAAGACGAATTTCAAGTCCTCGCCCAGGGTCGTCAACAGCTTGTACTTCATCGGCGCGGCCTTGATCGTCAGTTCCGCCTGCAGCGAGGAACCGATGGCGCCCGAGGTGCGCAAGTCTTCCAGTTGCTTCGTCACGTCCGTGCGCACGGCGCGCAGGGCCGTGTATTTCTCCAGCAGGTCGGCGGCATCCGACACTTGCGGCAGTTGCCACCAGGTTTGCGTGAAGATGGTTTCATCGCTGGCGGCATACGCCTCTGCACCGGCGAAGACGGCCCAGGCTTCTTCGGCCGTGAACGACAGGGCCGGGGCCATCAGGCGCAGCAGGCTTTGCGTGATATGCCACAGGGCCGTCTGCGCCGAACGGCGCGCGTGCGACGTCAAGCCCGAAGTGTACAAACGGTCCTTCAGGATGTCCAGGTAGAAGCCGCCCAGGTCTTCCGAGCAGTACGTTTGCAGCTTCGACACGACCGGGTGGAATTCGTAGCGCGCGTAGTTGTTTTCGATCTGCGTTTGCAGCGAGGCCATGTTGGCCAGCGCATAGCGGTCGATTTCGAACATCTCCGCCACCGGCACGGCGTCCGTGGCCGGATTGAAGTCCGAGGTATTGGCCAGCAGGAAGCGCAGGGTGTTGCGGATGCGGCGGTACGATTCGGTCACGCGTTTCAGGATTTCGTCGGAGATCGACAGCTCGCCCGTATAATCGGTCGAGGCGATCCACAGGCGCAGGATGTCCGCGCCCAGGGTGTCCGAGATCTTTTGCGGCGCCAAAGTATTGCCCAGCGATTTCGACATCTTCTTGCCTTCGCCATCGACCGTGAAACCGTGCGTCAGCAGGGCCTTGTACGGTGGACGGCCGTTCAGCATCGACGACACCAGCAGGGACGAGTGGAACCAGCCGCGATGCTGGTCCGAGCCTTCCAGGTACAGGTCGGCCGGGAATTGCAGCTGCGTCGAGTGCGAACCGTGGCCTTGCGGGCCGCCCAGCACCGTCTGGTGCGTGGCGCCGGAATCGAACCACACGTCCAGCGTGTCCTTGTTCTTGGCGTAGATGGCCGCTTCGTCGCCGATCAGGTCTTGCAAGTCCAGCGCCTGCCATGCTTCGATGCCGTTCTTCTCAATCAGCTTGGCCACTTGCTCCAGCAGTTCCGGCGTGCGCGGATGCAGGTCGCCCGTTTCCTTGTGCACGATGAAGGCCATCGGCACGCCCCACTGGCGCTGGCGCGACAGGGTCCAGTCAGGGCGGTTGGCGATCATGCCGTGCAGGCGCGCCTGGCCCCAGTCAGGGAAGAACTCGGTGTCGGCGATGCCTTTCAATGCCGTCTCGCGCAGGGTCGCGCCGCCGTCCTTCGGCGTCACGTCCATGCCGGCGAACCACTGCGAGGTGGCGCGGTAGATGATCGGCGTCTTATGGCGCCAGCAATGCATGTAGCTGTGGTCGAACATCTTGACTTCGAACAGGGCGCCCGCTTCTTTCAGGGCGGCGCAGATCGGTTTCGACGCTTCCCAGATGCTCATGCCGCCGAACAGGGGCAGGGTGGAGGCGAACTTGCCGTCGCCCATGACGGGCTTGATGATGTCGTCGTCCTTCATGCCGTGCGCCTTGCACGAGATGAAGTCGTCCAGGCCATAGGCTGGCGCCGAGTGCACCACGCCCGTGCCGCTTTCCGTGGTCACGTATTCGGCCAGGTACAGCGGCGAGAGACGGTCATAGAAAGCGTCCGCCGCATGCAGCGGGTGGCGGAAGCTGATGCCCGCCAGGGCCGCGCCGTCGCAGGTGGCGATCGTCGTGCCTTCGAGCTTGAAGCGCGCCAGGCTGGCCACGACCAGGTCTTGCGCCAGGATCAGCAGCTGCGGCTGGCCATCGCGCTCGGTTTTCACCAGCGCGTATTTGACTTCCGGGTGTACGTTCAGCGCCTGGTTCGACGGGATGGTCCACGGCGTGGTGGTCCAGATGACGATGAAACCGTTCTCCGTCGGCAGCGATGGCAGGCCGAATGCAGCCGCCAATTTTTCCGGTTCGGCGAACTTGAATCCCACGTCGATGGCAGGATCGCGCTTTTCCGCGTATTCCACTTCCGCTTCGGCCAGCGCCGACTGGCAGTCGAAACACCAGTTGACGGGCTTCAGGCCGCGGTAGACATAGCCTTTTTCCAGCAGCTTGCCCAGCGCGCGCAATTCGTCGGCTTCATTGCCGTGCGCCATGGTCAGATACGGGTTGTCCCACTCGCCCAGCACGCCCAGGCGGATGAAATCTTTTTTCTGGCGCTCGACCTGCACGTTGGCATAGGCGCGGGCCTTTTCCAGCACGTCGGCCGTCGGCAGGTTCTTGCCATGCAGTTTTTCGATCTGGATCTCGATCGGCATACCGTGGCAATCCCAGCCAGGTACATATGGCGCGTCGAAACCGGACAGCGAGCGCGACTTGACGACCATGTCTTTCAGGATCTTGTTGACGGCGTGGCCCAGGTGGATATCGCCATTCGCGTACGGCGGACCGTCATGCAGGATGAATTTCGGACGGCCGGCGGCAGCTTTGCGCACGCGCTCGTAAATCTTCTTGTCTTGCCATTGCTGTACCCATTGCGGCTCACGCTTGGCCATGTCGCCGCGCATCGGGAACGGGGTTTCCGTCATGTTGACCGGGTATTTACTTTCAGGCTTCTTGTTCTGCTTGGGCGTGGCGGGCTTGTTTTGATCGGACATATTCTTCTTTAATGGTATGGAGTATATTTTTGCAGCGGGTTTGTGGCGGCAAGTGCCGCCAGGCAGCGGAGTTGGCCGGCGTCAAATTCGGTCGGTGGCGGTAATGGCGCCGCTGCGCTGCTCAAAATAGGCGCGCGCCTGGTTCGAGTCGCGCTCGATGGCGGCCGTCAGGGTCGGCAAGTCGTCATACTTTTCTTCGTCGCGCAGCTTTTCCAAAAACTCCACGCGGACCAGCTTGCCGTAACAGGATTGATTGAAATCAAACAGATGCACTTCCAGCAAGACGCGGCCGCTGTCGTCGACGGTAGGGCGCACGCCCAGGCTGGCCACGGCGGGCAGCGGCTGCAACGCCAGGCCGTGCACTTGCACGATGAAGACGCCGGACAGGGCGGGGCGGTGCGCCACGCGCAGGTTCAAGGTGGGGAAGCCGAGGGTGCGGCCCAGTTTCTGGCCGTGGATGACATGGCCGGAAATGGCGTAAGGGTGGCCCAGCAACTGCGTGGCCAGGGGGAAATTTCCGGCGGCCAGGGCCAGGCGCACAGCGGACGAGGAGATGCGCGTGCTGCCATTCATGACGGTCGGCAAAGTTTCCACATGGAAACCGTATTCGCGGCCCGCTTCCTGCAGCATGGCCACGTCGCCGGCACGCCTGGCGCCGTAGCAGAAATCGTCGCCGACCATCAGCCATTTCACGTGCAAGCCGTCGACGAGGACTTTTTGCGTGAATTCCTGCGGCGTCAAGGCGGCGAACTGGGCGCTGAAGTGTTCGACGACGACACGGTCGATGCCGGCGTCGTCCAGCGATTGCAGCTTGTCGCGCAAGTTGGCGATGCGCTGCGGGGCTTTGGACAGGTCGCCCGCGCGCTGCGCGAAAAATTCGCGCGGGTGCGGTTCGAACGTCATCACGGCCGCTTCAATGCCGAGTTCGGTCGCCGCGCCGCGCACGCGCGCCAGCAAGGCTTGATGGCCGATGTGGACACCGTCAAAATTGCCGATGGTCAGAGCGCAAGGCGCTCGTGCATGGGCATTGGGAAGTCCGCGGAATACCTTCATAGGAATCTGATGAAAAACTGTGCCAAAAGGGGGATTATACGGACTGTTTCAGGGATGCACACCCGGCAGGGCGGGCGCAGGGGCAATTTCACTGCTGAAATGATAAAAAGCGTTGCCGGCAAGTGTGCTGGCAACGCTTTTTTGTGGCACTCGACTAGCTGCCCGACCTATCCTGAGATGTCGTCTTATTTATTCATCAGTATCCAGTAACGTGCCAGGTCTGCCGCGCCATCGGTACCCTTGACAGTTTTCAGCGTAGTCGATGCGTTGGCTTTCTTGCCTGCGTGGAGGTAGGCGATGCCCAGATGCAGCTTGGCTTCTTCCGCATATTTGGCGGTGCCCATCTTCACGGCGTCGTTCATCAAGCCCAGGCCCTTGTCGGTCTGGCCATCGTACACCAGAGCGAAGCCCAGCTTGCTCAAGCTGTCGGCGTCCTTGTTCTTCACGTCTTCCGCTTCCGACTTGGCCGCGCTGGCTTTCAGGTCAGCCTGGGTTTTCAGGGCCAGGTCTTTCAGGCGCTGGTGACGGGCGGCATCGGCGCCGGTGCCCAGCACGCCTTTTTTGTAGCCTTGCTCGATGATGCTCAACGCTTCGCCAGGATTACCCGCTTGCAGGGCCAGTTGGCTGATTTCCATGTATTCGGACGGCTTGGTGAACAGGCCGTTGGCCAGGCGCAGGCGCTGGACGTCCAGGCCCAGGCGTTGCGAGAAGCCAGGCTTGCCCGAAACGCGGTTCAGCAGGTCAGCCCAGTAGCTGGTTTTCGGATAAGCCGAGGCCAGTTTTTCCAGGGTGGCCACGTAGCCGGCCTTGTCGTTTTGCTTCAACTGGATGTTGGCCAGCATTTGCAGGCTCCCTTCCGAGTTGCCGCCGCGCGCTTGCAGTTCCTTGGCCGCTTCGGCGTAGTTGCCGCTGACGTAGTAGGTCTGGATCAGCAGTTCGCGCATCTGCGAGTCTTCGCGGTCTTTCAGCGAACGTTTGATCCAGGTGATGGTATTGGGCCAGTCCTTGGCGCGGTAGTACATGCCTGCCAGCGCTTGCGTGAATTTGGGGGCTTCGGCGGCGCTCAGGCGGCCGGAATTGATGACGGCTTCAAAAGCCTTGATGGCGGCGCCGTTATCGCCGGCGGCAGCAGCGGCCGAGGCGCGCACGCGCTCGATCTGATAGCTTTCAAAGGCGGTCTTGTTGCTGACGTTGTCAGCTTCGCGCAGCTTGGCCAGCGCTTCCTTGTTTTTGCCGCTGCTAACGAGTTTTTGCGCTTCTTGCAGTGGCTTGCCCACTTCGGCACGCACGGTGTCTGCGGCGTATGCCAGCGAGCCCAGGCCGATTACGGGAGTTGCTGCGGTAAAACCGATAGCGGCCATGACGAGGCCGAGATGAGCGAGACGAAACTTGGACATGAGAAAGTCTTTCAGTAAAAAGCGAATAGGCAGGAAGTCCTGCCTATTCGGATGTAAAGAGAACCTGATTGCTGTAGCTTACTGGAATTGCTCGTTGCCGACCAGACCGATTTTGGTCACGCCCAGACGCTGCGCCGACGCCATCACACCGGCGACGACTTTATATTCCACCAGCTTGTTCGGACGCAAATGCACTTCCGGCTGATCTGCTTGCGCAGCAACGTTGCTCAGCTTGGCTTCCAGCGAAGCGCGGTCAGGAACGACCTGATTGTCCCACAGGATCGTGCCATCAAAATCGACATCGATCGTGACGACCACTGGTTCGGTTGTCGGTGGCGGCGGGGTGCCGACCGGCATGTTCAAGTTCACCGAGTGGTTTTGCTTAGGAATCGTGATGATCAACATGATAATCAGCACCAGCATCACGTCGATGAGGGGCGTCATGTTCAGTTCCATCATTGGTTCCGGATCCGCGCCTGCTGCGCTTCCCGAACCGACATTCATACTCATAGTGTTTCCTTTAAGAAGTCCAACGAAGCACCGGGCGAAACTGCCGCCCGGTCAGCTTCCGGCAGTGGCGTCCCCGAGTTGCCGGGACGCCGCTGCCAGTTGCTATCAGCCCTTGTCAGGTGGTTCGGTGATGAAGCCAACCTTCTGGATCCCGGCACGTTGGGTCGTGTAAATAACCCGGCCGATCGATTCGTAGCGTGTTTCTTGGTCGCCACGAACGTGTACTTCCGGCTGCGGTACTTTCACTGCTTCAACTTTAAGATAATCGAACAGTTCGTTCGTGTCTTTCAGTTTGGTCTGGCCCAGGTAAATCTCGCCGTCCTTGTTAACAACGATGTTAACGTTCTCTGGTTTGGTTTGCAGGGCTTGATTGGCCTCAATCGGCAGATCGATTTTCTGCAGCTTGAGGACAACCGGACTCGTAATCAAGAAAATGATCAGCAAAACCAACATGATGTCGACGAGCGGCGTCGTGTTGATTTCTGACATTACTTGATCTTCATCTCCGTTGTCGGAGCCGACGGACATCGACATGATTCTTATCCGATCTTTTTAGCGCCGGCAGCACGGCCAGCTTCGCTGGTCGACATGACGCCGGAAACCAGAACCGAGTGAACGTCGGCGCTGAACGAGCGGATGTCTTCCATTGCGGTTTTATTACGACGCACCAGCCAGTTGTAACCGAGAACGGCAGGAACGGCGACCAGCAGACCGAAAGCGGTCATGATCAGGGCTTCACCAACTGGACCTGCAACTTTGTCGATCGATGCGTTACCGGTCATGCCGATAGCGGTCAGCGCGCCGTAAATACCCCAAACGGTACCGAACAGACCGATAAACGGTGCGGTCGAACCAACGGTTGCCAGGAACGACAGGCCATCTTGCAGACGCGATTGGACTTTGTCCGAAGCGCGCTGGATCGACATCGTCACCCAGGTCGACAGATCGATTTGTTCCAGCAGGGCGCCGTCATGGTGCGCGGTTGCCTTGGTGCCCGATTCAGCGATGAAGCGGAATGGCGAACCTTCACTCAGGGTTGCCGAGCCAGCAGCGATCGAAGGCGCTTTCCAGAATTTGGAAGCGGCTTCTTTAGATTGCTTGAAGATCTTCATTTGATCGATCAGCTTGGTGATGATGATGTACCAGCTGCCGATCGACATGATGGACAGGATGATCAGGGTAGCGCGTGGCACGAAGCCGCCGTCCCATACTGCGGACAGGCCGAACGGGTTGTGCACTTCTTCGGTTTTGGCTGGAGCGGCTGCATCGGCGGCTGGAGCTGCTGCGTCTGCTGCTGGAGCGGCTGCATCTGCGGCAACTGGTGCTGGTGCAGCGTCTGCCGCAGGAGCCGAAGCGGCAGCCGATGCTGGCGCGTCAGCGAATGCCGGAGCTGCTACCAGAGCGGTAGTAGCGGTAACGGACAACAGAACCGCGGCAAAAAATGCGGACAAACGGGTATTCTTAAACATGCTTCCTCCAAAATTAAAAATAACAGATCGCTGAACGTAATGACAACGAAATCATAGTGTGAGACAGGGGATAACTGTCTCGGGTATTAATCCAGCGACCAAACGTATTGCATTTGCTGCCAGCCTTGTTCGGCCTTACCGTCAACTGTTGCCGGCTTAAATGTACAGCGGCTGATACCTTGCACCGCGGCTTTATCCAGGTCTCTGAAGCCGCTGGACTTCACGATCTTCGAATCAGCGACCTTGCCGTCTACACCGATCAGGAACGACAGCGTCACCACGCCGGTTTCCTCATTGCGCTGCGACGACTTTGGATAAGCCGGTTTTTCGCAGACACTGAAGTCAACCACGGCCGGTGTACGCACCGATTTGGCTGGTCCAGGAGTTGGCGTAGGCTGTGCAGGCGGTGCTGGCGGCGCCAATACAGTCGTGGCTGGCTTCACCGCAGTCGTATTTGCAATCACGTTTTGCGGTGGTGGCGGCTGCTGCACGTTCACCTCGACTGGCGGAATGAATGGCGGCGGTGGCGCCTTCATTTCTGGCGGCGGTGGTGGCGGTGGAAGATCCTTCGGTGGAGGCGGTTTGACTTCCTCGATAATCTTGGTTTCAACCGGTTCCATCATTTTGGTGACCAACCGTTTGCCCAAGCCCGTCGCGATCCCGTAAGCCGCGAGAACGTGCAGCAGGACAACGACAGTGATGCCTGTGTAGTTCTTGGGACTTTTCTCGTTCGAAAAATTCATGCCTGCTTTCTCCAAATACCATCTCTTGTCTTGCAACTGAACCCCAAAATGACGACACAAAGCTCCAGCCGTATCCGGGACGTCGCCGAATTATACATACGAATTCTTTATTTTACACAGATTTTTAACGCCTAAAACCGGTTAAATTTTTGGCGCTTTTGCGCCCTGAAAACGTACTTGCTTATGTCATCTTTGCACGCTTTCGGACATAAAAAAAGGCGGTCTTATCGGTTTTTTGCAGCCGTTTTCGGCGACCACTGCTAAGTTCTCCGATGTGCCCATATGGCGGAATTATATTTCGTGATATTCAATATGGAAACCGCTAAATTTGGAGAAAAATATTTCCTTATGGAAATATTTTACCTCGGTACCAGACCACTTAGTCATGGGCACGCACCAATCGGGTGCGAAAGGTACTTCACCCAGGTCAAAAAAGACCTTCCTGGCGGACGTTTCGACGTCGCCAGGCCATACGGAATTCCTATGGAGGCATAGGATGGGCTTATATTCTTGCCAAAATAATTATCAATAAGATTACTTATGGCCGTGCCGGTGCATCGTCGCGCCGGTTGCGCTTCTCGCGCCGGCAATTCAGGGTGCCCAGGACGACGCCCTGCGGATCGACCGTATCGAGGTGCACATCGAAGCCCCACAGCCGTGCCACATGCTTGAGCACTTCGGCGGCCTGCTGGTTCAGCGGACGGCGCAGGAATTGCGTGTGGCGCAGGGTCAATGCGCGGTCGTCGCGCGTATTGACGGACCAGACCTGGATATTCGGCTCGCGGTTGCCCAGGTTGTACTGTTCGGCCAGCTGCTGGCGCACATAACGGTAACCGGCATCGTCGTGGATGGCGGAAACGGCCAGTTTTTCATTCTTGTCGTCGTCGAGCACGGCAAAGAAATGGAATTCGCGGATCAGCCGCGGCGACAAATACTGGGCGATGAAGCTTTCATCCTTGAAATTGCGCATGGCAAAGTCCAAGCTCTTGCGCCAGTCGCTGCCGGCGATGTCGGGGAACCAGGCGCGGTCTTCGTCGGTCGGATGCTCGCAGATGCGGCGGATGTCGCTCATCATGGCAAAACCCAGCGCATACGGGTTGATGCCGCTGTAGTAGGGGCTGTCGATGGGCGGCTGATAGACCACGTTGGTATGGCTTTTCAGAAACTCCATCATGAAGCCGTCGCCCACCACGCCTTCGTCATATAACTGGTTCAATATCGTGTAGTGCCAGAAGGTGGCCCAACCCTCGTTCATCACCTGGGTTTGCCGCTGCGGATAGAAATACTGGGAAATCTTGCGCACGATGCGCACCATCTCGCGCTGCCACGGTTCCAGCAGCGGCGCGTACTTCTCTATAAAGTACAGCAGGTTTTCCTCGGGTTCGGGCGGAAAGCGGGGGGCGGCCTTGCGCTGATCGTCTTCGTCCTCGTCATCTTCACGCCGGGGCAGGGTGCGCCACAGCTGGTTGATCTGCGACTGCACATACGCTTCACGCTCTTTCTGGCGCGCATATTCCTTCGCCATCGACAGTTTCGCCGGGCGCTTGTAGCGGTCCACGCCATAGTTCTGGATGGCGTGGCAAGAGTCGAGCAGCAATTCCACCGCATCGACACCATGGCGCTGCTCGCATTCGGCGATGTAATTCTTGGCAAACACCATATAGTCGATGATGGCATCGGCATCCGTCCAGGCGCGGAACAGATAGTTGCCCTTGAAGAAGGAGTTGTGGCCATAGGCCGCATGCGCGATCACCAGCGACTGCATGGTCAGGCTGTTTTCCTCCATTAAATAGGCGATGCACGGGTTCGAGTTGATGACGATCTCGTAGGCCAGGCCCATCTGGCCCCGTTTGTAGCTTTTCTCGGTGGAAAGAAAATGCTTGCCGAACGACCAATGGTTGTAAGAGACAGGCATGCCGACCGAGGTGTAGGCATCCATCATCTGCTCGGCCGTGATGATTTCCAGCTGGTTCGGATAGGTATCGAGGCCGAACTGTTTCGCCACGCGGCGTATTTCCTCGTGGATTTGCTCGATCAGCTCGAACGTCCATTCCGATTGCTCGGGCAGCGCGTTCGGGTGGCGCAGGCGCACGAACGGTTCGCCCGGGGTGTTGCTGGCGCGGTCAAAGGCTGCACTCATCATTTCACCTGTTTTTTGAACAGTTCGCGGAAGACCGGGTAGATATCGGCCGGCGTGACGATCTTTTGCATGGCGAAATGGGCATGATGGTCGAGCACGCCCGCATATTGCTCCCACAGGTTTTGCTGCGGGCCGTCCGTGATCTCGACATAGGTGTAGTACTGCACCTTGGGCAGGATGGTGTTGATCAGCAATTGGCGGCACAGCACGGAATCGTTGTCCCAGTTGTCGCCGTCGGACGCCTGCGCCACATAGCTGTTCCATTGCCCGGCGCCATAGCGCTCGTCGATGATGGTGTTGAGCAAGTGCAGGGCGGAAGACACCACGGTGCCGCCCGATTCGCGCGAATTGAAGAATTCATGCTCGTTCACTTCCGCCGCCGCCGTATGGTGGCGGATGAAAACGACCTCGATCTTGTCGTAGGCGCGTTTGAGGAACAGATATAAGAGGATGAAGAAGCGCTTGGCCGTGTCCTTGCGCGATTCGTCCATGGAGCCGGAGACGTCCATGATGCAGAACATGACGGCCTGCGTCATGGGCTTGGGCACCTTGATGCGGTTGCTGTAGCGCAAGTCGAACGGGTCGATGAAGGGAATTGCCAGCAAGCGCGTATGCAGGTGGTGGATCAGGCGGCGCAGTTCCACCACCAGCGGGTCGCTGTCGGGCACGCCTTCGTGCAGCAGGGTAGCCAGGTCTTCCTCGGCCCTTGCCAGTTGCTTGCGGGCGCCGCCGCCCACGGCGATGCGCCGCCCCAGCGCGCCGCGCAGGGAACGCAGCACATGGATGTTCGATGGCGTGCCCGACATATTGTAGCCGGCGCGCTGGTTCTTGAATTCCGTGGTGGCCGTCAGCTGGGTTTTCACCATGTGCGGCAATTCCAAGTCCTCGAAGAAATAATTCATGAATTCTTCGCGCGACAATTCGAAGATGAAGTCGTCTTCCGTCGTCTCGTCGCTATTGCCTGCCTTGCCCCGCCCGCCCCCACCGCCTTTCGGCCGGGCGATCTGGTCGCCCTTCAGGTATTCCTTGTTGCCGGGATTGACCACTTCCCATACGCCCCCATGCGCGTGGCCGAACGAGGGTTCGCCCACGTCCTTGACGGGGATGCTGACCTTTTCGCCATTCTCGACGTCCGTGATCGAGCGCCCCTTGATGGCGCGTCCCACGGCATCCTTGATCTGGCCCTTGTAACGCCGCAGGAAGCGGTCGCGGTTGACGGCGGATTTATTCTTGCTTTGCAAGCGCCTGTCGATGAGGTATGTCAAAGGGTGCCTCCTTGCCTCTCGTCATGCGCGCTCCCGCCAGTCGCCGGGCGGGAGCGCGCCTCCGCTGTCCGCGCTAGGATGACTTGCGTACGCGCAAGTACCATTCGCATAACAGGCGTACCTGCTTGGCCGTATAGCCTTTTTCCACCATGCGGGCCACGAAGTCGGCGTGCTTGTTGGCATCGTCGGCGCTGGCCTTGGCATTGAAGGAAATCACGGGCAGCAACTCTTCCGTATTCGAAAACATTTTCTTTTCGATCACGGTGCGGAACTTTTCATAACTGGTCCAGGCAGGATTCTTGCCGCCGTTCGACGCCCGCGCGCGCAGACCGAAGTTCACGATTTCATTGCGGAAGTCCTTAGGATTGGAGATGCCCGCCGGCTTCTCGATCTTCTCGAGTTCATTGTTCAGCGATTCGCGGTCGAAACTTTCGCCCGTGTCCGGATCGCGGTATTCCTGGTCCTGTATCCAGAAATCGGCAAACGTCACATAGCGGTCGAAAATGTTTTGCCCGTATTCCGAATAGCTTTCCAGGTAAGCCGTCTGGATCTCCTTGCCGATGAATTCCACATAGCGCTGCGCCAGGTGCTCTTTGATATAGGAGAAGTAGCGCTGTTCGAGTTCCGGCGCGAACTGCTCGCGCTCGACCTGCTGTTCCAGTACATATAATAAGTGCACGGGATTGGCGGCCACTTCGGAATTGTCAAAGTTGAACACTTTTGACAGGATCTTGAAGGCAAAGCGCGTCGACAAGCCATTCATGCCCTCGTCCACGCCCGCGTAATCGACGTATTCGTGCATGGATTTGGCTTTCGGATCCGTATCCTTGAGGTTTTCGCCATCGTAGACGAGCATCTTCGAGAAAATGCTGGAGTTTTCCGGGTCTTTCAGGCGTGACAGGATGGCGAATTGCGCCATCATGCGCAGGGTGCCGGGCGCGCACGGGGCCTTGACCAGCGAGGAATTGGCCACCAGCTTGTCGTAGATCTTGATTTCATCGGTCACGCGCAGGCAGTACGGCACCTTGACGATATAGATACGGTCAAGGAAGGCCTCGTTGTTGCGGTTGTTTTTAAAGGTCTTCCATTCCGACTCGTTCGAGTGCGCCAGGATGATGCCGTCGAACGGAATCGCGCCAAAACCTTCCGTGCCCTTGTAATTGCCTTCCTGCGTGGCCGTCAGCAAGGGGTGCAAGACCTTGATGGGTGCCTTGAACATTTCCACGAATTCCATCAAGCCCTGGTTGGCCAGGCACAGGCCGCCCGAATAGCTGTAGGCGTCCGGGTCGTCCTGGGCGTAGTCTTCCAGCTTGCGGATGTCGACCTTGCCCACCAGCGAGGAAATATCCTGGTTGTTTTCATCGCCGGGCTCCGTTTTCGAGATGGCGATCTGCTTCAGCACGGACGGGTAGCGCTTGACGACGCGGAACTGATTGATGTCGCCATTGTATTCATGCAGGCGCTTGACGGCCCACGGGCTGGGGATGTTGCGCAGGTAGCGGCGCGGGATGCCGTAATCCTCTTCCAGGATGGTGCCGTCTTCTTGCTCGTTGAACAGGCCCAGCGGCGATTCGTTGACGGGTGAGCCTTTCAGGCAATAGAAGGGCACATGTTCCATCAGCGACTTGAGCTTTTCCGCGATCGACGACTTGCCACCGCCGACCGGCCCCAGCAGATACAGGATCTGCTTGCGTTCTTCCAGGCCTTGCGCTGCATGGCGGAAATACGAGACCACTTGCTCGATCACTTCCTCGGTGCCGTAGAACTCGCGGAAAGCGGGATAGAGCTTGATGACCTTGTTGGCGAAGATGCGCGACAAGCGCGTATCGTTGCGCGTGTCGATCAGTTGCGGCTCGCCGATGGCGGCCAGCATGCGTTCGGGCGCGCTGGCATAGGTCAGCTTGTCCTCCTTGCACAGGGCCAGGTATTCGGTGAGCGACATTTCCTCTTCGCGGGTGCGCTCGTAGCGTGCTGCATAGTTATCAAAAATGGTCATGTCAATGTCCTTTAATGTAAACCTGTACTGCCAGTCACCATGGCCGCCCGCCTGGCACTCGCCTGGGCTTGCCGTCTGAACTTTTCCTGTACCCCGTACCGATTTTTATTGTTGTTTCAAGCCCGGCTGTCTTTGCGAGTCCGGATTGCCCGGACCAAAAAACTGGCGCTTGATGCCGTGCGCTGACGTGTCCAGCCGGCTTTTTTTCACTGTTGATCGCGCTTGTTGCACCTACCGTTACCCCATGAAATTTATTATTGCTCTAAAGGATCAGGAAGTCAAAAGATATGTCGGTATATCCTTAATACTTGTTTGTAAATTGTTGATTTAATTGGATAAATCATCAAATTTTTCATCGATTTCTATGAACTTTTTTGTATCTTTTAATCCATCATACGACAATTCGCCAGCGCGTGCCGGTGCCGGCCATGCCGTCGCCGCTGCCAGTGCCATGGCGGCCGGGCGCCGGTGAGGCCGGCCATCTTGCGCTAAGATGCCTGCATGTCTGATGGCCCTGCGCGCCGCGCGTGCGCGTGCCAGCACTTTTATCGTCACCCTATAAGGAACACCCATGATGAACTCCCAATTGCGCGCGATCGTCCGCGGCATGCCGAAGGCCGAACTGCATATCCATATCGAAGGCTCGCTGGAGCCAGAACTGATTTTCGCACTGGCCGAGCGCAATGGCGTGCCGCTGGGCTATGAATCGGTAGAACACTTGCGCAGCGCCTATGCTTTTACGGATTTACAGTCTTTTCTCGACATTTATTACGCTGGCGCAAGCGTGCTCTTGAAAGAGCAGGATTTCTATGACATGACGCAAGCCTATCTGCGCCGCGCCGAAGCCGATAACGTCTTGCACACGGAAATCTTCTTCGACCCGCAAACGCACACGGCGCGCGGCGTGGCCATGGCCGACGTGATCAATGGCATTCATCGCGCCTGCCAGGACAGCCCCGTCAGCGCGGCCCTGATCCTGTGCTTCCTGCGGCACCTGAGCGAGGAAGAAGCCTTCGAGACCCTGGAAGACGCGCTGCCGCACCGCGACAAATTCATCGGCATCGGCCTCGATTCCTCGGAAGTGGGCAACCCGCCCGAGAAATTCTCGCGCGTGTTTGCCCGTTGTCGCGCGCTGGGCCTGCACCTGGTGGCCCACGCAGGCGAAGAAGGCCCGCCAGACTACATCCGCACGGCGCTCGACGATTTGCGCGTCGAGCGCATCGACCATGGCGTGCGCTGCCTGGAAGACGCAGAACTGACGGCTCGCCTGGCGCGCGAACAAATCGCGCTGACCGTGTGCCCGCTGTCGAATACCAAACTGCGCGTGTTTGACCAGATGCATGACCATAACCTGGTGCAACTGCTCGACGCGGGCCTGCTGGTGACGGTGAACTCGGACGATCCCGCGTATTTCGGCGGCTACATGAACGACAATTTCGACGCCATTTTCGATGCCTTGCCGCTGGGCCTTTCCCACGCGCAACGCCTGGCGCGCAACGGTTTCATCGCCGCCTTCCTGTCGCAGGCGCAGAAAGACGCGTTTCTTGCCACAGTCGATGCGTATTTCGCCCGGCACGCCGCCGCCCACGGCGCGGCGCTGTAAATAAACGTTCATAAAGACCCGCCGACCATGCTCCGCCTCTCCCTGAAAATGACCGGCCGCGACTGGCGCGCCGGGCAATTGCGTTTCCTGCTCGTCGCGCTGATCGTGGCCGTGGCGGCCCTGTCGGCCGTCGGCTTCTTCGTCGACCGCCTGCGCGCGGGCCTGAACCGCGACGCGCACCAGTTGCTGGGGGCCGACCTGGTCATCAGCGCCGACCAGCCCGTCAATGCGGCCTGGCGCGCGGAAGCGCAGAAGCGCGGTTTTACCTTGGCCGACACGGTGACCTTTCCCAGCATGGCGCAGGCGGGCGAGGGCGAGCAGTCGACGTCGCAACTGGCGTCCATCAAGGCCGTCTCGCCCGGCTACCCGCAGCGGGGCAAGCTGAAGATCACCACCGCACTGAGCGAAGCGCAGGATGCCGTGGGACGGCCAACCGACCAGGTGCCGGCAGCGGGCACCCTGTGGGTCGATGCGGCCATCCTGTCCAGCCTGAACGCCAGGCTGGGCGACACCCTGACACTGGGCGACAAGGCCTTTACCGTCACGCAACTGATCGCCTCCGAACCGGACCGCGGCGCTTCCTTCCTGAACTTCGCGCCGCGCGTGATGCTGCCCTTGAGCGACCTGGCCGCCACGGCGCTGGTGCAGAACGGTTCGCGCGTATCGTACCGCTTGCTGCTGTCGGCGCCGCCGGCCAGGGCGGCCGAGCTTGCGCAATATCAAGCCTGGCTGGAAAGCCAGATCAAGACGCAGGCCATCAAGGGCGTGCGCATCGAATCGCTGGAATCGGGCAGCCCGCAGATGCAGTCGACGCTGGACCGCGCCGACCGTTTCCTGTCGCTGGTCGGCTTGCTGTCGGCGATGCTGGCGGCCGTCGCCGTGGCCATGGCGGCGCGCCGCTTCATGCTGCGCCACCTGGATGCCTGCGCCATGCTGCGCTGCCTGGGCCTGACGCAAAACCAGGTCACGGCCATGTACGTGATCGAATTCCTGCTCGTCGGTCTGGCCGGCAGCGTAGTCGGCGTGATGGTGGGCTTCGGTGGCCACCTGGTGTTGCTGGAGCTGTTGGGCAAGCTGGTGCAGAGCGACTTGCCGCCCGTCTCGCTGCTGCCCGCCCTGCAGGGCGTGGCCACCGGCATGTTGTTGCTGCTGGGCTTTGCCCTGCCGCCGATTTTGCAGTTGCGCAATGTTCCGCATAACAGGGTGATCCGCCGCGAACAGGAGCCGCCGCAGGCGCTGGCCCTGGCGACCTACGGCCTGGGCATCGCCGCCTTCGTCGTGCTGCTCTTGTGGCAGGCGGGCGACGTGAAACTGGCGCTGCTGACGGCGGCCGGCTTCCTGGCTGGCTTCGCCGTGTTCGCCCTGTGCGGCTGGCTGGGCATCAAGTCGCTGAAATCCTTGCGCGGCGTTTTCAATCACCAGGGCTGGCGCTTCGCCGTCACGTCCTTGCAGCGTCGTCCGGGCGCCACCGTCATCCAGGTGGTGTCGCTGGCCCTGGGCCTGATGGCCTTGCTGTTGCTGACGGTGGTGCGCGGCGACTTGATGCTGGCCTGGCGCAACGCCACGCCGCCGGACGCGCCGAACCGCTTCATGATCAATATCCTGCCCGAGCAAAAAGACCCGATCGCCGCGCGCCTGGCGCAGGCCGGCGTGGCCAACGCGCCCTTGTATCCGATGATACGCGGGCGCCTGGTGGCCGTGAATGGCAAGGCCATCACGGAAGAAACTTACCAGGACGACCGCGCCAAGGGCCTGGCCGACCGCGAATTCAACCTCTCGACGATGGCTACCATGCAGGAGGAAAACAAGCTGGTGGCCGGCAAGTGGTTCAGCAATGCGGCCGGTGCGCCGTTTGAGGCGTCGGTGGAAGAGGGCATCGCCAAGACCCTGAAGCTGAAACTGGGTGACAAGCTGCGCTTCGACATCGCCGGCCAGAGCGTCGAAGCGGCCATCACCAGTTTACGCAAGCTGGAATGGGGTTCGATGCGCGTCAATTTCTTTGTCATCATCAATCCGGCCGCCATGGCGGACACGCCGCAGACGTGGATCACGGCGTTTCACTTGCCGCCGGCGCAGGCGGACCTGGGCAACGCCTTGCTGCGCGATTACCCGAACCTGACGGTGGTGGACGTGGGCGGCGTGCTCAAGCAAATCCAGGGCGTGCTGGACCAGGTGGTCACGGCCGTCGAATTCCTGTTTGCCTTTACTTTGGCGTCGGGCTTGCTGGTGCTGTATGCGGCATTGATGGGCTCGCAGGAAGAGCGCACGCGCGAAGCGGGACTGCTGCGGGCGCTGGGCGCCACGCGGCGCCAGTTGGCGCAGGAGCAGCTGATCGAATTCTCGCTCGTCGGCGCCCTGGCCGGCTTGCTGGCGGCCACGGGCGCGGCCGCCATGGGCTGGGCCCTGGCCACGTACCAGTTCAAGTTCGCCTGGAGCTTCGCACCGGGCGTGTGGGCCTTCGGCCTGTTGGCCGGCGCCCTGTGCGCGATCGCCGGCGGCTGGCTGGGCTTGCGCAATGTCTTGAAACATCCACCGCTGCAAACCTTGCGGGAAGGCTGAGTTGTCTACTACGCGTTGACGCTGTCGCCCGCGCCCGCGCGCAGAAATTGCGCGTAGGACATGACCGGCTGCCCCAGCTGGTGCGGCGGCACGTCGAACAGGGCCCAGAAATACGTCACACGGCCCAGGCAGATGGTGGGCGCGGCGCAATAGCGGAACCAGTTTTCGCCGATGTGCGCCGCATACATGCCATCGCTGTCGGCGTCCGAAAAATACGGGATCACGCGCATTTCCAGCAGGGCCAGCAGCAAGGACTCCGGTGCGTCGCTGTCGCGCGCCATTTCGTACTGCGTGTGCAGGCTGCGTTCCGTTTCGATGATCATCAGCTTGGCGCGGCCATCGCGCGTGAAGAAGAGGATGCCGCTGGGATTGGGAAAGATGTAAAACTCGACGAAGCCATGGTGCTGGCACAGCTCGTGCACAACTGCGGCCAAGGCTTCGTCTTGCAGGAAAGCATAGTCGTGCAGCAATAGCAAGTCGCGCACGGTGTCCGACTGCTGCAGGAAGAATTCGCGTTGCAGGGCATGGACTTCCTGTTCCAGGATATCGAGCGCATCGTCGTCGCTCTTCTTGATGTAGCGGTCGATCAAGCCCCGGTTGAAAGCTGTCACGGCGACTTTTTCATCGGCCGCCCCTGTAAATAAAATCTTCTTGCACGGCAAGTCGCGCACGGCCTGGCAGAATTCCAGGCCATTCATCTGCGGCATCGAATAATCGACCACCAGTACGGAGGGCACGGCAAAGCGCTGTGCCTGGCCGCTGATGCGCCAGATGCGTTCGAGATCGAGTGCCACATTGCACTGGTCGGGCGGCAGGTTTTGCGTGTCGAAATTGACGTGCAGCGGCGTTTCGCCCAGTTGCGTGCTGTGGCGCAGCCAGTGCAGCGCGCTGCTGGTGTCGTGGAAAGTCTTGCGCGCCAGGCCGGGATCGAGCTGGAACGCCAGGCTTTTCAGGAAGGAATCGCTGTCGTCGATCAATACGGTCAGGGTCGGATGGGTGTAGACGGGCAGTTGCATGCGTCACCTTGCGGGAGAAGAGGGTTGGAAGCGGGCAGGCAGGGGCTGGGGAAATTCCAGGATGAAGATCGCATAGGCATGCTCGCGCGATACGCAGCGGATGCGCGCTTGCCAGGCGGTGACGATCTGCCGGCACAGTGCCAGGCCGATGCCGCTGCCGTTATGCACGGGATAGGAATAAAAACGCTCGAAGATCAACGGCAGGCGGTTCTTCGCGATGCCGCAGCCCGTGTCGATGAACAGCAGCCTGGGCACAGGGCGGGCGCCGTCGATGATGATGCGCACGCGGCCTTTGCCGGCCCGCTGGATGGCTTTCAGCGCATTTCTCAGCAGATTCAGCAGGATCACCACGCACAGTTCGTCCTGGCCGGCGAACTGGAAGTCGGCGCGCACATCCACCGTGACGCTGGCCCGCTGCAGCTTGCCGGTAAACGGGTAGCGCTTGAGCACGGCGTCCACCATCGCCAGCATCGGGAGCGTCTGGCTGGGCTGCAGGTTGCGGTTCACGGCACTGGCGCTCATCAGGAACAAATCGATCATGTGCTGCATGTGGCGCACTTCGAACTGGATACGCGACAGGGCATCCTGCAGCGGCGGTATGTCGTCCGCCTGGCCAGCCAGCTGCGGCAGCAGCCGGCGCATGCCCCGCACATTCGCTTCCACGCTGGTCAGCGGCGTACGCAGTTCGTGCGCCACGGAACCGAGCCCGGCCGCCATGCCCGCCAGCCGTTCCCGTTCCAGCACCTTCCTGCCTACCTTCACCACGGACAGCGCGGCGATGGTGAACCAGTGCACGGGCAATTGCTGCAGCACTTCACGCTGCAGCAGGTAGGCGCCTTCCCCTTGCAGGATGACGGCCAGGCAGGCGGCGCCCGTGCCGATCAGGTAGGCGCGGCAGGCCAGTCTCGTGTCGAAATGAAACAGCACCACCAGGCCGATCAGCAGCGACTGGCTCCAGATGGACGAGGCATGATTCATCAGAAACATGAAGCTAAAGAAGAAGGGCAGGATGTAGCTGAGCGCGAACAGCAGGTAGCGCGACAGCCAGCGGACCGAGAAGCGGCGCGCAAACAGGCCGGCCACGCAGATGCCCACGCCTGTCAGGCGCAGGGTCAGGTTTTCATAGGCTTGTGGGAAAAAAAATTGCCACAGCAGATAGTACAGCGGCATTGCCACCGTGCCCACGACGGCCAGCATGGCGACGCGGCTGGCCAGGTTTTCATGCGGCACGCGTTCATGTAGCAGCGAATGGAGCAGGCGCCTGCGCCAGTGTGTCCATCCTCCTTGCCATCGCTGCGTCATGACTCTACCTTGATCCTCTTCAGAACATGATCATCGCGTAATTTTTCTTGCTTGTACGGTTATCTCGCCAGACATTGATATACGTCAATGGATGGGTTGGCAACACGGTCAAGGCTTTAATCCGCAGCCAACCTTACCCCAGGAGAAAACCCATGACTATCGCTACCAGCCTGCACGCCCCATCCCTCGACCGTGCCGAACACTGCCTGCCCGACTACATCGTGCGGCGCATGGATGCGCATCACATCACGCGCATTGAAAAACTGTTGGGCGGCCAGCATCCCCATGCCTGGCAACCGACCCCCGCCCATGCCATTTTTCTGGCGGGTAATGACTATCTTTCCATCGCCGCCGAGCCGGCGCTGGTGGCGGCCCAGGTGGCTTCCCTGCAGGCGAATGCGGGCGGCCTGCTGATGTCGGCCGTGTACTTGCAGGAAGGCAGCGAACAGCACCGTCTGGAAAGCCGGCTGGCCCGCTTCATGGGCTGCGAGGACGGCATCCTGGCGCAGTCCGGCATGGCGGCCAATGTCGGCTTGCTGCAGTGTATCGCCGGCCCCGGCATCCCCGTCTACCTGGATATGCAAGCCCATGCCTCGCTGTGGGAAGGCGTGCTGTCGGCGCAGGCCCAGGCCGTCGCCTTCTTGCACAACGACATGGCGCACCTGCGGCGGCAAGTGGAAAAACATGGCCGCGGCGTGATCGTCGTCGATGCCCTGTACAGTACCAACGGCAGCCTGGCGCCGCTGTTGGAACTGCTGGAGATTGCCGAGCGCAGCGACTGCGTGGTGGTGGTCGACGAGTCCCATTCACTGGGCACGCATGGCCCGCACGGAGCGGGCCTGGTGGAGGCCTTGGGCCTGGGCCACCGCGTGCATTTCCGCACCGCATCGCTGGCCAAGGCCTTCGCGGGACGGGCCGGCTTCATCAGTTGTTCCAGCCGCTTCAAGGGCTATTTCTTGTCAGAATCGCGCCCTGCCATCTTCAGCTCTTGCCTATTGGCCCACGAACTGGCATGGCTGGACGCGGCGCTCGATTTCATCATGGCCGCCGACGCGCGCCGCGCGACCTTGCGGCGCCACACGCTGCAGGTGCGCGAGGGCTTGAGCGCGCTCGGCTACAACGTCAGCGATGGCACGGAGCAGATCGTGGCGCTGGAAGCGGGCGGCGAACCGGCCACCCTGGCCCTGCGCCAGGCGCTGGAGCGGCAGGGCATTTACGGCGCCATGTTCTGCGCCCCGGCGACGGCGAAGAACCGCGCCCTCGTGCGCCTTACCCTCAATGCGGGACTCGACGAGGCAGGCATCGCCAGGCTGCTGGCCGCCTGCGCGGCAGTGCGCGCCGAAGCGGGCATGGAACATTGGCCATCGACGCGGCGTCTGCGCAAGCTGGCGCTCGTGTAAGCGGCGGCGCGGGCTGGCGGTGTCAGCCGGCCAGCCGGCCCAGGATGGCCGATAGCGCTGCCAGCTGCTCTGCCGGTGCATCCTGCAGCAATTCGCGGCCCACCGCATGCGCGGTGGCGCTGGCATGTTCCAATAATTCCTGGCCGGCGGCAGTCAGCACGGCATAGCCGACGCGGGCATCGCGTACATCGGCCTGGCGCGCCACCAGGCCGATTTTTTCCAGCGGCATCAAGGAACGCGTGACGCCCGAGGCCGTCAGCGCCAGGCGTTCTGCCAGGTCGATGCGGCGCAGGCGCGCACCGGGTGCGCGCTGCAGCTGATACAGCAATTGATAGTCGCTGAAGCTCAGGCCATGCACATTGCCCAGGGCGCTGTCGAAGCGGCGCACGATGAGTGCCTGGGCGCGCGCCAGGCGCAGGAAAAAGTCCAGCGCGCCATCGCTGTCCGGCGACGGGGGAGTGTGATCGTTCATGGTTTTCTTTGTGTTGACTGCGCAGTGCTTGAGTGCGCAAGTGTAAAGCAATCCTGCTCAATACAGTGGCTGGCCCTGTTCCAGCCACTGTGCGCAGTGCAGCGCCAGCAGGGCAGCCAGCTCGGCGTCCGCATCGAAGGCGGGATCATCAAGCAGCCTGACGCTGTCGATGATCTCGCAGGAAAAGGCCGCCGCGCCGTCGCGCCGCCAGTCCGCCTGCAGCAAGGCATTGCGGTGCTTGCCCAGGTTCAGTTCGAAGCGGTGCCGGTTCAGCATGGCGGGCGCGTTACGGCTGCATTCGAGCAAGGTCCGTCCGCTGGGCAGGTGCCGCAGGGCAATGATGCCCAGCGGCGGCGGCTGTTGCCGGTAGTGTGCTTTCAATGTTGCCTGTCGTGACTTGTCCATCTTGTATTTCTCCAATGGTTCGTTCAAAGCGTTTCTGCTCCGGCGATGCGCGGGATGGCGGTGAAGAGTGCCGCTGCCACGGCGGCGGCCAGCAGCAGGGCGCCGCCGCCGCAGAACAGCTCGCCCACGCTCAACTGGCGTAGCAGCGCTCCCGTGGCCGCCGCCGACAGCGGTGCCAGGCCCAGGAAGATGCCCATGAACAGGGCCATGGCCCGGCCCAGCATGGCGGGCGCCACACGCCGCTGTATCCACGTAAAGATGGCGACCTGCAAGTAGCCGCTCAGCATGCCTGTGACCGCCAGCAGGGCTGCGCCTTGCCAGGCTGTGCTGATTTGTCCCAGCGCCATCAACAGGCAGCCCACCACCGCATCGACGAGCAGCAGGCTGGCGCCGAAACGCCGGCGCAGCCAGGCGCCGCCCAGGCTTGATGCGAGCATGCCGGCCAGGGTGCCGCCGCCGTGCGCGCCCATCAGCAGTCCCAGCGCTGCAGCACCGTGCAGGCGTTCGCTGGCCAGCACGGGCAAGGCCACTTGCAGCGGTCCCATGACAAAGAACGCCACCACTGCCCAGTAGGCATAGCAACTGCGCAAGGGCATGTCGCGCCATACCATGGCCAGGCCCGCCGCCGTGTCGCGCCACATGCCTTGCACCGCCGTCACAGCCAGGGGCCGCAGGCTGACTTGGCGCAAGGTCCAGGCGGAGAACAGAAACGTCAGCGCATCGATGGCAAAGGCGGCGGCCAGCGCGGCCATGGGGGTTTGCTGCGCGCCATCGTGAGCGCCGAGCACCAGCGCCGCCAGCAGGGGGCCGGCCAGCAAGGACAACTGGCGCGCGCCCATCTGCAAGCCATTGGCTTTTTGCAACGATTGCAGCGGCACGGCCTGCGGCAGAATGGCCGTGCCGGCCGGGATGCCGAAGGCGGACGCGATCCCCAGCGCCAGCGCGGCCGCATACGCCAGCGCCAGGCTGGCCTGGTCCAGCATCAGCAGCCCGGTCAGCACCAGCAGGATGGCGGCGTTCGCATATTTGCTCAGCAACATCACGCGTCGGGGCGAGTAACGGTCGGCGACGGTGCCGCCCAACAAGATGAGCACGGCGCGCGGGGCGCCCATCAGGGCCACGGCGATGCCCAGGCTGAGGCTATCGCCGGTCAGGCTCAGTACCAGCCAGGGCAGGGCCAGCATGCTGAACTGGTCGCCCAGCATGGAGACCAGGCCGCCGCCCAGCAGCCAGCGGAAGTTGCTATTGCGCAGCAAAGGAGTGTCGATAGCGCTTGGCATGGTCGTCTTGTCCGTGTTTTAAAAATGGCATAATAGTTGATATAAGCTTGAGTAGTCAAGTATACTGCCATTTATTGTGGCAATGGCAGCCAGGGCCGCGTGGCGCGCCGACGCTTGCGCTATCATGGCGGCCATGACTGATACCATTGCCCCCACCCTGTACGAAACCATCGGCGGCGCCCCCGTGCTGCGCGAAATGGTCGAGCGTTTTTATGACTTGATGGAACTGGAAACGGAATTTGCCGGCATCCGCGTCATGCATCCGCCATCCACGGACGGTTCGCGCGACAAGCTGTATTTCTTCCTGACGGGCTGGATGGGCGGGCCGGATTTGTATATCGAGAAATTCGGCCACCCGCGCCTGCGCGCCCGCCACTTGCCCTATGCCATCGGCACCAGTGAGCGCGACCAGTGGTTGCGCGCCATGGCCTGGGCCATGGAAGACACGGGCATCGAAGAGTCCCTGCGCGTGCGCCTGATGGAATCGTTCTATCAGACAGCCGACTGGATGCGCAACAAACCTGACTGATCCCATGAGCCCAATCGAGTTTTACAGCCTGCTGGGCGCCGCTGCCGTCGCCATCGTCCTGTTGATCTTGCTGCTGTTGCGTCCGCGTGGCGCTGCCGGCGATGGCGCCACCACGCTGGCGCTGGTGCAGCAGCACCAGCAGCAAAGCCTGGAACGCATCGACCGCGTCGAACGCGAAGTGCGGCTGCAGTTGCAGGCGTCGGCGCAGGCGACGCGGCAGGACCTGGCCGCCGGCCTGGCGCAATTCCAGGCGGCAACCCTGCAACAGCTCGACAGCCTGCGCACGCAAATGCAGGCGCAGGGGAAAGTCGGGCGCGAAGAACAGGCGCAAAGCCTGGCGCGCTTTGCCGACAGCACGAATCAAACCCTGGCCCAGCTGACGGAATCGAATGCGCAGCGCATGCTGGAAGTGCGCGCCACGCTGGAAAACAAGATCCGCGACTTGCAGGCCGACAATGGCGCGCGCCTGGAAGAGATGCGCAAGACGGTCGATGAGAAACTCCATGCGACGCTGGAGACGCGGCTTTCCGCCTCGTTCCAGCAAGTGTCGGAGCGGCTGGAAAAAGTCCACCAGGGCCTGGGCGAGATGCAACAGCTGGCGCTGGGCGTGGGCGACCTGAAGCGGGTACTTACCAACGTCAAGACACGGGGAACGTGGGGCGAAGTGCAGCTGGAAATGCTGCTGGAGCAGGTACTCACGGTCGACCAGTACGCAAAGAACGTGGAAACGGTGCCGAGCAGCGGCGCACGCGTGGAATTCGCCCTGAAACTGCCGGGCCTCTCCGACGGCGGGCCGCCCGTGTGGATGCCTATCGATGCAAAGTTTCCCAAGGAACAGTACGAACGCCTGGTCGAAGCGGCCGAGCGGGCCGATGCGGACGGCGTGTCCCTGGCTGGCCGCGAGCTGGAGCGTGCCGTGCGGGGCGAGGCGAAAACCATCGCCGAGAAATACCTGGCGCCGCCGCAGACCACGGACTTCGCCATTTTGTTCCTGCCCACGGAGGGCTTGTATGCGGAAGTGCTGCGCCGCCCGGGACTGGCTGACGAATTGCAGCGCGTGCACAGGGTCAGCATCGCCGGACCATCCACCCTGACGGCCTTGCTCAACAGCTTGCAGATGGGTTTCCGCACCTTGGCGCTGGAAAAGCGTTCGTCGGAAGTATGGCAGGTGCTGGGCGCCGTCAAGACGGAGTTCGGCAAGTTCGGCGATGTGCTGTCGCAAACCCGGCTGACCCTGGAAAAGGCGGCGAAGAATATCGAAAGCGCGGAAGTGCGCAGCCGGCAGATGGCGCGCAAATTGAAATCCGTGGAAGCCTTGCCGGGCGAAGCGGCCGCCTTGCTGCTGGGAACGGCAGATGCTGGCTTGCCAGGCGAAGCGGGCGACGGCGAGTAGGATTGTCGTTCAGGCCGCTGGCGCTTGCCTGCGGCGCAGCGAGGCAAAGGCGACCAGCGCCAGTCCCGCCATCAGCATGGCCCAGGTCTGTGGCTCGGGCACGGCCGGCAGAACACTTATATCGGTGGGGGGCAAGGTTGGCAGGATCACGGTGGGCGGCACGATGATGCTGCTGCCCTTGTCCGGCCGCAGGCTTCCACCGCCGCCACCTCCTCCTCCGCCGCCCATGCCGGCTGGCGGCGCGCTGCCGCCAGCGATACGTACATAATCGAAGGGCAGGAAGGGCATGCTGGCCACGGCCGGCGGTATGACGCCGCCCGTGAAGGAACCGCCGCGCAAGGCGTCGGGATTGTCGATCAGGGGCACGCCTGCCGCTTCCGGGGCGGCGGGCGCGGCGGCAACGGGTGCGGCGCCGCCAGGAGCTGCACCGCCTGCCGCCGGCGGCGCCGACGCGGGCGCCTGCGTGATGCGGCTGACATTGCGGCAGATCGTCGGCACGAGAATACATTGTCCCTGCACGCAATACACGAGTCCCCGTTCCTGCATCTGCTCGCTCCAACCTGCACGCGTGACATTGCGGCACACGCGGCCCGGGCCGAAATGCATGTCGCTGATGCGCGTGTTGTAATTGCCTTTGCCGCGGATGGCGTCGCGGCTGATCACGACGATTTCATCATACTGGCGCGCGCGCATGCGCGCCTTCAACTCTTCGCGCACTTGCGGCGCGATGTCCGTGTACCTGTCCACGGCGGCCACCACATCGCCCATGAACGGGTCGACGCCGGGGCGGTTCCAGTTGCAGTGTTCCAGTACGTCAGCCCGTGGAGCCCCTTTGGCATAGGCGGGCAGCGGCGCCAGTGACAGCATGCCAAGCAGGCAAGCCGCTCCTAGCATGCCGGCGCCCGCGATCCATGAACGGTGTCTCATTATTACTTTCCTCGTGAAAACAATATCAAAATTGAACTTTTTGTATGAGTTCGAATGTTATCACCGAAGAAACTTCAATATCAACTAATAAATAAAATTATTACAATTAGTGTTGTGTTTATTGATTTGTTTTAATGGGAAATGATTAATATTTCTATCTCGATAAGTGAACATTTGCCGCGCCGGGGAATTGATTGCAATGGGGGAAATGCAAACGGCCCGCGCAAGGCGGGCCGTTGAGGGGGAGGACGGGGGGCTTACATCAATCCATGGAACAGCACGATATCGACCAGGTCGCCGGCTGCCACGTGGCCTTGTGCTGCATGCAACACGATCATGCAATTGGCTTGCGTCATCGAGCGCAGGATGCCGGAGCCTTGTGCACCCGTCACGCGCACGTGCTGGCGGCCGTCCGCGCCCCGTTCGACGATGCCGCGCTGGTATTCCGTGCGGCCGCGTTTCTTGCGGATAGTCGCTTGCGCCGCCACTTGCAGCAGGGGCAGGCTGGCCGTGTCCGCATCGGCGCCCATCATGCGCAGCAAGGTCGGGCGCGCGAGGAAATAAAACGCCGCCATCACGGCCACCGGGTTGCCTGGCAGGCCCAGCAGCAAGGCCGAGTCGCCCCCGCTGGAAATCTGGCCAAAGGCCATGGGGCGGCCCGGGCGCATGTTGATCTGCCAGAAGGCGACGTCACCGAGGCGGGCCAGGATTTCGCGCGTAAAATCCGCCGCGCCGCTGGACACGCCGCCCGAGGTGATGATGACGTCGGCCCTGACGCAGGCACCGCGCAGGGCCGCTTCCAGCGCTTGCGGCGCATCCTTGACGATGCCCAGGTCAAGCACCTCGCAGCCCAGGCGCGTCAGCATGCCCAGCAGGGTGTAGCGGTTACTGTCGTAGATGCAGCCTGCGGCGAGTGGCTCGCCGATCGAGCGCAATTCGTCGCCGGTGGAAAAGAAAGCCACGCGCAGGCGGCGGCGCACGGGCACCGTGGCGATGCCCAGCGAGGCCAGCAAGCCCAGTTCGGCCGGGCCCAGGCGCTTGCCCTGCAGCAGGGCTGGCTGGCCCTGCATCAAGTCTTCGCCCTTGAAGCGGCGGTTGTCGCCGGGGCGGATGCAGTCCGGCGCCAAAGTGATGCCGTGTTCGCTAAGCTGGCTCACCAGTTCCTGCGGCACCACGCTGTCGCAGCCGTCCGGCATGACGGCGCCCGTCATGATGCGCGCGCATTGCCCGCGTTGCACGCTGACCGTGCCGGGACGGCCCGCCAGGATGGTGTCGACTATGCTCAGCGTCAGCGGAGCACTGCCGTCCAGGTCGGCGCCGTGCAAGGCATAACCATCCATGGCCGAATTGTCGTGCGCGGGCACGCTGATGGGCGAGATGATGTCGGCGGCCAGGATGCGCTCGAACGCTTGCGGCAGCGGCAAGGTTTCGCTCTCGGCCACGGGGGTGACGCTGTCGGCCAGGATGGCCTGCGCCACCGGCACGGACAGGCCCTGCGCTTGCAGGGCGGCCAGCTCGTCCGGGGTATTGATGTTGCCGAATGCGTCATGGTTCTCGAAGAGCACTTCGGTCAGTTTCAAGTCGCCGTGCCAGGTGCGCATGCGGCGTTCGCCTGCGGCCAGGTAGGCGTCCAGTTGGGGCAGGGCCGATGTTTTCACCAGGCAAAAGACGGGATGGGGGCGGCGCACGGTCACTCCCGTCGCCGGGTCGGTCTCTTCGGTGACGGCGATGGCCAGGTCGGCATCGTTGTCGGCCAGGCCGGCGGCCAGGCGCGCCGCCAGGTCCGGCGGCAGCAGGGGCGAATCGCAGGGCACGCTCAGCAGGTAGGGCGTGTTGGCGTGCTGCATGCCACTGTGCAAGCCGGCCAGTGGACCCAGCTGGCCAGGCAGCACGTCCGGCCACACGGGCAGGCCGAAGCGCGCGTAAGCGCCAGCATCGGCGTGCACACTGATGGCCAGCTGGCCCACTTGCGGCACCAGGCGTTGCAGCACGTGGCGCGCCAGGGGCTGGCCATGCAGGGGTAGCATGCCCTTGTCGTGCTGGCCCATGCGCGTGCCGAGCCCGCCGGCCAGGATCAGGCCGGTAATATCGTGTTTGTTGATCATGAGAGGCGAAAATGTGGATGCATACGCCATGGTAGCAGCGGCGGGTGTGGGCCGCGCCCGATTTAGCCGCCGATATACGACATTTCCACTTTCTTTTTACCGTGCTCAAGCGCGCCGCCCGTCAAATCCGTCTGGCTGGTGCGCAATTGCGAATAGCGGTCGGCGCGGCCGCGCCACAGCTGCGCCACGGCCGAGGAAATTTCCGCGTCGCTGCGGCCGCCGCGCAGCAGGCTGCGCAAGTCGTGGCCGCTGTTGGCGAACAGACACGTGTAGAGCTTGCCTTCGGTCGAGAGGCGGGCGCGGCTGCAGTCGGCGCAGAACGCTTGCGTGACGCTGGAAATGAGGCCGATTTCACCGCTGCCATCCGCGTAGCGCCAGCGCGCCGCTGTCTCGCCCATGTAGTTGGGGTTGATGGGCAGCAAGGGCATATGCAAGGCTATGCGCCGCACGACTTCGGCAGAAGGAATGACTTCCTGCAAGTTCCAGCCGTTCGAGGCGCCCACGTCCATGTATTCGATGAAGCGCAAGATGTACGGCGTGCCCTTGAAGTGGCGCGCCATGGGGACGATTTCCTGCTCGTTCATGCCGGCCTTGACGACCATATTGATCTTGATGGGCCCCAGGCCCGCCGCGTGCGCTGCAGCTATGCCGTGCAGCACGTCGGCCACGGCGAAATCGACATCGTTCATGCGCTTGAAGGTGGCGTCGTCGAGCGAGTCGAGCGACACGGTGACGCGGTTCAGGCCCGCATCCTTCAGCGCTTGCGCCTTTCTTGCCAGCAAGGACCCGTTGGTCGTCAGGGTCAGGTCCAGCGGCTGGCCCGATGGCGTGCGCAGGGCAGCCAGCATGGCGATGAGCTTTTCGATATTCTTGCGCAGCAGCGGCTCGCCGCCCGTCAGGCGGATCTTTTCCACGCCGTGCGCGACGAACAGGCGCGCGATGCGCGTGATTTCCTCGAACGACAGCAAGTCCGTGTGCGGCAGATACACGTGGTTCTTGTCGAACACGTCTTTCGGCATGCAATACACGCAACGGAAATTGCAGCGGTCGGTAATCGAGATGCGCAAGTCGTGCAGGGGCCGGCCCAGGCTGTCGGCCACATTGCCGCTGGGGTTTTCCAGCTGCGCGGGAATCGCCGGTGCCCCATTGCGCGCCTCGGCGAGGTAGATGATCTTGTCAGCCATGAAAGGTGATGCCGTTTACGTAAAGTCGTTCAAGGCAGATACGATAGCACGAGGCCGAAGATGGCACAGGCGAGCAGCAATTTGATGGTGCCCACTTGAAACCTGAGCAGCGCCACGCCGGCCGCCAGCGCGATGGCGATGGCCAGCCAGTCCCAGTGCGGCAGCGGGTTTGTTTGCCAGAAGACATGGCGGCCAAAGAACAGGGCCAGGCTGGCGATGACGCCCACCACGGCCGCCGAGATGGCCGTCAGGGGCACACTCAGGCGCAAATTGCCGCGCGACGCTTCCACCAGCGGTGCGCCGGCCAGGATGAAGATGAAGGAAGGCAGGAAGGTGAACCAACTGGCGACGAGCGCGCCGCACACGCTTGCCAGCCACAGCTGTTCACCCGCGATGCCTGCGGCATGGCTCCAGCCGCCGACAAAACCGATGAAGGCGACGATCATGATCAAAGGGCCGGGCGTGGTTTCGCCCAAGGCCAGGCCATCCATCATTTGCGCGCTCGTGATCCAGTGGTAGTGGTCGACGGCGCCTTGCATCAGGTAGGGCAGCACGGCATACGCGCCGCCGAACGTGAGCAGGGCGGCCTTGCTGAAAAACACGCCCATCTGCGCCAGCGGCTGGTCTATCCCGCCCAGTAGCGCCAGGCCCAGCCAGGCGAGAAAGGCCAGCGCCAGGCCCAGCGCGCAGGTGGCCAGCAGGCGCGGCCAGCTGAGCTGCGCATGCTGCGGCGTGGGCGTGTCGTCATCGATCAGGGCGGCGCCGTAGCGGGCCGCGCCGCCATGCCCCGTGGCGCCAGCATGAAAGTGGGCCGGCAGCCAGCGCCCGCCCGCCATGCCCAGCAGGGCAGCGGCGAGTACGATCAGCGGAAATGGCAGCTGTAGCACGGCGATGGCGACAAATGCGCCCGCCGCGATGGCGATCAGGCCGGGACTGCGCAAGGTGCGCCGGCCCAGGCGCCAGGCGGCCGCCAGCACGATGGCGACGATGGCCGGTTTGATGCCGTAAAGAACGCCCGCGATGGCGGCCACGTGGCCATACGCCATGTAGAGCCAGGACAGGACGATCAGCAGCAGCAGCGAGGGCAGCAAGAATAGCAGGCCCGCCACCAGGGCGCCGCGCGTGCGATGCATCAGCCAACCGATGTAGATGGCCAGCTGGGTCGCTTCCGGCCCCGGCAGCAGCATGCAGTAATTGAGGGCGTGCAGGAAACGCTGCTCGGAAATCCAGCGCCGCTTTTCCACCAGTTCCCCATGCATCATGGCGATTTGCCCGGCCGGCCCGCCAAAGCTGACGCAGCCCAGCTTGAGCCAGTACCAGAAGGCGCCGCGCAGGCTGACGGGGGCGGGACGGGGAAGTTTGGCGTTCTCGTGCATGGCGGCTGGCTGGCAAAGAGAGTGGATGTAAAAAAGGGGAAGCCTGAGCTCCCCCTTTCATCATGGACGGCTGGGCGAACCCGGCGCGCTTATGGACGTTGCGTGTTGACCTGGATCAACGGCTCATCCGATTGCGGCGGCAATGGCTTGCGTTCGCGCGGCTTGCGTACCGGGGCGACGGCCTTGGCTGCCGCTTCCTGCGCCAGGCGCAGTTTTTCCGGATCGGTGGCCGCCAGGGTCAGGCCGGCCGAACCGAGCACTGCGCTCAAGTCCAGTGGCGCAGGCACCGGCGCTGGAGCCGGAGTGGCTACAGGAGCAGGCGCCACTACCGCTGCTGGCGCTGGTGCAGGAGCAAGCACCACGGGTGCGGTTTCCACCACGGCAGGTGCTGCTTCAGCTACTGGCGCTTCCTCGATCACGGCGTTGGCTTCCACCAGCGGCGCAGCTTCTACCACGGGCACGGCGTCGACGATGATTTCCGCTGGCGCCGCTTCTGCTGGCTCGGCAAAGCTGTACTCGGCAACGGGTGCCGGTTCGGCAGCGGCTGGTTCAGCTTGTGCGGCAGCCGCTTCGACATTGGCTTCCGGTACGATCACTTCAGCAACTGGCGCGGCTTCTTCGACCTTGGCGATGTCCACGACCTTGGCCACTTCCACCACTTCCACGACGTCGGCCACGATGGCAGCTTCCACTGGCGCAGCCACGGCGGCGACCGGGGCTGCGTCAAAGGCAGCTTCCGGCGCCGGAGCGACCGTAAAGCTGATTACTGGCGCGTCCTGGCCTTCGTTCTCGCCGTTTGCCGACTCGATCAGCTCGCCCGTTTCGCGGTCACGGCGGTTGCGGTTGCGGCCACCACGACGACGACGGCGGCGCGGTTCTTCGCCTTCCACGTCGGTTTCCATCTCTTCGCCTTCAGGACCGGCATTCGCCGGTGCTTTCAGCAAGCTCGTTGGTGCGGCGTCGGATTCAGGGCCGTTTGACGGCACGATGACATGCACTGCGCTGGCGCTGGCGCCAAGCAGGGCCAGTTCATCCGCTTTCACTTCAGCAACAACAGTCTTGTCGATGCGTGGTTCGCGGCCTTCGCGTGGCTGGCGTGGCGGACGTTCGGCACGTTCCGGGCGCTCTGCGCGTTCCGGACGCTCGGCGCGTTCCGGACGTTCACCGCGTTCACGGGGTGCCGCCGTTGCTTCGCCGGCTTCGCGCGGTTCGCGTGGCGGACGTGGTGGGCGTGGCGGACGGGCCGCCTTTTCCAGTGCTTCCGCTTCCTTGGCAGCGTCGTCCTGGGCTGGACGGGCCTGGCCCGGTTCGCGTTCTTCGCGGCCAGGCTTGCCGTTGCGACCACGGCCACGCGGGCCACGGCTGTTGCGGTCGCCACGGTCGGCACCGGCCGGTTTGACTGGCGCGACAGGGGCAGGTGCCGGTGCCACGGGGGCCGGGGCGCCGGTGAAGAAGCTGATGATCTTGGCGATCAAGCCTTGTGGTGCGGCAGGTGCGGCCACCGGGGCAGCCTTGGCTTCGACGGGCTTGCGCTCGACCAGCGGTGCCGGCTGGTCAGGGGTGATCGTCTTGACGACGGCTTCCTGGCGCGGCTTGGCTTCTTCCTTCTGGCGCTTGCTGTAAGCCATGTCGGTTTCAGCGCTTTCGGCCAGGTTGTAGCTGGCCTGGCTGTCTTCCAGACGCGGATCGTCGTGCTTGATGCGTTCCAGCTTGTAGTGCGGCGTTTCCAGATGCTTGTTCGGGATCAGGATCACGGCGATGCGGTGGCGGTTCTCGATTTTGAGTACTTCGCCGCGCTTTTCGTTCAGCAGGAAGGCGCCCACGTCCACCGGCACTTGCACGTGGATGGTGGCAGAGTTTTCCTTCATCGCCTCTTCCTGGATGATGCGCAGCACCTGCAGGGCGGACGATTCGGTATCGCGGATGTGTCCGGTGCCGGAGCAGCGCGGGCACGTCACGTGCGAGCCTTCGGACAGCGAAGGGCGCAGGCGCTGGCGCGACAGTTCCATCAGGCCGAAGCGGGAAATCTTGCCCATTTGTACACGGGCACGGTCATGGTGCAGCGCATCTTTCAGGCGCTGTTCCACTTCGCGCTGATTCTTTGCCACTTCCATGTCGATGAAGTCGATGACGATCAAGCCACCCAAGTCGCGCAAACGCAACTGGCGGGCCACTTCTTCGGCCGCTTCGCAGTTGGTGTTGAAGGCGGTCGTCTCGATGTCCGAGCCACGCGTGGCGCGGGCCGAGTTGACGTCGACGGAGACCAGCGCTTCGGTATGGTCGATCACGATGGCGCCGCCCGATGGCAGCGGCACGGTGCGGCTGTACGCCGTTTCGATCTGGTGTTCGATCTGGAAGCGCGAGAACAGCGGCACGTCGTCGCTGTAGCGTTTTACGCGGTGCACCATGTCGGGCATCACGTGGCTCATGAACTGGTGCGCCTGGTCGTAGATCTCGTCGGTGTCGATCAGGATCTCGCCGATGTCGGGCTGGAAGTAGTCGCGGATGGCGCGGATGACGAGCGACGATTCCTGGTAGATCAGGAAAGCGCCGTTGGCCGACTTGCCGGCGCCTTCGATGGCGCGCCACAGTTGCATCAGGTAATTCAAGTCCCATTGCAGTTCATCGACGTTGCGGCCGATGCCGGCGGTGCGGGCAATCACGGACATGCCAGCAGGCAAGTCCAGTTTATCCATGGTTTCGCGCAATTCCTGGCGCTCTTCACCTTCCACGCGGCGCGATACGCCACCGCCACGCGGGTTGTTCGGCATCAATACCAGGTAACGGCCGGCCAGCGAGACGAAGGAGGTCAGGGCAGCGCCCTTGTTGCCGCGCTCTTCCTTTTCGACCTGGACCATGATTTCCTGGCCTTCGCGCAGCGCTTCCTTGACGGAAGCATTGCGTACGTCGACGCCTTCGCGGAAATACGTGCGGGCAACTTCCTTGAAGGGCAGGAAGCCGTGGCGGTCTTCGCCATAGCTGACGAAGCACGCTTCGAGCGAAGGCTCGATGCGCGTGATGACGCCCTTGTAGATGTTGGATTTGCGCTGTTCGCGCCCGGCTGTCTCGATATCGATGTCGATCAGTTTTTGTCCGTCGACAATCGCTACGCGCAGTTCTTCTTGCTGCGTGGCATTAAACAACATGCGTTTCATTTTTATAACTCCGCGACCCGTAGGCCATCTCAAAGCCGCTTCCGGGGAAGCGGCGAAAGTACAGGGATATATGCGAGAACGGGAGTGTTGGCGGGGGAAATGCCTTAGCGTGCGGAGCAACAACGCGTACGAGGTATACGTTACGGCCGCAACAGGCGCGGTGAGGTCAATCGTCATGCCGAGTGCACAGGACACCTGCAACTCATCTGAAACAGCCCGAACGAGAATGAACTACATCGGGGGCAGAGAATGCAGGTGGTCAGCAAATTCAGAGCCAAATCGTCAGCCGGCTCATTACAGGGATCGCGATGGCGAGGCTTGGCCTCAGCCTATCATCGACAACCCTCAGTATTTGGCCGCATACGGGGTTTGGCGAAAACGGCAAGCGTTATCAACTTCATCAACCCGCGAGCCCGACTCGATAAGTCGCGCTAACGGGTACTTATCCTTATAATCCCACACTCTCTTCAGCATCTCCACGCGTTATCCGATTACAACTACGGTGCAACCTTGATTCGCGCAGGGATGGTGCATATACATTTTTTTCCACCGAATTTGCAATTTGGCGAGGCCGGTGGAGACGCCCCTGTGTAAAATGTGCTTTTATTCTTACACTCGCAGCAGCCAGGGCCGCAGCAAAAACAATTATATATTCAAAATGAAGGACTTAGAGAGATTTCTGGGAAGACATAGTAAATGAAGAGTCAAAAAGATGTTGTTCCCCCTTCAACACCCCCGGTTCAGCCGCAAGCCCAATTCGTAACGATCGCCGAGGAAGAAGCAGGCCAGCGCATCGACAACTACTTATTAAGAGTGTGCAAGGGAGTGCCTAAAAGCCACATCTACCGGATCTTGCGATCGGGAGAAGTGCGGGTTAATAAAGGCCGTATCGATCAGTTGTACCGTCTCGTCGCTGGCGATGTGGTGCGCATTCCACCCGTGCGCGTGGCCGAAAAGGCCCCCACGGGCGCGCCGGCCGCTGAATTTTCGATCATCTTTGAAGATGCGCAGCTGCTCGTCATCGACAAGCCGGCCGGCGTGGCCGTGCATGGCGGCTCGGGCGTTTCGTTCGGCGTAATCGAGCAATTGCGCGCTTCGCGCCCCGACGCCAAGTTTTTGGAACTGGTACACCGCCTGGACCGCGACACATCCGGCTTGTTGTTGCTGGCAAAGAAGCGCACGGCATTGACCAATTTGCACGAGCAGATGCGCGACGGCGCCACCGACAAGCGCTACCTGGTGCTGGTGGCGGGTGACTGGAAGAATGCGCGCCAGCATATCAAGCTGCCGCTGCATAAATATACGACGGCCGAAGGCGAGCGCCGGGTGGCCGTGCAGGCCGATGGCCTGGCGTCGCACACGGTGTTTTCACTGTTGCATAAATATCACAACTTCGCCTTGCTGGAAGCGGAATTGAAGACCGGCCGCACGCACCAGATCCGCGTGCATCTGTCCTCGTCCGGTTTCCCCATTGCGGGCGACAATAAATATGGCGACTTTGCCCTCAACCGTGCCCTGTTGAAAGCCGACAGCACGCGCGGCGCCCTGAAGCGCATGTTCCTGCATGCGCACCAGATCACGTTTACGCATCCGGAGACGGGCAAGACGGTGACCCTGAATGCGCCGCTGGCTGCCGAATGCGAGCGTTTCTTGGTAAGCTTGGGCAAACCATTGGCCGTTGCCGCACGATAGCTCTGCATCGCGTGCGGGGACACTACTCACAAGGTAGTCAGTCGCCATCATTCATTCTCAAGGAGCCGGCGGCTTTGCCGTCGGGAAACATGGCAAGAAAGCAATTTGATCTGATCGTCTTCGATTGGGACGGTACCCTGATAGACAGTACCTCGACCATCGTCAAGTGCATCCAGGCGTCGGCGAAAGACCTGGGCTTGCCAATTCCCACCGAGTTGCTGGCCTCGCATGTGATCGGCCTGGGCTTGCAGGAAGCCATGCAGCTGGTGATGCCCGATGTCGAGCCGAAATACCATGCGCGCATGGCGGAACGCTATCGCTATCACTATCTGTCGCGCGACCATGAGCTGACCCTGTTTCCCGGTGTGCAGGAAATGCTGCAGGAACTCTCGCAGCAAGCGTACTTTCTGGCCGTCGCCACGGGCAAGAGCCGTGTCGGCCTGAACCGTTCGCTGAATGCCGTCAAGCTGCTGTCGCTGTTCGATGCGACGCGCTGCGCTGATGAAACGTTTTCCAAGCCCCATCCGGCCATGCTGCAGGAGCTGACGCGCGAACTGGGGCAGGATATGCGCCGCACCGTGATGATCGGCGACACCAGTCATGATTTGTTGATGGCAAGCAATGCAGGCGCGGCCGGTATTGCCGTAGAGTATGGGGCGCATCCGGTGGAGCAGTTGCAGGCTTGTAATCCCCTGTATTCGGCCGCCACGGTGGCCGATCTGCACCAATGGCTGAGCGAGCACGCATGATGAGCGATGTTGGCTACGTATTCATTTGTGCCGCCGATGCGGTGGCCGATGGCGGCAAGGGCGTGCGTTTTCCCGTCTCGGCCGGTGGCGAAGCGACCACCGGCTTTGTCGTGCGCCGCGGCGGCAAGGCATATGGCTACCTGAACCGCTGCGCCCACGTACCGATCGAACTGGACTGGGCCGAGGGCGAGTTTTTCGAGTCCAGCGGCTTATACCTGATGTGTTCGACGCATGGCGCCATCTATGTGCCGGAGAGCGGCCTGTGCGCGGGCGGTCCCTGCAAGGGTGGCCGCTTGCGCCCGATTCCAGTGAGCGAGCGCGATGGCCAGCTGTACTGGCAAGCCGATGAGTATGTCCAGCCGCTGCCGGCCTGATGCCGGGTACAGGCATTATTGCAATTTAAACAAAGTGAACCATGAGCGATAACACGAACGACAAGCTGGACAGCAGCGCGCCAGCCGCCGGCCACGGCGCCCCTGCGGGGAGCTGGGAGCGCGACGTGCTGGAAAAGCTGGTATTTGCCACTTTGCAAGAGCAACGCGCGCACCGCCGCTGGAGCATCTTTTTCAAGGTGTTCAGCCTGCTGATCGTGCTGTTCGCCCTGTGGGTGTTTTATGACTACAACACGGCCGACGACAGCGAGACCCTGGGGCGCCACACGGCCCTGATCGACATCAGCGGCAGCATTGAGTCCGAAGGCAGCGGCTCGGCCGCCGTCGTCATCCCCGCGCTGGACAAGGCATTTTCCGATGCCGGTTCCGTGGCCGTGGTGCTGCACATTAATAGTCCGGGCGGCAGTCCCGTGCAGGCCGGCATGATCGTCGACGAGATGCAGCGCCTGCGCAAGGGCTATCCTGACAAGCCCTTGTATGTGGTGGTCGATGAAATGTGCGCCTCGGGCGGCTATTACATCGCCGCCGCCGCCGACCGCATCTACGTCAACAAGGCCAGCGTGGTCGGTTCCATCGGCGTGCTGATGGATGGCTTCGGTTTTACGGGCGTGATGGAAAAGGTCGGCGTCGAGCGCCGTTTGCTGACGGCGGGCGAAAACAAGGGCTTCATGGACCCGTTCAGCCCCTTGAGCGAAAAACACAAGGCGTATGCGCAAGGCATGCTCAATGAAATTCACCAGCAATTCATCGAGGTGGTGCGTGCGGGACGGGGCAAGCGTCTGAAGGAAACGGCCGATACCTTCTCCGGCCTGTACTGGACGGGCGCGAAAGCCGTGGAAATGGGTCTGGCCGACGATTTCGGCACGGTCGACAGCGTGGCGCGCGACGTCGTCAAGGCGGAAGACATCGTCGACTACACGCAACATGAAGGCTTGCCGGAACGGGTGCTGAAGAAGTTTGGCGCCGCCATGGGCGCCGGCGCCATGAAGGCGGCCGTGCAGCAGTCACAACCGGCATTGCGTTGAGGATATCACTCTTGGCAGGCAGGCAAGTCAGTCGAGAATGATTTTCAATAAGGTGGTAAATTGACTTGAAAAAGGGGCTGCTTGGACTATAGTGAAAGCGTAGTTCTTTTCAAGGAGGGGCGATATATCAACTATGTTGTCAGTACTAACTTGATTGGTAAGTCTTGGAACTACTCGCCGCATCGCAGATGTGGTTTTGAGTGAATTTACATTCCTCACAAAAGTCCCGTTGGGGCTTGGGAACGGCGGCGCAATGCCGCCGTTTCCTTTTGTGCGTCGTTATCGCTGGGTGTGCTGGCGGCGCGGGCGGTGACTGCGTGTCTGGGGGGTAATATAGGCATGCGGGGGCAGGGCATGGCTGGTTTGAGGACGGCGCGCTCAGGCGGCACAGCCGTTACAGTGTGCGGGCAGGGGTGGGATGGCAGCTTGCCGGGCCGGCGCCGTTGCTGTGCTGCTGTTGCGGCTATCTGGCGGCGTGTCCATCATGGCGGGTGCGCTCTCCTTGTCGACTGCCGCATCCGCATCCGCCTGGGCAAAGCCGCCCTGTTCCAGCCAGCACATGAAATGGCATTGCGCCTCAGCATGCCAACGCGTCTGGCGGGATGGCGCTGGCGGCGCGTCCGCATCCTGCGGCGCAGGGGCGTTGCGCCAGCGCGCCACGCCGAGTCTGACCTTGTGCATGGCCGCCTGTTCCACAGCGATGCGCTTGCGCATGTCGGCGATGCTGCCTTGTAAGGCGATGGTATCGATATGCTTCATACGATGTCCTTATGATGGGTGGCGACTGCCACAATTCCTAAAGTACATTAGGCGGATTCCTAACGAAGTTTCAGTCTATCAATGCGATATTTCGAGCGCTTGATATATCTCAAAGGAATTGGCCATTTATATCGAAATCTCACCTTGTGCTTCGGCATATCTATGCATGCGCAAGGCTGGCGCACGCTCCACCGCCAGCTGCTGCCGGCGCGCGCCGCCGCTTCACGCTGCCAGCCGCTTCTGGTAAAGTCACGCCCATGAGTAAATTATCCCTAGACCGCATCCTGCAATCGCAGGGTTTTGGCACCCGTAAATATTGTCGTTCCCTCATCGAGGATGGCGATGTCGTCATCGATGGCGTCACCCAGACCAATTACCGCACCACCGTCGAGACCGAAGGCTTGGTGCTGCACGTTTTCGAAGAAGAGTGGGTGGTCCGCGCGCACCTGTACCTGGCGCTGAACAAGCCCGCCAACTTCGAATGCTCGCGCAAGCCCAGCCATCACCCAGGCGTGCTGACCCTGCTGCCGGAACAGTTCACCTGGCGCGAAGTCCAGCCCGTCGGCCGGCTCGACCACGATACGACCGGCATGCTGTTGATGTCCGACGATGGGCCATTTATCCATGCACAATCGTCGCCGAAGCGTCACGTTCCAAAGATTTACCAGGCCACGACGCAAGAAGCCGTGACCGATGAACTGGTGGCGCAGCTATTGGCTGGCGTGCAATTGCACGACGAAGCGGCCCCACTGGCCGCCCTGGTTTGCATTCAGCGCGGAGAATTCCAGCTGGAAATCGTGCTCGAGCAAGGCAAATACCACCAGGTCAAGCGCATGCTGGCTGCCGCCGGCAACCATTGCAGCGCGCTGCACCGTTCCGCCATCGGCAGCCTGACGCTGGAGTCGCTGGGCATTGCCGAAGGCGAGTGGTGCTACCTCACGCCTGAACAGCTGGCATTGCTGGCCTGAACCTCTTGCTGAGCGCCAAAGCCGGGGACTTCCCGGCTTTTTGGCGTCTTTAGCCTCCATTGCCTGCATTTGACGAAGTTTCCCGCACATGAAATTAGCTACCCTGAAGGATGGCACGCGCGACGGCCAGCTGGCTGTCGTCTCGCGCGACCTGAAAACCGCCCACCTGGCCGATGGCATCGCCTCGACCCTGCAAAAGGCGCTCGACGACTGGAGTTTCATCGCGCCCCAGCTGGACTTGCTGTACCAGACCATCAATAGTGGCCGCGGTCATCGCGCCTTCGACTTCGATACGGCGAACTGCATGGCACCCTTGCCGCGCAGCAGCCTGCGCGTGGCTGGCGCCTCGTACCTGCAGCAAATCGAGCGCGCCTGCAAGGCCGCTGGCCTGCAGGCGCCCGCCAACTTGCGCGAGGCGCCGCGCCTGTACCAGGGCGCCAGCGACGATTTCCTCGGCGCCCACGACGACATCACCTTGGCACATGAGCAGTGGGGCATCGATTACGAAGCGGGCATCGCCGCCATCACGGACGACATGGCCATGGGCTCGACGCCGGACCAGGCGCACCTGAACATCAAGCTCTTGATGCTGGTCAACGACATTACCCTGCGCAGCCTGGTGCCCGACGAGCAGGCCAGTGGCTACGGCTTCCTGCAAGCGAAACCGGCCATGGCTTGCTCGCCCGTGGCCGTCACGCCCGACGAACTGGGCGACGCCTGGCGCGGCGGCAAGGTGCATTACGCCCTGCGTTGCAGCCTGAACGGCAAATTGACGGGCCAGCCCCACGCGGGCGCCGACATGGCCTTCAATTACCCGCAATTGCTCGCCCACTTGTGCCAGACGCGCAACGTGCGCGCCGGCAGCGTGGTCAGCGCGGGCGGCGTCGCCAACAAGGAAGTCAAGAAGGGGTTTTCCAGTATCGTTGAGCGACGTAACCAGGAGATGATCGCCGATGGCGTCGCCAGCACGCCGTTCCTGCTGTTTGGCGATGTTGTTCGATTGGACATGCTGGCTGATGACGGTAAATCCCTGTTTGGCGCCATTGAACAGACGGTAAAGCAAGCCGAAGCGCGCAAGTCCCGTTAAGTTTCTGATAGGCAAAGGGAAATGCAGGGCAATTGCCCTCCTTTTCCCTTGATGGCGTTGCGGTAATTGAACCGATAATGCGTCATGCCCAGTCCGTATTGCGCCTAATCGGGCTGCAGGACTTCACCGGAGTTGATTGATGTCGGAAGACAGCGACGCAGAAAAGACCGAAGCCGCGTCACCGAAGCGCCTCGAGCAGGCGCGTGAGGAAGGCGACGTTCCGCGATCGCGTGAAGTGGCCACGTTTACGGTGCTGATGGCGTCCGGCTGCTGCCTGTGGTTTGCCGGCGACGCCATCGTGCGGCGGCTGACGGCCGTCATGGTCTCCGGCCTGACCCTGGACCGGGAGCAGATCCTCCATCCCGACGCGATGATGTTGCGCATCGGCTACGACGTGGGCTCGGTCTTGCTGACTTGCCTGCCGTACGCGCTGGCCATCATGCTCGTCGCCCTCGCTTCGCCCGTGCTGGTGGGCGGCTGGCTGTTCAGTTCCAAGGCCTTTACCCCCAATTTTGGCAAGCTCAACCCGATTCGCGGCCTGGGCAATATGTTTTCGAAGAATGCGCTGGTGGAATTGCTCAAGGCTGTCGCCAAGACCATCGTCGTCGGCGTCGTCGCCTGGATGGTGATGCAACATCAGAAAGACGCCGTGCTGGGCCTGTCGGTCGAATCCTTGCGCGCCGGTTCGGCTCATCTGATCAGCCTGCTGATCACGGCCTTTCTGATGATCGTGGGCGCGCTGGGCCTGATCGCCGCCATCGACGGTCCCTACCAGATGTGGCACTACGCCAACAAGATGAAAATGTCCTTGCAGGAAGTCAAGCAGGAATCGAAGGAGTCGGATGGCAATCCGCAGATCAAGGCGAAGATACGCCAGATGCAGCATGAAATGTCACGCCGCCGCATGATGGCCGACGTACCGACAGCCGACGTGGTGGTGACCAATCCTACCCACTACGCGGTGGCCTTGAAGTATGGCGAGAATTCGCGCGGCGCGCCGCAGGTGGTGGCCAAGGGCATCGACGAGGTGGCGGCGAAGATCCGCGAACTGGCGGGCGAACATCAGGTCGCCATCCTGGAAGCACCGGCCCTGGCGCGTGCGCTGTACAAGCACACGGACATCGGCGACGAGATTCCTGCGGCGCTATATGGCGCCGTGGCCGAAGTGCTGGCGTATGTGTTCCAGCTGCGCAGTTACAGCAGTGGCCACGGCCAGCGGCCCGACAAGCCGAAAAAACTCGACGTGCCGCCGGAGCTCGATCCGCTCGACCCCGCATCGCAGAGCAAAGCCGCAGCAGACAAGAATAAAGGAGGTACACCATGAACGGCCTGAGATTGCCAGCCTGGCTCAGCGGAATGAGCAGCAACGCCAGCAAAGGCATCGCCGCGCCTATCATCATCATCATGCTGCTGGCGATGATGGTGCTGCCGTTGCCGGCTTTCATCCTCGATATTTTCTTCAGTTTCAATATCGCGCTGTCCATCATCGTGTTGCTGACGGCGCTGTACACGGTCAAGCCGCTCGACTTCATGGCGTTCCCGACCATCCTGCTGGTGTCGACCATGCTGCGCCTGTCGCTGAACGTGGCGTCCACGCGCGTGGTGCTGACGGAAGGCCATACGGGCGCCGACGCGGCCGGTAAAGTGATCGAGGCGTTCGGTCACTTTCTGATCGGCGGTAATTACACGGTCGGTATCGTGGTGTTCATCATTTTGACGATCATCAACTTTACCGTGGTGACCAAGGGTGCGGGCCGTATCGCCGAGGTGGGCGCCCGCTTCGCGCTGGATGCCATGCCCGGTAAACAGATGGCCATCGATGCCGACCTGAACGCGGGCCTGATCGGCGAAGACGAAGCGCGCCGCCGCCGCACGGAAGTGGCGCAGGAAGCGGAATTCTATGGCGCCATGGACGGTGCCAGCAAATACGTGCGCGGCGACGCCATCGCCGGCATCATGGTCACCGTCATCAATATCATCGGCGGCTTGCTGGTGGGCTTGCTGCAGCATGACATGGGCTTTGCCGACGCACTCAAAAACTACACCTTGCTGGCCATCGGTGACGGCCTGGTAGCGCAGATTCCTTCGCTGATCATTTCCACGGCGGCCGGTATCGTCGTCTCGCGCGTGGCCAGCGATCAGGACATCGGCACGCAGCTGGTGGGCCAGCTGTTCGCCAAGCCGCAAGTGCTGTACATCACCGCCGGCATCATCGGCGGCATGGGCTTGATTCCCGGCATGCCGAATATGGTCTTCCTCCTGCTGGCCTCGCTGCTGGCTGGCTCCGCCTATCTGATCAGCAAGAAACGCAGGCAGGAAAAAGCGGCGGCCGAACAGCCGGCCGAAGTGCCGCAAGCCACCGTGGCGCCCGAACAGGAAGAAGCCAGCTGGCAAGACATCATGCCCGTCGACACCCTGGGCCTGGAAGTGGGCTATCGTTTGATTCCCCTGGTCGACAAGACGCAGGGCGGCGAATTGCTCAAGCGCATCAAGGGCATCCGCAAGAAATTTGCCCAGGAAGTGGGCTTTCTGGCGCCGCCCGTGCATATCCGCGACAACCTGGAGTTGAAACCGTCCGCCTACCGCATCACCCTCAAGGGCGTGGAAGTGGGCGTGGGCGAAGCGTTCAACGGGCAGTTCCTGGCGATTAATCCGGGCATGGCCAGCGGCACCTTGCCGGGCCTGGCCACCAGCGACCCCGCGTTCGGCTTGCCCGCCACCTGGATCGACGCCAGCTTGCGCGACCAGGCGCAATCGATGGGCTACACGGTCGTCGATGCGGGCACCGTGGTGGCCACGCACCTGAATCATCTGATTACCTCGCACGCTTCCGAACTGCTGGGACGCGCGGAAGTGCAGTCGCTGCTCGATCACCTGGGCAAGGATGCGCCGCGTCTGGTGGAAGACCTGGTGCCGAAGATGCTGTCGCTGTCGACCCTGCAGAAGGTGCTGCAGAACCTGCTGGCCGAGGGCGTGCATATCCGCGACATGCGCACCATCATCGAGACCCTGGCCGAGCATACGGTCAATACGCAAGACCCGAACGACCTGACGGCGCTGGTGCGCGTTTCCTTGGGTCGCGCCATCGTGCAGCAATTGTTCCCCGGCGCGGCCGAACTGTCCGTGATGACCCTGGACAGCCGCCTGGAACGTCTGCTGATGCAAGCCATGGGCAACGGCGGCGACGGCGCCGGCATCGAGCCGGGCCTGGCCGATACCATCGCGCACCAGGCAGGCCTGGCTGCCCAGCAACAGGAAGCGCTGGGGCTGACGCCGGTGCTGCTGGTGCCGGCGCCGCTGCGTGCCTTGCTGTCGCGCTTCCTGCGCCGCGCTTTGCCGCAGCTGAAAGTGCTGTCGCATGCGGAAGTGCCGGAAACCAAGACCATTCGCGTCACGGCGCTGGTGGGCGCGCAATAGTTATCTTCATTAGCATCGGGGTCTGACCCCAGCCCTTGCTTTTGGTCAAAATAAACATCAATTTCCTGCTGGCAAACTGAATAACGGGTACTTTCCCGTCCTGTTCCTTCGATCGTTTCCTCCAGGCATCGCTAATAATGGAAACTGTCCGGGTGATCTGTGTCCATGAGGAAGACAGCACCCAAGCAACAGGAGTCGACGATGGTCACACAGTTCAGCCAATATTGCGCCACCCCCGCCTTGGGAGGCCGGTCATGAATGTGAAGAAATTTACGGGCGCCTCGTCGCGCGATGCGCTGCGCAAGGTACGCGAAGCGCTGGGCCCTGATGCCGTGATCCTGTCGAATCGCCAGGCCGATGGCGTGGTGGAAATCCTCGCGCTGGCCAATGACGATGCCGCTTCGCTGGCCTCGCCGCCGGCCGCGTCCGAAATGGCCCAGCCCCGTCCCCAGTTGCAGACCCAGTTCGCCACGCCGCAGCGTCAGGCCGCCCCGGCCCAGCGCCCGGCTGCGCCACGCCCGGCCGCGCCGCGTCAGGCTACTTCCGAGCCAGTGGACATGGCCCGCATGCAGCAGATGATGGCCAGCGCGCTGGCGCACGTCAAAGAGAATGCCGCCGCCGAGATGAGCGGCATGATGAATGAAATCCGCGCCATGCGTGGCATGATGGAAACCCAGTTGGCGGAAATCTCATGGGGTTCGACGCAGCAGCGCGAGCCGCAAAAAGCCGTGGTGCTGCGCGAAATGCTGGCCGCCGGTTTTTCGGCCAGCCTGGCGCGCTACCTGATCGACAAGCTGCCCGCCGGCCTCGATGGCGCGCAAAGCATGCGCTGGATCAAGACCGTCCTCAGCCGTAATCTGAATACTGTGGCCAATGAAGACGCCATGCTGGAGCAGGGCGGCGTGTTTGCCCTGGTGGGTCCGACCGGTGTCGGCAAGACCACCAGCACGGCCAAGCTGGCGGCCCGCTGCGTGATGCGCCATGGCCCGGAAAAGCTGGCCCTGATCACCACCGATGCCTACCGTATCGGCGCGCATGAACAGCTGCGCATTTACGGCAAGATCCTCGGCGTGATGGTGCATTCGGTGAAGGATGAAGCGGACTTGCGCATCGCCCTGAAAGAATTGAAAAACAAGCATACGGTGCTGATCGATACGGTGGGCGTGAGCCAGCGCGACCAGATGGTCACGGAACAGGTGGCCATGCTGTCGGGCGCCGGCGCCGATGTGAAACGTTTGCTGTGCCTGAATTCCACGGCGACGCAGGAAACCTTGAACGAAGTGGTGCGCGCCTACCAGGGCAGCGGCCTGGCCGGCTGCATCATGACCAAGCTCGATGAGGCGGCCTCGATCGGCAATGTGCTTGACGTGGTGATCCGCCAGAAGCTGAACCTGTTTTATGTGTCGAACGGCCAGCGCGTGCCGGAAGACCTGTACCTGGCCGACCGCGGCTATCTGATCGACCGCGCCTTCAAGCTCAAGCGCGATGCGGCGGCGACGCAGTTTTCCGATGCCGAACTGCCGCTGCTGATGGCGCAGGCGGCTGCCCGCAACAATGAAGCGCGCGGGGTGCACCTTGGCTAATTTCGATTTCGACCAGGCCGAAGGCTTGCGCCGCATGCTGGCCGGCCCGCAGCCGCGCGTCATGACGTTCCTCTCGGCCACGCCGCAGGATGACAAGGGCGCCATGCTGGTCAACCTGGGCGCCTCGCTGGCCTACGGCGGCAATGACGTGCTGCTGCTCGACGCCAGCGGCGGCAGCGATGGCGTGGCTGCCCGCCTGGGACTGGCGCACGGTGCCAGCCTGCGCGACGTGGCGCGCCAGCAGTGCGCCTTGAACCAGGTTATCCACCAGGTGCCGCAAGGCTTTGGCCTGGCCAGCCTGGGCACGCGCAACTATCTGATGGACAGCATGGACTATGCGGGCGAGGAAGAACTGCGCCGCCTGGGCAAGACTTTTGAAGTGCTGGCGCGCCAGAGCGGCATCGTGCTGGTCGACGGCGTCGTGGCCGACGCGGGCGATTGCTTCCCCGTACCGCTGATGGCCTCGTCCGACATCGTGGTGCAAGTGTCGACCAGCGCCACCTCGATCAAGGCCGCGTACTGCCTGATCAAGCGCCTGAGCCAGGAACTGGGACGCCGTCCGTTTGGCATTCTGGTCACTGGCGCTTCCGAATCCGAGGCAAAAGTGGTATACGATAATATGGCGCAAGCGGCGAGCCGCTACCTGGCCGTGAAACTGACCTCGATGGGGTCGGTGCCTGCCGATGAGTATCTGCACCGCGCGGCGCGTCTGGGCCGTAGCGTGGTCGATGCCTTTCCGCTGGCGGGGGCCTCGGTGGCGTTTCGCGGACTGGCCGAGCGGCTGGCCCGTTCGGCGGCGCCGGTGCTCGGTGGCACCTTGTACCAGACGGGGAGCTTGCACCAATTCAGCGCCTGATTCCATCATCAGCACACGATAGCAGTTAAAACAATAAGCAGCCTATGTACACGGTCAAAGGGAAATCGAACAAGGACTATTTGCTGACGGAGCACATTCCGCTGGTGAAGCGTCTGGCGCACCATATGAAGGCGAAATTGCCGCCTTCGGTCGAGGTCGATGACCTGATCCAGGCCGGCATGATCGGCCTGCTCGACGCCATTACCCGCTATGAAGAGACGCATGGCGCGCAGTTCGAGACGTATGCCGTGCTGCGCATCCGCGGCGCCATGCTCGACGAATTGCGCACCAGCGACTGGCTGCCGCGCAGCATGCGCCAGAACATGCGCAAGATCGAAGAGGCGATGAGCACCCTGCAGCAGCGCCTTGGCCACCCACCGACGGAGTCGGAAGTGGCGAAATTGCTGAAAATGTCGCTGCCCGACTACCAGGAAATGCTGGGCGACGGCGGCGGCCACCAGTTGCTGTACTACGAAGACTTTCATGACCCGGATGGCAATGACAGCTTCCTCGACCGCCATTGCGTGGACGAGAACAGCGACCCCTTGCGATCCCTGCTCGATACCGATTTCCGGCAATCCGTGATCGATGCCATCGACGCGCTGCCGCCACGCGAGAAAATACTCATGGGCCTGTATTACGAAGAAGAGCTGAACCTGAAGGAGATCGGCGCGGTGATGGGCGTCTCCGAATCGCGCGTCTCGCAGCTGCATACCCAGGCCGTCGCGCGCCTGCGCGCAACCTTGAGGGAGCAGGCGTGGACTGGTCCAGCGTAATCGGGCTGGCGCTGGCGCTGGCGGGCCTGCTGGTCGGCCAGGCACTGGAAGGCGGCAAGATGGCCTCCCTGTTGCAGCCGGCCGCCTTTGCCATCGTGGTCATTGGCACCTTCGGCGCCGTGCTGCTGCAAACGCGGCTGCGCACCTTCGTGCGCGGCCTGGAAATGCTGCGCTGGGTTTTCCTGCCGCCGGCCGACACGCGCGCCGCGCTGGCGCGCGACATCGGGCAATGGAGCTTGACGGCGCGCCGTGACGGCCCGCTGGCGCTCGAGCGCCTGATGGAAAACACGGCCGACCGCTTCAATGCCAAGGGCTTGCGCATGATCGTCGACGGCATCGCCCCCGACAAGCTGCGCCAGCTGCTCGACGTGGAAATCTCCGCCTACGAAATGGCCGAGCGCCAGGCCGTCAAGGTGTGGGAATCGGCGGCTGGCTATTCGCCCACCATCGGTATTTTGGGCGCCGTGCTGGGCCTGATACATGTGATGGAAAACCTCACCGATCCGAGTAAATTGGGTAGCGGCATCGCCGTCGCCTTTGTCTCGACGATTTATGGCGTGGGGCTGGCCAATCTGCTGTTCCTGCCGGTGGCGAATAAGCTCAAGGCCATCGTCTCGCGCCGCGTGCTGCAGTATGAAATCACGGCCGCCGTGCTGTACGACATCGCCACGGGCGATCACACGCGCATCATCGAAGAGCGCGTGGCCAGCCTGCTGAACGAGCACTGACCATGATGCGGCGCGCGCGCAGGAAGTGTGACGAGGAACCGGACAACCAGGACCGCTGGCTGATCTCGTACGCCGACTTCATCACCTTGCTGTTCGCCTTTTTCGTCGTCATGTATGCGATTTCGCAAGTCAACGAGGGCAAGTACCGCGTCTTCCAGAGCGCCATCGGCCAGGCCTTCAGCCTGGAAAAGGGCGCGCCACCCATCATCATGGAAGCGCCGCAGGCGATCCCGCTGCCGAACCCCGCCCTGAAACGCCGCACGGAAGCCATCCGCCGCGAGCGCGAACACATGACGCGCCTGGCGCAGGACCTCACGTCCACCCTGGCGCCGCTGGTCAAGGAAGGCAAGGTGCGGGTCACGCAGACGAGCCGCGGCGTGAGCGTGGAAATCAATGCCAGCGTGCTGTTCGACCCGGGCGCCGCAGGCTTGACGATGGAGTCGGACCAGGCCTTGCGAGCCGTGGCCGTGCTGCTCAAGGATGATACGCACGACGTGCAGGTGGAAGGGCATACGGATGTGCAGCCGATCAGCAATTCGACCTTTGCCTCGAACTGGGAATTGTCGGCCGCGCGCGCCAGCGCCGTGGTGCGCCTGTTCATCGCCAGCGGCGTGCAAGCCTCGCGCCTGACGGCCGTGGGCCATGCCGACAACATCCCCGTGGCACCGAACGCCACGCCGGAAGGGCGCGCGCGCAATCGCAGGGTCGCGGTGACGATTTTGTCGGGCATCCCGGAAACGGTGACGGAAGTGCCGATGGCCCCCGTCGCACCGGCACCTGACTAGCGGGCTCAGACCCCAGCATTGCTTGCTACAATCGCGCCTTCTCCCTTTTTATCTCTCGATCATGAAAAGCAGTTCCCTGGGCGCTCTTGTGTATTCCACCGAAACGGGCCGCATGTGCCCCGCCTGCCGCCAGCCGCTGGCGCAATGCGCGTGCAAGGCGCAAGCCAAGGCGGCGCCTGCAGGCGACGGCGTGGTGCGCGTGTCGCGCCAGACCAAGGGGCGTGGCGGCAAGAGCGTCACCGTGGTGAAAGGTCTGGCGCTGGACGCCATCGCGCTGGCCTTGCTGGGCAAGCAGCTGCGCACGCAGTGCGGCTCGGGCGGCACGGTCAAGGATGGCGTGATCGAAGTGCAGGGCGACCACGTGGATACCATCCTGGCCGCGCTGGCCAAGCTGGGCCATCAGGCGAAAAAGGCCGGCGGCTAGTCGGCTCGCGTGCGTGCGGGACTGTGCCGCGTGCCTGTGGTAACGTGCGATTCCAGTCCAGGCGCGCCACTTCATGATGAATATCAAACTTACCGGCATCGCCATCGCCGCTGCCATCGCGGCTGCGCTGGTACTGGCGTACTGGCCCGCTTCCGACGGCGGCGCGCGGGATGCTGTGGCTATCGCTGCCGCCAGCGCCCCACCGGGACGCAGCCTGGAAGCGTATTTTTCTGTCGACGCCTTCGGACCTGGTGCCCAGGCGCCCGTTGTCGTGTCCCTGGCGCAGCGGCTCGAACGCCTGGGCGCCAGCGGCAGGGCGGAAGATGCGTATGCGGCCTTCAACCTGATCGACGACTGCATCGTTTTCCAACGCGAAAGCCGCATGCCAGGGATGGAATTCGAGCTGGGACGCGAGATGACGGTGCAAGAAAAAGCCGCCCAGCAGCAGCTGTGCGCGGACCTGACGCAGCGCCAGCGCGACGACCGCCTGGGCTATCTGGCCACTGCCGCGAAGGCGGGCGTGCCGGGCGCCGCCACCCTGTTCCTGTCGGAAGGACCGTTCGGCGACCGCAGCGCGCTGCGCAACCGTCCCGACGATCCCCTGGTGCAGGCCTGGAAGCGGCAAGCCATCGCCCAACTGACGGTGCAGGCGGACGAGGCGGAACTCACCAGCGTGGCTACCCTGATGATGGCGTATCTGCGCGATGGCGAGGTGGTGCAGAAGGATGCGCCGCAAGCGTATGGCTACCTGCTGGCCCTGCGTCTCGTCTACGACGATATCCTGGCGCCCGGCGTCACCAATCCCTATCAGGATGAATACTGGCACTGGCTGCAAAACGAGCTGACGCCGGAGCAGCAGGCCACCGCCCGCGCCAAGGCGCAAGCCATCGCGGCGAAGTATCGCCAGCACACGGGGCGACCCGCGCATGGCTGAAGTGCGCTGAGCTGTATGCTGCAACAATTGACGTAGTTTCACATGGCTGTGCCGGGCTATGATGGCCGTAGACTTGCCCGTGTGGGCAGGATGCGCCATGAGGAGCAATATACGGATGTTGAAAGCGACCAACTTGCCGGTGCCACGACTGGCTGTCAACCTGGCTGCGCTGCGGGCGAGCATGGCCAAGCGCCCCATGCGGGGCGCCATGCGCCTGGGCTTGTGCGCGGGCGCCATCAATTCTCTCATTGCCATGCTGCTGCTGTTAGCAGCCCTGGCCTTGTTCTCGCCGCAGCAACTGGGCGGCTCCGCGTCATCATCGCTGGAAGGCGCCGGCACGGCTCGGATATTCTGGACAGTCGTCGTCTGGGCGCCGTTGTTTGAAACGGTCATCGGGCAGTGGCTGCCGCTTGAAGTGTTGCTCCGCTACAAGGTGCGTGCCAGCTATAGCCTGCTGGCCAGCGCGATACTGTTTTCCCTCTTGCATGTCATGGGCGGCTCCGGCATTTTGCATGCCAGCATGACTTTGATTGCCGGAGGTATCTTCGCAGCCAGCTACCTGGCGGCGCGCAGCCTGGGCCTGGCGCCCGCTTATGTGGCGGCGGCCACGGCGCATGCGTGCAGCAATGGATTAATACTGTGCGGGTCGCTCGTATTTCCCGATTTGTTGGGATAAGCGTCGAATCAAGGCTGTTAGCCGATGACGACGCGCCGGCTGGTCGTGTTCGTCGTCGGTTGGCCGCTGGGGCCGTAGAAATTGCCGCTCTGGGCCGTGGGGCGCATGGCGTTCAGGGCGCCTTGCGTGTGCAGCATGTGCTTGTTGATCAGCAGGCTGTTCAGCCGGTTTTGTTCCTTGGCTTCGCGCGTGGTTTCGAGCAGGGCTTTCCACAGGGATGCCGCTTCGGCCTCGGTGGCGCCGACCAGCCAGTCTTCCATGCCCGCCTCGGCGGCCGTAAAACCGGCTGCCGCCAGCGCCTGGTGGCGTTGCGCCGCCAGCTGGCTCAATTGTCCGACGAGTGCCGTCTTGCGCGCCGTGAGCTCCGTGATTGCATCGATGTCAGCGGCAACCAGATGACGTTGTTCTTCTTTCATCAATGCCAGCAATGTGGTCATGAGCTGTTGCTCGTCGCGCAGGCTGGAAAAAGGAGTCACTGATTGCATGAGGGAACCTATCTATTTCGTGAGTGCAGCAAGTCCTTGACTGTGTCGAGGAGACCGTCCGCTACTTTTTCAGAGTTGACCTGGAACTGGCCGTCGGCGATCGCCAACTTGATGCGTTCGACTTTTTTCGTGTCGAACACGGCGCCGCTGCCGGCAGTTGCACTGGCCGCTAATGCCTGTCCTTGCGGCGACAGGCGTACATTGTCCGACGTCGTCGGTGTTGCCTGGGCTTTCTCGGCATTCCGGGCGCCGGAGGTGCTCGCGGGCGCCACCGGCAGGCCGGGGTTGCTTTTAATGGTGTTGTCGGTAATTTTCACAGCGTGATCCTCGTCTGGTCGAAGTCAAAAAACTCCGGGATATGTGTCATTATCGGCACCTTTTGCCGAAACTTTAGTGCGCCAGACCACAATATCGCTGTCCATCCGTGTTTAAAAGGCGACCTCCACCATGCCGCCTGCGCGCGCCACGCCGCTGATCTGCTGGCCGCTCTGCGTGCGTACCTGCACCGTCTGGCCATCGCCGGCGCTGCCGATGGCGCGTCCTTCCGATGCCACCTGGAAACCGTTGCCACTGGAAACGACCCGCACGAGCTGGCCCTGCATCACTACCGGCTTGCGGCGCAGGGTGTCGAGGCGCATCGGCGTGCCTGGTGGCAAGGAAATATTCGTGCTGGCGCCCACCACCTGGGCCATGTCGGTGGCGATGCCTGCCGGCAATGCGGCCAGGTCGCCCTGCATCGTCACCAGCTGGCTGGCGTCGATGGCTTGCCCTTGCGCCAGCGGCACGGCGCTGGCCACGTAGTCGCCCACGACGGCCACGTTGGCCTGCAAATAGATGGTCCAGTTGCTGGGCGCCGTGCAGCGCACGCCCACGGTGGTCTTGCCCCAGGCGCGGGCGCCCGGCGCCATGAATGCTTGCGGCGCGGGGCAAGCGGCCAGGTTCAGGCGCGGATCGACGGCGCCGACGCTGATCGTCACCTTGCCCGGCAAGCCCTTGCTTTGCACCTGCAGGAATTGTTCCACGTTGTTGCGCAGCGCTTCCGGCGTCTGCCGGCCGGCATTTTGCGCCTGTGCCAGCAGTGGCAGGGCGGCAAGAGCGAGAAGGAGTGCGAGCGGTGTTTTCATGGTGATAGGCCTCTGGAATACTGCCATGATAGTGCGCGCCGCCCTGATCGAAGCGCCGATTAAGGGGTAAAAGTACGGTCTGATCCGGCGATGGCCTTGCCGTCGGGCGCCGTACTATGTTTCCTGTCATCACTATACCGCCATCCTTCCGCCATCTCAGGCGCCAGTGGCAGATCTTTCCGGAGCCTGACATGATAGGGAAACTCGACGATTACATGCGCTTCAACGAGACGGCGCTGAGCCTGCGCTCGACGCGCCAGGAATTGCTCGCCTCGAATATCGCCAATGCCGATACGCCCAACTACAAGGCGCGCGATGTCGATTTCGCCAGCGCGCTGAAGGGTGCGATGGCGCGCAAGGATGGCGTGCAGCCGGCCCTGAAGGGCACGGCGCCGCAGCATCTTCCCGGCAAGGGCGTGGCCGCCACCGGTGGCAGCACGGGCGGCAAGGTCGAGACCCTGGCCGACGGCACGCCGCTGCTGTACCGCGCGCCGGCCCAGGGCGCCGTCGACGGCAATACGGTGGATATGGATCTCGAACGCAACGCCTTTGCCGACAACGCCATCCGCTACGAGGCGGCCGTGACCTTCCTCAACTCGCAGATCAAGGGCATGTTGACGGCCATCCAGGGAGGACAATAATCATGTCGCTATTTAATATCTTCAATGTCTCCGGTTCGGCCATGAGCGCCCAGGCGCAGCGTTTGAACACGGTGGCCAGCAACCTGGCCAATGCCGACAGCGCCACCAGCGCCACGGGCGAAGCCTACCGCGCCAAGCAGGTGGTGTTCGAGGCCGTCCCCATGGCCAACGGCGCCACGGCTGTCAAGGTGCAGAAGGTGATCGAAGACCCATCGCCGATGAAGCTGGTGTACGACCCGAAGAACCCGCTGGCCGACGAAAAGGGCTACGTCACCATGCCCAACGTGAATACGGTCGATGAGATGGTCAACATGCTGTCGGCTTCGCGCTCTTACCAGACCAACGTGGAAACCATGAACGCGGCCAAGGCGCTGCTCCTGAAAACCCTTACGCTCGGCCAATAAGGCTGACTGACTATTATGGCAACCATCGATACCAGCACCGCCACCGTCACCGACCTGATGGCGACGATGAATCCGAAGAAGACGACTGCCGCCGCAGGCAGTGTCGAGGAGGAAACGAATAAATTCCTGACCCTGCTGGTGACCCAGCTGCAAAACCAGGATCCGATGAACCCGCTGGACAATGCGCAGCTGACGAGCCAGCTGGCCCAGCTGTCCACGGTGACGGGCGTCAACAAGCTCAATACCACGCTGGAAACGCTGAAGACCAGCTATCAGCAGGCCGAATCCATGCAAGCGGCCAATATCATCGGCCACGGCGTGTTGACGACTGGCAAGAACATTACGCTGAGCAAGAGCGCGGCCCTGCTGGGCGTGGACCTGGCGACGCCGGCTGACAGCGTCAAGGTCATCATTTACAACAACACGGGCCAGCAAGTCCATTCCATCGACCTGGGCCCGCAGGATGCGGGTACCTTGCCGCTGGGCTGGAACGGCTCCACCGCCGACCTCGACAAGGATGGCAAGCCGATCGTGCTGGCCGACGGCGCCTATACCTTCTCGGTGGAAGCGACGCGCGGCGGCGCCAAGCTCACGGATGCGGCGGCGCTGATGTTCGGTTCGGTCGCCAGCGTGTCGACGGGGGCGGGTGGCGTGAAATTGAATGTGCCTGGCGTGGGCAGCATCACCATGGCCGATGTGAAACAGATTTTGTAAGCCGCTCATTTGTAGCGTAGACCCTCTACCCCTAATTTCTACCAGGAGAACACAATGTCTTTCCAACAAGGCCTGAGCGGCTTGAATGGCGCCGCCAAATCGCTGGACGTCATCGGCAACAATATCGCCAACTCGGCCACCGTGGGTTTCAAGCAGTCGCAGGCGCAGTTCGCCGACATCTATGCCAACTCGCTGTATGGCGTGGGCGGCAACCAGCCCGGCATCGGCGTGGCCGTGTCGCAAGTCGCGCAGCTGTTCAACCAGGGTAACCTGGAGAGTTCCTCGAATCCGCTCGACATCGCCATCAATGGCGGCGGTTTCTTCCGCACCAGCGTGAACGGCGCCATCCAGTATTCGCGCAATGGCCAGTTCCAGGTCGACAAGAGCGGCTTCATCATCAATGCCCAGAAAGCCCAGCTGACGGGCTATCCGGCCGATGCGAACGGCAAGATCCTGGCCGGCGCCACCGTGCCGCTGCAGATCGACCCGTCCGACATGGCGCCGAAGGCGACGACCAAGGTCGATACCCAGGTCAACCTCGATTCCAACTCGGCCATGCCGACCGTGGTGCCGTTCTCCGTGGGCGAGCAAAAGTCGTGGACCAAGCAATTCCCCGTGCCGGTCTTCGATTCGCTGGGCAATGCGCACACCATGTCCAATTTCTATGTCAAGACGGGCACCAATTCCTGGGATGTCTATTCGGCCACTGATGGCAAGGAAATTACCAGCGCGAAAGTAGCAGCGGCGGCGCAGACCGATGCCGCCTCGCTGGCCGCGCGCGCCGCCTACCAGTCCGCCGTCACGGCCGTGCCGCTGGTACCAGCGAATATCACGGCTGCCGCCGTTGCCTACGGCAATGTGGCCGGCGCCGCCGTGAGCGCCGCCGCCGCGGCAGCCGGCGCCAGCCCCGCCCAGCTGGCCGCCATCAGCGCCACCTATGGCAGCGCCGTGCCCAATGGCGTCAATTCCAGCCTGACGCCAGACCAGATCGACGCCAATATCGCCTCGGTGACGGAGGTGCCCGCCGTGAAGTCGGCTTCGCTGGTGTTCAACAGCGTCGGCAGCCTGGACAAGGCCGCCATGCTGGCCCTGACGCCGCCGCAAACCTTGCCGGTGACGGTCAACCTGCCCGTCTTCCCCGCCACGGGCGCGAACGCGAACCTGGCGATCAAGGTCGACTTCACCAACTCCACCCAGCTCAGCTCATCCACCAGCGAAAAACGCACCGTGGCCGATGGTTATGCGGCCGGCCAGCTGAGCCGTTTCGTGGTGGGGGCCGATGGCGTGATCCAGGGCCAGTACAACAATGGCAAGACGCGCGACCTGGGCCAGGTGGTATTGACCAAGTTTTCCAATCCGAATGGCCTCGAGCCGCTGGGCAACAATGCCTGGGCGGAAAGTTCGGTCTCGGGCAGCCCCATGACGGGAGTGCCGAGCTCGGGCGGCCTGGGCGACTTGCGCGCCTCGGCCGTGGAAGTGTCGAACGTCGACCTGACGGCCGAACTGGTCAACATGATCACCGCCCAGCGCGCCTACCAGGCGAATGCGCAGACCATCAAGACGCAGGATTCTGTGCTGCAAACACTCGTCAACCTCCGCTAATAAGTTGACCGGGGGCGCATGCCCCCGATTTTATTGTTGGTTTGGGAGAAAGAAAAAATGGACCGTCTCATCTACACCGCCGGCTCGGGCGCCAAGCACATCCTGGACAGGCAGGCGACCACGGCGAATAACCTGGCGAACGCCACCAGCACGGGTTTCCGTGCCCAACTCGACTCGTTTCGCGCCGTGCCCGTGGTGGCCGATGGCATGATGCCGACGCGCGCCTTCGTCGTCGATTCAACGGTCGGTTCCGATTTTGCGCAAGGTCCCATGCAGCACACGGGCCGCGCGCTCGACGTGGCCGTGGAAAACGGGGGCTGGATCGCGGTGCAGTCGGCCGACGGTTCCGAAGCCTATACGCGCAACGGCGCCTTCAAGCTGAATGAAAACGGCATGTTGCAGACGCAATCGGGTCTGATGGTGCAGGGCGACACGGGCCCGCTGGCCATTCCGCCGGGCGTGACGGTGGCGATCGCCAGCGATGGCACGGTGGGCACGATTTCCACCGATGTGCCGCCGGGGCCATCGACGGTGCTGGGACGCATCAAGCTGGTCAACCCGCCCGAGCAGCAACTGGTGCGCGGCGACGACGGCCTGTTCCGCCTGAAGGATGGCACGGTGGCGCAAGCCGACCAGGCCGTCAAGCTGACCACGGGCGCGCTGGAAGGCAGCAATGTCAGCCCCGTCGACTCCATGGTCAGCATGATCGCCCTGGCGCGCCAGTTCGAAACACAAATGAGCTTGTTGAAGAATGCCGAGAATAACGCGGCGAAAGCCACCCAGATCCTCGCTTTGAATTGATAGAGCCGGTCGCATAATGGTCACATAGAAATAGTCTACAGGGCTGACTAGCGCTGTTATTGGAGAAAAAACATGATTCGTTCCCTTTGGATAGCCAAGACCGGCCTGGAAGCGCAGCAGACGCAGATGGACGTGATCGCCAATAACCTGGCCAACGTCAGCACCACCGGCTTCAAGAAGTCGCGCGCCGTGTTTGAAGACTTGCTGTATCAAAATGTGCGCCAGCCGGGTGCGCAATCGTCGCAGCAAACCCAGCTGCCGTCGGGCTTGCAGATCGGTACGGGCGTACGCACCGTGGCTACCGAACGCATCCATACTCAGGGCAATCCCCAGGCGTCGGGCAATTCGCGCGACGTGATGGTCAACGGCACCGGTTTCTTTCAGGTGCTGCTGCCGGACGGTGCCACCGCCTACACGCGCGACGGCTCTTTCCAGACAGACGCCAACGGCCAGCTCGTCACGTCCGAAGGCTTCGTCATCCAGCCTGCCATCACCGTGCCGACGAATGCGCTGAGCCTGACTGTGGCGCGCGACGGCACCGTTTCCGTTACCTTGCCCGACACCGTTGCGCCATCGCAGATCGGTTCCCTGCAGCTGACCACCTTCGTCAATCCGGCCGGCCTGGAATCGAAGGGCGAAAACCTGTACATGGAAACGGGCGCCTCAGGCGTGGCGCAGACGAATACCCCGGGCACGAATGGCGCCGGCGTGTTGATGCAGGGCTATATCGAATCCTCGAACGTCAACGTGGCCGAGGAAATGGTCAACATGATCCAGACGCAGCGCGCCTACGAGATCAACAGCAAGGCCATCACCACATCCGACCAGATGCTGCAGAAATTGTCGCAACTTTAATTTTCATAGTCGTCATGCCATCCGCCGCCGGATGGCAGCGGAGGTTTGTCATGCAATACCCCATCACCGTCCTGTTGTCCGCAGTCCTGCTGTCCGGTTGCGCCATCACGCCCACCTCGATCGTGCAATACCCGACCACCACGCGCGCGCCGATGCCGGAACCGGTGGTCGTCAGCAATGGTTCCATCTACCAGCCGTCGACCTACCGTCCCGCCTTCGAAGACCGTCGCGCACGCCACGTGGGCGACACCATGATCATCGCCATCACCGAGCGCACGAATGCCGTCAAGGCGGGCGCCAGTTCCGGCAACAAGTCCGGCAGCGTGGGCTTCAGCACGCCCGGCTTCGCGCAGGGTCGCCTGGGCGGCAGCGTCGCGGCGACCGGCGCAACGAAGTTTGCCGATGGCGACAACCAGTCCGCCAGCAACACCTTTAACGGTACGATCGGCGTGACGGTGATTGAGGTATTGCCAAACGGAAATCTTATCGTCGCCGGCGAAAAACAGATCGCCATGAACAAGGGCACGGAATTCATCCGTTTCTCGGGCATGGTCAATCCGGATACCATCGGCACGGGCAACGTCGTGGCCTCGACCCAGGTGGCCGATGCGCGCGTCGAATACCGCACCAACAGCCAGATCGACCGCGCCGAAATGGCGTCGATGGCGTCGCGCTTCTTCCTCAGCCTGCTGCCGTTCTGATCATGGCAACTGTTACTTTCCCCCGCCTTTTGCTCGCCTGCGGCCTGGCAGCCGCCCTGCTGGCGCCCGTGGCCCAGGCCGAACGCCTGAAAGACCTGGCCAGCATCGCCGGCGTGCGCCAGAATCAGCTGATGGGCTATGGTCTCGTCGTCGGCCTCGACGGCAGCGGCGACCAGACCACGCAAACGCCATTTACCATCCAGAGCGTGGCGGCGATGCTGCAGCAGCAAGGTATTAACTTGCCGCAAGGCACCAGCTTGCAATTGAAGAACGTGGCCGCCGTGATGGTGACGACGTCCTTGCCCGCATTTGCCCAGCCGGGCCAAATGCTCGACGTGACGGTGTCGTCGATGGGCAATGCGAAAAGCTTGCGCGGCGGCACGTTATTGATGACGCCATTGAAGGGCGCCGATGGCCAGGTGTATGGCATGGCGCAGGGCAACGTGCTGGTGGGCGGCGTGGGCGCGCAGGCGGCCGGCAGTTCCGTCGTCATCAATCACCTGAGCGTGGGACGCATCTCGGGTGGCGCCACCGTCGAGCGCAGCGTGCCTTCGGTACTGGGCGCCAACAACACGATACGCCTGGAATTGAATGCCACCGATTTCGCCACCGCCAGCCGGGTGGTCGACGCCATCAACAGCCGCTACGGCGCCGGCACGGCCGCCGCGCTGGACGGGCGCGTGATCCAGGTACAGTCGCCGGGCGGCAGCGACCAGCGCGTGACCTTCCTGGGCCAACTGGAAAGCATCGAAGTCAATCCGGCCCGCCTGGCGGCCAAGGTCATCATGAATGCGCGTACCGGCTCGGTGGTGATGAACCAGTCCGTGACCCTGGAAACGTGCGCCATTTCGCACGGCAACCTGTCCGTCACCATCAATGTCGAGCCGCAAGTGAGCCAGCCGGCACCCTTGTCGGGCGGACGCACGGTGGTCACGCAGACGGCACAGATCGATATCAAAAAGGAACCGGGCAAGGTCATGCTGGTCAAGGGTGGCGCTTCGCTGTCCGACGTGGTGAAAGCCTTGAATGCCATCGGCGCCTCGCCGCAAGACTTGCTGGCCATTTTGCAGGCGATGAAGGCAGCCGGTTCGCTGCGCGCTGAACTTGAAATCATTTGATGGGCACGCCATGATCAGCCAAACCGACCTCAGCAACACCGCCGCCTATGACGTCAAGGGCATGGATGGCTTGCGCCAGTCCGCCAAGGCGAAGGACCCTGCCGCCCTGAAAGAGGCCGCCACGCAATTCGAAGCCATGTTCATCAACATGATGATGAAAAGCATGCGCGACGCCACGCCGCAGGACGGCATCATGGATAGCCAGCAAAGCAAGATGTACACCTCGATGCTGGACCAGCAGACGAGCCAGAACCTGGCCAAGCGGGGCACGGGCCTGGCGGACGTGCTGATACGCCAGCTGTCGTCCTCGAACCAGGCGCTGGCTGCCGATGGCGCCGAGGCGCCGTCGCCCCGCTCGTCGAGCATGACGCAGGCGCTGGCCGCCTTCCGCCAGCAGCAGGGCGCCCTCACCGAGGGGCCGAGCAGCGCCACCGGCGCCGGCAAGACCCTGAGCGACAAGGCCAACGCCACGCAGGCGCCGCATGTGCGCGCCTTCCAGGAAAAGCTGGGCGTGCATGCGGAAGAAGCCAGCCGCGCCACCGGCATCCCGGCCAAGTTCATGCTGGGCCAGGCGGCGTTGGAGACGGGCTGGGGCAAGCGCGAAATCATCAACCGCGACGGCAGCAGCAGTCACAATCTGTTCGGCATCAAGGCGTCCAGCGACTGGAAGGGCAAGGTCACCGAAGCCGTCACCACGGAATATGTGAATGGCAAGGCGCAGCGCAAGGTGGAAAAATTCCGCGCCTATGACAGCTATGCGGACAGCTTCAAGGATTATGCGCAGTTGATTACCAACAACAAACGCTATGAGAAAGTGCTGGCCAGCGCTGGCGACGCCAGCACGTTCGCCCAGGGCTTGCAAAAGGCCGGCTACGCGACGGACCCGAATTACGCTGCCAAATTGACAAAAATCATCAAGCATTCGCTGGTCGGCTGACACCCTGCGGTACCCATGTGCAAGCCGCGCGCTTCAAGTTTTCGCCGCGGCTGCCGTAAATACATTTGACGGTAACCAATAAGACACCATGACTTCGAATCTACTCAGCATCGGTAAAAGCGGTTTGCTTGCAGCGCAGGTGGGCCTGTCGACGACCGGGCATAACATCACCAATGCGAATGTACCCGGGTACAATCGCCAGACGGTGCTGCAGCAGACTTCGCAGTCGAACTATGCCGGCTATGGCTTCGTCGGCACGGGCACGGAAGTGTCGCAGATCAAGCGCCAGTACGACAGCTTCATGGCCACCCAGGTCAATGCCGCGCAAAGTGCCACCAGCGCGCTCGATAGCTATTACACGCAGATCAGCCAGATCGACAACTTGCTGGCCGACCCCACGGCGGGCCTGTCGCCGGCCCTGCAAGACTTCTTCAAGGGCGTGCAGGACTTCAGCGCCAATCCGTCTTCGGTCGCCTCGCGCCAGGCGTTGCTGTCGAGCGCCGGCTCGCTCACTTCCCGTTTCCAGGGCTTGAGCGCGCGCCTGACGGAGATTGGCGACGGCGTCAATTCGCAGATCACGTCGAATGTGGCGGTGATTAATACCTATGCCAAGCAGCTCGCCGAGTTGAACAAGTCGATTTCCCAGTTGTCGGTCGATGCCAGCAACCAGCCCAACGATCTGCTGGACCAGCGCGACCAGCTGATTACGGAATTGAACAAATATGTCAAGGCGACGGTGCAACCCGCTGCCAACAATACCGTCACCATTTCCATCGGCGCGGGCCAGCCGCTGGTGGTGGCGGACCGCAGCTTCGAGCTGGCGGCCACGCCTTCGCGGACGGATCCGAACCGCATCGAGGTCGGCTATGTCATGGGCAGTACCGTCAGCGTGCTGCCGGACAGTTCCCTGACCGGCGGCTCGCTGGGTGGCTTGCTGGATTTCCGCAGCGGCACCTTGGACAATGTCCAGAACTCCCTGGGCAAGGTGGCCATCGCGCTGGCCAGCACCTTCAACGACCAGCACAAGCTGGGGCAGGACTTGAATGGCGCCATGGGCGGCGACTTCTTCAAGATACCCGACCCCGTGATCGGCGCGGACCGCGGCAACAACGCCAGCAGCACCACCGTGCTGTCGGCCAAGGTCAGCGACCCCACCAAGCTGACGGCCAGCGATTACAGCCTGAAATACGACGGCAGCAACTATGTGGTGACGCGCGAATCCGACGGTGCGCACACCATCATCAATCCATATCCGCAAACGGCGCCGCAAACCATCGACGGCGTCGATTTCTCGATCTCGGGCACGGCCGCCCAAGGCGACAACTACGTCATCAAGCCGACGGCGAATGGCGCGGCCGGTCTTGCCGTGCTGATCACCGACCGCAACAAGATCGCCGCCGCCGCCCCCATCTCCACCTCGGCGCCGGTGGCCAATACGGGCACAGGCAAGCTCAGTGCAGGCTCCGTCGACAAGGCCTACCTGACCCCGGGCAATGCCCTGACGGGTCCCCTGACCTTGACCTACGACAAGGCGACCACCTCGCTGACGGGTTTCCCGGCCGGCCAGGCGGTGACGGTCAAGGGCTTGAATGGCGCCACCACGACCTATCCGGCCGGCACGGCGAGCATCCCGTATGCGGAAGGCGACAACTTCAGCTTTGGCGGCATCAACGTCAGCATGACGGGCACGCCGGCGCAGGGCGATAAATTTAGCATTGCGCCGAACTCGGGTGGCGTGGGCGACAACCGCAACGCCGCGCTGCTGGCGGGCTTGCAGACGAAGAACATCCTCGATGGCGGCAATGCCACGTTCCAGGGTTCGTATGCGCAAACCGTCAGTTTCGTGGGCAACAAGACACGCGAAGTACAGGTTAGCGGCCTGGCCAGCCTGGCCTTGCTGCAGCAGACCAGCACCCAGCAGCAGGCCGTCTCCGGCGTCAACCTCGATGAAGAGGCGGCCAACCTGCTGCGTTACCAGCAGTCCTACCAGGCGTGCGGCAAGGTCATGCAGATCGCCAGCACCCTGTTCGATGTGGTGATCGGCCTGGGTCGTTAATCAATTTTTGCCGCGACGTAGTGCGCGGCAGCTTTCTGGAAGGGCAGCATCATGCGCATCAGCACACGAATGATTTATGACCAGGGCAGCTCGCAGCTGAACAATCTGCAGGGCGCCTTGAACCGTACGCAGATGCAACTGTCGTCGAACCGTCGCAACCTGACGCCGGCCGACGACCCGATCGCCTCGGCGCGCGCGCTGGAAGTGACGCAGTCGCAATCGATCAATACCCAGTTCGTGACGAACCGCTCGAACGCCAAGAATTTCCTGTCGCAGGAAGAGCTGGCACTGGCCAGCACCACTTCGCTGATCGCCGACGTGAAAGACCTGGTCCTGAAGGCCGGCAATCCTGCCCTTCAGGATGTCGACCGCGATACCCTGGCCAAGGAACTGGAAGGCCGGCTGACCGACTTGATGGGCATCGCCAACACGGCCGACGGCGCCGGCGGCTACCTGTTTTCCGGCTATAAATCCACCACCCAGCCATTCAGCCAGACGCCGACGGGCGCCACCTATGTGGGCGACCAGGGCCAGCGCGAGTTGCAGGTGGGCTCGGCGCGCTATCTGGCCACCAGCGATTCCGGCGCCACGGTGTTCGAGAATAACCTGACCGGCAACGGCAAGTTCACCACGGCGGCGGCCACCGCCAACTTTACGCGCGGCGGCTCGGGCATCGTCTCGGGCGGCACGGTGACGGACCCGTCGCTCTTGACGGGGCACAAGTATTCGATCGATTTCAAGGTCACGGGCACGGGCACCGACGCCGTCACCACCTACACCGTCACGGACGCCACCTTGGGACAGACGGTGCCGAATCCCGCCGTTCCCATCGCCTACAAGGCGGGCGACGCCATCACCTTCGATGGCCAGCAAGTGAATATCACGGGCAAGCCGGCCGATCTGGACAGCTTTACGCTGGAGCCGAGCGCCAAGGAATCGCTGTTTACCACCGTGAAAAACCTGATCGGCGTGCTGCGCCAGGCGGGCAGCGGCGATGCGGGCCAGGCACGCCTGACGAACGGCTTGAACGCCGCGCATGATATTCTCGACACGGCCTACGACAATGTGCTGTCCGTGCGCGCGGAAGTCGGTTCGCGCATGAAGGAACTCGATTACCTCGACAGCGCCGGCGACGACCTCGACATCCAGTACGCCACCACCCTGTCTGACCTGCAGGACCTGGACATGGTGAAAGCCATTTCCAACTTCAGCCAGCAGCAAGTCACTCTGCAGGCGGCGCAGAAAACGTTCACCTCGATCTCGGGCCTGTCGCTGTTCAATTACATCAGCTAAGCGATCCGTCGTGATAGCAAGCCGGGGCAGGGAGTGCATCTCCCGCCCCGGTTTTTTTGCGTTCGCAAGATGTTCGCCTTGATAATATATACAGGAAAACTGTGCAGTCTACCTGTGCATCTGTTATGATGGTGCTCGTTGATCCACAATCTGCCTCCCATGCATACCCCACAAGAAGAGCACGAACGCGCATTGCAACTGGCCGGCGACTTGCGCATTCTCATCGGCAAATTGCGCCGCCGTCTGCGCGAGGAAGCGCATCTTGGGGATGTCAGCATGTCGCAGGCGTCCGTGCTCAGCCGTCTCGAGCGCGACGGCCCGGCCACCGCCAGCAGTCTGGCGCGCGCCGAAGGCATGCGGCCCCAGTCGATGGCCGCCACGGTGCTGGCGCTGACCGAGGCGCAGCTGGTGACGGGCTCGCCCGACCCGGCGGATGGCCGGCAGACGCTATTGACCCTGACGGACAACTGCCGCGCCTGGATCGCGGCCAGCCGCGCCGCGCGCGAGGACTGGCTGGCGCGCACCATTGAAACCCGGCTCACGCCGGACGAAGTCAGCGAACTGAACCATGCGGTGGCATTACTCAAACGCTTGGCGCAGTGATCCGCTGAACCATCCACCACGACGCCGGCAAGGAGCCCGCACGCCCAGATGAACAACACATTCCGTTCGCTACGCATACCCAATTACCGTATCTGGGCCGGTGGTGCCCTGGTGTCGAATATCGGCACCTGGATGCAGCGCACGGCGCAGGATTGGCTGGTGCTGAGCGAATTGACACAGCACAATGCCAGCGCCGTTGGCATCGTCATGGCCTTGCAATTCGGCCCGCAACTGCTGTTGCTGCCCCTGACGGGCATGGCGGCCGACCTGCTCGACCGGCGCAAGCTGCTGCTGTGTACGCAGGCGGCCATGGGCTTGCTGGCGCTGGGACTCGGGATCTTGTGCATCAGCGGCCTGGTACAACTGTGGCATGTGTATGTGTTTGCTTTCCTGCTGGGCTGCGTGACGGCCTTCGATTCGCCCGTGCGCCAGACGTTTGTTGCTGAAATTGTCGGCGAGGAAGACTTGACGAATGCCGTAGCGCTCAATTCCACCTCGTTCAATGCGGCGCGCTTGCTGGGCCCGGCAGTGGCGGGTTTGCTCATCAGCAGCGTCGGCAGCGGCTGGGTCTTCATCATCAACGCCGTCTCGTTTGCCGCCGTGATCGGTTCGCTGTTGCTGCTACGCGTGGCATTGCTGCGCCGCGCGCCGCGCCTGAAGGCCACGCGCGCCAGCCTGGGCGAGGGTTTCCGCTACGTGCGCCAGCGGCCCGACCTGATGGCCATCCTGCTGATGCTGTTACTGATCGGTACCTTTGGCTTGAATTTCCCGATTTTCCTGTCGACCATGTCGCTCACGGCCTTCCATGCGGGCGCCGGCCAGTATGGCGTGCTCAGTTCCGTGATGGCGTGTGGCTCCGTGGCCGGCGCCCTGCTGGCGGCGGGGCGGGGCCAGCCCACGCTGGCCTTGCTGATGGGGGCGGCGGCGCTGTTCGGCCTGGCCTGCGCGCTGGCCGCCGTGATGCCCAATTACTGGCTGTTCGGCATGATGCTGGTGCTCATCGGCATCGCCGCGCAAACGTTTACCACCAGTGTCAACAGCAGTGTGCAACTGTCGACGGCACCCGCCATGCGGGGCCGCGTGGTGGCCATCGTGCTGGCCATCTCGGCGGGCGGCACGCCGCTGGGCGCGCCAGTCGTGGGCTGGGTGGCCGATACCTTTGGCCCGCGCTGGGCGCTGGGCATAGCCGCCCTGTCGGGTCTGGCGGCCGCGCTGGTCGGCGTGCGCTACCTGGTCAAATATCAGCAGTTGCGCCTGAATCTCGACATGCGGCGCTGGCGCATGGCACTCGGCAGCGACCCGCAGCGCTGATCTTACGGCGCTGGCGTGGCAGGCGGTGCGGGGCGCAGGGGATTGGCCGGCGGCGGCGGCGGCGGGCGCTCGCGCGTGGCAAAGCCACGCGGCAGCAAGCGCGCCGTTTCTATGCCGCGCAGGAACATGTTCTGGAAGGGCGTAGCCAGGTAGGGCAGGACCATGCCGATCACCAGCAAGCCCACGCCCAGGGTGACGGGGAAGCCGATACCAAAAATGTTCAGCTGCGGCGCGGCGCGCGTCAAAATGCCCAGCGCCACGTTGGTCAACAGCAAGGCGGCGATGACGGGCAGCGAAATCTGCAGGCCGGAACGGAAGATTTCCCCGCCCCAGGCCGCCAATTGCTGGAAACCGCCGCTGCTGATGGGACTCGATGAAATGGGCAGGCTGACGAAACTTTCCGCCAGCGCCGCCAGCAAGACCAGGTGGCCGTTGACTGTCAGAAACATCAAGGTGGCCAGCATGACGAGGAACTGGCTGATGGCGGAAGACCTGCCCTTGGTTTGCGGGTCGAAGAACGAGGCGAAGCCCAGGCCCATGGTGAGACTGCTGAGCTCGCCAGCCATTTCGACGGCGGAAAACACGATGCGGATGGAAAAACCCATGGCCAGGCCCACCAGCATCTCTTGCGTCAGGATCAGCAAACCGGGCAAGGACATCGGGTTGACGGCAGGCAGGGCCGGTACGGTGGGGGCGATGATCATGGCCAGCAGCGCGCCCAGCGTCACCTTCACGGTGGCTGGCACGGCCGCGTTGCCGAACAGGGGCGCGGCCGCGATCAGGCCGAGGATGCGGCTAAGCGGCCACAGCAGTGCTGCGATCCACGTATTCAGTTCGATGCTCGACAGGGTCAGCATGGCAATGGTGGCTGCACTAACCCACCAGGTTCGGAATGCCGGTAAATACCTGGCGCATGTAGTCGAGCATGACGGACAGCATCCACGGACCGGCCACGACGAGGGCGACAAAGATGCCGACCAGCTTGGGGATGAAAGACAGGGTCGATTCGTTGATCTGCGTGGCCGCCTGGAAGATACTCACGATCAAGCCGATGATGAGGGCGACGAGCAGCATGGGCGCGGCCACCATCAGGGTGATTTCCATGGCATGGCGGCCCAGGGTCATGACGCTTTCGGGTGTCATCGTACTTCCCCTAGTAAAAACTCTGAGACAAGGAGCCCAGCAGCAATTGCCAGCCATCGACCAGCACGAACAGCATCAGCTTGAACGGCAGCGAGATCGTGGCCGGCGACATCATCATCATGCCCATCGACATCAGCACGCTGGCGACCACCATGTCGATGATCAAAAACGGGATGAAGATGGCAAAGCCGATCTGGAACGCCGTTTTCAGTTCACTGGTGACGAAGGCGGGCACGAGGATGCGCAGCGGCACGTCTTCCGGGCCTTGCAGGGCCGGCGAGCGCGACATCTTGGCAAACAGGGCCAGGTCGGCCTGGCGCGTCTGCTTGAGCATGAAGGTTTTCAGGGGATCGACGCCCTTGTCCATCGCCTGCTGCATGCTGATCTTGTTTTCTTGGTAAGGAAGATAGGCATCCGTGTAGATCTTGTCGAACACGGGGCCCATGACGAACAGGGTCAGGAACAAGGCCAGTCCCACCAGCACCTGGTTGGGCGGCGCCGATTGCGTGCCGATGGCCTGGCGCAGCAGCGATAGCACGATGATGATGCGCGTAAAGCAGGTCATCATCAAGAGGGCCGCCGGCAGGAAGGTGAGCGACGTCATCAGGATGAGCGTCTGCACCGGCAGCGAATAATTCTGTCCCCCGCCCGGTGCCGGCGTGCTGTTGAAGGCCGGGATGCCCGGCTGGGCCATGGCCCACAGCGGCAAGGCCAGGGCGGCCGCTGCCAGCAGCCAGGTCAGGGGAGTCTTTACGTTGGACCACGCCATCTGCTGCTTATTTCCCATTGCGTTTTTCGATGGTCTGTTTCAGCCACTCGGAAAAATTGGCGGCCGCAGGGCCGTTTTGCGCCGTGACCAGTTGTGGCAACTCGCCTTCCTGGCGCGGCATGGTGGCCAGCGCATTGATGCGGCCGGGCGAGGCGCCGACGACGATCCACTGGTCGGCCACTTCGACGAGGACGATGCGTTCGCGTCCGCCCAGGTTGAGCGAGCTGACGACGCGCATCTTGTTGTTACCGCCCATGACTTTGGGGCCATAGCGCTTCATGCACCAGGCCAGGCCGATCAGCAGGGCCAGCACGAACACCAGCGCCAGGATGGTTTGCAGCAAGCTGCCGGCCGAGCTTGTCGGCGCCATCGTCATGGGGGCGCCGGCCGGCATGGCGGGCAGGGCGGCAGCTGGCGCGGGCGCCGCTGCAGCGGGTTTTTCAGTTGCAACTTCGGCAGCTGCGCTGGGCGCCGCCGTTTCGGCCGGGACCGAAGGTGGTACGGGCGCCGAAGCGGGCGCCGCCAGCGCAATGCCGCATGCCGCCATGAGCGGCAGCAGGGTGGAAATCAACAGACCAGGCTTCATTTATTCAATTTTCGGATGCGTTCGGAAGGCGTGATGATGTCGGTCAGGCGGATACCAAACTTGTCATTCACCACCACCACTTCGCCCTGGGCAATCAGGCAGCCGTTCACCAGCACGTCCATCGGTTCGCCCGCCAGACCGTCGAGCTCGACCACGGAACCTTGTGCCAGTTGCAGCAGGTTCTTGATGGCAATTTTCGTGCGGCCCAGTTCGACCGTCAGCTGCACCGGAATATCGAGGATGAAATCGATATCGTTGTGCGTTTCCGACTTCGATGCCTGCTTGGAAAAGTCCTTGAACACGGCGGCGCTGGCCGCGCTGGCCGTATTGGCGGCCTGGTTTTGCAGCGCGTCGGCTTCCGCCTTGGCCTGCTCGGCAATAGCCGCGCCCCAATCGTCTTCCGCGCTTTGGTCGTCTTGGTTGTCAGACATGTGTTTCTCCCTGTTGTACAGATGCGGACCGCAGCGCGGCCCGAGTGCATTACTTAATGATTGTTCATGTTGTCTGCATTCGCCAGCAATTTTTCGACCTTCAGCGCATATTGTCCGTTCAACACGCCGTAGGTGCAATCCATCACGGGCACGCCGTCGACGGTGGCGGCGATCAGTTCGGGAATATTCAGCGGGATGATGTCGCCCACCTTCATGTTCAGGATTTCGTCGAACGAGACGCGCGCCGTGCCCAGCGAGGCCACCAGCTCGACTTCGGCGATCTGGATCTGCTGCGTCATCAGGCGGATCCAGCGCTTGTCCACTTCCAGCGCTTCGCCCTGCAGGCTGGAGGTCAGCGAATCGCGGATCGGCTCGATCATCGAATACGGCATGCAGAAGTGAATTTGTCCGGAAACGGAGCCCAGTTCCACCGTAAACGTGGAGGCCACCACCACTTCATTCGGCGTGGCGATGTTGGCGAACTGCGTGTTCATTTCCGAGCGGATATATTCGAATTCGACGGGAAAGACCGGTTCCCACGACTTGGTGTAGGCTTCAAAGACGATGTCGAGGATGCGCAAAATGATGCGCTGTTCCGTCTGCGTAAAGTCGCGTCCTTCGACACGCGTATGAAAACGTCCGTCGCCGCCGAACAGGTTGTCGACCAGCAGGAACACCAGGCCCGGATCGAAGACCATCAGGGCCGTGCCGCGAAGCGGCTTCATGTGGACCAGGTTCAGATTGGTCGGCACCACCAGGTTGCGGATGAATTCGCTGTACTTCGATACGCGCACGGAACCCACCGAAACTTCGGCGCTGCGGCGCAGGAAGTTGAACAGGCCCACGCGCAGCAGACGGGCGAAACGCTCGTTGATAATTTCCAACGTTGGCATCCGGCCGCGCACGATGCGCTCCTGGGTTGCCAGGTTGTAGGTACGAACTCCCGTGACATCTTCCGGCGCCTGCGCGTCGTCCTGGTCTCCGTTGACGCCCTTCAGAAGGGCATCGACTTCTTCCTGGGAGAGGAAATTATCGGCCATGGCTGCTTATTGAATGATGAATGCGGTAAATAATACGTCCGTCACGTCCTGCTCCGGCCCTTTGTCCTCGAACGGCTGGTTCACCTGATTGATGATTTCGGCCGCCAGTTGCTGCTTGCCTTCCACGGTATTGAGTTCGGATGCCTTCTTGCCGGACAGCAACAGCAGCAAGCGGCTGCGCACTTTCGGCATGTTGACCTTGATCAAGTCCATTTCTTCCGGGCTGCTGGCCTGCAAGGTAAACGCGATTTGCAGGTATTGCTCGCCATTTTCCGGCTGCAAGTTGACGGTGAAGGAGTCGATGGGCACGAAGACGGGCGGGCCTGCCTTGGAAGCGGCATGTTTCTTCTTGTTGGGCGCCGATTCTTCTTTATCGGCCTTGCCATGCAGGAAGTACCAGGCTGCACCGCCACCGATGCCGCCGGCCACCAGCACCGAGGCCAGCACGATGATCAGAAGCTTCTTTTTCGAGGCGCCGGCGGGGGCCAGGCCTGCATCTGCTTTCGGATCTGCTTTCATTTTTGGATTTGCTTTCAATGGTACTCGAGTGCATGGAAATGGATCACGACGCCATTATGTCATTATCGGCAAATTCTGCGCAGAAGGATGCAGTGAAAAGAGGGCGGAAGCGCCTTCAACTCGCTGTTTTTATACGAAAAGTTACGCTGTGGGGCGCGCCTGTGGCCCGGGGACGACGAATCGGCCTCAGGCAAAGGTATCCACGGCACTCAGGCTGGGCCGGCTGCGTCCGCCTGCCGCAGGCGCGATGGCGATCTCGCCACCCGATACGCCGCCGCCCTGGCCATTGCCGCGCCGCTCGCCCGAGGCGGCCCGTTCGCCATTGTTTTGCTGTTCCGGCGTGCCAGCCGAGACGGTGGCGCTGCCAAAGGCGATGCCCGCTTCGCTCATCATCTCGCGCAGGCGCGGCATGGCCGCTTCCAGCGCCTGGCGCACTTCGGGCTGGGCCGACATGAAGGCAGCATCGGCCTGGTCATTGGTGACCGTCAGGACCACTTGCACGGGGCCCAGGTCGGGCGGATTCAGGGTCAGGGTGGCGCTCTGGTCGCCACCGGCCGCCATCCACACGACTTTCTGCCCCAGTTGCTGGTCCCAGGCCGGCGTGCCGACCCGGCCCGTCAGCTTGTCTGCCGGCACGGCCATGGCGGCGGCGGCCTGCTGCAGCGCGCCTGGCTGCAACTGGACCGCCAGGCGGCTCAGGTCGGCTGGTGCTTCCTTGATGGTAGCTTCGGCCACGGCGCTGCCAGCCCTGGCGGTGGCCGCCAGCTGGGCGTCGATGGCCAGCTTTCCAGGCTCGGCCTTGCCGGTTGGCACGCTGGTGCCTGGCGTGGCTGTTGTCTTGCCTTGGGCCTGGCCCAGGCTGTCGGCAAAGTCGCCGCTGTCGGCTTGCGCGATAACGGTGGCGGCGGCCTTGCCGCTGCCCTGGCCGGCTGCCAGCAATGGCCCTGTGGCCAGGTTCTTGCCGTCGGCCTTGACGCTGGCGCGCGCGGGCAGTTCCGGCAAGGCCTTGGCTGCTGCCGCTGGCGACTGGATGGCTAATTGGATGCTGCCCACCAGGGCCAGCATCTCGGCTGCCGGATCGGCTGGCGGCGGTGCTGTCGCGGTGGGCGTGGCGGGCACGCTTGCCTCGGCCGCAGTGCTGGAACCATCGCCGGTGGCGGGCGCGGCCGCCTCGCTGGCCGGTGCGGATGGCTGTTCGCTGTTGGCGGCCTGTTCGGTGCTCGTTTGCGCCGGCTTCGTTTCCTTGGCCGGCGCCTGGGCGGGTGCCTGCGTGGCGGCAGGGCTGGCGGGGCGGGCCGCCGGCGCTTGTACTTGCGCTTGCGCCATATTGCGGCTGGCCTGGCGTTGCTCGATCTGGCGGTTCAGGGTGCGCTGGAAGTCGCCGGCCGTGCCGCCGCTGGGCGGCTGGCTGCGGTTGGCGGCGCCCGGCGTGGCGTTCGGCGAGACAATCTGGGAAATCGGGTTTTGCAGGGTTTGCATGATGCTGTCTCAGGGTTGCTTAGCGTTTGTAATAGGCTTGTCGCGCCGCGTGCTCATCCATTGCTTTCTGGTCGCGCTTGTTTTCCAGCTTCAGCGCCTGTTCCTGTGCCCGGTTGTTCAGGGTGGTGTACGACATGCGCTTGCGTTCGGCCAATTGCCAGCGCATCTTTTCATTGTCGCTGCGTGCCTGCGCATGCTCGACCACTTGCTGCTGGCCCAGGATGGCGCCGTCGAGCTTGACCATGAAAGCCTGGAAGTTGCGGTAGGCCATGGGCGTAATGCCATTGCTCATGCTCGCCTCAAAACGCTGGGCATAGTCATCGCGGTAGCCCGATAGCATGTCGAGTTTCTGGCGGCAATCGTCCAGCGCTTTCAGGGCCGCGCCCAGGCGCTTGGCGCAGTCATCCGTTTCGCGCTGGGCAAGGTCGATCAGGGTTGCAAGTTGGGAAGGGGAAGCCATGGTTGATTATATTCCCGCTGTGCAAGCCCTCATCAGTCGAATAGAGCGGTAAGTTGCCCCAAGCTCTCGTCCATGCTGACCCGCTCCGTAATTTGCTGTTGCAAAAAAGCCTCGATCTTTTCATGCAGGGCGATGGCCTGGTCCAGCACGGGGTCGGTGCCGGCGCTGTAGGCACCCACGCTGATCAGGTCGCGGCTGCGTTCATAGCGCGAATACAGTTGCTTGAGCTTGCGCGCCTGCTGCTGGTGTTCCGGCGTGGTGATCGAGTGGGCAGCGCGTGAAATCGATTGCTCGATGTCGATGGCAGGGTAGTGTCCCGCCTCGGCCAGGCGGCGGTTGAGCACGATATGGCCGTCGAGAATCGCGCGCGCCGAGTCGGCGATCGGGTCCTGCTGGTCGTCGCCCTCGGTCAGCACGGTGTAGAAGGCGGTGATCGAGCCGCCGCCTTCTTCGCCATTGCCGGCCCGTTCCACCAGCACGGGCAGCTTGGCGAAGACGGACGGAGGATAACCCTTGGTGGCAGGCGGTTCGCCGATGGCCAGGGCAATTTCGCGCTGCGCCATGGCGTAGCGGGTCAGCGAATCCATGATTAACAGCACGTTTTGCCCCTGGTCGCGGAAATACTCGGCAATGGCCGTCGCATACGCGGCGCCCTGCAGGCGCATCAGAGGTGGCGTGTCGGCCGGCGCCGCCACGACGACGGAGCGGGCCAGGCCTTCGGCGCCGAGGATTTGCTCGATGAATTCCTTCACTTCTCGACCCCGTTCGCCGATCAGGCCGACGACGATCACGTCCGCCTCCGTGTAGCGGGCCATCATGCCCAGCAGCACGCTCTTGCCCACGCCGGAACCGGCGAACAGGCCCATGCGCTGGCCCCGGCCTACGGTCAACATGGCATTGATCGAGCGCACGCCCACATCCAGCGTGGTCACGATGGGGGCGCGGCCCAGCGGATTGGCAGGGCGCACATTGATGGGGGCGCTGTCGGTCGTGAGCAGGGGGCCCAGCTGATCGAGCGGCCGTCCTGCGCCATCGAGCACGCGGCCCAGCAGTTGCGGACCTACGGGCAGGTGGCGCGCGCGGTCGCTGGGGCGGCGGCGCGGGTGCGCCACGCTGCCGGGGCGGGGAATGGCCGGTTCGACGGAAAACACGCGCGTGCCGGGCACGATGCCCTCGACGTCGCTTTGCGGCATCAAAAACAGGCGCTCGCCTTCAAAGCCCACCACTTCCGCCTCGACCCGCCCGCCATTCGGCAGCGGCACGGTGCAGGCGGCGCCCACGGCCAGGCGCAGGCCCACCGCTTCCATCACCAGGCCGGCCACCCGCGTGACCCGGCCCGAAATTTGCATCGGTTCGACAAAGCCGACCACGGCCGAACAGTCGCTCAGATAGGCGCGCCAGCGCGCCGCATGGGCTTGCGGGCCTTTGACGGACTCGCTCACGGCGCCAGCCAGTCCAGGTCCTTGCCCAGCGCATGCGTCAGGCGCTGCCAGCGGGTGGAACTTTGCGCATCGATCTGGTTGCTGGCCGTGTCGATCTTGCAACCGCCGCGTTCCACGCTGGGGTCTTCGATGACACGCCAGCCACCTTTGTCGAGCTCATCGCCGATGCCGTCGCGTACCACTTGCGCATCTTCGGGATTGAGCATCAGCAAGGCTGGTTGTTGCAGGACGGGCAAGTATTCAATGGCTTCGCGTACCATCGGCAGCATCAGCTCTGGGCGCACGGGCAAGGCCGCTTTCAGCATGCCCTTGGCCAGTTGCAAGGCCAGTTCCATGACTTCGTTGGCGATCAGTTCATCGGCCTGGTGCACGGCCGTGCCGAAGTCGACGGCGATGGTTTGCAGATGCGCCAGTTCCACGCCGGAGGCGGCCTTGCCTTCGGCATACGATTCCGCATGGCCATCGGCATGCCCGGCCGCGTGGCCTTCCGCATAGCCGGCGGCGCGGCCCTCATCGAAGGCCGTGGCGCGCGCTTCCTCGCGGATGGCGTCAAGTTCTTCCTGCGTCGGATACTCGAGCGGCGGCGCCAGCTCTTCTTCCGACAGCTCGCCGTATGGATCCATTTCCGGGTCGAATTCGGGTTCAGGATCGGGTTCGAGCAGCTTGCGCGCCGCCACCACGCTGGGACGCTCGTCGCCAAACGAGGTCATTTCCCAGCGCTGGTAAGCGGTTTGTTGCTCTTTGGGTATTAAATTAGACAAACGAATCCTCGCCTTTTCCACCCAGTACTATCTGCCCTTCGTCCGCCAGGCGGCGCACGATTTGCAGGATCTGTTTCTGTTGCGATTCCACTTCCGACAGGCGCACGGGGCCTTTCGACTCCAGGTCTTCGCGCATCATCTCGCCCGCACGCTGCGACATATTCTTGAAGATCTTGTCGCGCAGCTCTTGCGAGGCGCCTTTCAGGGCGATGATCAGCATTTCCGACTGCACTTCGCGCAGCAGCAATTGAATGCCGCGGTCGTCGATATCGATCACGTTGTCGAACACGAACATTTCGTCCATGATCTTTTGCGCCATGTCGTTGTCGTAGTTCTTGATATTGTCCATGACGGAGCCTTCTTGCTCGCCGCTCATGAAGTTGAGAATCTCGGCCGCCGCGCGCACGCCGCCCAGCGACGATTTCTTGATATTTTCGTTACCGGACAGCAGTTTCGTCAGCACGTCGTTGAGTTCGCGCAAGGCGGCCGGCTGCACGCCGTCCAGGGTGGCGATGCGCAGCACCACGTCGTTGCGCAGGCGGTCCGTGAAATGGCCGAGGATTTCGCAAGCCTGGTCGCGTTCCAGATGGACCAGGATGGTGGCGATGATCTGCGGGTGCTCATTGCGGATCAGCTCGGACACGGATTGCGAATCCATCCACTTCAGCGATTCGATGCCGGACGCATCCTTGCCGCCCAGGATGCGCGACAGCAGCACGGACGCCTTGTCGTCGCCCAGCGCCTTGGTGAGGACTTGACGGATGTATTCGTCCGAATCGAGGCCGACCGTGGAATTGAGTTCCGTCTGCGCGCGGAAGTCGCCGAGCACTTCGACTACTTGCTCGTGCGCGATGCCCTTCATGGTGGCCATGGCGGCGCCCAGTTTCAGCACTTCGCGCGGGCCGAGGAATTTCATGACCTCCGCCGCTTCGCTCTCGCCCAGTGCCAGCATCAGGATGGATGCTTTTTGCAATCCCGTTGTCTCAGTCATTATTGCCTATCCATGCTTTGATTACGTTGGCGACCACGCGCGGATCTTCCTGTGCCAGTTTCCGGGCCATCGCCAGGTTTTCGCGATAACCGCGGGCCGTATCTTCTTCCAGTTCTTCCAGCTCGGCTTCGCTGAGCAGAACTTCGTTGTCGTCGCCATCCTTGGCCAGTTCCGGCTCGATGACGGGCGGTGGGGCGCCGAAATCGTCGATCTTGCGCATCACGGGGCGCAGCATCGGGCGCACGATCTTGATGAAGATATATAGCAAAATCAGGGCCGTGATGAGAAATTTCGCCAACTCCTTGGCCAACGGCAAGTTGGCCGGGTCGCGCCACCATTCCAGCTTGCCTTCCGGCGCGCGGTCGATGCCGTCGAAGGGCGAGTTGGCCACGCTGAAGCTGTCGCCGCGCTCCTTGTTGTAGCCCATCGCTTCCTTGACCAGATTATTGATCTGGACCATTTCGGCAGGGGAAATCGGCTTGACGGTGACCTTGCCATCCTTGTCGATCGTGCGGCGGTAGTTGACGACGACGGCCACCGACAGGCGGCGCAAGCCGCCCATGGATTTCTGCTCGTAGCGCACTGTCTTGTCAACTTCATAGTTTGTCGTCGACTCCTTTTGCGTGGGCGCCGTCGGTGCGCCTGGCGCTGCGCCCGGTGCTTCTGCCGTCAACGGTGCCGTCGCCACGCCGGGTGGCTGGTTCGACAGGGCGCCGGGCACGCCGGACGGGTTGGCATTGCCGGCGCCCGTCGATTCGCTCGTTTGCTGGCTGCGGATGGTGGACGCTTCCGGCGGCGAGTTCGGTTTGTAGGTTTCTGCCGCCTGCTCGCTTTGCGAGAAATCCACGTCGGCCGTCGCTTCGGCGCGCACATTGCCTTCGCCGACGATGGGCAGGAGGATCGATTCGACTTGCTTGATCACGCTTTGCTGCAACTGCTGCACGTACTTCAATTGGTTCGGGTCCAGGCTCTTGATGCCGTTGGCGCGGTCCTTGTCCTTTTCCTGGTTCGACAGCAAGGTGCCGGCCTGGTCGACCACGGTGACATTGATTGGCAGCAATTCCGGCACGCTGGACGCCACCAGGTGCACGATGGCGCTTACTTGTAGCTGGTCGAGGCCGCGGCCCGGGTGCAGGTTCAGCAGCACGGAAGCCGTCGGTTTTTGCTGTTCGCGCACGAAGACGGACGGTTTTGGCAGGGCCAGGTGGACGCGCGCCGTGTCGACGGCGGACACCGATTCGATCGATTTCGCCAGTTCGCCTTCGAGCGCGCGCTGGAAATTGACCTGTTCCAGAAATTGCGAGACGCCCAGCTTCTGGTTTTCCATCAGCTCGAAGCCCACGTTGCCGCCCTTCGGCAAGCCTTGCGCTGCCAGTTTCAAACGCGCGTCATGGACTTGCTCGGACGGCACGAGAATGGCGCCGCCCCCTTCGGAAAACTTGTGCTTGATGCCCAACTGGTCCAGCGACGCGGTGATGGCGCCGCCGTCGCGGTCCGTATAGTTGGAAAACAAGACCTTGTACTCGGGGGGCTGATTCCACATGTACAAGGCCACGCCGATGGCAATCAGTGCTGCCACGCCCAGTCCGCGCAGGAAATTCTTGCCCATCGGCGTCTTGGCAAAGGCTTGCACGGACTCCACGGGCGAGCGGGCAGGCGCCGGTTCCGGCGGTATGCGGTTCACATCGATTTCTTCGGCTACAGCCATGATTGCCTTCCGGGGCGCGTGTTATTGACGGGTATTGGGTGATGCGTGGGGGCCGCTTCCTCCGGAGGAGGGGACGATATGCAGAATTATCCGCCACTGTCATGCGCTTCAATCGTCCAAACAGAAGGCGCTTTTGCCGCCTGCTCGGCCGAGCGGCTGGCGTTGGCACTGGTATTGTGGAACCTTGGCAACATGTGACGGAAGTTATTGTACCCGTCGTTGCCTTGCTGGCTGGAGTTTTGTTCTCCGGAAGCAACAGGCATGGAACAGATATGAAGCAGACCAGAATCGGGAGGCAAAGTGAAAACAGGCGGTATCGATAGCAGCAGGATCGAGGCGATGATCGCGCAACTGAAGTCGGCGGCCACGCGGCCGGAGGCGAAAATACCGGCGATCCAGACCGAGATGCCGGCGGCGAAGGTGAATTTTGCCGATGCTTTCAAGAGCGCGCTCGACTCTGTGAGCAGCTCGCAAACGGCATCCTCGGACCTGGGCAAGCGCTTCACCATGGGCGACGACAAGGTCAGCCTGTCAGACGTGATGGTGTCGATGCAAAAGTCCAGCATCGAATTCCAGGCGACGGTGCAGGTGCGCAATAAATTAGTGTCGGCGTATCACGAGATCATGAATATGCAGGTTTAAATCTAATTTACCCCAGCGTTCGGCTGGGTTATCAGCTGAGTCCAGCCATGCGCGCATTCCTCTCACGCTCCAGGCGCGTGATATAGCGTTGCACATGCGCCAGCATGCTGCGCGGCAGGTCGACGAACTGGCAGCCCAGGCGACGGTTCAGCTTATTGTTCAGCAAGGTCATGTCCAGCGAATTGCGAATTTGCAAGGTGGCGGTGACGATGCCGACGTCGGGCAAGTCGATGCGACAGCCGGGATACTCCCTGCCGATGGTCTCGCCCAATATCAGTTTATTGTCCAGGATGGCAATGCCGCCGCAGCTGATGTCGGCCAGCGGAAACAGGGTCTCGGCGCCGCCCAGCGAGGGCGGCAGGGGAATCGAGACGCGTACGGGATTGCTCACGGGCGTGGTCATGCGGTAATACTCGCGCCGCTGCAAGCGGATCAATGTTTCCGGAATGGCAATTTTCAAGGCGGGCGTGCCGCCGTACTGGCACTCTTCCACCAGGGCGCTGGCAAACAGGATGCGGATCTTGTCGAGCGAGGTTTCAAACGAGATGCCGGTGGCGGCCAGCATGCGCCGGTTCTGGTCGGCGTTCACGGAACGGTCGAGGATGACGGTATTGCGTTCGGCATCGACTTCCAGGATGGAGGTGACGCACACATCGGATTCTCCGTGGATCAGCATGCGGATCAGCTGGTTCTTTTCGCTGATGCTGCGCAGCAAGGCGATGATTTCCCGCCGCGATTCCACTTCAAAATCATGCCAGTTTTCGAGACCGGAATCCATAATATGTGCTTGCATTGATGCCTGTCTATGTATCGGTGAGGTTGACGCTGGTGTCGGGCGGCGGCGGGATCGGTCCGCCCTTCGCAGATTCAATATGATATAACCAGGCCAGCAGTTCCGCAATCGCCCGATACAGGCCGGGCGGAATCTGGCGGTCCATGTCGACATCCATCAGCAGCGCCACCAATTCCTTCGATTCATGCACAAAGACGCCGTGTTCGCGCGCCGTGCTGATGATCTGGTCCGCGATCAGGCCGCTGCCCTTGGCCACTACCTTGGGCGCCGGCGTGCCGCTCTGGTAAGCCAGTGCGACAGCCGTTTGCGGCACCTTGCGCTTGGTGTCGTCAAGCATCATCTGCTTCCGCTGGCTCGGCCGCCTCCGGCTTGCCGGCGATCGTCAATGACGACAATGGCCAGCCGGCGGCGTCCAGCGACGCTTCCAGCGCCGCCGCGTGCTGGCGCAGGGTGTCGGCGCTGCCTTCGCTGCCGGCCTGCAACTGGATGGACACGCGGCCGCCCTGCAAGACCACGTGCGCAGCCAGGTCGCCCAGCAGGGGAAACTGGAAGCGCACATTGCTGCGCCAGGCCGTCGCTTCTTCGTCACCATCGCGACCATCGTGCTGCTGGCTTTCCGGCGCATCCTGGCTGATATCCCACTGCATCTTCTGGCCGGGCCAGGCTTCGCCCTGCCACTGCACGCGCGCCTGTTCGTGCGTATGCAGCTGCAAATTGATCAGTTGCGCCGAGGCCAGGTCGGTGCCCGTCCTGGGCGTCTCGCCCGGCTGGGCCTTTTGCATTTGCGGTTCCAGCAGCAGCGAGGCCAGCGGGCGCTTGCCTTCGGCCCATTCGGCCACATGCGATTCATAGAACAAGCCGCTGTTGCCGAGCGTGTCGCGCAGTTTTTGCGCCACTTGCGCCGGATCGGTTCCCGGCGCGGCCATCAGCGGTGTCTTGCCGACCAGCGCCAGGGGCGCACCGGGCACGCTTTCCGCCTGGCTGAGCACCGTGCTGAGGGCGCGCGCGGTGGTGCTCAGTTCCGGCGCCGGCGTATCGCTTGCCAAGGCGGGCAGCAAATTGGCCGGCGTCAGGGGCGCGCGGCTGAGCAGGGTGGCGGCCGTGCTGCTGGCGCGCGTGCCCGCCTGGGCGGCACCGGCCTGGGCACCGCGCGCTTCAAGGGCGTCGGGTTCGGCCTGCGCGTCGGCATACGTCAGCAGGGCGCTGGCGGGCTGGTCGCGGTGAGTGCCGATTTGAAAAGAGGGGCGGGGGTTGATGCCGATCAAGGTCAGCGGGATTTCCGTGCCCAACTGCGCGCCGGCCGGCAGCTGCATGCGTGCCGGCGTGCCAGCCACGCGCACCAGGAAGCTGCCGTCGCCCATGCGGGCCAGCACCTGTCCCTGCATGGATTTGCCGATCAGCCCCTGCAGCGAGCGCTGGAACTCGGCCTGGCGCGGGTCGGCGACGGCATCGGCCGCCCGCGCGCCCTTGACCGGGGTCAAGGGCGTCATGCCGATCGTATCCATCTTCGGCAACATGGTATTTTGCCTTGCCCCTTGTGCGTTTAAACGCCGTAGGCGTTGGCCAGGCGCCGTTCGGTGCCGGTGCTGTTGATCAGCTTGGACAATTGCGCCATCCACGGCATGGTCAGGTCGCGGATCTTGCGGTCATCTTCCAGTATCTGCTTGATCAGGGCGACCTTGCGCTGACGGCCGGCGCTTTCCAGCACGACTTTTGCTTCATTCGCCTTCAGCGCTTCCACGTGCGCGCTCACTTGCTGCTCCAGCGCTTCGAGCGCGTCCCAGTCGGCGTTGCTGGCGGCAGTCACCATCCAGCCCATCAGGGACTGCATGGTTTCATAGGTGGTCAGGACTTCTTGGTTGGTCATCATGGGTCAGGCGCTCGCAAGGCTGGGTCTACGTTTCAAATCGGCGCCGGGAATGGCGGCGGGCGTGGAACCGATGGCGTTCCAGGTTTCGCGCAAGTCGGTCAGCAAGCGCTGCACTTCTTCCAGCAGGGTAATATCGTTGTTCAGGTTAGCCGTCAGCAGGCGCGCGCCCATGTACTCGTACAGGGCATCGAGGCCTTCGGCGATCTGGCCGCCCGCTTCCTTGTCCAAGCTGGCACGCAAGCCATTGTCGATGATCTGGATGGCTTTCGAGATGGACTTGCCTTTTTCTGGAATATTGCCCGATTTCATGTGCACTTGTGCGCTGAGCACGGCCACCAGGGCACCGTCGTACAGCATCACGATCAGCTTGTGCGGCGAGGCCGAGCCTATGCCCGTTTCCAGGCCGACCTTGGCGTAGGCATTGACGCCGCGTTGTTGGGTTCCAAACATATATTCTCCTGATGATGGCGCTTAACGGTTGGCGGCGATGGCGGCCAGCTGCTGGGTTAAATAGGTTTGCGTGCTCTGTAATTTGTTCAGGGATACGTCCAGGCGCGAGTACTGGGCGCGGTAGCGCGCTTCGATGTCGTTCAGTTTTTCGCTGAACTTGTCGCGCTGCGCCGCCACCGACTTGATGCTGTCGTTGATGCCTTTGGACTTGTTGGTGAGCATGCCGTCCGTACCCAGGAAGGAAGTGGCCAGGTTGTTCAACTGATAAGCATAGCCTTGCGAGAAACTAACCGTGCCGCGCGAGCCGACAACGCCGCCGGTCACGTCAATTTTCAAGCCTTCCGCTGGCGAACCGGGTGCACCCGTCAGGCTCTGGCCGGAGCCGACCACAGGTTGCCCGCCCAGGGTGCCAGCCACGTCGGCGCCCTTGACGGGTTTGGCTGTGCCAAACAGACTCTCTATACCGGTCCCCGTGCCGTTGCTCAAGGCCAAATTCGATACCGAACCATAGCGGCTAGACACCAGGACCAGTTTGCCGGTACCGTCGATCGAAGCGGAGACCGTCGAGCCATTGTCTGAAAAAGCCTTCACGCCGTTGATCGACGATTGCATCAGCGATGCCATCTGCGCCGGCGTATAGGTGCCCGCCGGTATCGTCACCTGGGCCGTATTCTTGGCCGCCGAAGGGTCGGTATCGTTGAGGGTGACATTCCAGGTGGTGTCGCTGGCAATCGTGGTGCTGGCTGCCAACACGCCATCGGACGTGAGCGAACCCTGGCTAGCCATGGTGGTGATGGTCAGGTCATAGGTGCCTGGCTTGGTGGCGGCCGTCGAACTGGTGAAGGCCACGTTGCTGTCGCTGGCCTTGCCGATGGCTGAAAACAGGCCGGCGATATCATTGAAATTTGCACTGATCGCCTTGTCAAGCTTGCTGCTATCCAGGGCCAGGCTGCCATCTTTTTGGAAGGAGATACCCACCTGACTCAGATTGCTCATGCCGCTGCTCAAGCCGGTAATCGGCGCGCCCAGCTGCCGGCGCAGCTGGCTCTGGATCGATTGGACGGTCGAGTCGCCCAGCAATACGCCACCCGTCTTGGTGTCGGGATTGAAGGCTGTCATCTTGCCGATCGAGGTGTTCAATTCATTGTAGGCTTTGACGAAGGCGGTGATGCTGGTCTTCACCGTCGAGGTATCCTTGGCCACCGACAGGCTGGACGTGCCTATCTTGGTGATGCCCAAGGTGACGCCTTCGATCGCTGTATCGACGTTGTTCGAGCTGCTGGTGATGGCAATGCCGTTGACGCTGAAGTTGGTGTTTTGCGCCGCGCTGTTCTGCTTCAGGTTCTGCGTGCCGGAAGCATCGTAGGACAGCAGACCGTTCAAGGCGCTGTCGGCCGGCTGGCCATCGCTGCCGCTGAGCGAAATCTTCATGGCCGAATTGGCACCCGTCTTGGTCGAACTGAGCACCAGGTGATACGGCTTGTCGCTACCGTCGGACACGATGCTGGCGGTGACGCCCAGGCCCGCGTTATTGATGGCATCGCGTATGCCTTGCAAGCTGTTGTTGGTGGCGTCGATCACCACCGAGCCTGTCGCCTGCGTGCCATCCTGGGTGAAGTTCGTGTTCATGTAGCTGCCGCCCGTGCCTGCTGTCAGTCCTGCTGCTGCAGGGTTGCTGCCGGCGACGACGATGGGGCTGGCATTGCCCGAGGCCAGGGTGATCGAACTGGCAAGCGTGACATTCGAACCATCGTTGGTGGCATTGGCGGCGTGTCCGATGCCGCCCATGACACTGCCTGTGACCACTTCTTCGATGTTAAGGTTGGAACCATCGGCACGCGTAAATTGCAAGGTGCCGTCTGCCGCCTTGCCAGTGACGGTGATATTCGCCGCCGCCAGCGCATTCGAGACGGCATTCGGACCGGTAAGTGTCGTGTCGAGCGAGGCGGCCGTGATGCCGCTGCCTGCGGCGACGCTGTTACCCTGGGTCACGATCTCGATGCCGCCAACCGACAGCGTATAGGTACCGTCCGCACCGGTGGCGATATTGCCGAAGCCGCTGAACATGGAGGCGTTGCTGGCCGTTGGCTGGGCCGTGGCGGTCACGCCCGTGGTGCTGCTCTTGGCGTTGATGGCGTCCGCCAGCGCGCGTGCGCTCTTGGTGCTGGCATCCGTCGGAATGGCCGTGCCGTTCATGATCAGCGAGCCGTTGCTCACGCCCGTGAGCAGGGTGCTGCCGCCCAGTGCCGTGCCCGTTACACCAAAAGTGCCGCCGGCGAGCGAGCCCAGCTGAAAGGAAACCGTGGTCTTGGCGCCGCTGCCGATAGTCGACAGCTTGCTGGCCATGCCGCCCGATGTCAGCGTCTGCGCCTGCGCCAGCTGGGAAACGTTGATGTTGTAGCTGCCGGCGACGGCCTTGGCACCGGCACTGGCCGAGAACACCAGCGGATCGGACGGCGTGGCGCTGACGGCGCGGAAGTTGCTCGAATTGGTCAGCGCCGACAATGAGCCCTGGAAAGTACTGACGGCGCCGCTCAGAGCGCCCAGGGCGCTGAGCTTGGCCTGGTAGGAGGCCGTCTTCTTGTCAAAAGTACCTAGCGGCGCCGCTTCCGCGGTCATCAGCTTGTCGATGATGGCGCCCACGTCCAGGCCGCTGGCGCCGGCGCCGATGCCAACGGATGATAATGTAGGGGTAATGGCCACGGAATGCTCCTAGGAAAACGCTAATATAAGCTGTTATCGGCAGAATCAATCAGGACTTGAGAGGGGGATTTACCGCGCTGTTTTCAGCGGGAGCAGAAAAATGGAGGAGTGACAGGAAACTGTTGCTCAATTTTTAATAAAAAGACGGGGCTGGATAGCCAGGCTATCGTACCCCGTGGTCATGCCAATGCATACTGTCACGATGCTGCAAGTCCGTGTGCAACGCCATCGTTATGCGCTTTGACTGATCAGCGAGCCTTTGGTGGAGTCAAAGGTCTTGGCCAGTTCCAAGGCTTCCCTGGTGGGTATCTGGCGCAGTACTTCCTTTGTTTCCTGGTCGATGACCTTCACCACCGTGCGCTGACTGTCTTCATCGATGGAAAACTCCAGGCCTTGCGTCTTCATTTGCGACGATTGGTTCAGCGCCGATACCGCCTTGTTCAACTGCTCCCGGCTGGGTTCCTTGCCGGCTTGCTGTGGCGCAACCGTGCTGTTCTCCGTGGCAGCCCGTGGCGCTGCCGGGCGCGCTGCCGACGTGTCCGCAGACACATAACTCTTGTCCATCCTGGCCGCGGAGGCGGCCGCTATCGTGTCGATAGTCATGGTGCTCTCCTAGTGAAAATTCCCCTGCCAAAAAAATCCGGCAGGGGAATCAGAGTCCTACGCTGTTGCCTGGCTAATCGGAGATTAGCCGCGCAGCAGGCTCAGGACACCGTTTGGCAGCGAGTTTGCTTGCGCCAGCATGGCCGTACCAGCTTGTTGCAGGATCTGGCCACGGGTCAGGCTGGCCGTTTCCGAGGCGAAGTCCGTATCGACGATGCGGCTGCGCGATGCGGACAGGTTTTCCGTCGTCGATTGCAAGTTGGAGATCGCCGACGAGAAGCGCGATTGCAAGGCGCCGTACTGGGCGCGTTGGCCGTTCACCGTTGCCAGTGCTGCATCGGCAATTTTCAGTGCCAACTGGGCGCCGTCAAACGAAGTCACGTCCAGTGAAGCTACCGATTTCAAGTCCGATGTCTTGTTCGTGGCTTTCAAGCCCGACGTGTCGGTGATGGCAAAGCTGCCTGGCGCATCGTAGGTAACGGTGCCGTTGGCGACGGCGACCGCGTTAAGGGCCTTTGCGTCAAACGCGGAACCTGTCAAGGTTTTGTCCGCCTTGTAGGAATCGATATTGAAGACGGTGTTGCCAGCAGCTGCCGTGTTTTTGATGGCAATGTCGGCGCCGTCGGCATGCGTCAGTTTCATGCTGCTGGTCGATGAATCGTATTCTGCGGTGACGCCGGTTTTCGACGTTTGCGCATTGATTGCATTGATGCCTGCTGCATAGTCGGAAGCTGACTGGCCGGCGCCCACCGAAAAGGAAATCTGTGCTTCTTTGCCAGTGGCAGTATTGTCGCCCACGAGGGTGAACGAATAGGCTTCGGTGGAGCCGAGTTTCAGGCTGGTGGCGGTCTTGGCCGTTGCCGTCACGCCCGTATCGGCGCTTACCTTGTTGACGCTGGCGGCGATGGTTTGCGCGCTGTCGTTGGCTTTGGTGGTGACAGTGGAGGTGCCGCGTGCGCCGGCGACGATCACCGATCCAGCCGTTGCCGTTGCCGAGGTGGCGAGGACGGCGGTCGCATCATTTTGCACGCGATTATTGCCGTAGGTGCTAGTCAGGAAGTTCGCGCCGCTGGCGGAAATCAGCTGATTGGCATCTGCGCCGACTTGGAAGTTGGCCGTGCCCATGGTGCCATCCAGCAGCGCCTGGCCGTTGAACGAGGTCGTGGTGGCGATGCGGTTCAGTTCCGAACCCAGTTGGCCTACCTCGGTTTGCAGCGCCTGGCGGTCGCTCGACGAGTTCGTCGAGTTCGACGATTGCACTGCCAGTTCGCGGATACGTTGCAGGATGTCGCCCGAGCTTGCCAACGCGCCTTCAGCCGTTTGCGCCAGCGAAACGCCGTCGTTTGCATTGCGGGTGGCTTGGGTCATGCCGCGAATTTGCGACGTCATGCGGTCGGAAATCGCCAGACCAGCAGCATCATCCTTGGCGCTGTTGATACGCAGGCCGGAGGACAAGCGTTGCAGCGAGGTGGCCAGGGACGATTGCGAAGTCGACAGGTTGCGTTGCGAATTCAGGGACGAGATGTTGGTATTAATTACTGCAGCCATGATGTTTCTCCAGACAGATACTACATTGCGCTATGTGCTAGTCACTTTGGCCTGCCCCGCTGTTCCGGGACAATCAAGCCGCTGTTATTTAGGGTAACGGTTGCTCTGCGGGAAAATTTATGGCGGAAAGTGCTTTAAATTTTAATTTTTAGCCCTTCAGTTTGTGCAAGACGGCGCGCTAAACGGCATGATTTTGGGAAACTTGAGGGTGAAAACAGTTTTATTTTCATATCGCGTGGATGCTGGCGAAGTGCAGGAAGGAGAGTGATTGTTGTTGTTTTGAAATGAAAAATGCCGTCCGGCTGGGCAGCGGGACGGCATATCATGCAGCGGGCCGGGCTCAGTCCGCCACCACCACGCGATTCTTGCCCGTCTGCTTGGCCTGGTACATGGCGCGGTCGGCGCGCTTGACCAGCTCGGCCTGGTCTTCGTTGGGCAGGCGCAGGGCCACGCCGGCGGAAAAGGTGATCAGCACTTTTTCGTTGTCGTGCAGGAAGAAATGCCGGGTCAGTTCGCGCTGCAAGCGCGTCATGGTCGACGCGGCCGCTTCGACCGTGGTTTCCGGCAGCAAGATGAGAAATTCCTCGCCGCCGAAGCGGGCGATGACGTCCATCGAGCGCAGGGTTTCCTTGACGATCTTCACCAGGTGTTTCAAGGCGGCATCGCCAGCCAGGTGGCCATACGTGTCGTTCAGGCGCTTGAAATCGTCCAGGTCCAGCATGGCGATGCACAGCGGGGTGCCGCGGCGGTCGGAGCGGGCCGTCTCGCGCTCGAACACATCGTCCAGGCCACGGCGGTTCAGGCTGCCTGTCAACTGGTCTTCCCGCACCAGTTCGCTCATATGCTGGAGCTTCGCTTCCAGGGTGTGGATGCGCTGTTCCGCATCCTGTACTTCCTGGCGCGCCAGCACCATTTTGTCGCGTGCGCGCAGGGCTTCGTTCTGCACCATGCGCGTTTCGCGCAAAACTTCGTCGAGAACGCTGTTCAATTCGCTGATATTTTCCGCCTGGCTGATCTTTTCCGAATAGCCGCCGATCTTTTCATGGAAGTCGCCCGTGCTGGCCGCCACTTGCCCCAGGCGGTCGATGAAGGTCATCATCATGTTCTTCACCGTCAGCTTGACGTCGGACAGGCTGTGCTTGAGCTGGCTCTGCTTGTAGATGACTTCCTTCAGGCTGCGCGTGGCGTCTTCCAGCGCGCGCTGGTCGAGCGGGCCGGCGATCAGGTTTTGCACGGCATCGACCTGGCCGCGCAGCCAGCTGTCGTCGTCGAGCAATTGGCTGACGTTGTCCAGCAACAACTTGAACAGGCGCAGCAGCAATTCCTGCTGTTCGGCCGTGTCGCCGCTTTTGAGTTCGATCTGGTAGCACAGCTGCTTCAGGCGCAGCGCCGCTTCGTTCAGCGCCTCTTCCGTGTGCGCCAGTTTGATGGCCGCGCCCAGGGATTCGGCTTCTTCTACCAGCGCGGGCGTGCCCGTCAGCAAGGTGGCGACGGCAAAGCCCAGGGTGCGGCTGAGCAATTCACGCAGGGTGCGCGTCTGTTCGCCGTCCGGCAGGGGCGGCAATTCGATGCCGCCGCCTTTCTTGACCTGTTTTTCCGCCAGTTGCGCCAAGGTGCGCGCATAGCTGTCCCAGTCGCGCGCTTTGAGGGCGCGCTGGAAGCGTCGGCCAAAGTCGCCCAGTTCGCCCGCCGATTCGCTCATCTTGGCGGCAAATTGCGTCAGGACGTTTTCCGCGCCGCTCTCCGTGGGAGCGCTGGCGGCCAGCACGGCAGCCGGGGTGGCAGGCGTATCGTCCGGTTCGCTGATGCCGGCGATTTCATTGTAGATATCGCGGTAGGCGCTCGGCGTGGGGGCGATGCGGCGCGTGGCCAGGCGTCGAAACGCTTCGCGGGCGATATCGGCCGGATTCATCGCCGCAGCGGCGGCGGTAGTCGTGGTGCCAGCGGGCGCGCTTGCTGGTGGAGTTGGCAATTTACTGGACATGTAGGCGCAGCCTTTTCAGATATTTCTCATTATCCCCATGATAGGCGAGTTGGCAAAGAACTTATTGTGCGAGAAGCAAGGAGAAGTCCTGTCAATTCGCCCGATGCCAGCGGGCATGCCGTTTTGTAGTCAATCCACCAGCTGGTTGCGGATGGCGTAATGCGTCAATTCGGCGCTGTTCTTGAGTTTCATCTTGACCAGCAAGCGGGCGCGGTATTCGCTGACGGTTTTCACGGATAATTTGAGCTCTTCGGCGATGGCGCCCACCGCCTTGCCCGAGGCGATCATGACCAGGGTCTGGTATTCGCGGTCCGACAAGGTGTCGTGCAAGGCCGTTTCGTGGTCTTCGCCCACCGTGCTGGCCAGTTCCTGCGCCAGCGAGGCGCTGATGTATTTCAAGCCTTGCGCCACCTGGCGGATGGCCGTGACCAGTTCGCGCGGGGCACTCTGTTTCGTCAGGTAGCCGGCCGCGCCCGCCTTGAGCGAACGGATGGCGTACTGGTCTTCGCGGTGCATGGAGAGCATCAGCACGGCCAGTTCCGGCTTTTCCTTCTTGATCTGCTTGAGCACCTCGATGCCGCTGCGGTCGGGCAGGGAGATGTCGAGCAGCAACACCTGGCATTTCGAGCCGCGGAACAGTTTGATGGCGTCGTGGCCATTTTCAGCCTCGCCGGCAACGATGATGTCCTTCGTATCGGCGAGGATTTGTTTCAAGCCCTCGCGCACGATCGCGTGATCGTCGGCGATGAATACTCGGATGGTGGCTTTTTCTTTCATGACGACGTTGTTTCCTATCTTATTCACCCACTAGGCCGTGTCTGACGGCGGCCCGCTGTGCGCGGGCGCACTGGCTGCAGCCGCTATTATCGCCTCTCGCGCTGTGGTCAGCCGGATTTTTATGCTCAGGATGGTGCCGCCGTCCGGTCCATCCGTCAGGCTCAGGGTGCCGCCCAGCGCGCTGGCGCGTTCGGCCATGCCGCGGATGCCGAACGATTGCGGCTTGGCGCGGTCGGACAGGCGCATGCCGACGCCATTGTCGGCGATCGACAGGCTGATATGCTGGCGCTGCCGGGCCAGGCGCACGGTCACCTTGCTCGCCTGCGCATGTTTGGCGATATTCGTCAGCGCTTCCTGGGCGATGCGGAACAGGCTGGTTGCCTGGTCCAGCTCCAGATCGATGTGCTGACAGTTCGAAATGAACTGGCATTCGATGCCGGCCTGGCGCGCGAATTCCTTCACCTGCCAGTCCAGCGCGGCAACCAGGCCCAGGTCCAGCATGGAAGGACGCAAGTCCAGCGAAATACGGTGTACGGCGTCGATGCTGCGGTCGACCAGGGCATCGACATAGTCGGCCTTTTCCTGCAACTGCGGGTCGTTCGGGGGCAGGCGGCGCGCCAGCATGGCCAGCGCCATCTTGATCGCCGTCAAATTGCCGCCCAGGTCATCGTGCAGTTCGCGCGCCAGACGCGTGCGTTCGTGTTCCTTGACCTTGTCGATATGCGCCGTCAGTTCGGCCAGGCGGGCGCGCGACTGGCGCACTTCGATCTGTTCGAGCCGGCTTTCCGTGATATTCGTCATGATGCCTTCCCACTGCACCGTGCCGTCGGCCAGCGCGCGCGGCGTGGAGCGCAGGTTGATCCATTTGACGTCCTTCCAGGCATCGATCCAGATCCGGCCTTCCCAGTTCCAGCTCCACAAGGCCGTCTTTGAGGCCTGCATCGACTCGAGATACGAGGCGCGGTCGTCGGCCAGTATCAGCTGGTAGAACAGTTCCGGGCGCGCATGCAGCTGTGCCGGCTCCAAGCCCAGCAAGGCCTGGCAGCCATCGCTCAGGTAGGCAAAAGATGCCCGACCATCCGCATGCAGGCAGAACTGGTACACCAGGCCCGGCGTATTCGAGACGATGGCGTTGAAGCGCGACTGCACCTGCGCCAGGGCGGCGGCCGTCGCCTGCGGCGTGCGCAAGTCTTCGCCCTCGGCCAGGAGCAGGGCGCGCCCCTGGCGGCTGGCGCGCGACAGGTGCAGGCTGAGCGAATACCGGCTGCCATCGCGGCGGCGCTGCTGCACGTGCAGCAGGGCTTGCGCGCCGATGCTGTCGTCCAAAGTCGCCAGCACGGCGGCCAGCTGCTGCGCGTCGAGCTGCGGCGCCAGGGTGAAGGGCGTCATCGTCAGCAATTGCTTGCGTGCATATTGCAAGTTGTCGCAGGCGGCATCGTTGGCGTCCAGCAATTGCAAGCTGGCCGCGTCGTACAGGTAGATTTCCGGCGCCGCCGCGCGCATGGCGGGGGCCAGCCGGGGAGTGTCGTGCATGGAATGGCCTTTCTTCATCAGCGGCGGGCGCGCCAGAAAGCGGCGAAGCGGCGCAGCACCCTGGCTGGGCGGGATTGATGGCGACCTGGCGTGCTCTTGCGCAAGCGCTGCCACCAGGCGCGGCGGGCGCGGCCCAGCGCGGCCGACAGGCGGCTGACGCGCCGCCACGGACGCGTGGCGCGCAGGCGGGCGATCCAGCGGTCCTTGGTTTCCATGAACAGGCCATGCCAGCGCGCAAACCACGGCAAACTGAGCAGGGTAGGGCGCGTCAGGCTGTACAGGCGGGCCACGGCGGCCGCGCCGCCCAGCTTGGCGATGACGATCACGCCGATGCCGGAAAACGCATGGCCGCGCGCGATCGCCAACAGGGCCAGCAGCTTGACGGGAAACAGCAGTACGGCCGGCAGCGCGAAGACGGCCAGCGCCCAGTACGGCGGCAGCCGCTTGATCCACGCTTCGAGCGCATGCAGGGGCGGAAATTGCGCCACCACCTGCATGATGCGCGCGCCCGTCGCCCACAGCCATTCCTCGATCAGCAGGAAGATGGCGGCCAGGTAGACCAGCGGCGCGAACAGCCAGCGCCTGACTCTGTAGAATTTTTTCATCCGTCTCCGTGTGCGGCGCAGGTTTGCCGCGATTGCCTCGATGATACGTCAAAAAAGCCCGTTTGCCCCTGCATCCGGTGTGTCTGTGGCGCGCTGGCGGGGCTACAATAGGCAGATGAATAAAGCCTTTGTAAAAGAATCCGACAACGACGACGATGAAGAAGCGGCCGTGCTGGCGCTGGCCATCCCCGCCGGCGCCAAGAACTACATCACGCCGGCCGGCTACCAGCGCATCAAGGAAGAGTTGCTGCAACTGATCGACGTCGACCGTCCGGAAGTGGTGCGTATCGTGCATTGGGCGGCGTCGAATGGCGACCGTTCGGAAAATGGCGACTATATCTATGGCAAGCGGCGCCTGCGCGAAATTGACCGCCGCATCCGCTTTCTCACCAAGCGCATGGACCTGGCCGCCATCGTCGACCCCAGCGTACACCATGGCAACGACCAGGTGTTTTTCGGCGCCACGGTAACCTACCGCACGAGCGACGGCGAAACGCACACCATCACCATCGTCGGCATCGATGAATTCGACCCCCTGAACGGCAAGATCAGCTGGGTCTCGCCGATGGCCCGCACCATCACCAAGGCGCGCGAAGGCGACCTCATCACCCTCAACACGCCGCTGGGCGAGCAGGAACTGGAATTGCTGGAAGTGACGTATCCGGCGCCGGGGGGAGACTTGATCTGATGTTCGGCGCATGAAAAAACGGCTGGGCAGAGAAATCTGGCCAGCCGTTTTTTTAATTGCGCTCCCGGAGTATCCGGTTGACCCCGGCGACGCGGCGCACATTGCGCAGCAGGGCGGCCAGGTGGACGCGGTCCTTGACTTGCACGGTGAAGCGCAGCTGGTCGAGGACGTTGTCCTTGTCTTCGTCCATGCCCACATAGATGATATTGGCGTCGGACTCGCCGATTTCGGCGGCCACGCGGGCCAGGATGCCCCGTTCGCTGTTGATCAGCACCTTGATGCGGCAGTCGAAGCGGCGGTTCAGTTCTGTTCCCCAGCGCACGGCGATCCAGCGGTCCGGTTCCTTGGCGCGCTGGCGCTTGGCTTGCGAGCAGTCGCTCGTGTGCACCAGCAAACCCTGGTCGCGGCGCAGCTGGCCGATGATCTGGTCGCCGGGAATCGGCAAACAGCAGGGCGCCAGTTGCACCGAGACGCCTTCGCTGCCGCAAATGGTAACGGGGTCGAGTTCGCTGCCGTTATTGTGTTCCACCGGCATGCTGGCCGCTTCGCCGCCGATCAGGCCGAAGATGTGGCGCGCCACCAGGGTGGCCATGCGCTTGCCGATGCCGATGTCCGCATACAGCTCGTCCATGGAATTGGCGCTCGACTCGTTCAGCAGGCGTTCGACCAGCGGCGCCGGCAGGTCGGCGTCGATATTCAGCGTCTGCAGCGCCTGCGATAGCAGTTGCTGGCCCAGGGCGATCGATTCGGGCAGGTTGATCGTGCGCAAATGGTGGCGGATGGCCGAACGGGCCTTGCCGGTGCGCACGAACGATAGCCAGGTAGGGCTGGGGCGCGACGAGGAATCGGTGATGATTTCAACGATGTCGCCATTGTGCAGCTCGGTGCGCAAGGGCGAGGTTTCGTTGTTGATCTTGACGGCCACGGTCTGGTCGCCGATGCCCGTATGGATAGAATAGGCGAAGTCGATGGCCGTGGCGCCGCGCGGCAGGGCGATGATCTTCGACTTCGGCGTAAACACATAGACGGAATCGGGGAACAGGTCGACCTTGACGTGTTCGAGGAATTCGGCCGAGTCGCCCGTCTGCTGCTGGATGTCGAGCAAGGATTGCAGCCACGCATGGGTGCGCTGCTGCAAGTCGGACGGGTTCGATTCGCCGCTCTTGTACAACCAGTGCGCCGCCACGCCCGATTCGGCCGTGCGGTGCATTTCCTGGGTGCGGATCTGGAATTCGACGGGGGTGCCGTAGGGGCCGATGACGGTCGTGTGCAGCGACTGGTAGCCGTTCAGCTTGCGGATCGCGATGTAATCCTTGAACTTGCCCGGCATGGGCTTGTACAGGCTGTGCAGGGTGCCCAGGGTCACGTAACAATCGGCAAAACTGCCCACCACCACGCGGAAGCCGTACACGTCCAGCACTTGCGAGAACGACAAATGCTTGTTGCGCATCTTTTTATAGATGTCGTACAGGGTCTTTTCGCGGCCCGTGACGTCGGCCTCGAGTTCGGCCATGGACAGGGTGCTTTTCACCGCTTCCATGATCTTGTTGACCACTTCGCGCCGGTTGCCGCGCGCCGCCTTGACGGCTTTCGCCAGGGTGCGGTAGCGCATCGGGTACAGGTGCGAGAACGACAGGTCCTGCAGCTCGTGGTAAATATTGTTCAGGCCAAGGCGGTGCGCGATCGGCACGTACACTTCCATGGTCTCGCTGGCGATGCGGCGCTTTTTTGCCGCCGTCATGAAGTCCAAGGTGCGCATATTGTGCAGGCGGTCGGCCAGCTTGATCAGGATCACGCGCACGTCGGACGCCATGGCCAGCAGCATCTTGCGGAAGTTTTCCGCCTGCGCTTCGATCTGGCTCTGGAATTCGATTTTTTCCAGCTTCGACAGGCCGTCGACCAGGTGCGCCACGGGCGCGCCGAAGCGCTCGATCAACTCTTCCTTCTTGACGTCCTGGTCTTCCATGACGTCGTGCAGCAGGGCGGCCATGATGGCTTGCGCGTCGAGTTTCCAGTCGGCGCAGATTTCGGCGACAGCGATCGGATGCGAGATATACGGCTCGCCCGAGCGGCGCATCTGGCCCAGGTGCATTTCGTCGGAGAAGCGGTAGGCTTCCTTGACTTTTTTCAGGTCGGCGGGGGACAGGTATTCGGCCAGCTTGTCGGCCAGCTGGCTGACGGAGGCGACGCCCGGTGCAGGCGCTGCAACAGTGCCGCTGCCGGACGTGCCGACACCGGGCGTGGAAGCACCCTGTGGTTTTGCCGCCTGGCGCGGGGCCAGGGGCGGCAGTGCTGCAGAAGTCGTGTCGGCTGGGGTCAGACTCATAAAACGTCGCGTTGCTTTACAGTGTGAATAAAGGATACGGTAGAACCAGGGGTCAGCACTGTTCCGGCACGCGGGTTCCCACTACATCGGGACCTTTTTCAGCATTTCGATGCCGACTTTACCGGCAGCGATTTCACGCAGCGCGACAACGGTAGGCTTGTCCTTGGCTTCCACCTTAGGGGTGTGTCCTTGCAACAACTGACGTGCGCGGTAGGTTGCAGCCAGGGTCAGCTGAAAGCGGTTAGGGATCTGTTTCAGGCAATCTTCGATGGTGATACGGGCCATAGTAACTCCTAATAGTGGTGCGTGGCGCTGTGTGAACTGGCGTGCAGGGACGATTATTCTGCGTGCAGGCCCAGCTGGGCGAATAGCGATGCGTTGCGGGCCGCTTGTTGCGCAAACCGGCAACGGGCCGCTCTCACGATCGCGCTCAGTTCGGACAAAGCGACCGTAAACTCTTCATTGATAATAACATACTCGAACTCGGGAGCGTGTGCGATTTCGCCGCCGGCCGCCAGCAGGCGGCGCGTAATCACATGCGGCTCGTCCTGGCCGCGCTTGTTCAGGCGCTCTTCCAGCGCATCGATCGATGGCGGCAGGATGAAAATGCCGGCGGCGCGGGGGAATTGCTTGCGTACCTGGCGCGCGCCCTGCCAGTCGATTTCCAGCAGAATGTCGGTGCCGGCCAGCATTTGCTGTTCCACCATGATGCGCGAAGTGCCATAGTAATTGCCATGCACTTCCGCCCACTCCAGGAATTCGCCCTGGTCGGCGCGCGCGACAAAGTCTTCCGCTGTCGTGAAATAGTACTCGCGGCCGTGCTGCTCGCCCGGACGGGGCGCGCGCGTGGTGGTCGAGATCGACAATTTGATGCCGGGCTCTTGCGCCAGCAATGCATTGACCAGTGTCGATTTGCCGGCGCCCGATGGCGCGGCGACCACGAACAGGCTGCCGGAGAAGGCGGTAGGGTGGCTCATGCGGATCTTTCAATAATCGTGTTGTTGGCGCCGATGCTCGCGCAAGCGGCGCCCAATCCGGTATTTTACCAAGAGGCAAGGCAGCGAGCCAGTCCCTGCTGGCGGCATGACAAAAAACAAACTGTCCGGAGCAGCCTCAGCGGGGCAGCCGGCCCACGGCGATTTCACCCGCATTCAGGATGATGGCCCGGCCATTCACATCGGTGCAGTCGCGGTTACTCAGGCGCACGACGGTGGTGTCGACGGACACTTCCGCGCCCAGGCTGCTGCGCGAGCAGATGCGATAAGAGGCAGGATCGGCGCCCGTGTAGATGGCGGCGCCGCGCTCCTTGAGCACGAAGCAGCCGGAGGCGCAGCTTTCGATAGCGTACGGCGATGGCTGCTGCGCCGTTTGCGCCTGCGCGCCTGCTGCCAGCAGCGCCAGGGCGGCGCTGGCGAGTATCCATGTGCGTGGCGTGGCCATCGCTTACTCCAGGTTCTGCACTTGTTCGCGCATTTGCTCGATCAGCAGCTTCAAGTCCATCGAGGCGTCGGCCAGTTCCTTGACGGACGCCTTGGCGCCCAGCGTATTGGCTTCGCGATTCAGTTCCTGCATCATGAAGTCGAGGCGCTTGCCCACTTGCCCGCCCTTGGCGAGGATGTGGCGCGTTTCGCCCAGGTGGGCCGACAGGCGCGCCAGTTCTTCCGAGACGTCGATGCGGATGCCATACAAAATGACTTCCTGGCGGATGCGCTCCATGGCGTCCTGGCGCGACAGGGCCGAATTCGAGCCCTGGCTGGCCAGGCCCAGCGCATCTTGCATGCGTTCGATGGCTTTTTGCTGGAAGGCCGCCACCACTTGCGGAATCAAGGGCGTGATGCGCTTGACGATGGCTTCCATCGCTTCGATGCGCGACACCAGCACCGTTTCGAGCGCCGCGCCTTCGCGCTTGCGGCTGTCAACGAAGGCCGTCACGGTGCGTTTGGTCAGCGCGCCCACGTCCGCCTGCAAGGATTCTTGCCCCACTTGTGCTTCTTCGATGACGCCAGGCCAGCGCAGCAGTTCGGCCACCGTCATGACGGGAGCGGAGACAAAATGCTGACCCACTTCGTTTTGCAGGCGCGCCAGTTCGGCCAGCAGGGGCAGGTTCAGCGCCTGCGTGCCGGCCGTCGCAGCCTTGCGGCCAAAGCTCAGGCGTACCTCGACTTTGCCGCGTGTGATGGCGGACATGACGGCGGCACGCAAGTCAGGCTCCAGCGCCCGCAGATCGTCGTTGATGCGGAATTGCAGGTCGAGAAAGCGCGAGTTGACGCTCTTGATTTCAATTGTCAGTGTGCCTGCAGCACCTTCGCTGGTGGCAACCGCGTAGCCTGTCATGCTTGAAATGCTCAAAGGATTCCCCGATTTGATCTTGTATACAGTCACTTATACACTTAATCAGCCAGCGCAGGCAATACCGCCCGCGCCGCAAAACAGGACCGAAGAGCGCGATGGCCTGAAAATTGCTGAATAGTGTGCGTTTTACGGCATTGTAAAGAAAATTGTGTTTGGTGGGGCAGGATTGTAGGGATCGTGTGTGCAAGCCGCCCTGCGCCGTGTCATGGCGCCGCAGTGGTAAAATCGCGACCGCAACCCCAATCACACAGGACACTCCCATGACATTTGAATCCCGCCCGAGCGGCCGCGCCGTCGACGCGCTGCGCGCCATCCGCATCACCCGCCAGTACACCAAGCATGCCGAGGGCTCGGTGCTGATCGAATGCGGCGACACCAAGGTCATTTGCACCGCCAGCATCGAAGACAAGGTGCCGGGTTTCCTGAAGGGCAAGGGCCAGGGCTGGTTGACGGCCGAGTACGGCATGCTGCCCCGCTCGACGCACACCCGCATGGACCGCGAAGCGGCGCGCGGCAAGCAGTCCGGCCGCACGCAGGAAATCCAGCGCCTGATCGGGCGCTCGCTGCGCGCCGCCTTTGATCTGCAAGCGTTCGGCGAACGCACCCTGCACCTCGATTGCGACGTGATCCAGGCCGACGGCGGCACGCGCACGGCTTCGATCACGGGTGCCATGGTGGCCGCGTATGACGCGTTTTTCCAGCTGCAGGCGCGCGGCGCAATTGCCGCCATCCCCGTAAAAAGCTTTGTCGCCGCCATCTCGGTGGGCGTCTACCAGGGCATGCCGGTGCTGGACCTGGACTATGTGGAAGATTCGGGTTGCGACACGGACATGAATGTGGTGATGACGGAAGCGGGCCACTTCATCGAAGTGCAGGGCACGGCCGAAGGCGCCGCGTTTGACCGCGCCGGCATGAACCGTTTGCTGGACCTGGCGCAGGGTGGCATCGCCGACCTGATCGCCCTGCAGAAGCAAGCATTGGGGATCTGATCTTTACATCGATTTACATCCTGTTGCCCGCCGCACCGGGCAACAAGCCCACATTTGCCGCCGTTGAGCGCGGCAGTGGGCCAAGGTGAGGGGAGCGCAAAGGGTTTACAATGTCGGCACTTCAACCGGACTACTGACATGACCCAACGCCTCATCCTCGCCTCCAACAACGCCGGCAAGCTCAAGGAATTCAACGAGCTGCTCTCGAGCATCGGTTTTTCCGTCCACGCCCAGGGCGAGTATGCCGTGCCGGAAAGCGACGAACCGTTCCATACCTTCGTGGAAAACGCCTTGCAAAAGGCGCGCCATGCGTCGCGCCTGACGGGCTTGCCGGCGCTGGCCGACGATTCGGGCGTGTGCGTGAATGCGCTCGGTGGTGCGCCGGGCGTGTATTCGGCCCGTTATGCGGGCGAACCGAAATCGGATGCCGCCAACAGCGCCAGGCTGATCGCCGACCTGGAAACGCATGCCGACAAGTCCGCGTATTACTACTGCGTGCTGGTGTACGTGCGCCATGCGGACGACCCGCAGCCGGTGATCGCCGACGGCCGCTGGAATGGCGAGATGATCGCCCTGCCGCGCGGCCAGGGCGGTTTTGGCTACGATCCGCATTTCTACCTGCCTGCGCTGGGCAAGTGCGCGGCCGAACTGACGTCCGATGAAAAGAACGCGCTGTCGCACCGGGGCCAGGCCCTGCGCGCGCTGGTCGACAAACTGCGGACCCTGCGATGATCCCGATCAAACTGGTGGGCGCCGTTGCCAAATCTGTAGCGAAGCCAGGAGCCTCGCCCGCGCCGCAGGAAGGCATTTCCGGCGCGGCGGGAGCGGCGCTGAAGTACCTGCAGCCGGGCGCGCTGAACCTGACGGCGCTGCCGCCGCTATCGCTGTACATCCATTTCCCGTGGTGCGTGAAAAAATGCCCGTATTGCGATTTCAATTCGCACGAGGTGCGTGGCAGCTTTCCGGAAGAGGAATACCTGGCGGCGCTGCGGCTGGACCTGGAAATGGCGCTGCCGCTGATCTGGGGCCGCAAAATCCACACCATCTTCATCGGCGGCGGCACGCCCAGCCTGATGACGGCAGCGGGGCTGGACCGCCTGATGTCGGACGTGCGCACCTTGCTGCCCCTGGAGCCTGATTGCGAAATCACCATGGAAGCCAATCCGGGCACCTTCGAAGCAGAAAAATTCAAGTCCTACCGGGCCAGCGGCATCAACCGCCTGTCGATCGGCATCCAGAGCTTCAATGGCCGCCATCTGCAGGCGCTGGGGCGCATCCATGACGACCATGAAGCGCGCCGCGCGGTGGACATCGCGCACGCCAACTTCGACAATTTCAATCTCGACCTGATGTACGCGCTGCCCACGCAAACCCTGGCCGAGGCGCAGCAGGACCTGGAAACGGCGCTGTCGTTCGCGCCGCCGCACCTGTCGCTGTACCACCTGACCCTGGAACCGAACACCCTGTTCGCCAAGTACCCGCCGGTACTGCCGGACGACGACGAAAGCGCCGACATCGCCGACATGGTGGCCGCGCGCGCGGCGCAGGCCGGTTATGGCCGCTACGAAGTGTCGGCCTACGCGCAGCCGGGCCGCCAGGCAAAGCACAACCGCAATTACTGGGAATTCGGCGATTACCTGGGCATCGGCGCGGGCGCGCATTCAAAAATCTCGTTCCCGCACCGCGTGCTGCGTCAGGCCCGCTACAAGCAGCCGCGCGCCTACATGGATGCGGTACTGGCCGGTAGCCCGGTGCAGGAAGAGCGCGAACTGGCACGCGAGGAAATGGGTTTTGAATTCATGCTCAATACCCTGCGCCTGACGCAGGGCTTTTCGCCCAACCTGTTCGCCGAACGCACCGGCCTGGCCATCAACGCCATCGAGCAGCCGCTGAATGCGGCCGAAGCAAAAGGCTTGCTGTACCGCGACCACCAGATCATCCGCCCGACGGAGCTGGGATTGCGCTTTTTGAACGATCTGCAGCAGATGTTCCTGGAAGACTGACGCCGCTTAATGCGCGGCGGCGCGCAGCCGTAGCAGCTTGGCCGCATACAGCCCGTGCTCGCTGCGCGTGGTGCTGTTGTCCATCGCCAGTTCCAGCTGGCGTCCGGCCTGCGCCAGCTGGCCCATGCGCGCGTAGGCCTGCGCCAGCCAGAAGTGGAATTCATGGTAGTAGGGGTCGCGCGCGATCTCGCGCTTGAACAGGCGTGCCGCTTCCTGGTAGTCGGCGATTTCCATGGCGCGCTGGCCCAGGTTGAAAAAGTGGAAGGGCGGCTCTGGCTGCAGGGTCAGCAATTTGCGCCGCAGCAGTTGTGCTTCGTTCGCACGCCCCAGGCCGTCGAGTGCCTGCGCCAGATTGGACAGCAGCACGGTGTTCGATGGCGAGCGTTCCAGTGCGTAGGCGAGCGTGCGTCGCGCCGGCTCGATGTCGCCGTGGCGCAGCTGGATGATGCCCAGGGTATTGAAGGCGCCCGCAAACGTGGGGTCTTGCAGGATGGCGGCGCGGGCATACCAGTAGGCTTGATCGAGCTCGCCGCTGGCCATGGTTTCGGCGGCGCGATTGTTGAGGTACATGGCCAGGATGGTCGCCTCGCCGATTTGCAGCGTGCGCTGCCCTGCGAGGTCCTCGCCTGGCAGGAAATCGATGAGCAGGACGGCATCGGCGTCGTAGCCGACCGCATTGCTGAGGGGGCGGCGTTCCAGTGCGAGATTGACGTGGCCGGCGACGAAATACATGCCGCCGCTGCGGCTCCAGCTTTCCTCTCCCAGGACCACCTGGTAGTGCACATCGATTCCCATTTCCTTGGCCAGTGCGGCCGTCATCAGCACCAGGGACAGGCAATTGCCGCTGCGCGCGTCGAACGCCTGTGCCGCCGTGCGCGTCATGTCGGCATCATATTCCAGCTGCAGTCCCGCCCTGTTGCGCAGGGCATCGGCGAGCGCGCGGCGGGGATTCTTGCCGCGCCCCTCGCGCGCGATATCGACACGCACATAGTGCCGCATGGCATCGCTCATGGCAAACGCCTGCTGCGGGTCGACCGCCACGGTGGGCGCGGCGAAGCGGGCATCGTTGAACAGGTCGGGCGGTGGTGGGGTGGCGGGCGCCGTGGCGCAACCGGCAAGGGCTGCGCACAGCAGCAAGGCGAACAGCAAGCTCAGGCGCAGCTGTTCTCTGATGTCGCTGATACATTTCATGTTCGTGCTCCCGCAGAACGATGTCAAGCGCCACACGTATTGTTGCCTGTGGTGCGCCATGCCACCTGAAACAAGTATCCGCCCGCGCCAGGGCGCTGTCAAACCCTCTGAGCAGCCCTGTTGCCCGCCTTAAAATTCTTCCCAGTCCTGCTCGCCAGCCACCTGCGCCTGGGGCTTGCGTGCAGGAATCGCGCTCCTGGCCGTAGTGCCTGGCTGCCTGGCCGCTGCGCTCCTGGCTGTCGGCTTGACCAGTTGGGTGGCAGCCGGCCGCGCGCTACGCACCGGCGCTGCCGTGGCCACGTGTTCGAGCTGGAAGCCGGCCGCCACTTGCGCCAGGCGCGCCGCCTGGTCCTGCATGCTTTCGGCCGCTGCCGCCGCTTCTTCCACCAGGGCCGCATTTTGCTGCGTCACCTGATCCATCTGCGCGATGGCCTGGTTGACCTGATCGATGCCCAGGCTTTGCTCGGCGCTGGCGGCAGTGATTTCGGCCATGATGTCGGTGACTCTGCGCACGCTGTCGACCACTTCGCCCATGGTGTTGCCGGCCTGCTGCACCAGCCGCGTGCCGTTATTGACCTGTTCCACCGAGTCGCCGATCAGGGTCTTGATTTCGCGCGCCGCCGCAGCCGAGCGCTGCGCCAGGCTGCGTACTTCCGTGGCGACGACGGCAAAGCCGCGCCCCTGTTCGCCGGCGCGCGCCGCTTCGACGGCCGCGTTCAAGGCCAGGATATTCGTCTGGAAGGCGATGCCGTCGATGACGCCGATGATGTCGACGATTTTCGTCGATGCCGTGTCGATGGCACCCATGGTGTCGACCACCTGGCTGACGATGCTGCCGCCCCGTTCGGCCACACCCGAAGCGGCCACCGCCATCTGATTGGCCTGGCGCGCATTGTCCGCATTCTGCTTCACGGTGCTGGTCAATTCTTCCATCGACGACGCCGTCTCTTCCAGCGAACTGGCTTGCTGCTCCGTGCGCGCCGACAAATCCTGGTTGCCGGCGGCGATTTCGCCCGATGCCGTGGCGATGGCGTTGGTGCCCGTTTGCACTTCCGACACTACCTTGCGCAGTGCCTCGTTCATGCCGTGCAGCGCGCGCATCAGGTCGCCGATTTCATCGCTGGCCGCCGTGCCGAAATGCGTGCGCAAGTCGCCATCGGCCACCGTTTCGGCCACTTTGACTGCGGCCTTCAATGGCTGCGTGATCGAGCGCGTGATCAGCCAGGCGCAGACGCTGCCCAGCGCCACCACCAGCGCGCACAAGGTCAGCAGCAGGGTGAAGCTGCGTGCATTGGCCGCTTCGATGGCTTGCGCCGTGGCGTCGATGGCCTTGCGCTGCTGAGACAGCAGGGCCTTGACGTTGTTCTGGTAGGCGGTGGCGGCCGGCGCGAAGCTGTCGCGGTAGGTGCTTTCCGCCTGCGCCGCGTTGCCGCCCTTGCGCGCATTCATCACCAAGGTCTTGGCATCCTGGTATTTGACGCGTTCGGCGATGGAGGCCTTGAAGATGGCCTTTTCTTCGTCGTTGTCGAGCAGTGCTTCGATCTTCTTCAGCAGTTCGCTGCCCTGCTTGGTGCTGTCGGCGATGGTCTCGGCAAACACGCTCGACAGGGTCTCATCCGTGCTCTTGGCGATCATCGAGGTGCGCGCGATGGCCGAGTAGATCAGCACATACCAGTCCGAAACCAGGCGCTCCTTGGCCAGCGGTTTTTCCATCATTTGCCGCGTCGCTTCCGCATTCACGCGGGCACTGTACAGTGCGTACGAGGTGGAGATCACAGATAACAGCAGCACCAGCGCGAAGCCTGCAGCCAGGCGCGTGCCGATACGAAGGTGGGAGAGAGCGTACATGGTCGGACTCCTGTCGCAGAGGGGAATTAAATTGCCTGTGCGACATAGTATGCACTGATAATTGACCAACAGGTAAGCGAAAAAACGGCCTGTTTTGCTGACTGTTGCAGCCACGCCCATGCGCCAGTCGCGCATGCGTGCCGCGTGATCCTGGCCATTGGGCAGGCTGACTACGAAGGCGGCGAGGGCGAGACGAAGATCCTGTTGTTGCGTGCGCTATCGCCGCTGCGCGGCCACCGGGTCGGAAAACGTGGCAGCGGCCATGCGCCGGGCGCCGAACAGCCAGCAATCGAGCTGGTGCAGGATCAAGCCTTTCTGCCTACCTGCGGCAGCAGGGACGATGGCGACGTCAAGCGCGCAAGCTGATGTTGGCGATGCGGGCGCGGGCGCGGCGGCCCAGGCGGATGGAGATATGTGAATGCATGCGTAGTCGCTGGCGGCCTGTAGCCAGGTATTTTACCGCCAGCGCGGCGCCAGGATACAGTCGCGCCCGTTATAGTCACATTGTTAGTATTGATAAATTACTTTAAGGCAATCATTCTCTTGAGAAATGTTGCATAATATTGGACGTTGAATTTTTGGCACTGCCAAGGATTCCTTATGTCTTGCTTTTTTATAGGAATTGTATGCAACTGAATCACGCTTTTGTTCTGACCCTCATCGCTGGCTCTCTTGTCGCCTGCGGCGGCGGTGGCGGCTCTTCTTCCCCAGCTGACCCGGTAGTCGCCGTGAATCCACCCGTGACGCCCGTGGCACCTGTTGCCCCGCCAGTGGTGCCTGTCACGCCGACGGCCGCCGGCGAAAACACGGGCAGCGTCAGCGCCCGTTTCGTCAATGGCGACAACAGCCGCTTCATCTTTACGTCGATCGGCTTGCAGAGCAGTGGCAAGGCCAGCCTGCTGGTACAGGATGCTTCCGGCGCCTTGAGCAATATCGGCAGCATCGTTCTGACGGGCAACCCGGCCGTGACGCGTGAAATCAGCGGCGACGCCAGCTTTGCGCAGGGACGCTGGTTCAAGGGCTCATTCAGCAATAGCTCTGGCGCCACTACGTTGAGCGGCAACAATGCCAGTGCGCATTACATCGCCTATAACGTGCTCGCCGCACTGCCAGCGACCGGCACGTTCACCTGCGATGCGGGCACATTCACGGCGCCAAGCTATACGGGCGGCAGCAGCGTCTCGTCGACCGCTTACTTTGCTACCGTCAGCGGCAATGCCAGCCTGTCCTTTGATGCTTCCGGCGCCAAGGTGGCACTGGCCATCGATGCCAGCGCAGGCGGCAGCACGGGCAAAGTATCGGCTTCCACCACCATCGCATCGGCGGCGTCGAGCAGCATCACCGGCGGTTATCTGTCGAATGGCACGGGCGCGCAGCTGATGCTGGGCGACGGCGGCGCTGGCCGCTATCTGCTGATCGCCGCCTACAAAACGCCACTGGCAAATGGCGCCAATTACCAGGGCGTGGCCACGTTCCGTTGCTCCTGATCGCGCAGGCATGAAAAAAGCGGCGTCCGTGCACTGCACGGCGCCGCTTTTTTTCGCCCGTCGTGATTAGCGCAGTGCCGAGATCATCTGTTTCAGCTTGCCGGAATCGACGCAGAAGGCGCGGATGCCTTCGGCCAGTTTTTCCGTCGCCATCGCGTCTTCATTCATCATGAAGCGGAACGCTTCTTCGTTCAGCGACATGTGCACGATGTTGGTCGATGGCGCCGCTTCGGCGCTCAGCTTGCGCTCCACCGGCGTATCGCTGTCGGCCAGCTTTTGCAGCAGGTCGGGACTGATGGTGAGCAGGTCGCAGCCGGCCAGTTCGAGGATTTGCGAGGTGTTGCGGAAGCTCGCGCCCATCACCTCGGTCTTGTAGCCGAACTTGCGGTAGTAATTGTAGATGCGGCGTACCGATTGCACGCCAGGGTCTTCCGCGCCCTTGTAATCGATACCCGTCGATTTCTTGTACCAGTCGTAGATGCGGCCGACGAAGGGCGAAATGAGCTGCGCGCCCGCTTCGGCGCAGGCGATGGCCTGCGCCAGCGAGAACAGCAGGGTCATGTTGCAGCGGATGCCTTCCTTTTCCAGGATGGCGGCGGCGCGGATGCCTTCCCAGGTGGAGGCGATCTTGATCAGCACGCGCTCGCGGGCAATGCCCGCGTTCGAATACAGGGCGATCAAGTCGCGGCCCTTGGCCACCGTGCCTTGCGTGTCGAACGACAGGCGCGCATCGACTTCGGTGGAGACGCGGCCAGGGATGGTTTGCAGGATTTCCACGCCAAACGCGATCAAGAGGCGGTCGATGATCTCGGCGGTGGAGGCATTCGGATGGTCGCGCACGGCCTTTTCCAGCAGCGGCTTGTATTCATCCTTTTGCACGGCCTTCAGGATCAGCGACGGATTTGTCGTCGCATCGCGCGGCGTGTAAGCCTGGATCGATTGGAAGTCGCCGGTGTCGGCCACCACGGTAGTAAATTGCTTCAGTTGTTCGAGTTGGTTCATGGCTGCACGGGAAAGAGTGAAAGGGCTTGCCGGCCTATTGTACATAATCCGGCCAGTCCGCCCGTGCTCTTTATTGCCTTAACCTATGAAGGAGTCGAACTGCATGTCGAATTCCTGCAAGGCCTTCTGTGCATTCTGCATCTTCTTGCGGAATTCAGGCCCGCGCTGCAGGGCCAGGCCCACGGCCAGCACGTCGATCACCACCAGGTAGGCCAGGCGGGCGGAAATCGGGGTGTAGGGATCGGTGTTGAAGACCAGGTCGATCGGGATCAGCACGGTGGCCAGGTCGGCCAGCGGCGTGCCCGAGGGAGCCAGCACGACGACGTCGGCACCGCCGCGGCGCGCCAGTTTCACGGAGCGCACCAGGGCAGGGCTGTTGCCGCGCTGCGAGATCGCCACCAAACAGTCGCCGCCGCGCAGCAGGGCTGCGGCGATGCTGTGGATGTTCGGGTCGCTGTAGGCCACCGTCGGCACGCCCGAACGGAAGAACTTGTGCTGCGCGTCGGCCGCCACGATGCCTGACGTGCCCTGGCCATAGAATTCGATCTTGCTGGCGCGCGACAGGATGTCGAGCGCGCGCTGGATCGCTTCCGGGTTCAGGTTGTTGCGCAGGTCGAGCAGGGTGTTGATCGAGCGGCTGCAGATTTTATTCACCAGGTCGGCCGCCAGGTCGTCCTGCGCCGGCTGCTCGTTCGCGCCCGGCATGGCCAGGGCCAGGCCCTGCGCCAGTTTCAGCTTGAATTCATGCCAGCCGTCGTAGCCCAGGGTGCGGCAAAAGCGCACCACGGTCGGTTCCGACACCTGCGCGCTTTTCGCCAGCGCCGTGATGTTCTGGCTGACCGTCTGGTTCGGCTGGTCAAGCACGGCCAGCGCGACCTTCTTCTCCGACTTGGAGAGCGAATCGAGCTGGGTGCGGATGGAGTCAAGCAGCATCAGGGTAGTCTTTTGGCTAGGTGTTCAGGAGTGTGAAATGGATGATTGGCCTGCCCAGGCATGGGCAGGCCCCGGTCTTGCCTGTTAATCCTCGGGTAAAGCCTCTTCACGCCACTGCAAGCCATCGCGGCCGATCAGGGCGCTGGCCGCTGCCGGGCCCCAGGTGCCGGCCGTGTAGGGAATCGGCGCGCTGTCGTTCTGTTCCCAGTTGTCGAGTATCGGTTCGACCCATTCCCAGGCCGCTTCCAGTTCGTCGCCGCGCATGAACAGGGTCAGCTGGCCGCGCAGGACGTCGAGCAGCAAACGCTCGTAGGCATCCATGCGCGGCGTCTTGAACGATTCGCGGAAATCGAGTTCCAGTTCCGCCGGCTTCAAGCGCATGCCGTCGCCCGGGGTTTTTGCCATCAAATTCATGCGCAAGCCTTCGTCGGGCTGCAAACGGATCACCAGGCAGTTCGGCTGGAAGCTGGACGTGGGCTGGTTGAAGATCGAGTGCGGAATCTGCTTGAAGCGCACGACGATCTCGGCCAGGCTGTCAGCCATGCGTTTGCCCGTGCGCAGGTAGAACGGCACGCCGGCCCAGCGCCAGGTGTCGATTTCCGCCTTCAGCGCGACGAAGGTCTCGGTGCGCGAATGCTCGGGCGCATCCGGCTCGTCGCGGTAGCTCGGCACGGTGACGCCGTCGACGTGGCCGGCGCGGTATTGGCCGCGCACGATGTTTTGCGCCAGGGTGGTGGGCGTGAATTTTTTCAGCGAGCGCAGCACTTGCAGTTTTTCATCGCGCACGGCGTCCGGCGCGATCGAGGTCGGCGGTTCCATGGCGACGATGCACAGCAGTTGCAGCAAATGGTTTTGCAGCATGTCGCGCAGCGCGCCCGAGGTGTCGTAGTAACCCATGCGGTTGCCCACGCCCAGTTTTTCGGCGATGGTGATCTGCACGTCGGAAATCCATTCGCGGCGCCACAGCGGTTCGAACAGAATGTTGCCGAAACGCAGAGCCAGCAAGTTCTGCACGGTTTCCTTGCCCAGGTAATGGTCGATACGGTAGATCTGCGATTCCTGGAAGACCTTGCCCACTTCTGCATTGATCTGCTTGGCGCTGGCCAGGTCGCGGCCCAGCGGTTTTTCCAGCACCACGCGCGAGCTCGGCGTCACCAGGCCGTTTTCTTCCAGGTTGTCGCAGATCAGCGCGAACAGGTGTGGCGGCGTGGCCAGGTAGTACACGCGCGTCAGCTCGGCATCGCCGCGCAGCGCTTCGACCAGCGGCGCGTAGGTGGCCGCATCGCTGGCGTTGAGCGACACATACACGATGCGCGCGCAGAATTTGCTCCAGGTGGCGGCATTCAGGGTGCTGGCCTTGATGTGGGGGCGCGAGTTGGTCTCGACCATCTTCAGGAAGGCATCCTGGCCGCTGTCCTGGCGGCCCACACAGATGATGCGCGCCGTCGGCGGCAAATCGTTCGCGACGTCGCGCGCATACATTGCAGGCAGCAATTTGCGCATTGCTAAATCGCCGCTGCCGCCAAACAGGACCAGGTCAAAATCGGTAAGTGCCATAAGTGAGTGTCGTCGCAAAAGTAAAAGGGCCGGAGCGGGGAAGAGGCCGACCGGAAGTGCCAGTCTGTCGCTACTATATTCGGTGGTGTAAATTTACTACGTAGAACAGGCAATTGCAAGAAATTTTACTACATTCCATTTCCTGGCGTCGCAGTTTTGCCCGCTATACTTGCCAGCGGCGCAGGCAGGGTCATTATATGCCGTTCGCTGGCGCGGGCACGCTGTCACGCTTTGCACAGGGCTTTTCAAAGCAACCATGGTTGCCAGGGAAATTTCCGATTCTCTCCATCATCATTTGCGCTGTAGCAACAAGCAAATCAAGAAATGCTGTCAGGATCGCCGTTGGCAGCGTAAAGTAGCTTTGAAGAAAGTAAAAAACCGTATAATTCAAGCTGAAATCGATAGCAACTATTGGTTGTAAGAAATTGTACGATATACACTGCACTGCTAGCGTCGGCCATGCCCCGAACCCGCCATCCGACGTCCATGCGACGTGCAGTCCGCACTGCCCGCAGCATCAGGGGTAGGCAGACTTAACTTTACAAGACGGCTCAAGGGGACACAATGAATTCAATGCAGCAAGATGTCGATGAACGCACCAGCCTGACAGGCAATAACAAATTCGAACTGTTCCTGTTCAAGCTGGGCACCAGCGATCACTCGACCAGCCGCGAACTGTTCGGCATCAATGTGTTCAAGGTCCGTGAAATCATGGAGATGCCGGTCATTACGGCGGTGGCCGGGTCGCACCCGCACATGCTGGGTGTGGTCAATATCCGTGGCCAGATCGTGCCCGTGATCGACTTGCCGATGGCCGTCGGTTGCAAGAGCAGCGGCTTGAAGATCCTGATGGTGACCGAATTTGCCCGCTCGACACAGGCGTTTGCCGTGGAAGAGGTCGATGAAATCGTGCGCCTGGAATGGAATCAGGTGCTGTCGGCCGAATCGAGCGTCGGTGGCGGCCTCGTCACCAGCATCGCGCGCCTCGATGGCGACACGGACAAGACGCGCCTGGCGCAAGTGCTCGATGTGGAGCAAATCCTGCGCGACGTGCTGCCGTCGGGCGACCCGGACGTGGACAAGAACAGTATCGGCCCGCAAGTGCGCTTGCCTGCCGGCGCCGTGATCCTCGCGGCCGACGATTCCTCGCTGGCCCGTTCGCTGATCGAGAAGGGCCTCGAAGCGATGGGCGTGCCCTTCATCATGACGAAGACGGGCAAGGAAGCGTGGGAACGCCTGCAGGCGATCTCGGCCCAGGCGGCGACCGAAGGCAAGACGGCGAAAGACAAGGTCGCGCTGGTGCTGACCGACCTGGAAATGCCGGAAATGGATGGCTTCACCCTCACGCGCAACATCAAGAACGATGGCCGCTTCTCCAACATCCCCGTGGTGATCCACTCGTCACTGACGGGCTCGACCAACGAAGACCACGTCAAGGGCGTGGGCGCCGATGGTTATGTGGCCAAGTTTGTGGCGGCGGAACTGGCCGAGACCATCCGCAAAGTATTGGCACGCTAATCTTCGCGGTGGAATATCAAAAAGCGCCGGTACCCGCAAGGGTCCGGCGCTTTTTTCATGCTTGAAAATGGTTATGCCTGATACAGGTGTTCCGGCTGGCCTTCCACGTCCACGCGCACGGACAACACGTGGCCGCTCAAAGGGTAGTTGGCAAGCTCGGCGTTTGATCGCTTGTGGCTGGCGCTGGTGATGTACAGGGTGCGCAGGTCGGGGCCGCCAAACGTCAGCATGGTGGGGCAGCGCACGGGCACGGTAATTTCGCCCAGCAGGCGGCCATCGGGGGCGAAGCGTAAAATCTTGCCACCTTCAAACATGGCCGACCAGTAATTGCCTTCGCTGTCGACGGCAGCGCCGTCCGGGCGTCCGCCGTAGTCCGCCGCTTTTTTATCGGTGGAAAAGCGTTGGAATGGTTGCGGCGCGGAAATGGCTCCCGTGGCTGCGTCGAAATCAAAGCGGTCGATGCGGTGCGTGGTGGTATCCGCGTGGTACATGGTGCGCCCGTCGGGGCTGAAACCCAGGCCGTTCGACACCGTCATGCCGCCGGACCAGACCTTGCGCACCTGTCCCTTTTCCAGCACGAACATTTCCGCTGCATCGGCGCTGCGCGGCTCGAAAATGGTGCCCACCCAGAAGCGGCCGGCGGGATCGACCTTGCCATCGTTGAAGCGCGTGGTGGCCATGTCGAACGGCGCCGCAGCGATTTCCGCCAGGCTGCCCGTCTTCGTGTCGAGGTGGGCGAAGCCACTGCGCAAGGCCACGATCAGGCCGCCGCCAGCGTTGATGGCCAGCGCAGACGGTTCCGTCGGCATGTTCCAATGGTCATGCTGGCCGCTGGCCGGGTGCAAGCAGTGCACGGCGCGGCCATCGATGTCGACCCAGTACAGGGCCGCTTCCTTGCCATGCCACAGCGGGCATTCACCCACTTGCATGGCTTTGTCGCTGACTACCTTGATTTCGTAAATATTCATCTATCTCTTTTTAATATGCGGCTTTTGCTGCTTTCGCCAAGGCAATCAAGCCATTGGTCGAGCTGTCGTGGTGGTCGGGACGGGCTTCGCCCGTCAGTTCGGCCTGGATTTTCTTCGCCAGCACCTTGCCCAGTTCCACGCCCCACTGGTCGAAACTGTTGACGTTCCACAAGACGCCTTGCACGAAGGTCTTGTGTTCGTACAGCGCGATCAGGGCGCCCAGGGTGGTCGGGGTCAGCTGGTCCATCAAGATGGTGTTGCTGGGGCGGTTGCCGGGGAAGGTCTTGTGCGGCACCAGCGCTTCGATCTCGCTTTCCGGCAAGCCTTGCGACTGCAGATCAAGACGAACTTCCTCGCCCGTCTTGCCCGTCATGAAGGCTTCCGACTGGGCGAAGCAGTTGGCCAGCAGGGCGTCGTGGTGGCCGGGCAAATCGTGCGTGGCGCGCAGGGCAGCGATGAAATCGATGGGTGTGATGTCGGTGCCCTGGTGCAGCAGCTGGAAATATGCGTGCTGTGCATTCGTGCCGCAATCGCCCCAGATGACGGGGCCGGTCGGTACGTCGACGGGCACGCCATCCTTGGTGACGCGCTTGCCGTTGCTTTCCATGTCCAGTTGTTGCAAATAGGCGGCAAAACGGCTCAAGTCCTGGTGATACGGCGCGATGGAAACGGAACCGCAATCGAGGAACTGGCGGTTCCAGAAGCCCACCATGGCCAGCACCACGGGCATGTTCTGTTCCAGCGGCGCCTGGCGGAAGTGCTGGTCCATCGCATGCGCGCCGGCGAGGAAATCGCTGAAGTATTCAAAACCCACGGACAGGGCCACGGCCAGGCCGATCGAAGACCAGACGGAATAGCGGCCACCGACCCAGTCCCAGAACGGGAACATATTGTCCGGCGAAATGCCGAAGTCGACGATGGCTTGCGTGTTGGTCGAAACGGCCACAAAATGTTGGGCCAGGTCCTTTTCTTCGCCTTCGAGCAGGAACCAGGCACGCGCCGTGTTGGCGTTGAGCATGGTTTCGGCCGTGACGAAGGTTTTCGAGGCCACGATGAACAAGGTCGTTTCCGGATCGACTTTGGACAGGGTCGCTTCCATGTCGTGCCCGTCGACGTTGGAAACAAAGTGCATTTCCAGACCCGGGTTGGCATAGGAGCGCAGGGCCAGGCAAGCCATTTTCGGACCCAGGTCCGAACCGCCGATGCCGATGTTGACGATGTCGCAAATCGGTTTGCCCGTGTAGCCGAGCCAGTTGCCATTGCGCACCTTGTCCGTAAACGCTTTCACGCGTTGCAGCACATCTTGCACGTCGGCATCGATATCCTGGCCATCGACCACCAGCTTCGTGCCGCGTGGCGCGCGCAAGGCAGTATGCAGAACGGCCCGATGTTCGGTAAGATTGATTTTCTCGCCCGTAAACATCGCTTCGCGCTGCGCTTCCACGCCGCGCTCGCGGGCCAGGTCCATCAGCAGGGCCATGGCGCTGGCGTCGACTCTGTTCTTCGAGTAATCGAGCAACAGTCCTGCCGCATCGACCGTCATGGTCGAGAAACGCGCGGGGTCGGCGGCGAACAGCTGGCGCAGATGCACTTCGCGCAGGCTGGCGCTATGCGCTTGCAGGGACTGGAAACTGGCGGTGGCGGTGATGGCAGGAGTAGGTGCTGGCTGGCGCATGGCGGTCGGCTTGGGTGCTTGTCTCGGTTGAAAGGAGCGCGGCGCGTTCATCGTGGCGAACGGGTGTGCCGGCGTTGGTGTGAGAATAATACATCAAAAAAACGTAATTTCACTACAGATTGCGACGGGAAGCCGATTTTTCCGTGCTTTTTTCAGCGATTGCGCCAGTGATATAAGCGATATGTTGGCAGGTGCTGATACGCGATATTGCTCGGCTTGGCTTTGATAGGCCGCAATCTGTGGCATATTTCTGTTGTTGGCCCATGCAAGCGTGCTTCTTCTTCACCATTTTGTAGTAAAATTTCACAAAATACTCATTTTTAAGGAAATCCATATGGCGCTGCATCCAGTAGTCGAATCCGTAACAGCGCGCATCATCGCGCGCAGCCGGCCATCGCGCGGCGCCTACCTGGCGCATCTGGATGCGGCCCGCATCCAGGGCGTGCAGCGCGGCGCCCTGTCGTGCACCAACCTGGCGCACGGCTTTGCCGCCTTTCCCGCCAACGACAAGCTGTCGCTGAAGGAATACAAGAAGCCGTCCGTGGCCATCGTCTCCTCGTACAACGACATGCTGTCGGCGCACCAGCCGTTTGAAGGCTTTCCGCAGATCATCAAGCAAGCCGTGCGCGAAGTGGGCGCCGTGGCCCAGTTCGCCGGTGGCGTGCCCGCCATGTGCGATGGCGTGACGCAAGGCCAGCCGGGCATGGAACTGTCGCTGTTTTCGCGTGACACCATCGCCATGTCGACGGCCGTGGCGCTGTCGCACAATATGTTCGATGCGGCCCTGTACCTGGGCGTGTGCGACAAGATCGTGCCGGGCCTGCTGATTGGCGCCCTGCACTTCGGCCATTTGCCCGCTGTCTTTGTGCCGGCCGGTCCGATGACGTCGGGCCTGTCGAACCAGGAAAAAGCCAAGGTGCGCCAACTGTATGCGCAAGGCAAGGCCACGCGCGAAGACTTGCTCGAAGGCGAATCGAAAGCTTACCACGGCGCCGGCACCTGTACTTTTTATGGTACTGCCAACAGCAACCAGATGCTGATGGAAGTGATGGGCTTGCACTTGCCGGGCGCCGCCTTCATCACGCCGAACACGCCGCTGCGCGATGCGCTGACAAAAGCTGCCGCCCAGCGCGCTGCGGGCATCACGGCGCAAAGCGCCAATTACTTGCCAGTCGGCCATATCGTCGACGAGAAATGTATCGTCAACGCCGTCGTGGGCTTGCTGGCCACGGGCGGTTCGACCAACCACACTTTGCACCTGGTGGCGATCGCCAAGGCGGCCGGCATCGTCATCGACTGGAACGATTTTAATGAACTGTCGGCCATCGTGCCGATGCTCACGCGCATCTACCCGAACGGCGACGCCGACGTGAACCATTTCCACGCTGCCGGCGGCACCGGCTATTTGATCCGCGAACTGCTGGACGCGGGCTTGCTGCATGAAGACGTCAACACCATCCTGGGCCGCGGCTTGCGCGCGCACTGCATGGAACCGTTCCTGGGCGAAGACGGCAAGGTCTTCTGGAAGGATGCTCCGGCCGCCAGCGCCGACGAAAACGTGCTGCGCCCCGCTTCGAACCCGTTCGCGCCGGACGGCGGCATGGTTCTCGTCGCGGGCAACCTGGGCCGCGCCGTGATGAAGGTTTCGGCCGTCAAGCCGCAGCACCGCACGGTGGAAGCGCCGGCATTGGTGTTCAATTCGCAGGAAGCGTTCATGACCGCCTACAAGGCCGGCACGCTGGACCGCGACTTTGTCGCCGTGCTGCGCTTCCAGGGGCCGCGCGCCAACGGCATGCCGGAACTGCATGCGCTGACCCCCGCGCTGGCCAACCTGCAGGATGCGGGGCGCCAGGTGGCGCTGGTTACCGATGGCCGCATGTCGGGCGCGTCGGGCAAGGTGCCGGCTGCCATCCACGTGTCGCCTGAAATCCTCGCCGGCGGCCCGCTGGGCCTGGTGCGCGACGGCGACATCATCCGCCTCGACGCCTTCACCGGCGTGCTCGAGGCGCTGGTGCCTGCCGACGTCTGGCACGCGCGTGCGCTGGTCACGGCGGACCTGTCGCCGAACCACGTCGGCATGGGCCGCGAGCTGTTTTCCATGTTCCGTTCTACCGTCAGCGCGGCGGAAGAAGGTGCTACCACCTTCGGCCTGCCGTCGCCGATTCCCACCACCGTCGCCTTGCACGACGCCGACAATGTCGGTGATACTGTACCCGGTTCCGATGAAGACTTTTTGGCTAGGAAATAAGAGATGACCATGACACTACTGGAAATTATGCGCACCTCGAGCGTGATCCCCGTGATTGCGATCGACGATCCTGAACACGCCGTACCGCTGGCGCGCGCGCTGGTGGCAGGCGGCATCCGCGTGCTGGAAGTGACCCTGCGCACCAAGCATGGCCTGGAAGCGATCCGCGCCATGTCGGCCGTGCCGGGCGCCATCGTTGGCGTCGGTACGCTCACGCGTCCTGAAGAATTCGTCCAGGCGCGCGATGCGGGCGCCGTCTTCGGTGTCTCGCCTGGCCTGACGTCGGCCCTGGTGGCGGCGGCGAAAAGCAGCGGCCTGCCACTGCTGCCGGGCGTGATGACGCCCGGTGAGGTGATGGCGGCGCGTGAAAACGGCTTCCAGCAGCTGAAACTGTTCCCGGCCGTGCCGGCCGGCGGCATCGGCATGCTCAATGCCCTCTACGGCCCGCTGCCGGACATCACCTTCTGCCCGACGGGCGGCATCTCGCAAGAGACGGCGTCGCAATTTTTGGCCTGCAAGAACGTCGCCTGCGTGGGCGGTTCGTGGCTGACGCCGAAAGACGCGATCGCGGCCGGTAACTGGGATCGCATCACGGAAATCGCCAAAGCAGCCAGCGGCCTGCGTTCGGCGTAGTCGTACCTGACATAAGCTACTGCGCGTCGCGCCTTGCAGCTTGCGATGCTCACCGGCTCGGCGCCCCCGTACAGAGTACGGTTGCGCTTCCTGGCCACAAATCGCTGCCGCTCGCTACGCTTCTGTCAGCTACTGCAGTTATAGTATTCGGCAAGCTTTCATGCTTGCCGCTTCTTTCTTTTGACGGAGTGCCATGCGCGTGCTGCGCCGCCCCCTGACCATCGGTGAGACCGCCATGGCCCGCAGCGTCTTTCACGGCGCCATCGACTACGCGCGCGTGCGCGTCGTGCGCGGCGCCTTTCTACCGTTTGGCTTGCAAGACCAGAACACGGCGATGACGCCGCGCGGCAGCCTGCACTTCATGCCGGCCCAGTACCGCGACGATTTTTCCCGCGAAGGCAACAGCGGCAAGCTGTTCTTCATCCACGAGATGGTGCACGTGTGGCAGTACCAGCTTGGCTACTGCGTGCTGCTGCATGGCGTGCTGCTGGCGCTGCGCGGCGGCTATATCCGGCAGCGCGCCTACCGCTACGACGCGCAGGCAGGCGGCATCCTGTCCGACTTCAACATGGAACAGCAGGGCGACATCATCGCCCACTACTTCGGCGCGCGCCAACTGGGCATTCCCGCCTACGTGGCAAAGCTGCCGCAACTGCAGGACATCCTGCAAGGCTTCCTGCTCGACCCTGCCGAGCGCCGCCTGCTGCCGCGCTGAGGCCAGCGTCACGGAGTCGTGTTCGATGCCAGGCGCATGGCCGGGGCGGTAGATGCTGCTGCCCATGCTGCCCGGCAGTTTATTGGCACCCTTTTTCCTGCATTGCTTTTTTACAGCGGCTGCACCATTACACGGTTGCGTCCGGCGCCCTTGGCCAGGTACAGGGCGCGGTCGGCGGCGCCGATCAGTGCAGAGATGGCCAGCGGCTGCTGCGGATGCTGCGTGGCGATGCCGATGCTGACCGTGATGTACTTGACGTCATTGCCCGTCTTGGCATGCGGAATGCGCAGTGCGGCGGCCCGCTGGCGGATCGCCTCGGCCATGCGCAGCGCCTGCGCCGCGTCCGTGTCGGGCAGGATGGCGGCAAATTCTTCGCCGCCATAGCGCGCCAGCAGGTCGGTGGGGCGCTGCAGCATGGCGGCCAGTTCGGCTGCCACGCGGATCAGGCAGTCATCGCCCTGCTGGTGGCCGTAATGGTCGTTGTAATCCTTGAAATGGTCAATGTCGATCATCAGCAGCGACAGGGGGCTGCCCGTGCGCATGGCGCGCCGCATTTCCTTCTCGATCGCCACGTCGAAGTGGCGGCGGTTGGCGATGCCCGTCAAGCCGTCGGAAAAGGTTTGCGAGCGCAAGACCATGGTCTGTTCGCGTAGCAGCTTTTCGCGGCCCACGGCGATGGTGACATCATTGATCTGGATCAGGCAATGGCGCGGCGAACCGGGTAGATTGATCGGAGTGACGGCGATAGCCTGCTGCATGCGTTCCTGGCCTTCGGCCGCACCAGCGGCCGCGCCATGCGTGTACAGGGCAAACGTCGCCTTGTGCAGGGTTTGCGACAGCAGCGACTGGAAATTGTCGCGCAGGGCCTGGGTGATGGCCGAATCGATGCGCTTGTGCTGCAGTTCCGGATAAACGGCGAAGAAGTCCTGGCCCAGCACGGCGTCGGCCTGGCACGCCGAGTGGCGCGCCATCCAGTGGTTCCACAGCACGATGCGGTGCTGCTCGTCGAGCACGATGGCGCCCAGGTTGATGGCACCGAGTATGCTTTCCATCAGGCCGAGTCGGTGTAATGCCTCCGGCATGATCGTCACGCCTGTCCCAGGACCTTGGCCAGATAGTGGCTGACCTGCTGTTTCAGGTCGTGCAAGGCGGACAGGTCGAGCACGAAGGCGACATAGCCGTGGATCTGGTGCTTGGACAGCACGAAGTCGATATGCAGCATCAGCACGACGGCATCGTCATCGTGGCCGCCGAACGAGGACAGGATTTCCGCGCTGGTGCCCACGTGATACAGGGGCAGCGAACCATGCAGTTCGCTGTCGAACAGGTTGGCCAGCGTGCCCACGCAGGAGTTGAGGATGATGTTGCCGATTTCGCTCATCGCCTCCTGTTCCATCTCCGTCAGTTCCTGCAGCGGCATGGCGTCGCCCACCATCAGGCGCACGATTTCCAGGCTCTTGTCTTCCGGGAACATCAGGATGGCTTCGGTGGCGAAGGCGCCATCGTAATGCTGGCTGACGCCGCAGATGCGTTCGCCATCCTTCTTGCTGCCCAGCAGGGCGGCCGCGTCGGCACGGTTCAGGAAGGTGATCGACGGCACCGACATGGTCACTTCTTCATTCACGATCTCGCTCATCGCGGCGGCGGCATGGCCCACGCCGATGTTGAATATCTCTACCAGGGCATCGTTTTCGAGTTCGGTGAGATTGATCATGTTCACAGTCCCAGTGATTCGATCAGTTGGTGGATGCGGGTTTCCGTGATGGGTTTTTCCATGAAGCCCACGCCTAGTTCGCTGGCGCGGTTGCGGATGGCGTTTTGCACATTCGCCGTGACGAGAATGATGTGTGTTTGCGGACACAGCACGCGCAATTGTTCCGCTGCCGCCACGCCGCCCATGCCGGGCATATTGACATCCAGTAAGATCAGGATAGGGCTGAGTGTCTTGACTTTTTCCAGGGCTTCTTCACCTGTCGCCGCCTCAATCACTTGCCAATCGGCATGTTTGCTGAGGATGAACTGATGCGACATCAAACGTGAAACCCGGCTGTCATCGACAACAAGTACCTGTTTACTGTGATTCATTTGCTATTCCTGAAACGTCATATCGGGCTATCGTTCCATTTTCGCATATTTTAAAGGGCATAGAGAGTAATTGAATGGGGAATTGCCCTAGGGCAAAGTTTTCCCACTTGTCTGTTGTATCGAATGGCATGGGCGGTCATCATGGCCGGCTGGCCGGGCTGGCAATCCGTTAAAATAGCGCCATTCCCCACTTTAGCCTGAATGTCATGACCCAAGACGAATTGAAGCAAGCCGTAGCCCGTGCCGCCATTGATTACGTAGTCGATGGTGAAATCATCGGTGTCGGCACCGGTTCCACCGCCAATTTTTTCATCGATGAACTGGCCAAGATCAAGGACCGCATCAAAGGCACGGTCGCATCGTCCGAAGCGACGGCCGCGCGCCTGGCAGGCCATGGCATTACCGTCTTCGACTTGAATGACGTCGAGTCGATCGCCGTCTACATCGACGGCGCCGATGAAATCACGGCCAGCGGCGCCATGATCAAGGGCGGCGGCGCGGCATTGACGCGTGAAAAGATTGTGGCCTCCGTAGCGAAACAGTTCGTTTGCATCGCCGACGGCTCCAAGCTGGTGGGCACTTTGGGCGCCTTCCCGCTGCCGGTGGAAGTGGTGCCGATGGCGCGCGCCGCCGTATCGCGCCAGTTGGCCGCGCTGGGCGGTACGCCCCGCTTGCGCCTGAAGGCTGGCAGCACGCAAGCCTTCATTACCGACAACGGCGGCGAAATCATCGACGTGCTGGGCTTGCAGATCGCCGATCCGGTGGCGCTGGAACAGCAGATCAACCAGATCGTCGGCGTCATCGCCGTCGGCTTGTTCGCCGTGCGCGGCGCCAATGTTTGTCTGCTGGGCATGCCGGAAGGCGTGCGGACGCTGGCCTACTAAGTCGATAGCCGGCGTGTGCACCTGTCTTACACGGCGGCCCCTTGCGGGCCGCTTGTCATATACGCCTGGCGATACACTGCCACGGTGCGCAGCAAGCCCCCGAGAAAGATGCCGCTGAAGCCACCGTAGGCGAGGCAGACGGGCACGATGAAGCCGGTCGCATGGGCATAAGCGGGCGCGATGGCCAGGGTCACGGCGACCGCATATTTCATGCAGAAGATGCTCATCATCAAGATCAATGGCACCCAGCTGCCAGGGCGTTGCACGCTGCCCCGCTGGGGAATGGCGACTATTTTGCGCGGATCGCTCAGCGTCCAGGCCAGCGCCACACCGGCCAGGGCGCCGGCGGTCCAGGCGAATGGCGCGATGCCGGCCAAGCCGAAGCTGCCGTACACGCCGCTCAGGGACAGGGCCAGCATGACCAGGGGAATGATGCACAGCTTGCGCAAGGTCACTTCGCGTGCGCGGCTGGCCAGCACGCCGCGGTACACGAGAAAGCCCAGGATGGCCCAGACGTAGAGGGGAGTGTGGCTGAAGATGTGCTGCAACATGGGGTCCGCCTTGGTGTGAGGTTGTCGATGGACGTACTGTGCCAGCGGGCGGCGTGGGCGGCGAGGTGCTTGCGACGAAACGGGGAGGCGGTGCCGTGAAACGGCGGGGGAGGGCGTGAAACGCAGGTGAAACTGCCCGTGACGCGGCGGCCACGGGCGGGAATGCTTGAAACTTACTCGGTAGGGGGCACGTAACCCATGGCCGCATCGGCGCCATCGCCGAAGAAATGTTTTTCCATCTGCGTGGCCAGGTATTTGCGGGCGCGCGCATCGGCCAGGTTCAAACGGTTTTCATTGACCAGCATGGTCTGGTGCTTGAGCCAGGCGGCCCACGCTTCTTTCGACACCGATGCGTAAATCTTCTTGCCCAGTTCGCCCGGGTACGGTGGGAAATCCAGTCCTTCGGCTTCCTTGTTGAGTTTGATGCAGTGGATCGTGCGGGCCATCTGTGCTCCTGAATCAGTGTAGAGATAAAGCGTGATTATAAGGCACTTTGCGCCTGCCCTCGCGGGGCCGTCACGGCCAGCTTGCATGGCGTTTATCGAGCCCTTGCGCTGGATCAAATTTGATCTGTGCCGCCCTAGCTAGTAAGATGCCTTATCGCGCCAGCCGCTGGCTGCGCCTCGTCCAAGTAAGTAATAGCAATTAACTAATATGGAATCCCTATGACCTCAGTGAAAGTCCATGGCATCGACGTCAGCAATGAAGGTAGCTTCGTGTTGTTTGGTGGCATCAACGTGCTCGAATCGCGCGATCTCGCCATGCGCGCCTGCGAAGAATATGTGCGCGTGACGCAAAAACTGGGCATTCCCTATGTGTTCAAGGCCAGTTTCGACAAGGCCAACCGTTCTTCGATCCATTCCTACCGCGGCCCTGGCCTGGAAGAAGGTATGCGCATCTTCCAGGACGTGAAGGCGGCGTTCGGCGTGCCCGTAATTACCGACGTGCATGAGCCATGGCAGGCGCAGCAGGTGGCCGAAGTGGTCGACGTGCTGCAACTGCCCGCCTTTCTGGCGCGCCAGACGGACCTGGTCGTGGCCCTGGCGAAAACGGGTAAAGTCATCAACATCAAGAAGCCGCAATTTCTGAGCCCTGGCCAGATGGCCAATATCGTCGAGAAATTCAAGGAAGCGGGCAACGAGCAATTGATCCTGTGCGACCGTGGCACCTGCCTGGGCTACGACAACCTGGTGGTCGACATGCTGGGCTTTGGCGTGATGAAGAAGACGTGCGACGACTTGCCTATCATCTTCGACGTCACGCACGCGCTGCAGCAGCGCGACCCCGGCGGCGCCGCCTCGGGCGGGCGCCGCCAGCAAGTAGCGGATCTGGCCCGTGCCGGCCTGGCCGTCGGCATCGCCGGTCTGTTCCTGGAAGCCCATCCGGACCCGGACAACGCCCGCTGCGACGGCCCCAGCGCCCTGCCACTGGACCAGCTGGAACCATTCCTGGCGCAATTGAAGGCGCTCGATGACCTGGTCAAGTCGTTTGCGCCACTGAATATCCAGTAATGATATCGAGGTAAAGGAAAAGCCCGGATGCCGGGCTTTTTCAGTTTTACAGGGTTTTAATTAACACCTGCGACTTGCGCTGCCAGTTATACATATGCTGGCGGTCCTTCGGCAAATCGTCGACGGTGGCCGGCACGAAGCCCCGCTTCTTGAACCAGTGCGAGGTGCGCGTGGTCAGCACGAACAGTTTGTTCAGGCCGGCGGCGCGGGCGCGGTTTTCCATGTGTTTCAGGATGCGCTCGCCGTCGCCCTGGGCTTGCACTTCGGGGTTGACGGTCAAACATGCCATTTCCGCCATCTTTTGCGCGGGGAAGGGGTACAGGGCGGCGCAGCCGAAGATCACGCCATCATGCTCGATGACGGAGAAATAATCGATTTCGCGCTCGATCAGCTCGCGGCCCCGCTTCACCAAAGTGCCGTCCGCTTCCAGCGGCTCGATCAGTTTAATAATCCCGCCCACATCTTCGATGGTCGCCTGGCGCAGGCTTTCCAGGTTTTCATGGCTGATCATGGTGCCCACGCCATCATGGGTAAATAATTCCAGCAGGGCCGAACCGTCCATCGAGAAGGGCACGATGTGCGAGCGCTCGACGCCGTTGTGGCATGCCTTGACGCAATGTTTCAGGTAAAACGCCGTGGCGTCCGGCAAGAAGCCGGCCATCAGCACGGCTTCGGCCTGGTGCGACGACAGTTCGCGGATTTTCACGCCCGTGGCGTCTTCCATCATCGGTGTTTCCGTGATGAAAATCAGCTTGTCCGCATGCAGGGCGATGGCGGCGCTGCAAGCCACGTCTTCCATGGTCAGGTTGAACGCTTCGCCGGTCGGTGAGAAACCCAGCGGCGACAGCAGCACGAGGCCGTCCGAACCGAGGATGGAATGGATGGTTTCGGCGTCGACCTTGCGCGTGATGCCCGTCAGTTCCAGGTCCACGCCATCGATCACGCCCAGCGGGCGCGCCGTGATGAAGTTGCCGGAAATGATACGGATGGCCGCATGCGACATGGGCGTGTTCGGCAAGCCCTGGCTGAACGCGGCCTCGATATCGAGGCGCAGCTCGCCGGCCGCTTCCTTCGCGCATTCCAGCGCGGCGATGTCCGTGATGCGCACGCCGTTGTGAAAGCGGCCTTCGACATTGCGCAAGGCCAGTTGTTCCGCCACTTGCGGCCGCGAGCCGTAGACGACGGTGACATTGATGTCCAGCGCATGCAGCAGGGACAAATCATGGGCCAGCACCTGCAGCGCCCCGGCGCTGACGAGTTCACCGGGGAAGGCGACCACGAAGGTCTTGCCGCGAAAGGCGTGGATGTAGGGCGCGACGGAGCGCAGCCATTGGACGAATTGGGTAGGGTTTTCCATTAAGCGCATTATAATTCGCTGCGCGATGTGCGCGCTTAAAATACCTGTAAAAAACAATGTCTTCAGCCAGCAATAAGTCTTCCCCTCCTTCCATCGTTGCAAATGTGCCCGCCAGCGGGGATGTTTCCACGCCTGCCGCCACGCCTGCGCAGGGCCGCCAGCGCCCGCCCGTGAGCCAGCAAAGGGCGCAGCAGCCACGCACGGAACAGCAGAAACAGCAACAGCAGCAGCGCGCGCCGCGCCCGCCGCGCGAGGGGCAGGCGCCGCGCAATGAGCAGGCTGGCCGCGAAGAGCGCGAGCGCCGTGACGCAGCCCGCGCGGCGCGCGAGGCGGAAAAGGCCTTCCGCAATCCGCTGCCACCGATTACCTATCCGGAAGACTTGCCCGTCTCGGGCCGGCGCGCCGAAATCGCCAAGGCCCTGATGGAAAACCAGGTCATCATCGTCTCGGGCGAGACGGGGTCCGGCAAGACGACGCAGTTGCCGAAGATTTGCCTGGAACTGGGACGTGGCCAGAAGGGCATGATCGGCCACACGCAGCCGCGCCGCATCGCCGCCTCGTCGACGGCCAAGCGCATCGCGCAGGAACTCGGTACGCCGCTGGGCGAAACGGTGGGCTTCAAGGTGCGCTTTACCGATACCCTGAGCCGTGGCGCCTCCGTCAAGCTGATGACGGACGGTATCTTGCTGGCCGAGACGCAGACCGACCCGTTGTTGAAAAATTACGACACCATCATCATCGATGAAGCGCATGAACGCAGCCTGAACATCGATTTCCTGCTCGGTTATCTGAAACAGCTGCTGCCGCGCCGGCCCGATTTAAAAATTATCATCACCTCGGCCACCATCGATGCGGAACGCTTTTCGCGCCATTTCGGCACGCCGGAAAAACCCGCGCCCGTGATCGAAGTGTCGGGCCGTCTGTACCAGGTGGAAGTGCGCTATCGTCCCGTGGAGCGCGAGCAGGTAACCATGCCGGGCGCAGGCAGCAATGCCGACAAGCCGGGCCAGCGCACGGCCGCTGCGCGTGAAAAGCGCGACCTGATGGATGCCGTCGTCGATGGCGTGGAAGAGCTGTGTCGCATCGGCTCGGGCGATGTGCTGGTGTTCCTGCCGGGCGAGCGCGAAATCCGCGACTGCGCCGAAGCGCTGCGCAAGCACCATCCGCCGCACGTGGAAATCTTGCCCCTGTTCGCGCGCCTGTCGGCCGAAGAGCAGGAACGCGTCTTCAAGACCAGCAATGCGCGCCGCATCGTGCTGGCCACCAACGTGGCGGAAACCTCGCTGACCGTGCCCGGCATCCGCTACGTGGTCGACGCGGGCCTGGCGCGGGTCAAGCGTTACAGCTACCGCAATAAAGTCGAGCAGCTGCAGGTCGAGCCGATCGCCCAGTCGGCCGCCAACCAGCGCGCCGGCCGCTGCGGCCGCGTGGCCGATGGCGTCTGCATCCGTTTGTATGAAGAGCAGGATTATTTGCTGCGGCCGAAGTTTACCGAGCCGGAAATCCTGCGCTCTTCGCTGGCCGCCGTCATCCTGCGCATGAAATCCTTGCACCTGGCGGATGTGGAAACCTTCCCCTTCATCGAGCCGCCGCTGGCGCGCGCGGTGGCCGATGGTTACCAGCTGCTGCAGGAACTGGGCGCCGTCGACGAGGTCAATCAGCTCACGCCGCTGGGCAACAAGCTGGCCAAGCTGCCGCTCGATCCGCGCGTGGGCCGCATGATCCTGGCTGCGCTCGAGAACGCCTGCCTGGCGGAAGTGCTGATCGTCGCCTCGGCCCTGTCCGTGCAAGATCCGCGCGACCGCCCGATGGAGCACCAGCAGGCGGCCGACGAGGCGCACAAGAAATTTGCCGATGAAAAGTCGGAATTCTTGAGCTACCTGAAAATCTGGCGCTGGTTCGAATCCGCCATCGAGCACAAGAAAACCAACCGCCAGTTGCAGGACAATTGCCGCACGAATTTCCTGTCGCAGATGCGCTTGCGCGAATGGCGCGACGTGCATTCGCAGTTGTTGACCATCGTCAAGGAACAGGGCTGGCGATTGAATGAGGCGCCCGCTACCTATGATAATCTGCACATGGCCTTGCTGACTGGCTTGCTGGGCAATATCGGTTTCAAGGGCGAAGACGAGCCGGGTGCCGGGTATCTGGGCGCGCGCGGCATCAAGTTCCATATCTGGCCCGGTTCCTCGCTGCTGAAAAAGCCGGGCAAATGGATCATGGCGGCCGAACTGGTCGACACCACGCGATTGTACGCGCGCTGCGTGGCGCAGATCCAGCCCGAGTGGCTGGAAAAAGTGGGCGAGCACCTGCTGAAGAAATCGTGGGGCGAGCCGCGCTGGGAAAAACGCTCGGCGCAAGTGACGGCATCGGAACGGGCGACTTTATATGGCCTGGTGGTGTACAGCCAGCGCCGCATCAATTACGGCAATTTCAACTTGCCGGAAGCGCGCGAAATCTTCATCCGCGACGCCCTGGTCGGCGGCGACTTCGACACGCGCGCGCCATTCTTTGCGCACAACCATAAACTGATCAAGGATATCGAAAACCTCGAGCACAAATCGCGCCGCCTGGACGTGCTGGTCGACGATGAATTGATCGCCGCCTTCTACAACAAGCTGCTGCCGGCGGACGTGTGCAATGGCGCCGGCTTTGAAAAATGGCACAAGGAAGCCACGCGCGAGCACCCCAAGCTGCTGTATCTGAACCGCGAAGAACTGATGCGCCACGAGGCGGCCGGCGTGACCACCGACTTGTTCCCGAAAAACATGTCCGTGACGGCCCTGGAAATAGGCCTCACCTACCACTTCGAACCGGGCAGCGTGCGCGATGGCGTGACGTTGAGCGTGCCGCTGTATGCGCTGAATCAGTTGCCGCGCGAGCGCTGCGAATGGCTGGTGCCTGGCATGCTGAAAGAAAAAGTGCATCTGCTATTAAAATCCTTGCCGCAAAAGCTGCGCCGCCACTGCGTGCCGCTGCCCGATTATGCGGCGAAGTTCTGCGAACGCGTGCATGAAGCGGGCGTGTTTGGCCGCGGCGATCTTGTAGACGCCATCATCCTCGACATCCGCACGCAGATCACGATCAATGTGCTGACGATGGACTTCAAGCCGGAAACCCTGCCTGCCCATCACTTCATGAATTTCAAGGTCATCGACGAGCATGGCCGCCAACTGGACATGGGCCGCAACCTGGCCACCCTGCAGGCGGAATTCGGCGGCCAGGCGCGCCAGAGTTTCCAGAAGCTGGCCGAAGTGTCGGGCGTCTCCGGCACGGGTACGCCCGGTGCCAAGGTGGCGGGCGCGCAAGTGGCGTCGCGGCTGCAGGCGCAGAGCGCCACCGTCGCAGCAGGCAAGGGCGCGTCCGCCCCTGCCGCACCGGCAGCGGCGAATGCCAGCGTCTCGCAGCACATGGGCTTGACGGGCTGGACCTTCGGCGAATTGCCGGAATTGCTGGAAATCGTGCAGGGCAAGCTGACACTGATTGGTTTCCCAGCCCTGGTTGACAAGGGCACGCATTGCGACCTGGAAGTGTTTGACGACCCGACGGTAGCCGCGCGCACGCACAAGGTGGGTTTGCGCCGATTGTTCGCGCTGCAAATGAAGGAACAGATCAAGTACGTCGAGAAAAGCATCCCTGGCTTACAGCAGATGGGCATGCAATTCATGGCCCTGGGATCGCAGGAAGAACTGCGTGAGCAAATCATCAACAAGGCGCTCGACATCGCCTGCCTGCAAGAGCCGCTGCCGCTGGACGCCGCCTCGTTTGCCAAGCGCCAGGCGGAGGGCAAGTCGCGCCTTGTGTTGCTGGTGAATGAAATCGCACGCCTGCTGTCGCAAGTGCTGACGGAATTCCACGGCTTGCCCAAGCGCCTGCAGAATATTCCCGCAGCGGCGGCATCCGACATCCAGTCGCAGCTGCAGGGACTCGTGCATAAACGCTTCCTGACGGAAAACGAGTACACGCAACTGGCGCACTTCCCCCGCTATTTGAAGGCGATCAATGTGCGCCTGGAAAAGCTGCGCGCCGACCCCGCGCGCGACACCAAGTTGATGGCCGAATGGCAATCGGCGGCCGCGCCGTACTTGCGTCAGGCCAAGGACCGCCAGGCGGGCAAGAACACGGACCCGAAACTGGTCGATTTTCGCTGGATGCTGGAAGAGTTGCGCGTGTCCCTGTTTGCGCAGGAATTGCGCACGCCTATGCCTGTTTCTGCCAAAAGGTTACAGAAAGTATGGGAGTCGATGCAGCGCTAGGTTTCTACCCCCCCCCAGTATTTGTCTGTCGGGTTTGCCTGGCTGGTCCCTCAATTATGCTCGTCGCGCCCATCATCGCTGAGCGATGAGCGCGAGCCGCCCTGGCTGCTGCCCGTGCCGGCGCGGCTGCCGCTCATGGAGGTGCCCGACATGCTGCCTTCGCTGTCCGATTGCAGGCTGGCGCCACCGCGCAGGTCGCTGCCGGATGGCATGCGGCCCGCTGCCATGACGCCGCTGCCATAGAACGCTTCCATTTTCTGGCTCCAGGCATCGCTGCCCATGTCGGGCCAGTTGTTCTTGTCGAAGCCGGGCGCGTCTTTCAGCTGGTATTTTTCCACGTTGAGCAGGAAGCGCTTTTTGACGGGGTCCAGGGTCAGACGTTCCCAGGGCACGGCAAACAGCTTGTCGCCCATGCCGAGGATGCCTCCGAAAGACAGCACGGCATAGGCGATCTGGCCGGTGCGCATGTCGAGCATGATTTCCTTGATGTCGCCCAGTTCCTCGTCGCTGTGATTGTAGACATCGTCGCCGAGCAGGGTGTCGGCCCCCATCAGGGCCGGCCCCGGGCCGTCGTGGTTGCGGTACATGCCCAGGATGTCGCGGTCCAGATAGCTCATGGTGTTCTCTCCTCGTGAGGTGCTGATCGAAGTCCCAGATTACGCATGCGCACAAGGTCGCGTTTGATCTGCCTCAATGGTGTCTGCGGAACTGTTATCCGTGTGCAAACGTACGGTGTTGTCAGCCAATTGCGGTACTCTATGCGTTCTACGGAGGAGGCCGCACATGCTGACGATGCAACGATGCAGTGGGATGAACTGGCGGTACGCTCCACAACGACACGCGCGCCGCTTGCCATGGTGAAGCCCGCCACAAAATGGCTGCGCGGCCTATTGCGTGCGGGAAAGGCGCAGCAGCGCACGGCGACCAAACTGGCCAAGGTGCTGTTCGGGCCCGTGCCAGCCAAGCCCAGGGTCCGCAAGGCGGTAGTCAAGACCGGGGTCAAGACCGTGGTCAAGACCACGAAGGCGAGTCCCAAGCCGCGCGCCAGTCCCGCCAGCGACGCCGTGCCCTCGCTGGCGCCCTTTGCCACGCCCTTGTCTCCCCCGTGCGTGCGCAAGCGAACGGCGCCCCCGCCGGGCAAGTGGCTGGCGGCCCACTATGCGCCGTTGCCGGAACTGGGGCAGTTGCCGGGCCGGCGCCTGCCGTATTTCCTGTACCTGCCCGAGAAGGCGCCGAGCGCCGCCATGCGCAGCCGGGGCCGGCCGCTGCTGGTGATGCTGCACGGCTGCGAGCAGAGCGCCACGCAGTTTGCCGAAGGCACGCGCATGAACCGGCTGGCTGAACGCAAGGGCTATGCGGTGCTGTATCCGCAGCAATCGTTGCGTTCGCATGCGCGCCGTTGCTGGAAGTGGTACGACAAGCTGACGCAGGAGGGCGGTGGCGACGTGCGCCTGATCGTCGGCGCCATCGAGCAGGTGGCGGCCCGCTATGCGATCGACCGCGCGCGCATTTATATCTGCGGCATTTCCGCCGGCGCAGGCATGGCGCATATCGTGGCCCTGAATCATCCCCATCTGTTTGCCGCGCTGGGCCTGCATTCGGGGCCCGTGTTTGGCGCCGGCCATAATCTGATCGGCGCGCTGCAGGTGATGCAACATGGCGCTGCCGCCCGTGCCGACGCGGCCATCGACGAAGTGCTGGCGCGCCAGCCCGCGTTTCCCCGCCTGCCCACCATCCTGTTGCAAGGGCAGGCGGACAAAGTGGTGCGGCCCATCAACCAGACGCAGCTGGTACGCCAGAGCGTGCGCGTCAACCGCCTGCCCGCCGATACGCTGGTGACGGCGCAGCGTCTGCCGGGCGGTGCGGCGGGCGGGCGCAATCCGGCCCATGCGTATGCCTTGCACGATTATCAGGTGGGCCAGGAGGTGCTGCTGCGCGTGGCGCAGGTCGATCACCTCGAGCATGCCTGGAGCGGTGGCGACGCCAGCCTGCCGTTCAATGACAAGGCCAAACCCGACGCCAGCAAGATGCTGCTCGATTTCTTCGCCAGCCACCGCCGCCGCTAGGCTGCCGCGCCGCGCGCCGCAACGGCGCTGCAGGCACTGGTACGCATCGTTCTTCCTTCTCCGCATCGCCGGCCGTGCCGCCGCACGGCTGCGCCGGCGCGCCTGACGTGACTTTCTCAGTCCCGGCAGCGCATGCCGTCACGCCCTCAATTTGCTAAATTGGTATTGTTGCGGTATTTAAAAATCACAAAAACAGGCGCTAAAAATACTAACTGGTATACAATTGGTACACGTTTTCAGTATCAAGACGTGTCGGCCGTCCCATGCCCTGACGGCCGATATGCACTGACGGCAGCCACCCACGTTACGGAACGCGCCATGTCCATCAAGTCCAGGCAGTTGTTGTGGTTTTTTGCATTTTTCCTCGTCTTTGAACTGAATATCTATCTGTCGAACGACATGATCATGCCGGCGATGCTGGGCATCGTCGACGAGTTCCAGGCGGAGAAAAAGTTTGTCCCGCTGTCCCTGAGCCTGTATCTGCTGGGCGGCAGCTCGCTGCAGATTTTCCTGGGCCCGTTGGCCGACTGTATCGGCAAGCGCAAGCTCGTGCTGACTGGCAATACCTTGTTCCTGCTGGCCACGCTGGCGGTGCCGTTTGCCGCCTCGATCGAGCAATTTCTCGCCCTGCGCTTCATCCAGGGCATGGGTTGCTGCTTCATCTTCGTCGGCTATGCCATGATCCATGAACTGTTCGACGACATGGCGGCCGTCAAGCTCAGCAGTATTCTGTCGAGCACCACCATCCTCGCACCACTGGCCGGTCCCATCCTCGGCAGCGCCATCATCAGCCGGCTGGACTGGCGCTACGTCTTTTTCCTTTCCGGCTTGCTGGCGCTGCTGTCCTTGCTGGGCCTGTTCAAGACCATGCCGCGCGCGGCGCCGATACAGCCGCGCCTGGATGGCCACGCCATCGTGCGCAGCTATATCGCCATTTTCAGCAACGGACGCTTCATGTTCGGCATGTTCACGGCAGGGCTTGCCACCGTGCCTCTGACGGCCTGGATCGGCTTTTCGCCCATCTTCGTGCTGCAGGAGATGGGCGCCTCCTATGCCACCTATATCGCGCTGCAATGCGTGATTTTGTCCGGTTTTGTGTTCAGCAGCATCGCCATTCAGCGCCTGCGGCAGGATTTCCCGCTCGTGCATCTGCTGCGCCTGGGCGGGCTGATCGCGGTCGCCGGCATGCTGGGCGCCGGCGCGGGCCGGCATCACGTCGATGTGTTTGCGGCGTGCATGTTTGTCTATTCCATCGGCTTCGGCCTGTTCAACGGCGCCCTGATCCGTAGCGCGATTACGGCCAGCAAGGAATCGATGACACTGACGACGGCTGCCATGAGCTTGCTGTACTGCATTTATTTATCCGCCTGGCTGCAGCTGTACAACGTGCTGTGCCAGCGCTTCGGCTATGCGCTGGAGACGTATGCGCTGCTCAATATCCCCGTCATCGTGGTCATCGCCGCCTGTTTGCTGCTGTTGACGCTGGGCATGGCGGGGCGCCGGAAAAGCCAGGTGCGGCTGGCCCGGCACTGATGGCGCAGCGCTGCGCATGTTCCCGACCTCGTTTTACCTCCTGTGACGTTGATTGACACTCTTCTGCGGAAAATGGTGCGCCCATGAAAATAGATGACCTGGCCTCGAAACACGATCAAGCAAAGATTTTCAACCTGGAGTACGAGTTTCGCATCCACCGGCTGAAACTCGATTACATCACCCTGGCCGATATCGGGCCGGCCGGCAGCGACCTGGAAAAACTGGCCGGGCAGCACCAGGCGGGCATCGCCGCCCTGCGCAGCTTCGTCGCCGCCAATTTTACGCATTTCAATGCCGCAAGCTGTTCCTCGCTGAGCTGCATCCCCACGCGGGCGCTGGGCGATGACGAGCGCTACCTGCACCGCATCTGGATGGGCGGACCGTTGCCGGCCATCGCTGTTGAAGCGATCCAGCAGTGGGGCGCGGCGCTGGAAGAGGTGCGGCGCAACGGCGGCGCGCCGTATGTCGCCATCCTGTGGGCCTGGGATGCGGAGCAATTGCGCAATGACGCGCGTTTCAGCCCCACGGGCGGCGCCGGGCGCTATACGATAGGCCGCTATGCCATCGGCGGCACGACCCTGCATATCAATTCGCTGCGCGCGCTGGCGCTGGACTTTGCGCCGGCCCGCTTCGACCTGCTCGATACCCTGCATACGCAGCGCTATTTCGCCACCTTGTCCGATTATTTCCGCATCCTCATCATGTGCGAATATGGCGGCATGTATATGGATGTCGATACGATCCCGCATAATCCGGCGACGATTTTCCTGATGAAGCCGGAAGTGCCCGACTATTTCCAGCGCAGCGATGGTGACGGCGAAGAGCGCCGGCATGTCAGCTGGATGAATCTGTTTCTCGATGAAACGGGCATGCTGATCGCCAAGAAGAACGATGCCGCGCTGCGTGTGATCCAGCGCAATGTGAACCTCGCCTATGCAGGCATCGAGAGGGAAATTCCCCGTTCCTGCCCGCAATTCGAGGCGCAGCTGTTTGGCCAGTTCTATGCCGAATGGAAGAAAAACCTGGGCGTGAGCCTGCTCAGCCATGCCGAGTTTTACCAGCGCTATTGCGTGCTGTATGACGGTGCGCGCGAAGCGGTGGCGGGCGGCATCCGAGGCATGCGGCTGCTGGACGATATCATGACCGACATGCACATCCCCTTGAGCGACGAAGAGCGGCGCGCGTATGCGTGCTGCGTCGCGCGGCTAGCCGAGATCGACTGGCAACTCGACGATCCTTTGCGCCTGGTCAATATCGTCGATGTGTTCGATATCGAGGAAGTGCCGCGCATGGCGTATGCGGCCCAGTTGCGCGCGGAAATCGATCATTTTCACTATTACTCGGTGCTATCGGATGACCCGCAGCTGGACCGCGTGAATGCCGTCTTTTGCCGCTACCTGCTGGCCCATCGCTCGCAGCATATTGCGGCCGGCAATTTCTGGCGTCCCACCGTGGGTCGCCATGGCAGCCGCATGCCGGCCGTCGGCGAGGCCGCCCCGTCCGGCGACGAGGTGCAGGCGGGCTTGCTGTCGCATGCGCCGCTCAAGCTGGTGGCGGGCGAACTGCTGGGCGACGAGACGAAGAACCGCATGGCGAAGCTGCTGTTTGCCACCAGTTACCTGGAATACTGTTCATTCGGTAACAAGTTGAATGTGCAGTTCGTCGCATTGCAACGGCGGCAGAATATCGACCCTTACCTGGCGCACATCCACGGCTTGCATGACGAGGACGGGCGTTTCATCGGCTTCTTCACGGCCGCGACGATGGCCGAGTTCCAGGCCTGCGGCGCCGTCTCGTATTACCGCGATGACATGAAGGCGCTCGACGATGCGTATGACGCCTTCGTGCTCGCGCATGCGCGCGCCGACGACTGTTTCGTCAGCAGTCTGGCCATCGACGAGAAATACCGTGGGCAGGGCCGGTTCCGGCAGATGTTCCATGAAATCTGCGACCTGGCCAGCCGCAAGGGCTGTGCGCGCATCACCCTGACGGTGTGGGAAAAGAGCGAAGCGCTGCAAGTGTATCTGCACAAGGGTTTTCGCAGCGTGGGCACGTTTGACTATGCCTACAGCCTGTTCTATGACCGCCTGCACTTCCTCGTGTATGAGCTAACTGAGGAAGGTAACTGAGGGGGAATTGAAAGGGGGAACTGGGGGGAGCAGGGGCTGCCGGCAGCCGCCCCCGTTAATGCTTACAGGGCCAGGAAGGCCAGGGCCGCCACGGCCGTCGGCAGCAGGGCACCTACCAGCAGGCCGACGGCGCCGATCGATTCATCCTTGAAGCCACGGCGCAGCAGGGATACGCCGGCCGGATTCGGCGCGTTGGCGATGACGGTCAGGCCGCCACCGGCCACGGCGCCGGCCACCAGCATGTATTTCGCTTCTTCCGTCATGCCGACGATCAGCGAGCCGAGGTAGGTCAGTGCCGCATTGTCGGTGATTGCCGTCAAGCCCAGGGCGCCGAAGAACAGGGCCAGGGGTTCCAGGCTGGAAACGATGGGCTGCAACCACCATTGTTGCATGCCGCCCAGCACCACCAGGCCGCCGAGGAAGAAGCCGACCAGCAAGCCTTCTTTCAGGATCAGCGGGCTTTGATAGCGCTCATACGCCTGCACGAAGCCGAGGAAGAACAGGAACAGGCCGAAGAACAGCACGGGATGGTGCGCCAGGGCCACCACGCCGGCCAGCACGGCCAGGTGCACCAGGCTGATGGCCAGCGGCACTTTCGGCGCTTCCACATCACCGGCTTTCGGCTTGATATCGGACGTGTTGCTGTGCAGATATTTGCGCAGCAATATGCTCACACCCGTGGCGTTGACCAGCACGGCGATGGTCGCTTTCCAGCCGAAATGGCTGGCCATGAAGGCGCTGTCCCAGTTCCACGTGGTGGCCACCATCAGCACGGGCGGCGCCGCGTACGAGGTCAGGGTGCCGCCGATGGAGACGTTGACGAAAAGCACGCCCAGCGCGCCATATTTCAGCCATTCGGGGATGCCCGGGCGAAAGATTTGCGGTGCCAGCATCAGCGCGGCCAGGGTCATGGCGGCCGGTTCCGTGATCATCGAGCCCGTCAAGGGCACGAGCGCCAGACCCAGCCAGACGAGGGCCAGTTCCGTGCGCAGCGGCATCACGCGCGCCACGCCCTTGAGCAGGCGCTGCACGGCGTCGAGCACGGGGCGCGAAGCGGCCACCACCATGACGACAAAGACGAACAGCGGTTCCGTGTACTGGCGCGACTCGGCGTACTCGATGGCCGCCTCGCCGCCCGACACAAAGGCCATGATGATGATCAAAATGAAGGCCCAGAAGCCGAACACGACTTCCACTTCGCCCAGCAGGTGCAGCAGGCCCCCATGGCGGGGATGGCGCTGCGCCAGGGTTTCAAATGACTTGGCGGCGAAGGTGTGGATGAGCGCAAGGCCGAAGACGATAGCGCTGATGATTTGGATGGTGGTCAAATGCGTTTCCTTATGGACGGAGGGAGCCGACTGGTACTTTGCCAGGCGGTAAGGAGAGTGCTTATGGTACAGCAATCGATGCCAGAAACGGGGTTTTTCGGACGTAGCCGCGCGGCCCGGGCAGCGGCGCTGCGCAGATAAGCCTTGCCAAAAGGGAGGCTGGATAGTACTGTATCTGCATACAGTATTCATCTTCATCTTCATATTCATTTATGCAACATTCTCAATTGATGGCCGCGCCGGAAGCCTTGCACCCGTCTTTATGGCGCGCATCGCAGCTGGGCGAGGGCGCCGCACGCTGCCTGGACACGGGCTTTGCCGCCCTGTCCGCGCAACTGCCCGGCGGCGGCTGGCCCAGCGGCAGCCTCATCGATCTGCTGGTGCAGCAGCCGGGCAGCGGCGAATTGCGTTTGCTGGCGCCCGCGCTGGCGCAGCTGCCGGGCTTGCCCATCGTGCTGCTGCAGCCGCCCCATCCGCCCCAGGCGCTGGCCCTGGCGGCGCAGGGTCTGGCGCCGTCGCAACTGCTGTGGCTTAAAAGCGCCGGCAGCAAGGATGCCTTGTGGGCGGCGGAAAACATCTTGCGCAGCGGCAGTTGCGGCGCCTTGCTGTTCTGGCAGTCGCACGTGCGCGGCGACAGCCTGCGCCGCTTGCACCTGGCCGCGCAAAGCGGCAATACCCTGTTCTGCATGCTGCGCCCGCTGCACGGCGCGCAGGATGCGTCGCCGGCGCCGCTGCGCCTGTCCATACGTCCGGCCGCCGGCGGCATCGAGATCAGCTTTATCAAGCGCCGGGGACCGCAGCGCGACGCGCCCCTGTTCCTGCCCCTGCAACCTCCTTCTTTACTGCTACGCCATGCGACTCTGGATCGGCCTGTGCCTGCCCCGGCTCCCGCTCGAAGTGTTTTGCCCGCGCTGGTCGGCTGACCACCTGGGCGTGGTGCTGGAGCAGGAGCAAGTGATGGCCCTGTCGCCGCTGGCGCGGGCGGCCGGCATCAAGCCGGGCATGCGTCGCGCGGGCGCGCTGATGCTGGCGCCGCAGGCGCGCCTGCATGAACGCTCTTTGGCACTGGAAGCGCAAGCCCTGCAAGCGGTGGCGCTGGCGCTGCTGCAATACTCGCCGCTGGTGGCGCAGGGCGAGGAAGCGACCCTGCTGGTCGACGCGGGCGCCAGCCTGCGCCTGTTCGGCGGCGTGCGCGCCCTGTGCCGGCAGATCGCGGCCAGTTTGCGCGCGCTAGGCTACACGGCCCAGCTGTCGTGCGCGCCCACTGCGCGCGGCGCCTGGTTGCTGGCGCGCGCCGGCACGCGCCGGGGCCGCGTGCTGGGCATGGCCAGTCTCGTGCGCCGCCTCGACCGCCTGCCGTGCGCCTTGCTGCCGCCCGCGCGCGCCTACTTGGACTGGTTCGAGGGCATCGGTTGCCGCACCCTGGGGCAGCTGCGCCAGTTGCCGCGGCCCGGCCTGCAGCGCCGTTGCGGCGGGGCCTTGCTGGACATGTTAGACGCGGCGCATGGCCACAGCACGGAACTGTACCTGTGGCTCGAAGCGCCGCCCACGTTCCGCGCCAGCCTGGAATTGTTCGACCGCGTGGAGCACGCGGACGCCTTGCTGTTCGGCGCGCGCCGCTTGCTGCAGCAAATGACGGGCTGGCTGTGCGCGCGGCAATTTGCCGTCGAGCGCATACAACTGCTGCTGGCGCACGAGCGGGGCAGGGTGGCGCGCCCGCCCACCGTCATCGACCTGGCGTTGGGCGAGGCTGTCTGGCGCGACGAGCATTTATTGCGTTTGCTCAAGGAGCGCCTGGCGCAGCTGGCGCTGGACGCACCGGTGATCGGCCTGACCCTGGAAGCGCTGCAGGTGCAAGCCATGGCGCCGCCGAGCGAGAGCCTGTTTCCCGAACCGGGCGGCACGCCGCAGGAGCGCCAGCGCCTGATGGAATTGCTGGTGGCGCGCCTGGGCGCCGAAAATGTCTTGCAGGCCGTGCCGTGCGCCGATTACCGCCCCGAAGCGGCCAACCAGTGGCTGCCGCTGCCGGCCAAGCCCATGTCAAGAAGCGCGCCACCCGACTTGCCGCCCGGTTTGCACGGCATGCCCCGCCCTGGCTGGCTGCTGGCGCAGCCCATCGCCCTGCTGATGCGCGAGCATCGGCCCTTCTATGGCTCGCCCCTGAAGATGGTGTCTGTCGCCGAGCGCATCGAGGCGGGCTGGTGGGGCCAGTCGCAGGCGCGCGATTATTTTATTGCGGAAGGACGCGACCACGCCCATTACTGGGTCTACCGCGAACGCATCGCCGGCAGCGGAGAGGATGCCGCGCCGCGCTGGTTCCTGCATGGTTTGTTTGGCTGAGTGGCGACCAGAGCGTTTTAAGCGGCGCGCAACGCACATCGCCATGCTTGGCTATACTTGCTTTCTTGCACCGCGTCCTACACTTCAATAAGGATTCCCATGTCCCAACTCTCCGACTTCCCCATCACCCGCAAATGGCCTGCCCGTCATCCTAAACGCCTGCAGCTGTACTCGCTGCCCACGCCGAACGGCATCAAGGTTTCCATTCTGCTGGAAGAGCTGGGCCTGGCGTACGAGCCGCACCTGGTCAGCTTCGAGCAGAACGACCAGCTGTCGCCCGCTTTCCTGTCGCTCAATCCCAACAACAAGATTCCCGCCATCCTCGACCCGAACGGTCCCGACGGCAAGCCGCTGGCCCTGTTCGAGTCGGGCGCCATCCTGCTGTACCTGGCCGAGAAAACGGGCAAGTTCCTGCCGCAGGACGCGGGCCTGCGCTATGAAACGATACAGTGGCTGATGTTACAGATGGGCGGTATCGGCCCCATGTTTGGCCAGGTGGGCTTCTTTCATAAATTCGCCGGCAAGGACTACGAAGACAAGCGTCCGCTGGAACGCTATCTCGGCGAAGCCAAGCGCTTGCTGGGCGTGCTGGAGCAGCGCCTGCAGGGCCGCGACTGGATCATGGGCGGGCATTACACGATTGCCGACATCGCCATCTTCCCGTGGGTGCGCTGCCTGGTGGGGTTTTATGGCGCTGGCGAGCTGGTCGGCTTCGACCATTTCCCGAATGTGCAGCGCGCGCTGGACGCGTTTCTGGCCCGCCCTGCCGTCATGAAAGGCATCGACATACCGAAGCGTGCTTAAAACAGCTGACGGCCGGGCGGCGCTACAATGCGTCATCGGCCGCGCTGCGCGGCAGCTTTGATCTGAAACAATGAAATCGACACGGCAAGATTTTCCCGGCGCGCACGGCCATGTGCTGGCGGCGCGCCTCGATGCGCCCGACGGCGCCATCCGTGCCTACGCGCTGTTCGCCCACTGTTTTACCTGCGGCAAGGACGTGCTGGCCGCGCGGCGCATCGCGCAAGGCTTGACGCAGCATGGCATCGCCGTGCTGCGTTTCGACTTTACGGGACTGGGTGCCAGCGAGGGCGAGTTTTCCGCCACCAATTTCTCGTCGAATGTCGACGATTTGCTTGCCGCCGCCGATTTCCTGCGGGCCGGACACGCTGCGCCGCAATTGTTGATCGGCCACAGCCTGGGCGGCGCCGCCGTGCTGGCCGCTGCCGCGCAAGTGCCGGAAGCAACGGCCGTGGTAACCTTGGCCGCCCCCAGCACACCCGCGTATGTGACGCGCATGTTCAGCGAGCACCTGGAGCAGATCGCCGCCGAAGGCGAGGCGCTGGTGCAGCTGGAGGGACGGCCATTTCGCATCCGCCAGCAATTCGTCGACGACGCAGGCAACCACAACCTGAAGGAGCACATCGCCGGCCTGCGCCGCGCCCTGCTGGTGATGCACGCGCCAAACGACACGACGGTGAGCCTGTCGAACGCGATGGATATCTTTACGGCGGCCAAGCACTCGAAAAGTTTTGTTTCGCTCGACGACGCCGACCACTTATTGACGGGGCGCAATGATGCGGCTTATGTCGCCAACGTCATCGCCGCCTGGAGCGCGCGCTATCTGGCCTAAATCGTTGCCCATGAAAAACGCCGTACCGGCAAGATGCGGGTACGGCGCAGATGGGCAGAAAACGGATCAGTCCTCGTGAAACTCTGCCGAAAGATCCTTCCAGCCCTTGCGCACGGCAAAGGCGGAAAATTCCTCGGGCGCTTCCAGGACGATCAGTTTCTTGTCTTGCAAGCCCAGGTCGCCATGGCCGAAGTCGGGGCCTACATAGCCGAGGCTGCGCAAGCGGGCCAGGATGTGGCCGACCAGGGTCTTGTCCTTGTAGGCGCCCGCTTCGAGCGGGGCGGCGAAATCGATGTAGACGTCGATGATGCCGTAGCCTTCGTCGAAGATGCGGATGGCCTTGATGTCGTGGGCACGGCCGGAGCCGTCGGTGGCCTTGAAGGGGCCGCTGAGCTGGATGTCGGTGTCATTGTTCATGCCGCCAGCATACACCAAAAGCCGGCCCCGCATAGACGACGCCATGCAAGCCCCAGGGCGATTGCATGAAGCATCAGGTCGGCAAGCCCAAGACCTTGGCGAGATAGTCGGCATTCCAGCCAGCTTTTAAGCGTTTGGTAGCGATGCCGGCCTTGGTTGTCTTTTCGTTTTTCAGTAAATTGAGTGCTATTCGACGCAAGATGGCGAAGTTTTGTGCCCCTTCGCCGACCCGAATACGGCAATCGTCTTCGCGGAATGCAACATCGAGCACCCAGTGCATGCTGTTTTCGATACCCCAGTGGGCACGTACAACGTGCGCCAGCTTGGCCGCCTTCGCTGGCAGACTGCTGATGTAAAACC
>NZ_PEBS01000040.1 GCF_002869965.1 Janthinobacterium sp. ROICE36
ACAAACCACGTTCACTTTCGCCGCTTACAACCTGACACGCATGGCGACGATCTTTGGCTGGCGTTTATCGGCGGTGGTTGGATAACTCCGTCCATAGAGTACGGAAAGCGCTAAAAAATGTCAAAAAACGGCCTGAAAAGTGGCTGAAAACTGCTTTTTAGGAAAAATGCGGCTTCCAGCCCGAAAAATTCGCATGTCTGGCGACAAAATCCGAAGGACTGGGGTCCTTTTTCAACACCCTGTTAACGGAAGCCCAAGTAATCGATGCGGAAGAGCGCTTGCGCCTGGCCATGATGGCCTCCGACGTGGCTGTACTGAATGTATTGCTGGCCGATGACTTGTTGTTTACGAATCACCTGGGGCACTTGCTGAGCAAGCATGCGGACCTGGCGGCGCACGAGCAGCGCTTGCTGACCATCACCGATCTGCGCGCCTCCGAGCGCCATGTGCGCATCAACGGCAACGTGGCCGTGGTCTCCGTGCGCATGCAGCTGACGGGCAGTTATCACGACGTGGAAACGCATGGCGACTTCCGTTTTACGCGCGTCTGGACGCAGGACGCGGCCGGCGCGCTGCAAGTGACCGCCGCCCATTCGGGCGTCGTGGCATAGGGGGATGTAGTGGATCATCGTTCCAAAGGGCAGTTGTTTGAAGCTGTCATCGCCGCCGGCCCGGCCACCCTGGCCATGACGGCCGGCTATCCCGTGCTGCTGTACAACCTGGTGCGCACCTGGGCCGACGCCCCCGGCGCCCATGCCCTGGCCGCACTATTGCTGACGGGCGGCTTGTGGGCCTTGCTGGAATTCTGGCGCATCGCCCTGGCGACGGTGGCGCGCAAGGCGTATGCGTTCAACTGGCGCTTCTGGCTGGCCATCGCCGGTTTTCTCGCCTGCTTCGTGCGTTTTGTGCCGGACATGCCGGCCGGACTGATGCTGGTATTGATGGTGCTGCCGGCGCTGGCGTGGATACATTTCATTTTGCTGCAGATCAAGCGGCCGCGCGGCGTCTGAGTTTCGTACAAGCACCGCAAGCCGTGGCAAGATCGTCATGCCACGGCCCCTGGCTATCGATATAATCATTCCCCGCATGCATGGCAAACGGCATGCTTGGCGTAACTTCTCTTATTTTGAAAGAATTTCGATGAAAGCTCTCTTTTTGCTGCTGTTCGTATCGGGCGCGTCCCTGGCCGATGATGCCGCCATGTTGCAATGCCGTTCGCTGGCCGATATCGCCAGCCGCGTGAAATGCTATGACGCCATTCCTTTGGGCGCCGCCGCGCCCATCGCCCCCGTTACTGCGGTGCCCAACGCGCAGCAGCGCGAGCAAAGCTTTGGCATGGAAACGGTCAAGGCGCCCAAGGCGGCCGAGCCGGAAGAAAACAAGTCGATCAGCAGCAGCATCGCCGGCAAGTTCGATGGCTGGAGCGGCAACGAACTGATCAAATTGAGCAATGGCCAGGTGTGGCGCATCGTCGATGGCAGCTCCGCCGTGCTGTCGCCGCTGAACAATCCCAAGGTGACGCTCGAACGCAATTTCATGGGCACCTTCTTCCTGAAGATCGAAGGCACGAACAACTCGCCCAAGGTACGCCGCGTGCAATAAGCTGCGCCAGTCCCAGTCCCAGTCCCAGTCTCAGTCTCAGTCTCAGTCCTCGGCGTCAAGCCAGGCGATGCGCCCATTGCCCGCCTCATGCAGGTGAGCGAGCAGGGCTGTGGCCGCCGTTTCCGCCAGGCTGAAGTCGAACAGCACGGCGTCGCCGTGTTCCACGTTCAGCAAGGTGGCGCCGGCGCCATCGAGTTCGCGCCGCAGCATGCCTTCCATCGCATACGGCACCGTGCAGCGCAGGGTACGCTGGCGCACGATGGCCGTCTTTTCCGCCTGCAACAGCGCTTGCGCCACGCTGTCCGTGTAGGCGCGCACCAGGCCCCCTGCGCCCAGCTTGATTCCGCCAAAGTAGCGCACGACGGTCGCCAGCACGCCTTCCAGATCCTGGTGGCGCAGCACGTCGAGCATGGGCCGCCCGGCCGTGCCGCTCGGTTCGCCATCATCGACGGCCGCCGACTGCCCGCCCGCCAGCAAGGCCCAGCACACATGGCAGGCGCCCGGATGCTGCGCCTTCAAGTCATTGACCACCTGCTGCGCGCTGGCGCGGTCCGTCATCGGCTGCACGCAACCGATGAAACGGCTTTTCTTGATGATCAGTTCGCTGTGGACGGGGGTGGCAATGGTGAACGGCATGGCGGATGCGAAGGGGGCAAAGCAGCATGATAGAGGAAATGCGCACCGGGTACGAGTCAGCCCGGTCGCGCTGCCGAAACTGATACCAGTTCGCACAGCGCAGCATCGCGCACTTGCACAATGTCGAACAGTCCCAGCGCGTGCAGCGCTGGCAAGGCATCGAGGATATCGCGCTCGGCAATGGTCCTTTCTGCGACGCTGGCGGTCTCGTCCAGCCACAGCCTGGCATTGGCGAGGAAGGCAGCCACCGTGCCCTTGCGCACGATGACGCCATTGAACTGGCCCTGGTTTTGTTGATCGGGTAATACGTCTTTTGCACGCATGATGAGCTCCTGAACGATGGAAAGATTCCACTGTATGATGGCTAGATTGTCTTGCCTGCGTTGTTTATGTCATTCAATACGTCAAATCCGCCAATCTTGCCCACGCAGTCGCTGCCGCTGCGTGCCATGCGCATTGCCCACCCGCAGGAACGGGTGACGGGGGCACACACCCATGCCAGCGGCCAGCTGTTCGGCGCCATGCGGGGCTTGCTTTCCGTTGCCGCCGACAGCGGGCAGTGGGTGGTGCCGGCCAGCCACTGCGTGTGGATGCCGCCCCACCACGTCCATGCGCTGCGATCGCATGGCCCATTTGCGGGCTGGAGCGTGTATGTGGATGAAGCCAATTGCGCCAGCTTGCCCGCCGCGCCTTGCGTGATGCGCGTCTCGGGCTTGCTGCGCGAGGCGGTGGGCCGCGCCAGCACCTGGGACGAGGGCGCGCTGGACGCGCGGCAGATCAGGGTAGCGGGCGTGATCCTCGACGAGATCGCCGACTCGCCGCACGAGCCCTTCGGCTTGCCCTTGCCCACGGATCCGCGCCTGCTGCGCGTGGCGCGCGCCGTGCTTGATGACCTAGCCGACGAGCGTGGCGTGGCATTGCTGGCCGCCTGGGCCGGCCTGTCGCCGCGCACCCTGGCGCGCCGTTTCACGATCGAGACCGGCTTTACCCCCTCCGCCTGGCGCCAGCGCGCCCGCATCCTGCGCGCCCTGGAATTATTGGCAGCCGGCCAGCCCGTCACGACGATTGCGCTGGACCTGGGCTACGACAACGTCAGCGCCTTCATCGCCATGTTCAAGCGCGTGATGGGCGTGACGCCGGGCAGGTATGGGGAAGGATTGGAATAGCTGCGCGCTAACAAAAAAGCCAACCGCGAACGGTTGGCTTCTCTGAAGTATTTGGTAGGCCGTGCGGGATTCGAACCTGCGACCAACGGATTAAAAGTCCGCTGCTCTACCAGCTGAGCTAACGACCCAAAAACTTTTTACAACTACTGCGGTAACGCTGTGCGGTGCGTGCTTGCCGTGGAGGCATGCAAACGCACTGCAAATTCTTGGTAGGCCGTGCGGGATTCGAACCTGCGACCAACGGATTAAAAGTCCGCTGCTCTACCAGCTGAGCTAACGACCCAAGGGCGGCTATTATGACGGCCAACGGCGGTTTTGGGAAGGGCAGGGATGGAAAAAACCTTGCGTGATGCCAGGGTACGGCATAACATAGGTAGATAGCCTACCTATTTATATATGCCTATGTCCACTACCGAAGACCTGCCCATCCCCGCACGCGCGCTGGCGCTGTCCGATGACTTGCGCCTGGCGTTCAAGCGCTTGCTGCGATCCATGCAGCGTGAAGGGAGCGAACTGGAAGGCGGCATGTCGATGATGCAATATATGTTGCTGGCGCTGATACACGAGCAGCCCGGCATCGGCGTGGCCGCGCTGGCGCGCCTGCAAAATGTGCGCGGGCCCACCGTCAGCGCGCAGGTCAAGTCGCTCGAAGAAGCGGGACTGGTCGAGCGCAGCGCGCCCGATCCGCAGGACCGGCGCCGCTCTGGCCTGCAAGTGTCCGCGCAAGGCTTGGCCATGCTCGAAACCTTGCGCGCGCGCCGCCGCGATGCGCTGGCGCGGCGCATCGCCCGTTTGTCGCCGCAGCAGATGGAGGCACTGGCCGCCGCCATGCAGCCGCTGCTTGAGATTGGACAAGCATGAGCAGCCCCGCAAAACCAGCGAGTGCAGAGGCGCCGCTGACGGAACGCGAAGTGCGCGCCATCTACCTGGGCTTGATGGCCGTGCTGGGCCTGGGCGCGCTGGACCAGAGCATCGTCGCCACGGCCTTGCCGCGCATCGTCGATGACCTGGGCGGCATGGCGCATCTGTCGTGGGTGGTCACGGCCTATGTGCTGGCCTCGACGGCCACCATGCCCCTGTACGGCAAGCTGGCCGACCAGTATGGCCGCCGTCCCATGATCTTTACGGCCCTGCTGACCTTTTTGCTTGGCTCCGTGCTGTGCGGGCTGGCGCAGAACATGACGGAGCTGATCATTTTCCGCGCCATCCAGGGTCTCGGTGCGGGCGGTTTCATGCCGCTGGCGCAAATCATCATCGGCGACATCGTGCCGCCGGCCGAGCGGGGCAAGCGGCAAGGCATGGTGCCCATCGTGTTTGCCGTCACCAGCGTGCTCGGTCCCGTGCTGGGCGGCGTCATCACGGATGCCTGGTCGTGGCATTGGATTTTCTATGTCAACCTGCCCATCGGCGCGGCCGCCTTTGTCATCATCGCGCGCGCCATGCGCAAGCCCGTGCGCACGCATGCGCACAAGATCGATTACCTGGGGTCCTTCTTGCTGACGGGCGCCATCACGGCGGCCCTGCTGGTGCTGGCGCTGGGCGGCACGGAGTGGCCGTGGGATGCGCTGGCCATCAAGGTGTGCGGCGGCGTCGCCGTGCTGCTGGGGATATGGCTGGCGGTACACGTGGGCAGGGTGGATGAACCGGTGCTGCCGCCCGACTTGTTCGAGAACCTTACCTTCAATATCGCCAGCCTGGTGATGGCCATGACTTTCATGGGCTTGATGGGCGCCAGCGTCTTTTTCCCTCTGTTCTTCCAGCTGGTGATGGGCACCAGTCCCGCCGAATCGGGCGTGATGACGGTGGCGATGATGGTGGGCCTGGTGGCCTCGTCGATGTTCAACGGCAGGGTACTGTCGCGCTCGGGCAAGTACAAGATGGTGCAGGTGGCGGGGTTGGCCGTGGCGCTGCTGGCGTTTGCCGTGCTGGCCTGGGCCATGGCAACGTCGCGCGGTTACTGGATCATCGAGCCGGCCATTTTCTTCCTGGGTACGGGCCTGGGACTGGTGATGCCGAACATGACGATTGCCGTGCAAAATGCCTTGCCGCTGGCGCGCCGCGGCGTGGGCACCGCCATGCTGGCCTTCTTCCGTTCGCTGGGCGGCTTGCTGGGCGTGACGGCCTCCGGCGCCATCCTGGCACATCAGCTACATCAACATGGCGTGGAAGCCGTCTCGGCGCTGGGCGCGCATACGGCGGTTCAGACGGTGGAAGTGTACCGCCATGCGATCGCCAGCGTATTTGGCGCCGGCGCCGTGCTGCTGCTATTCGGGCTGGTCTTCCTGTTGTTCCTGCCGGAACTGCCCCTGGAAGGGCATCCGGCAACGCTCAAGGACGATCAATAGCGTTCCAGCCAGTGCGCGTAGGGCGCCGGCAGGGTCCACGAGGCGCGCTCCACGCCGAGTTCCTTGGCGGCAAAGTAGGCCCAGTGCGGATTGGCCAGGTGCGCCTTGCCGACCATCACCACATCCAGCTGTTCTTCCTTGACGACACGCTCGGCGATGGCCGGCGTGCCGAAGCCCCAGGCGGACGAGACGGGCACGTCAGCTTCGCGGCGGACGCGCTCGGCAATCGGGCCCATAAAGGCCGGACCCCACGGAATCGCCACATCGGGAATGGTGAAGCCCATGCTGACGCTGAGCATATCCATGCCGGCATCCTTGAACTGGCGCACCAGACCGATCGATTCAAGCAGGGTTTGCTCGTCGCGGCCGTCAAATTCCAGCACGCCAAAGCGGATGGTCAGGGGCAGGTGCTCGGGCCATACGGCACGCACGGCTTTCAATGTTTCCAGCAGGAAGCGGCTGCGGTTTTCCACGCTGCCGCCATAGATATCGTCGCGCTGGTTCGAATGGGCGGAAAAGAAGCTTTGCGCCAGATAGCCGTGGGCGAAGTGCAGTTCCAGCCATTCGAAGCCCACTTCGCGGGCGCGCACGGCGGCGTCGACGAAGTTCTGTTGCACGCGGGCGATATCGTCGAGGTCCATGGCGCGCGGCACTTTCAGCAGGCCGCCGCCAAAGGCGATGGCGGACGGGGCGATGGTTTGCCAGCCGCGCGCGTCGCCTTCAGCGATATGGTCGTCGCCTTCCCATGGGCGGTTGGCGCTGGCCTTGCGGCCCGCGTGGGCGATCTGGATGCCGGGCACGGAGCCGGCCGCCTTGATGGCTTTCACGACGGGCACGAAGGCTTGCGCCAGATCATCATTCCAGATGCCCGTGCAGCCGGGCGTGATGCGGCCTTCCGGTGCCACGGCCGTCGCTTCGACGATCACCAGGCCCGCGCCGCCACGCGCCATGCCCGCGTAATGCGATAGATGCCAGTCGTTGGCCTGGCCATCGACGGCCATGTACTGGCACATGGGCGGCACGGCGATGCGGTTGCGCAGGGTGATGTCTTTAAGACTGAATGGCTGGAAGAGGGCGGACATGGTGACCTTTGTGTGTGTTGGTGGAAAAATAGAGGAATGCTGATTCGGTAGTTCGTAAATATTCGAATAATGGAATTAGTATAGCGCATGCTGTATGATTCTGCTCATGCGTCCACACAAACATCCCTCCGCCAGCGAATTCGTCCTCGAGCGCGTGCTCTACGCCTTGAGTGACAGCATCCGCCTCGACATCGTGCGCCACCTGGCCAGAGTGGACGCTGCCGCCTGCGGCGATCTGGACGGCGGGCGGCCAAAGTCGACCGTGTCCCACCATTTCAAGGTGTTGCGCGAAGCGGGTCTGGTGTACACGCAAAACGCGGGCACGACGCATATGAATACCTTGCGCCGCGCCGATATCGAGAGCCGTTTCCCTGGCTTGCTCGATGCCATCCTGGCGCAGCAGCCATTGTCCCCCGAGGCGCCAGAGGCGGGCGGGCAGGGCCTGTAGCTGCCTGCCGTGCCCCGCCATCTTGCAGGCTCGGCTATGATATCGGCCTTTCGGTAGCTCCTCGGCCGCGCGCCTGTTGCGCGACGGGCTGGCGACACTACCTGGCATGGCAAGGGATGGGAATGACGGTAGCAGCAGCGGTATCTCAGGCGGACCTGGTAAAGCGTCCGCAGTTTGGCTGGATCAATGGTTTAAAGGCGGGCGCGGCGCAGTTGATCGTGTTGCACCACCTGGCGTTTTACGGCCCCATGTCCGACTACGTGCAACCCCTGTGGCCCGCGTTGCTGGACTGGCTGGGCGGTAGTGCGCGCATCGCCGTGCAAGTGTTCCTCGTCATCGGCGGCTTTCTGGTCGCCAAATCCCTTTCGCCCGCCGGCCGCGCCGGCCTTGCCACCCCGCTGCAAGCCGTCTGGCGCCGCTATGCCAAGCTGGCGCCGCCTTTCCTTGCCGCCACCTTGCTCGCCGCCGTGCTGACGCCCCTGGCGGGCATCTGGATGCAGCACGACTCCATGTCGGGCGCCGTCACCCTGGGCCAGCTGAGCGCCCATGCCTTGCTGCTGCACGGCATGCTGGGCTATGAATCGCTGTCGGCCGGCGCCTGGTACGTGGCCATCGATTTTCAGTTGTATCTGCTGACGGTATCGCTGCTGTGGCTGGGCGGTCGCCTGGCGGGCCAGCGGCGCATGGGCTGGCTGATGCCGCTGGCCGTCACCGTGGGCATCACCTTTTCCCTGCTGTATTTCAATCTCGATGCGGATTGGGACAACTGGGCGCCGTATTTCTTTGGCAGCTATGGCCTGGGACTCATGGCCTGGTGGGCCAGCGACCCCAGGCGCAAGCCCGGTGCCATGACCGCGCTCATGGTCATGGCCGCCGTGCCCGTGCTGCTGGCCCTGGCCGTCGATTACCGCAGCCGCATCGCCTTGGCGCTGATCGTCGCCTGCGCCCTGTTCCTGTTTGGCCGCGCCCGCACGCCCGCGCAGGGCCGCGCCTGGAACATCATCAACGCCCTGGGGCGCATCTCGTATGCCGTGTTTCTCGTCCACTTTCCCGTCAGCCTGCTGGTGAATGCCTTGTTTACCTCCTATGCCCCATTGGAGCCGGAGTGGCAAGCGCTGGGCATGCTGACCGCCTGGGGCGCCAGCCTGGCGGCCGGGGCTGCGTTTCACCGCTGGGTGGAGCTGCCGCTGGGGCGGGTGATGGGTAGCGTAGTGGCGCATCTGGCCGCGAGGCAGGCGTTGGTGTCGCGTTAAGAGCGAAGACGTAGAGTGCCGATGGCGCTCGTCTTCCGGAAATAATGCTGCCTGTTTCTATTTTTGAAAAACAAAAAAGCCAACCGCGAACGGTTGGCTTCTCTGAAGTATTTGGTAGGCCGTGCGGGATTCGAACCTGCGACCAACGGATTAAAAGTCCGCTGCTCTACCAGCTGAGCTAACGACCCAAAAACTTGTACAACAACTTCGGTAACACTGTGCCGTAAAAAAATGCTTGCTAGTACAACTCGCAAGCAGATCAGTACTGCGAATTCGTGGTAGGCCGTGCGGGATTCGAACCTGCGACCAACGGATTAAAAGTCCGCTGCTCTACCAGCTGAGCTAACGACCCGAAGAAGAAAGATTATAGGGGGTGCCCGGGATTCTGTCAAACCTAACGGGCAACTTTTTCCCCGTTTTTACTTTTTGCCGCCCCGTTCCTTGGCGGCCTGGGCCGCGCTGGAGTCCGGGTAGCGCGAGATCAGCGCGTTCAGTGTCTTGGTCGCGTTCGGCTTGTCTTTCAGCTCCGTGTAGCAGCTGGCGATGTTGAGCATGGCGTCGGGCGCCTTCGGGCTGTCCGGGTAGTGTTTCAGCACTGCCTGCTGGGCCGTGATGGCGCTCTTGCAGTCGCGCTGGGCGTAATAGGCGTTGCCCAGCCAGTATTGCGCGTTGGCCGCGTAGGCCGATTCCGGATAGCGTTTCACGAAGGCGTCCAGGGCCGTGACGGCGCCCTTGTAGTCGCCCGACTTGAACAGGCCGAACGCGGATTCGTACGCGCTTTGCTCGGAGACGCCCACGGCCGCTTCCTGGCCATCGATGGTGACCTGGCGCGGCTCCAACTTGCGCAGGCGCGCGTCGATGTCGGTGTAGAAATCCTTCTGGCGCTTTTGCGTATTCGCCAGGTCGTTGCCCAGCACTTCGATCTGGCCGCGCAGGCGGGCGATCTCTTGCATGGTCTGGTCGTGTTGGTTGATCAGGCTCAAGGTGCTGGTCTGGTCGGCTTTGGTATCGACGCGGCTGTTCAGGTCGCGCGCCATGGCATCGACCTTGGCGCGCAGCTCCAGGATGGCTTTGCGCGCTTCGTCGTCGTCGAACAGGGCGGCGTTGGCGTGCAGGGGCAGGTAGGCAAACGCGGCCATCAAGGCGGCGGCGACGCCGGCTTTCGAGAATGTCATCATGGGTCGGGCTTTCAAAGGTTACGCAAACATGCAAACGGGGCGCTGGGCGGTGAATCACCGCGCTGCGCCCCATTATTATGCCTATGACTGGCCAGTTAGGTAAGCGTCAATGCTGCGGCGCTCACCCAGGAACATCAATAAACGATGTCAGCGCGGCGGTTTTCAGCCCATGCTGCTTCGTTGCTGCCTTGTGCTTTAGGCTTTTCTTTGCCCAGCGACACGGCTTCCATTTGGCCTTCTGGCACGCCCAGGGCGGCCATCGACTTGCGCACGGCTTCAGCACGTTTCTGGCCCAGGGCCAGATTGTACTCAGCTCCACCGCGTTCATCGGTGTTACCTTGGATCAGGATCTTGCGTGCTGGGGTTTTCACCAGATAGCCAGCGTGGTTTTGCACGACTGGGGTGTCCGCTTCGCGCACGACGTATTTGTTGAAGTCGAAGTAGATGCTGCGGTTAGCCAGCACGCCTTTTGGATCGTCCAGTGGATCGACCGATGCGGTCGTCACTGGCTGAACTTGACGGGTGTCAACTGGAGCGACGACTTTTTCAGGAGCGCGCTCAACGACTGGCGTTTCGGCGACTTTGACTGGGGTGCTGCAGGCGGACAGCAGAGCTGCGGTAGCGGCGATGAAGGCCAAGCTTTTAAAATTACTCATTTTTATTCTCCGGGTCATGGTTAAAGGTGAAACTGTACAGCATTTACTTCATAAAAGGACCCCAGGTGGGCTCCTTGATATTGCCAGCTTGCGTGGTCAAACGCTGTTTGACGCGGCCATCCACCGATACCACTGCCAGCGACTTGCGTCGTCCGGATTCGGTCGCGTACATAATATATTTCCCGTTGGGCGAAAAGCTCGGTGATTCGTCGTTGGCGGTGTCCGACAGGCGCAGTTCCTGGCCACTAGCCAGGTCGAGCGCGTAGAGCTGGAAATTGCCGTCGCGACGGGAAATATAAGCGAGTGTCTTCCCGTCGGAGGAAATCCGCGGGCTGATGTTGTAGGGGCCGCCAAACGTCACGCGCTTGGCTTCGCCACCGCCGACCGACATGCGGTAGATTTGTGGTCCGCCGCTGCGATCGCTGGTGAAGTAAATGCTCTGGCCATCGGCCGAGAATTGGGGTTCCGTATCGATGCCGCTGCTGCTGCTGACGCGGCGCAAGCCGCTGCCGTCGGCATTCACGGTGTAGACCTGGGTATGGCCGTCGCGCGACAGGGCCACGGCCAGGCGCGAACCGTCCGGGCTCCAGCTTGGCGCCGAATTGCTGCCTTTTTCATTCGATACGATGGTGCGCTGGCGCGTCACCAGGTTTTGCACGTAGACGATGGGCTTTTTCTTTTCAAACGAGACATACGCCACCTTGGTGCCGTCCGGCGACCACGACGGTGAAATGATCGGCTCGTTCGAGCGCAAGGCGACCTGGATGCCTTCGCCATCGGCATCTGCCACTTCCAGGCGGTATTCGCGGCCCGATTGCGTGACGTAAGCGATGCGCGTGGCGAACGCGCCTTTGACGCCCGTCAACTTTTCATAGATGTCGTCGGCAATTTTATGCGCCAGCAGGCGGTTGAACTGCGGCGCGGCCGCATTGTTCATGCTGGAGATCTGGGCGCCCTTGATGGTGTCGAACAGCTTGTAGCGCACGTCCAGGCGGCCATCGGCCATGCTTTGCACGCTGCCGGCCGCCAGCGCATCGGCGCCGCGCGACTTCCATTGGTCGTAGCTGACGGGCGCCGTTTCCGACACGGGTGCATCGGCGTCGATCAGCTTGAACACGCCGCTGCGCGCCAGGTCGGCTTTGATGATGCCCGACAGCGATTGCGGCGCCGCCGATTCATTGACAAAGCTGGCGACAGCTACCGGGATCTGGTTGCTGCCTATCCCGGTAATCTCCACGCGCAGCTGCGCCTGGGCGCCGGAGGCTCCCAGCATCAGGCCGGCACAGAGCATGACATAGCTCATTTTTTTCATGGTCATCATTTAGGCAAATCCTTCATCTCGAATATGAGTTCAATCTCGCGTTCCACGGTGCCGTCTTTTTTCTTCGGCAGTGGCGACGATTTATTAATGGCGTTTTCCACCGAGCTGTCATACGCCGGCAGGCCGCTACTTTTAATCTTTCGGACCGAAATAATTTCCCCAGTTGGCAGTTGCTCGATCTTGAACACGGCGCGCGGGTTGCCCGGCACGTCCGTGCTACCGCTGTATGCGATATTGCTCTTGATCTTGCTCGTCAGGGCAGCGACATAGCCGCTGTCCTTGCGTGGCGCGGTCGCTTTCGCGGCCGTGCCCGTTGTGCCGGCGCCTGCCGCACCCGTGATGCGACTCATTTCTGCGGCACGCGCCTTGTCGGCGGCTTTTTTCTCTTCCGCCGCTTTTTTCGCCTTGGCCGCTTTTTCCGCCGCCGCTTTTTTATCGGACAGTTCTTTCTCGGCTTTTTCTTCCGCCGCTTTCTCTTTGGCTTCCTTGGCTTTCTCCAGCTTGTCGGCCTTTTCTGCTTTTTCTGCTTTTTCTTTTTCCAGCTTGTCAGCCTTGTCTTTTTCTTTCTGCTTCTGCTTTTCCAGTTCGCGCTTTTCTTCCTCGCGTTCCTTCCATTCCTGCTTGCGGCGCTCTTCCGCTGCCGCTTTTTCCTTCTCTTCCTTCAGCTTGGCCTTCTTGCGCTCCAGGGCGATTTCCGCCTCGCGCAGGTCAACCTTCGGCTCGGGCGCGGCCACCGGCGGCGGTGGCGGCGGGGCCGGCTGTTCTACTTGTGGTTCCGGCGGCGGCGCCGGTGTCGGCTCCGGTTCCGTCGCCACGTCGGGCGGCGGCGCGGCCGTCTGCACTTTCAGGTCCCACACTTCCGCTTCGACGGCCACAGGTTCCGTATTTTGCCAGTGTACGCCTACCCACAGGAAAAACAGCAGGCCAAGGTGCATCGCCAGCGCCAGGCCCAGCGAGGGCCAGCGGCTGCGTTCGCGCGGCACGCTGTAGGGCTTGCCGAGTAAATGGTCGATTTGTTTGGTCTGCAAAGTCTAGTCTATCTAAAAACGGTCAAGTCTGGAAACAGGGTATTGCGCTTACTTGGTGGCCAGGCCGACGCGGGTAATGCCCATTTTTTTCGCTTCCGAAATGAGCTGGATCACATCGTCGTACTTGCTTTCCTTGTCGCCCGCAATCATCACGGGATAGTCAGGATTGCTCTCGTGCAAGCCGCGCAGCTTGCGCAGCAGGGCGTCGCGGTTCGGTTCCGTTTCCGGCGACAGCTGTTCCTTGCCGATGACGCCGATCGACAGGGAACCATTCGGTTTCAGCACGATCTGAATATAGTCATCGGGTGGTTTCGCAGACCTTTCCGCGTTGGGCAAGTTCACCACGCTGGGATTGTTCGACGATGGCATCACCATGAAAATGATCAGCAGCACCAGCATCACGTCGATATACGGCACGACGTTGATCTCGGACTTGAACTTGCGGCCACGGCCGCCGCGCATACCGCCGCTATTGAATGAGGAACCCATGGACGCTGCTCCCTCTTAGCGCGACTGGCGCTGCAAGATGTTGGAGAATTCCTCGACGAAGCTCTCGAAGCGAATCGCCAGGCGGTCGATGTCATGCGAAAAACGGTTGTAGGCGACGACGGCGGGAATCGCCGCGAACAGGCCGATGGCGGTGGCGATCAGCGCTTCGGCAATGCCGGGCGCGACGGCGGCCAAGGTGGCTTGCTGCACGTTGGCCAGGCCGCGGAAGGCGTTCATGATGCCCCAGACGGTGCCCAGCAGGCCGATGTAGGGCGAGACAGAGCCGACGGAAGCGAGGAAGGCCAGGTGCGATTCGAGCACGTCCATTTCACGCTGGAAGGCGGCGCGCATGGCGCGGCGGGCGCCGTCGAGCACGGCGCCGACGTCCAGCGCTTCGCGCGAACCGTAGGAGGCCTTGCCCTTGATGAATTCGCCCATGCCGGCGTCAAAAATGCGGGCCAGCGCGCCGCTCTGGTCGCGGTTGCCGCTGGCGCTTTGATGCAGCGCATGCAGGTTGCCGCCGGCCCAGAAGCTGCGTTCAAATTCGATGGTCTGCTTGCGCGCCTGACGCACGGCAAACATCTTGCGGAAAATGTAGGTCCAGCTGGTCAGGGAAATCAGCAGCAGCAGGGCCATGATCAGTTGCACGATCAAATGGGCATTGGTGATGAGCGCGAGGAAAGAAAGATCTTGTGTAACGTTCATTGGCTGGCAGTCTGTTGGGTGAATTGTCCGGGGGTGGCGGGTAGGGCTCAGGCGGCGCGCATGCGGGCCGCCACTGCGTCAGGCACGGCGCGCGGGCGCAATGTCGAGTCGACGCAGCCGATCTTGACGCGGGCCGTGTTCAGCAGTCGGTCGCCGCACCAGGCTTGTTGCAGGAAAACGATGGAGGCGCGCCCCATTTTTTCTATGCTTAAGGTTAATCTTACCGTGTCATCGAGCCTGGCTGGCGCATGATAGTCGGCGTTGACGCTTTTGACAACGAACATCGCGTCATGCTGTTCCAGCAATTCCTGCTGGCCCACGTCGACGGCGCGCAGCCATTCGGTACGCGCGCGTTCGAAGAATTTCAGGTAATTTGCGTAATAGACGATGCCGCCGGCGTCGGTGTCTTCATAGTAGACACGTACGTTCCAGGTAAAGACTGAAGGCATGTTTATTGCGCCAGTAGTGAGATTGAGCAACATTTTACGCGATTTTTCTTCTTGTGACTGTGGGCGCTTGCTGGAAAGCCATGCAAAAGCTGCATATAAGTTGCACCGCAGCATTGTAAATCCGGGGCGCACAATGGCAAGCTTCGTAACATACGCTTACATGCCGTGATCAGGTTTAAGTTCAGCTTAAGCGCCGCAGTCTTGTCTCGGGGCGGCCTGTGCTCGTGCCAGGGCTGCGTTGGCGCGGCGATTATAGCTGTACGGTTGCATTCCTTGCTCAATTTGGGCACTTAACTTACAATTTGGCTTCCATTACGTCTCACGTGACTGGCGAAAAGTCGGGCGATCTCCATGGATGGCGATCGGCAAACCGGCGAAAGGTGGGCACCCACCGGGAAACGTGAGATTTTTTATCCGCCGTTCGCCTGGGTAGCCACTATGGAAAAGCACGAAGAGGCTGCCTGTCCAATGTTGTTATTCACTTAACGTCGGCTCCCCTCATTCGATCCAACCTGCCAGTACAAGCACCCTTATCTTTGGAGTTTTTACATGTTCGCAAAAGATCACACCCTCGCCAACGTCGATCCGGAATTGTTCGCCGTCATTCAAAAAGAAAACACGCGCCAGCACGATCACATCGAGTTGATCGCGTCGGAAAACTATACGTCGCCAGCCGTCATGGAAGCGCAAGGTTCGCAGCTGACCAACAAGTATGCCGAAGGCTATCCGGGCAAGCGCTACTACGGCGGCTGCGAATTCGTCGACATCGCCGAGCAACTGGCCATCGACCGCGTGAAAAAACTGTTCGGCGCCGAATGCGCGAACGTGCAGCCGAATTCCGGCTCGCAGGCGAACCAGGGCGTGTTCTTTGCCATGTTGAAACCAGGCGACCTGATCATGGGTATGTCGCTGGCCGAAGGCGGGCACCTGACCCACGGCATGCCGCTGAACATGTCCGGTAAGTGGTTCGACGTGGTGTCGTATGGCTTGACGGCGGAAGAAGACATCGACTACGAGGCGATGGAACGCCTGGCCCGCGAACGCAAGCCGAAGCTGATCATCGCCGGCGCGTCGGCCTTTTCGAAAAAGATCGACTTCGAGCGTTTCGGCAAGATCGCCAAGGAAGTGGGCGCCTACTTCATGGTCGACATGGCCCACTACGCAGGCTTGATCGCCGCCGGCCTGTACCCGAACCCGGTGCCGTTCGCCGACTTCGTCACCTCGACCACGCACAAATCGTTGCGCGGCCCGCGCGGCGGCATCATCCTGATGAAGGCTGAACACGAAAAAGCCATCAATTCGGCTATCTTCCCTGGCATCCAGGGCGGCCCGCTGATGCACGTGATCGCCGGCAAGGCTGTCGCCTTCAAGGAAGCGCTGAGCCCTGACTTCGTCGAATACCAGAAGCAAGTGATCAAGAACGCCGACGTGCTGGCGAAGACCCTGATCAAGCGCGGCCTGCGCATCGTGTCTGGCGGCACCGAATCGCACGTCATGCTGGTCGACCTGCGCGCCAAGAACCTGACGGGCAAGGAAGCCGAAGCCATCCTCGGTTCCGCGCACATCACCTGCAACAAGAACGGCATCCCGAACGACCCGCAAAAACCCTTCGTTACCTCGGGCATCCGCCTGGGTAGCCCGGCGATGACGACGCGCGGTTTCAAGGAAGCGCAAGCGGAAGAAGTGGGCAACCTGATCGCCGACGTTCTGGACAATCCGCATGACGCTGCCACCATCGAGCGCGTCAAAGCGGCCGTGAAAGTACTGGCCGACGCGCACCCTGTGTACGCAGCATAATTATTTGTCCAGAATGTGTCATACAGAGTAAGATTCTGTCTGACACATTCCAGTGCTGCCCAAGGGCGCCCGGAGTGATTCGGGCGCCCTTTGTACAAGGGCGGCGATTCTCCGTCATTAACCACTATAAAGCTGTCTCCGCCCCATGAAATGTCCATTTTGCCAGCACGGCGATACCCAGGTTCTCGATACGCGTGTATCGGAGGATGGGGATGCCATTCGGCGCCGCCGCCGCTGCGGCAAATGCGACAAGCGTTTTACCACCTACGAACGGATTGAACTTATCATGCCGGCCGTCGTCAAAAAGAATGGCAGCCGGACGGAGTTCGCTGCGGATAAGTTGCGCGGCAGTTTGATGCTGGCCTTGCGCAAGCGTCCCGTCGCGGCCGCCTCCGTGGACACAGCCATTGCATCCATCCAGGAAAAACTGCTGACCAGCGGCTTGCGCGAAGTCGATTCCGGCTATATCGGCGAGCTCGTCATGCAGGAACTCAAGCGACTGGACAAGATCGCCTACATCCGCTTCGCCTCCGTGTACAAGAATTTCGAAGACCTGGCCGAGTTCCAGGATGCGATTGCCGAAGTGGGGCAGGCGCGCAGCAAGCCTTGACGTTCACCTTATTGAAAATGGGGCCGCTCCTGCGCCCCGTGTTCACCACGCCAGCGTTTGCCTGGCAAGCGGCTTGATCAATCCAGGCGCTTTTTTTCCTTCACTTTCTCCTTCTTTTTCTCTTTTCTCTGAGACGTTTGCGCTGCCTCATGTCTGCGTTTTTGCGCGCGCCTATCGTGTAGTTGGGCCGGGCGTCCTTGCGGCTCCAGTCCGGGTTTGATTCTGTCAGCAGGAGAAGCTCATGCACTATGTTGCGCGTGGTCCCATGGATGGCAGCAGCCTCGTCGAGGTGCTGGTGTCGCTGCTGCTATTGGCGCTGGGCCTGCTGGGCGCCAGCATTCTGCAACTGAACTCCCTGCGCGCGCGCCATGAGTCGGCGCTGTTGTCTGCGGGTGTGCAACTGGCCGCCGGCATGGCCGAACGCATGCGCTCGAACAGCGTGCTCATGTACGGTCCCGATGCGGACAACCCCTACCTGAACGTGGAATACGCGGCGGTGGACGGCACCGATGCTGGCGGCGCGCCCGATTGTTTCGGCGCTGCCGTCTGCGGCGCGGCGGAGCTGGCGCAATTCGACATCGCCGAATGGAAACAGCAGCTGCAATCGGCCTTGCCCGGCGCGCGCCTGCATATCTGCCGCGATGCTCCCGCGTGGGACGCCGCCGCCCAGGGCTTGCATTGGGCGTGCAGCGGTGGCAAGGGCGTGCCCATCGTCATCAAGCTGGGCTGGCGCGGCCGCCATCCCGATGGCTCGCCCGCTGTGAATGCGGCAAGCGAGTCACTGCCCAGGCTGGCATTCCAGCTGGGGGGAGGCGGCGCATGAACGGCATGCACGCCCGCTGGCGCCGGCATCGTGGCATGGGCCTGGTCGAATTGCTGGTGGCCCTGTCGCTGGGCGCGCTGCTGATGCTGGCCGCCAGTAGCGTGCTGCTGGCGGCCAGCGGCAGTTATGGCGAGCAGTCCGCCAGCGCGCGCCTGGACGACAACGGCCGCTATGCGCTCGACACCATCGCCCGCGCCGTGCGCCAGACGGCCTATGTGAATTGGGATAGCAGCGTCGCGCCCGTCGCCCATGCCGCGCACGACAGCGCGAATGTCGCCGGCCTCGACGCGCATGGCCTGGCCAAGAACAGCGAGGGTATCAGCGGCGCGCTGCCCGACGCCCTGCATGGCAGCGACGTGCTGGCCTTGCGTTATTACGGCGCCGGCAAGGAGGAGGGCGGCGACGGTTCCGTGCTCAATTGCGCCGGCTTCGGCGTGGGTGCCGCGCAAACGGAGGCGCAGCGGGGCTGGAGCATTTTCTATGTAGCGCAGGGCGCCGATGGCGAAGGCGAGCTGCGCTGCAAATACCGTGGCGCGAACGGCTGGGGGGCGGACGCCGTCATCCGTGGCGTCGACGGCTTTCAGGTGCTGTATGGCCTCGACACGGATACGCCGCCCGATGGGGTGGCGAACCACTATGTCAATGCCAGCGCGCTCGACGCTTACGATGCGGCGCTGCTGCTGGCGGGCGCGGATGCGGCCGCACGCCAGCGCGATTTTCACCGGCGCACGCACTGGAAGCGCGTCGCCAGCGTGCGCGTGGCCTTGCTCTTGCATGGAGAGGCGGGCCAGCAGGACAAGATGGCGGAACTGGGAGCGGCGCAATTCGACCTGTTCGGCAAGGCGTATGCCGAGGCGCACGGCGCCGGCGACACGGGCGTGCGCATCGTGCGCGCATCCTTGCCGGCTGCAACGCGCTCCAGGCTGCGGCAACTGGTGCAGACGAGCATCATGCTGCGCAACGGGCCGGCCTAGGCGGGCGCCATGATGGCTGGCGCGGGCGCCCGCTGTTGCCCAGGCTGCTGCACTCCTGGCGCGCGGCGGCGTGGCGCCACCCTGGTGTATGTGCTTTGCCTGCTGGTGATCATCTTGCTGCTGGGCATATCGGCAGCGCAGACGGCCTTGCAGGGCGAAAAGGCGGCACGCGGCGAGCGCGACCGGCAAATTGCATTTCAGTCGGCAGAGGAGGCATTGGTGGATGCGCAAAACGATATCGAAGGCTTGCCCGGCGCACCGGGACGTAGCAGCCTTTTCGCACCGGGCAGTGCAGCCGGGTTCGCAGATGGCTGCGGCGACGAAGGCGCACTGGGCCTTTGCCTGCCCGCAGCTGCGGATGCGCCGGCGCTCTGGTTGAGCATGAACCTGGATGGCGCGGACGCTGGCAACCGCGCGGTGCCGTATGGCCAGTTTACGGGCGCCGTCATGCAGACGGGGCAGGGTTTCCTGCCGTCGCGCCGGCCCCGCTACCTGATCGAATTGCTGCCGTTTCACCCGCCCGGCGCGCAGGCGGCGGCCGTGGCAGCTGGCCTGGCCACGGAAAGCTATGTGTACCGCATCACGGCCATGGGGTTTGGCGCGCAGGAAAGCACGCAAGTCGTGCTGCAAAGCTACTACCGCAAAGAGGCGACGGGAGCGGGGCCATGAGGGCACTTTGCTCCGTCTGTTTGCTGCTGCTGGCTTGCCTGGCTTGCGCCGCCGTCGCGGCCCCTCCCACGGTGACGCTGGCGCGGGCCGACGCGGGCTTGCACGGTGCTCGCGTGCCGCCTAATTTGCTGCTCAACCTGTCCCTCACGCATGCGGCCGCCGCTGCCGCACATGGCGGCGACTATGCGCCGCAGCGCGAGTACGCAGGCTATTTTCATGCGCGCATGTGCTACAGCTATCCGTATCGCAGCAAGGACGGTGTCATGCTGCCGGACTTGCGCGTAGCGACCGCTTACTTCTCCGTGCTGAAACCGGCCGATGCGCTGCACGGTTGCGGCGGTGATAGTTTCAGCGGCAACTTTCTCAACTGGGCCAGTAGCAGCATGTTCGACATCGTGCGCTATGCCTTGACGGGCGGCGACCGTGTCATCGACGAAGTGCGCAAGACGGTGCTGCAGCGCGCCTGGCTGCCCGATGCCGACGGCCCCATCGACTTCTTTGCCCATCCCGCCTTTTTCCCGCGCAAGTTCCTGCAGGCCGGCGTGGCGGCGGCGACACCGTTTGCGCTGGCGCAACTGGCCATCGTTTCCTGTCGCAACCGCCTGCTGTTCGGTGATGCCAGCCTCAGCCCGTCTGCGGGCGGCAGTTGCGACGCGCCAGGCGCAGCTGCCACGCACGGCGTGTTTCTCGCGCGCGTGCGCGTCTGCGATGCTGATGAGGGGCCGCTGCGCGACGATTTGTGCCAGGCGTATGGTAAGAACTACAAGCCGGTGGGTGCAGTGCAGCGCCATGGCGGCAGAGTGCGCGTGGGCGTGTTTGGCCACTTGAACGACGCGCCCGCCGGCGCCGGCGCCGTGTATGGCGGCGTGCTGCGCGCGCCGCTGGCCCACGTGGGCCAGCGGCGCTGGAGCGCGCCTGATTTTTTGCCGCAAGACAATGCCGACGTCGAATGGAATCCCGCTACTGGGGTATATGTAGCGCCAGCTGCGGCCCAAGGCGCGGGCCCTGGCGGCGGGGTGATCGCTTACATCAATAGTCTGGGCCGCGGCAACGCCGGGTATCCGGGCGCGTACGCCAGGGCGGCGCCGCTGGCTGAATTGCTGTACGAATCGCTGCGCTACCTGCAGGGAAGGCAAGCGAGCGCGGCGGTGCCTCCGGCCCTGCCTGCCATCGATGGCGGCTTGCCGGTCGTGACTGCATGGAGCGACCCGCAGACGGCCAGCTGCCAGCGCCACGTCGTCGTCAGCCTCGGCGATGCGGGCATGGCGGGCGACCGCTACGTGCCCGGCAATGTCCCGGCGACGCCCGCATCAAACGGCGACCGCGCACGCGCCGCCGATGGTTTTGTGGCGCCGCCGTTCGATGCGATGGCCTGGACGCATGCGGTGGGCAGCCTGGAAAGCGGCGGCGCACAGGGCAATCCCGCGCCACGGCCCGAACTGGCGGCACTGGAATTGCTGGCTGACGGAGTGGGCGGCGCCAGCTACCATGCGGCGGGCCTGGCCTACTGGTCGCATGTGCAGGCGCTGCGTCCTGGCGGCAAGAACGACGGCCTTGCAAAAGGCGAGCACTATGCGGGCGACTTGCGCCAGGGCGACCAGGCCAACGTGCCCGCCTCCACCTCCTTGTTGCTGGCGGCCAAATATGGCGGCTTTTTCGATGCGAATGGCGACGCCAACCCCTACAAGAGCGCAACGGGTAACGCGCTGGAGGAGTGGAGCGTTGACGGCCGCTGGCCTAGCCATTACCTGCCGGGCAGTGATCCGGCCGCCCTGATCGGGGGATTGCGCGCAGCTTTTGCGGCCGCCGACAAGGGCAGCTTGCCGGTGACGCTGGCGGGGCCGGCGCTGATGGCCTTGGCCAGCGGCGCGGAAGAGGCATATTGGTTTCAGACGCAGATGCGCCTGGCCGATGGCAGCATGACCTTGTCGCGCACCGCGTTTGCCGTGGCTGCCGCTGGCGCACTGCTTGCTGGCAAGCCAGGGTGGCGCGTCGGCGGGCAGGAGAAGGCTGTGCCGGATGGCGCGCCGGCAGCCTTGCGTCCCGTCTATACGCTCGACGCCCAGGGCCGCCTGATGCCGCTGGTCTGGAAGCGTCTCGACGCGGAACAGCGCGACGCATTCGACGGCGGCGATGGACAGGCGGGCCAGGGCGAAGCGCGCCTGGCGTATCTGCTGGGCAAGCGCACGCACGAGGTGGGCCAGCCAGGCGGCTTCCTGCGGCGCCGAGCAGGCAGCCTGGGGGTGGCGCCGTACGGCAATCTCGTGTACGTGGGCGCGCCGGGGCTGGGCATGCCAGGCGCCGACTATGGCTTGCACCGCAAGTTGCTGCTGCAGCGGCGCAAAATATTGTACCTGGGCGCCAACGATGGCTTGCTGCATGCGTTCGATGCGCGCACGGGCAGCGAATTGTTTGCCTATCTGCCGCAGGCGCTGCTGCACTTTGCTGCAGCCGCTGCGAGCACTCACTACAGCCCCGGCCCGCTGCTCGACGGCGCGGCGGCCACGGCGGAAGTGCTGGCGCTGGGACGTTGGAAGACGGTGCTGGGGTCGGGCATGGGCGGTGGGGCGCAAGGCGTGTTTGCGCTCGATATCACCGACCCGGCGCGCTTCGCGCAGGATGGCGCGCTGTGGGAATTTACGGATCGCGACGACAAGCTCATGGGCAACGTGCGCGCGCCGCCATCCTTTGCCCGCATTAATATGGGCGGCAAGGAGGGCGTGCCGGCTTACCGCGATTTTGCCATCGTTGCCAGCGGCTACAACAACCATGTTGACGACGGCAAGGATACGACGGCGCCCGCATCGGCTGCCGCCATCTTCCTGCTGGCGCTGGACAAGGCGCCCGGCACGCCCTGGTTGTTAGGGAGTAATTACTTCCGCCTCAAGCTACCCGTGGCCAGCGGCGGCGGCCATGAAAGCGGTGGGGATGCGAACGCGGGCGCGAACGCGGGCGCGGACGCCATGTCCCAGGCGCTGGGTCCGCCCGCCGTGGTGCCGGGCAGCGACGGTGCGCTGGCGTATCTGTATGTGGGCGATTTGCAAGGCAATATCTGGCGCCTCGACATGGCTGGCGGGCCGCCGTGGAAGGATGGCCAGGGGCGCAAGCTCGTGTTTGTCGCGCGCGATGTGCAGGGCAGGCGTCAGCCCGTGACGCAGCAACCGAGCGTGGCGTACGCGCCTGGTGGCGGCTATGTGTTGCTGTTCGGTACGGGCAAGCTGGTCGAAGCGGCCGATACCTGGCCCGCCGCCTTTCTGCCGCAGTCGTTTTACGCCGTGCACGACGATTTGCGCGATGCGTCCCCCACGCGTAGCCGGGCCGACCTGGAGCCGCGCAGCTTGGGCGAGGCGGTGGGTGGCGTGCGCGTCGACGGCGGGGAGCTGCGCTATACGGGTAGCGACGCCATGCGTGGCTGGTATCTCGATTTTCTCAATACCACGCAGACGGGCGAACGCAGCGTCAGCAGTCCCGTACTGGCCGCCGGCAAGGTGTTGTTCAATACCGTCCTGCCGGGGCGCGATCCTTGCGCCAAACCGGCCACGCGCCTGTACGTGCTCGATGTGCTGAGCGGCTTTGCCGCCGATGCTGCCGGTGTCGTGCAGGCGGGCGCGCAGACGGGGCGTTTGTTCGACGGCCTGGCGCGCGCACCGCCGCTGGCGCTGGAACTGAACAGCACGGTGGGCGCCGCGACGGCGGCAGGGCGGGCCGAGGTGCGCAAGGAACTGGCCGTGCTGCAACCGGGCTTGCCTGCTGCAAGCAGTGGAGCACTGCAGGCGCTCAAGGTCGTCAGCGCACCGCTGCCTGCGCGGCGCCTCAGCTGGCGCGAGGTGGCGAACTGGCGCGAATTGCACGAGGCGGTCAAGAAAAAATAGGCGGGGCATGGGTGGCGTGCAGACAGTTAACGATGCAAAGGCCGGCGCATCGCATCGGCTGGCGCTTTTAGCAAGGGAGGGATGTCGCATGGGGGCACTGGCAAGGCGGAACTGGTCCGCTGCAAACGGTGGCGGCCTCCCGGGCTTCAGCCTGATCGAACTGCTGGCCGCGCTGGCGATCATGAGCCTGCTGCTGGCGCTGGCCGTGCCCGCCTACCATGGCCATATCGTGCGCGCCAGACGCGTGCAGGGGCAGGCTGCCCTGCTGCGGCTGATGCAGCAGCAGGAACGCTATTATTCGCAAAACAATCACTATCTGGCATTTTCATCGGCTTCGCCGGCGCCGCCGTTTCCGTGGTGGTCCGGCGACGGACCGGCTGCCAGCGCGGCCGGCAGCGCGTATGAAATCGAGGCGCTGGCCTGTCCCGGCTTGACGATCGGGCAATGCGTGCTCTTGCGGGCCATGCCGGGCACCGCCAAAGTCGATGCGCAGTTCCAGGATGCCGATTGCGGCATTCTGTCCTTGAGCAGCACGGGCCAGCGCGGCAGCAGCGGCCCCGCCAGCCATTGCTGGCCCTAGGCCATGGCTGCACGCAAGCGTCCACCCGGGACGGGGCATACCTTGCTCGAATTGCTGGCCGTGCTGGCGATGGCTGCGCTGTTGGCGGCCGCTGCCATGCCCGGCTTGCAGCAGGTGCTGGCGCGCCAGCAGCTGCGGGCGGCGGCCACGGACTTGTTTTCGGCCATCGAATTGACGCGGGCACAGGCGATGGCGCGCGGACAGCGCGTACTGCTGATGCCGGCCGGGCTTGGCGGCACGGACTGGGGCACGGGCTGGCTGGTCTTTATCGACCGCAATACCGACCTGGCATTCGACGACGGCGACGAGTTGCTGTTCCGCCAGGCGCCGCTGCCGGCGGGCATCACGGCCCAGTTCGCGTTTTCATCGGCCACGGCACCGTTTTATATCGCCTACAATGGCGCAGGACGCAGTTGCAGCGCGAGCAATAGCCTGGCGGCGCGCTGGGGCACCTTGTCCCTGACGTTGGGAAAGCAGGTGCGCCATATTAAAATCAATATGCTGGGCAGGGTGCGCGTGTGCGACCCGCAGCAGCAAGCGACCAATTGCAGCGGCGTGGCCGACAGTTCGTAAGCGACTCTCCTGTCACTCATTTATCACTCACTAGCAAAGAAGCCCGTGGAAATACTCAACGATATCGATGGCATGCGCCTGGCGCTGGAATGGGCGGCGCGCGGTTTATACACGACCTCGCCCAATCCCCGCATCGGCTGCGTGATCGTCCGGGATGGCCAGGTGATCGGCGCCGGCGTGACGCAGGCGGCGGGACAGGATCATGCCGAGGTGCAAGCGCTGGCAAATGCGGCGGCGCGCGGCAACGATGTGCGCGGCGCCACGGCTTACGTCACGCTGGAGCCGTGCAACCACCATGGCCGCACGCCGCCCTGTTCCGATGCGCTCGTGCGCGCGGGGCTGGGGCGTGTCGTGGCCGCCATGACGGACCCGAACCCGCTGGTGGCGGGGCAGGGGCTGGCCAAGCTGCAAGCGGCCGGCATCGCCGTCACCACGGGCGTGCTGGCGGACGAAGCGCATGAAATGAATATCGGCTTCTTTTCCCGCATGCAGCGCGGCAAGCCGTGGGTACGCATGAAAACGGCAGCCAGCCTGGACGGCATGACGGCCTTGCACAATGGACAAAGCCAGTGGATCACGGGGCCGGCAGCGCGTGCCGACGGTCATGCGTGGCGCGCGCGCGCCTGCGCCATCCTGACGGGCATCGGCACGGTCAAGGCCGACGACCCGCAATTGAACGTGCGCGCCGTCGAGACGCCGCGCCAGCCGCGCCGCATCGTCATCGATAGCCGGCTCGACATCAGCCTCGATGCGCGCATCTTGCAGGGCGGCGGCACGTGGATCGTGGCGGCCATCGCCCATCCCGGGAAAGAAGCGCAGCTGCGCGCCCTGGGCGCGGAAGTCATTCTGTTGCCAAACGCGGACGGCAAGGTCGACCTGGCCGCGCTGATGCTGGAGCTGGGGCGCCGGCAAATTAATGAAGTCCACGTCGAGGCCGGCACCCGGCTGAACGGCTCGCTGATCCGCGAAGGCTGCGTCGATGAGTTGCTGGTCTACCTGGCGCCCACCTTGCTGGGCGATGCGCAAGGCATGTTTTCCTTGCCCGCATTGACGGATATCAAACAGCAGCGCACTTTGCAATTTCACCAGGTTCAGCAAGTGGGCGAAGATGTGCGTATCCTTGCAAGATTCGCCCAGCGCAATTAATATTTTCATACTTTTAACGATAGGGTTAGCTCCATGTTTACAGGAATTGTTGCCGCCATTGGCAAGATTGAAACCGTGCAAGCACTCGAAGGCGGCCTCGATGCCGGCGTGCGCCTGAGCATCCACGCGGGCGGACTACCGCTGGCCGATGTAGCCCTGGGTGATTCGATCGCCATCAATGGCGCCTGCATGACGGTGGTGGAAAAATCGGATACGGGCTTTGCCGTCGATGTCTCGCGCGAAAGCCTCAATTGCACCGTGGGCCTCGATACCACCACGGAAGTGAACCTGGAAAAGGCCCTGACCCTGGCCGAGCGCCTGGGCGGCCACCTGGTGTCGGGCCACGTCGACGGCCTGGGTACCGTGCGCAAGTTCGAAGCCGTGGGCGAATCGTGGGAACTGCTCATCGAAGCGCCGCACGAACTGGCGAAATACCTGGCCTTCAAGGGTTCCGTCGTCGTCAATGGCGTGTCGCTGACCGTCAACCGCGTGGAAGACCTGGGCGCGGGCGCCGTCAATGGCTGCCGCTTCTCGATCAACCTGATTCCCCACACCATCGCCATGACGACCCTGAAACACCTGACGGTCGATGGCCAGGTGAACCTGGAAATCGACCTGATCGCCCGCTATGTCGAGCGCATGCTGTCGCTGGACAAGGCTGCCGCCTGATATAAGAACACCGCAACACAGCCACCGCCTTGCCAAGCGGGTGTTGCTTTTCCTGCAGACGCGCATACTATGAAGCTTTCCCCAGTGGAGGCTAACCATGGACCCGATTTCGCGCGCAACCGTGCCCAACACCATCCCGGCAACGTCAGGCGTGGGCGCAACGGCACCTCTAGCGCCGCTGGCGCCGGCGCTGCCCGTGCCGCCGTCCAGCGCGGCGGCGGCTCTTGCCAGCCTGTCCTCGACCCAGGTCGACATCTCCCCGCTGGGCCAGTTCCTGTCCGGCGTGGCCTTGTCGCGCCGGCAACTGCTGGCCTTGCAGGGCGCCACGGATGAGGCCAGAGCGGCAAATACCCCCGTGAATGTCAATGACGACTTGCTGGCGCTGGCGCGGCAGCTGACGGAATCGTTCACCCAGTTGCAAACGAGCGGCATCGATGCCAGCCAGCTGGCGACGGCTGGCGACACGCCGGGCAGCCTGGCGCAGCGCTACGATTTGTTGTCGGGCGACGGCACCACGGATGCAACGGCCGCGTTGGCGCAGGACGGCAGCTTGCTCACGCAAGCACAGCTGGCCCGCATGGGCATCGATTTGCGCAATGAAGATGTTAATGCAGCCACTTTGCAGGCCGCGTATGCGGCCGACAGCCAAGCCACCCTGGATGCCCTGCAACAGGGAACGGATGTGTTGGCGCAGGTGGGTGCCGTGCTGGTCCAGCAACAGGGCGCGCCGCTGGCTGCCGTTGTGGTAGCGGATTTGACGGGCGAAGCACTGCCGGCCAGCGCCGTGCAGGCCACGCTTCAAGGGGCGCCGGCACAAACTGCTGCCATTGCACAACGGCAATTCGAACTGCAGCAGCAGCTGGAAACGGAAGAGCTAAACCTCGACTTGCAGGAATTGCGGCCGGCGGTGCCGGCAGCCGTCACCATCGATGAGCAGGACTTGCTGCAGGCGCAGCGGGTAGACAGCCAGCGCGTGGATGCCCAGCGCATCGACAGCGAACGCATGAATACCGATCAGCAGGCGCAGCAGGAGGAGGCCGCGCGGGCGATACAGACGGCGTCCGACCGGGCACAATCGCTGGCAGGCGCAGCGCAAGTGCAAGCCGATGCGGGCCTGGCGACGGCGCAAGCCCAGCTGGCCCAGCAAAATGCCCAGGCGCAAGAACTGGCCGCACAAGCTGCGGGCATGGTCGTGCCGCCGCCTTCATCGCAAGACCCGTCCGTGGCGGCGGCCATCGCCGCGTATAACTTGAATGTTGCCGCCCTCAATCCCGGCTTGATGAACCGGCCATTGCCGGCCAGCGACTCGCGCCTGCCGCTGGTGGCGCCCGTCGCTGCCGTGGCGCCCGTCAAGCCGGTGCCTAAAATCTAGGGCAGCAGGCTGGCGTCCAGGGTAATGTTAGCTTTAAGTAACTTCGACACGGGACAGCCGGCCTTGGCCTTGCCCGTCAATTCCTCGAATCTGGCCTGGTCGGCGCCCGGTATCTTTGCTTTCAGGGTCAGGTGGACGGCCGTGATGGCGAAACCGTCGTCCACCTTGTCCAAGGTGACTTCGGCCGTCGTTTCCATCTTTTCCGCCGTCAGGCCCGCTTCGCCGAGGATCAGCGACAGGGCCATGGTGAAGCAGCCCGCGTGGGCGGCGCCGATCAATTCTTCGGGATTGGTGCCGGGCTTGCCTTCGAAGCGGCTGGCAAAGCCGTAGGGATATTCCTGCAAGGCGCCGCTGCGCGTGCTGATGGCGCCCTTGCCGTCCTTGATGCCGCCTGACCAGATGGCCGATCCGTTGGTTTTCATATTGCCGCTCCTGTGTGGGGTATCGCTGCGAGTGGGGTGTCAGCGCCGTGGCGGTGACTGGCTGATCTTATGCTCTTTGCAAGGCCGGCGGCGCGCGTGTTAGCGTCGCCGTTTGCGCTGGATCGGGGAATCGGCGCTTTGTGGGGCAGGCGGCGCCCGTGCCGCAAAACCTGTCTTATTTCAGGTCCGCAAGCGCTAAATCCTTTAAAATAGCAGGTTATAAGAAAATTCCCGGAAATCTGCGGAATATTCGCGCTTGATGTTTCAGTTTCAGGTTCAGTTTTTAGTTACATTAACAACGCCCGGCAAAACCGTCGCGAGCGGAAGGGAAAGATGGCTGAGAAGCGCAACCGTACGAAGCTACGGTGAGCATCGCAGGCTGCCTATACCGACGCGCAGCAGGTTTTTGCCAGGCGTCTTAAGAGGATGAATAATGTCTATATCCAGCACCGAAGAGATCGTCGCTGAATTGCGCGCCGGCCGCATGGTGATACTGGTCGATGAAGAAGACCGGGAAAATGAAGGCGATCTGGTGCTTGCCGCCGATTTCGTGACGCCTGAAGCCATCAATTTCATGATCACGCATGCGCGCGGCCTGGTCTGCCTGACCCTGACGGAAGAGCGTTGCGACGAGCTGAACCTGTCGATGATGACGTCGCGCAACGGCACCGCCTACGGCACCAACTTTACCGTCTCGATCGAAGCGGCCGAAGGCGTGACGACGGGCATTTCCGCCGCCGACCGCGCCAAGACCATCCAGGTCGCCGTGGCCAAGGGCACGCAGCCCAGCGATATCGTCCAGCCTGGCCATATCTTCCCCCTGAAAGCGCAAAAGGGCGGCGTGCTGATGCGCGCAGGCCATACGGAAGCCGGCTGCGACTTGACGGCCATGGCCGGCTTGACGCCCGCGTCCGTGATTTGCGAAATCATGAAGGACGACGGCACCATGGCGCGCCTGCCGGACTTGCTGGTGTTTGCCGAGCAACATGGCCTGAAAATCGGCACGATTGCCGACCTGATCCATTATCGCAGCCAGACGGAGTCCCTGGTCGAGCGCGTTGCCGAGCGTACCCTGCACACGGCGCATGGTGAATTCCGTTTGATCGCGTTCCGCGACAAGCCCAGCGCGTCGGCCCACCTGGCCCTCGTGCATGGCGACCTGGCGCCCAGCCTGGAAGCGCTGGTGCGCGTGCACCAACCGGTTTCCCTGCTGGACGTGCTGGAAAGCGAAGCGACCACCCATTCGTGGACGGTGGCTGCCTCGATGGCTGCCATCAAGCAGGCTGAACGGGGTGTGATGGTCTTGCTGAACTGCGGCGAGACGTCGGGCGAGCTGTTTGCCCAGTTCGCCGCCTTGGACACGCCACAATCCAAGCCGAAAGGCCGCGCCGCCAGCATGGACTTGCGCAGCTATGGTATCGGCGCGCAAATCCTGCGCGACCTGGGCGTGAGCAAGATGCAATTGCTGGCCAGCCCCCGCAAGATGCCGTCGATGGCCGGTTTCGACCTGGAAGTGACGGGTTTTCAGTGCCATCCAGGCCAGACGCCTGACTAAATCTATTGCGCGTCGCGATTCGTCGATGTGAAAGTAAACGATGACGGCATGTGCATGCCGCCCTGAACCACCAAATTAAAGAGGCATATGATGAGCGTAGGAACCTATGAAACCAATTTTGCCGGCCAAGGTTTGCGCGTCGGTATCGTCCAGGCACGATTCAATGAAATCGTCGGTGGTGGCTTGCTGTCGGCATGCCTGGAAGAGTTGAGCAAGCTGGGCGTGGCCGATGAAGATATCCTGCACGTGACCGTGCCGGGCGCCCTGGAAATCCCACTGATTCTGCAAAAAATGGCAGAAACCGAGCAATTCGACGCCCTGATCGCACTGGGCGCCGTGATTCGCGGTGAAACTTACCACTTCGAGCTGGTATCGAACGAATCGGGCGCGGGCATCACGCGCATCGGTCTCGATTACGGCATCCCCATCGCCAATGCAGTGTTGACGACCGAAAACGATGAGCAGGCGGAAGTGCGCATGCTGGTCAAGGGAGCCGAAGCGGCACGCGTGGCAGTGGAAATGGCTAATTTAGCGCAAGCGCTAGAAGAGTTGCAAGACACAGACGAAGATTAATCGTGCTTGCGCCGCAGCGTGCTGTCCAACAGTGCGCCGCGGTATTCGTCACTATTTGCAGTAGATACGTATTTAAAAACAGGTAACAATCATGACTGAGAAAAATTTGCTCGCCAATCCCAGCAAAAACCGCACGCCGCGTCACCGCGCGCGCGAGTTCGCGCTGCAGGGCGTGTACCAGTGGCTGCTGAACAATGAAGACGCGACCACCGTCGTGAACAATATTCGCGCCGCGCATGGTTTCGACAAGGCCGATGGCGATCATTTCACGGTGCTGCTGTACGGCGCCATCAAGGATTCGCTGGCGCTGCGCGACAGCATGGCACCCTTGATCGACCGCAATATCACGGAACTGTCGCCGATCGAACACGGCATCCTGCTGATCGGCGCTTTCGAGCTGAAGAACAACATGGAAATCCCCTACCGCGTCGTCATCAACGAAGCGGTCGAGCTGGCCAAGTCGTTTGGCGGCATCGATGGCCACAAGTATGTGAACGGCGTGCTGGACAAGCTGGCAGTGAAATTCCGCGAGGAAGAAGTCAACGCCAACAAGCGCAAGTAAGAGAGAAAGTAGTTCCTGCGGCTAAGGCCGCAGGGCAAAAGAAAAGCCACCGCACGCAAGTGCTGGTGGCTTTTCTTTTGGACGCCCCTGTGAGGGCTTTTAAAGGGGCGCAGGGGGATCAGAGACCCGCGATCTCGTTGTGCGGTGCAATCTTGATGGTCATGTTGCCGCTTTCCGCTGCAGGGGTCTTGGCTGGCGCTGGCGTGTTCGATGCCATCACTGGCGTCGTGGTTGGCACGCGCTGGCCGGCCGACACTTGTTTCAGCCGGCGGTATTCTGCCAGCACGCGCGAGCCGTAGCCCGAGTCGGTGGTGAAGTTGGCGGCGCCCACATAGGTTTTCAGGCCCGCTTCGACGGAACCGCCACGCGTGACGTAGTCTTTCAGGATCAGGGAGCCGACACGGATGTTGGCCACGGGATTGAGGGCTGCTTGCACGCCGCCCATTTCCTGGAAGCGCTCATGGTGCACTTTCGACATGACTTGCATCAAGCCTTGCGCACCCACCGGGCTTTCGGCGAACGGGTTCAAGCCCGATTCGATGGCCATCACCGCCAGGATCAGCAGCGGGTCCAGCTTGATTTCGCGGGCCGTCAGATAGGCCGTCGATACCAGCATATTGGTGGCATCGTTGGCCACGCGGTAGCGCTTGGAGAGCCAGTTGGTGACCCATTGCTGCTGCTTTTGCGTGCCCAGCAAGGCTTTTTCTTCCTTGCTCAGCGGCGCCTCGCCGGCGGCGGCCATTTGCACGGAAGCCGGCGCTTCCATCAGTGCCGACAGGGCCGGTGCTTCAACGGCTTGCGCCTCTGTCATGGGCAGCGGGAACAGGCTGTGCGTCAGTTGCTTGCCCAAGTCGGGGCGGAACATCAGCAGGGCGATCAGTGCCAGGGCGGAAATGCCGAAGACGGTCAGTGTGTGTTGCGCCGTGGTCAATACGCCACGTGCCGAAATGGCTTGTGCGCGGGCGCGCAAACGCGCCAACGCTGGCTGGACAGCCACGGTTGAAGCAGGCAATGCTGCTTCAGTGCTACGATGAGTCATAGAGTTCCCCGAAATGTCGCGTCAACAGGCAGTCCCTCTGCGGTCTCGCGGTGTTGTGGGTGCTGCCAATGCCGTGCATCAGAAATATCATCGTTTCCGCCGCGTATGGATGCGTGCGAGAAACGCCGTCATTGCTTGCTTGAGCTGATCGGTCCCGTTTTGGTATTGGATCAGTCGCAATACAACTTTTACCGGGGGTAAGGCAGACGCCTTTTGAAAACACTCCTTAAAATGTCATGTGGAGCCCCGACTCCGTGAATGAAAGAGAAACGCTAAAATCAAGCTCTGGGCCGGCGTGCTCTTTCAAGTTGGGCGAATTGTAGAAGCCGTTTTATATCAAGTCAATACTAAAGAATCGATTCTTTATTACTTTTATGTCTTACTTTTTGTCTTGCATTGTGCCAAAAGCCAATAAAATCAATTACTTGGCATAGATCCTTCAGCAACGGCGTCCGACGTCAAAAAAATTAAAAACACATGAAATATTCAGATTTGCGAGATTTTATTTCCCAACTGCAACAAATGGGTGAACTTAAGCCCATTTCGACCCCCATTTCACCTATTTTGGAGATGACGGAGGTTTGCGACCGCACCTTGCGCGCAGGTGGACCGGCCTTGCTGTTCAATCATCCGACCGGACACACGATGCCGGTGCTGGGCAATCTGTTCGGCACCACGCGCCGCGTGGCGCTGGGCATGGGGGCGGAAGATGTCAGCGAGCTGCGCAAGATCGGCCATGTGCTGGCACGCCTGAAGGAGCCGGAACCGCCGAAGGATTTCAAGGATTTGCTGGGCCTGGGCTCGCTGGTGAAATCCGTGTGGGATATGTCGCCGAAAGAGTTGCGCGGCGCGAAGTGCCAGGAAATCGTCTGGGAAGGCAACGACGTCGACCTGGCGCGCCTGCCCATCCAGCATTGCTGGCCCGGCGATATCGCCCCCCTGATTACCTGGGGCCTGGTGATCACCAAGGGCCCGAACAAGAAGCGGCAAAACCTGGGCATTTACCGCCAGCAAGTGCTGGGACGCAACAAGGTCATCATGCGCTGGCTGGCCCATCGGGGCGGGGCGCTGGACTTCCGCGAGCATGCGCTTCAAAGCAAGGGCAAGCCGTATCCGATCGCCGTCGCGTTGGGCGCCGATCCCGCTACTATATTAGGGGCCGTGACGCCGGTGCCGGACAGTCTGTCCGAATACCAGTTCGCCGGCTTGCTGCGCGGCAGCCGCACGGAGCTGGTGAAAGCCATCGGCAGCGAGCTGCGCGTGCCCGCCTCGGCTGAAATCGTGCTCGAAGGCCATATCTACCCGGATGAAAACCATCCGAGCGGCTACGAACATGCGCTGGAAGGGCCGTATGGCGATCACACGGGTTACTATAATGAGCAGGACAGTTTCCCCGTCTTTACCATCGACCGCATCACCATGCGCCGCGATCCCATCTATCACTCCACGTACACGGGCAAACCGCCGGACGAGCCGGCCGTGCTGGGGCTGGCCCTGAACGAAGTGTTCGTGCCCCTGCTGCAAAAGCAGTTCAGCGAAATCACGGATTTTTACTTGCCACCCGAAGGCTGCAGCTACCGCATGGCCGTGGTGCAGATCAAGAAACAGTACGCAGGCCATGCCAAGCGTGTGATGTTCGGCGTGTGGAGCTTCTTGCGCCAGTTCATGTATACCAAGTTCATCGTGGTGGTCGACGAAGACGTGAATATCCGCGACTGGAAAGAGGTCATCTGGGCCATCACCACGCGGGTCGACCCCATCCGCGACACGACGCTGGTCGACAACACGCCCATCGATTACCTGGACTTCGCCTCGCCGGTCAGTGGCTTGGGCAGCAAGATGGGCATCGACGCGACGAATAAATGGCCGGGCGAAACAACGCGCGAGTGGGGCACGACGATTGCCATGACGCCGGAAGTGAAGGCGAAGGTTGACAGCATCTGGCAAAAACTGGGGCTGTAAGGCAATCCTTGAAGGGCTGGGGTCAGACCCTCAGCACCGATAACACAAAGAGCATTGCCAACGCGATCGGGGGTCTGACACCGGATTTCAGCTTGCTTCCCCAATCTGCCCCAGACCGGTTATAATTGTCCCTGGCGGGCCCCTGCGCATCGTGGCATGGCTAACCTGGTCAGGTCGGGAACGAAGCAGCCACGGCTATTAACCATGAGTGCCGCAGATCAGGCTCGCCTCCTTCGGGAATGTTTTATCCGTATCATCAATCAAGCTGCCATGGGCAGCTTTTTTGCTTTTAAGGCTACATTTTCCCGTGGCGCCGCAGCATGGCCGGGCTTGCCGTGTTTTCCCTGTTTCTAGGTGGCCATGTTATACAATTGCTGCTTTGCCGCGTTTGCCAAGTTTTACTTAAACATGACTTGGCCCGGCCATGAGGCTTGCGCCCGCCGCGCAGGATCACACCGCAACTCGCATGGTAAAATCTCAGCATGTCCTATCAAGTCCTCGCCCGTAAATACCGCCCCAAGAATTTCGAGACGCTCGTCGGCCAGGAGCACGTCGTGCGCGCGCTCACGCATGCCTTGCACAGCGGTCGATTGCATCACGCCTATTTGTTCACGGGCACGCGCGGCGTCGGCAAAACGACCCTGTCGCGCATCCTGGCCAAATCGCTCAATTGCATCGGCCCCGATGGCACGGGCGGCATCACAGCCCAGCCTTGCGGCGTGTGCGAAGCGTGCACGGCGATCGATGCGGGACGCTTTGTCGACTATATAGAGATGGATGCGGCATCGAACCGCGGCGTCGATGAAATGGCGCAGTTGCTGGAACAAGCGGTCTACGCGCCAAGCAATGCGCGCTTCAAGGTCTATATGATCGATGAGGTGCACATGCTGACGAACCACGCCTTCAATTCCATGCTGAAAACCCTGGAAGAGCCGCCCGAGCACGTCAAGTTCATCCTGGCCACGACGGACCCGCAAAAGATTCCCGTGACCGTGCTGTCGCGCTGCCTGCAGTTCAACCTCAAGCAGATGCCGCCCGGCCACATCATCAGTCACCTGGACAATATCCTGGGACAGGAAGGCATCGCCTTCGAACAGCCGGCCTTGCGCCTGCTGGCCCAGGGCGCCCACGGTTCCATGCGCGATGCCCTGTCGCTGACGGACCAGGCCATTGCTTACGCGGCCGGCGCAGTGACCTTGGATGCCGTGCAAGGCATGCTGGGCGCGCTTGACCAATCCTACCTGGTGCGCCTGCTCGACGCGCTGGCGCAGCAGGATGGCGCCGATCTGCTGGCAGTGGCCGACGAGATGGCCTCGCGCAGCCTGTCCTACAACGGCGCCCTGCAAGATTTGGGCACTTTATTGCACCGCATTGCGCTGGCGCAAACCGTGCCGGCCGCCTTGCCGCAGGATTTGCCTGAATACGCGGACATCGTGCGCCTGGCCGGCGCGTTTGACGCGGAAGAAGTGCAGCTGTTTTACCAGATCGCCGTGCATGGCCGCAATGAACTGGGCCTGGCGCCCGACGAATACGCGGGCTTTACCATGACTTTGCTGCGCATGCTGGCCTTTCGGCCCGGCATAGGCGGCGCCGATGGCGTGCCGGCGGCAGCACCTGCCGCTGCAACGGGCAACCGTCCCGCTGCCGTGGCCGCCGCGCGCGCCGCGGCAGGGGCGTCGGTCCCGGCAGCCCGCGCTGCCACGAACAGCGTGGCCAGTCACGCGGCCGTGACGGCTGGCACCGCGGCGCCATCGGCCGTGGTGGCTGCCGCTGCCGCCAGCATGGCCCGCAGCGAAGCGCCGCCACGCGTGCCCGCACCCGCACCAGCACCCGCACCTGTAACTGTCCCGCCGCCAGCCGCCGCTCCGGCTGCTGCGGCTCCGGCCGCATCGGGCGTCCCCATCAGCTCCGCCCGCGCCGCCATCAATGCGGCGCTGGAAGCGGCCCGCGCGGCCTCGAAAGGCCGTCCGGGCAGCACGCCATCGGCACCATCGTCGGCGCCCAAGCCAGCTGCCTGCGCACCGGCACCGGCTGCTGCCGTAGCCACGCCAGCTCCGGCAGCGCCCGTTCAGGCAGCGCCGCCACCACCGCCCGCCGCAGCGAAAGCGCCGGCGCCGTGGGACGATGCGCCGCCTGTGGCCGTCATGGAAGCGCCCGTGCAGCAGGCACGTCCTGCCGCTCCGCCGCCACAGCAGGCGCCCGCCGACGACGACTTGCCGCCGTGGGTCACCGAATTTTCCGACGATAGCGCCTCTGCTGCCGTGGCGGCGCCAGCCGCACAGAGTTCCGAGCAGCCCGCCGTCGTCATGCCGCAGCGTGCCGCCAAGCAAGCCGCGCCCAGCGGACCGTATGTGATCACGCCCGTGCCGGGCCTCGATTGGGATGGCAACTGGCCGGCCGTCGCCGCCGTGCTGCCGCTGCGCGGCGTGGCTCAGCAGTTGGCCGTGCAGGCCGAGCTGATCGAATGCCTGCACGATGGTCACAGCACCACGTTCCGCCTGCGCGTACCGATCGACACGTGGCGCAGCCCGGCCAACGTGGAAAAACTGGCGGCCGCGCTCACCGAGCGCTTTGGCCGCAAGGTTGCGGTCGATACGGAACTGGGCGCCGTCTGGTACACGGCCAGCGCGGAAGCGCAGGCGCACCGCGAGGCGTGCCAGCTGCAAGCGGAAGTAACCATCGCCAGCGACCCCTTCGTGCTCGACATGAAGCGTGCATTCGACGCTTTTGTCGTGCCGGGAACGATTACCCCTGCACCGGCCGGCTCCGCCGCGCCGACCCTGCATTGATGATTAACACACTCACAAACTGAATTAACGGAGCATTCTTATGATGAAAAATCAACTGGCTGGCCTGATGAAGCAGGCGCAAGCAATGCAAGACAACATGAAAAAGGCTCAGGAACAACTGGCGCTGGTGGAAGTGGAAGGCCAGTCCGGCGCCGGCCTCGTGAAAATCGTCATGACGTGCAAGAACGACGTCAAGCGCGTTTCCATCGACCCGTCGCTGCTGGCTGACGACAAGGACATGCTGGAAGACCTGGTGGCTGCCGCCTTCAACGACGCCGTGCGCAAGGCGGAAGCGACGTCCGCGGAAAAAATGGCAGGCTTGACCGGCGGCATGAACTTGCCAGCCGGCTTCAAAATGCCATTCTGATGCCATACCGCATGCGCTCGATCTGTGGCTCGGGGCAGGGTTGATCCATGTCCAAGTCGCTTGAATTTTTGACCGAGGCGCTGCGGCGCCTGCCCGGCGTCGGCCCCAAGTCGGCGCAGCGGATGGCCTTTCATTTGTTGCAGCACGATAGGGAAGGCGCGGCCATGCTGTCGCGCGCCCTGTTCCAGGCCGTCGATGCCGTGCATCACTGCGGCCTGTGCAATACCTTTACCGAACACGAAGTGTGCGAGACCTGTCTCGACGAAGAGCGCGACAAGCGCTTGCTGTGCGTGGTGGAAACGCCCGCCGACCAGTTGATGATCGAGCAGACGCTGACCTACAAGGGCCTGTATTTCGTCCTCATGGGGCGGCTCTCTCCGCTGGACGGCATCGGCCCGAAAGATATCCACCTCGAAAAATTGCTGGGCCGCGCCAACGATGGCGTGGTTGGTGAAGTGGTGCTGGCCACCAATTTTACGAATGAAGGCGAAGCGACGGCCCATTACATCAGCGAAATGCTGAAGGCGCGGGGCTTGCGCGTGAGCCGTCTGGCCCGCGGCGTGCCCGTGGGCGGCGAACTGGAATACGTCGACGCTGGCACGATTGCCCGCGCGATGCTCGACCGCAGGGCAACCTGAGCACAATATGACAGTATCCTCCGCGAACACTGGTCCCTTGACGGGCATCAAAGTCCTCGAACTGGGCACCCTGATCGCGGGGCCGTTCTGCGCCCGCATGCTGGCTGAATTCGGCGCCGACGTGATCAAGATCGAGTCGCCCGATGGCGGCGATCCCATCCGTACCTGGCGCGTGCTGAAAGATGGCACCTCGCTGTGGTGGTCGGTGCAGGCGCGCAACAAGAAAAGTCTGACCTTGAACCTGAAAACGCAGGAAGGCCGGGCCATCGCCCGTCAGCTGGCCCTGGAAGCGGACATCATCGTCGAGAATTACCGCCCCGGCGTGCTGGAAAAGTGGGATCTCGGCTATGAGCAGTTGAAGAAGGACAAGCCCTCCCTCATCATGGTGCGCCTGTCCGGCTTTGGCCAGACGGGTCCGATGAAGGATTTACCGGGCTTCGGCGCCATCGGCGAATCCATGGGCGGCCTGCGCTATGTGTCCGGCTTTGCCGACCGGCCGCCTGTGCGCGTGGGCGTGTCCATCGGCGACTCGGTGGCGGCCCTGCACGGCGTGATCGGCGCCATGATGGCCCTGCGCCACCGCGACGTGACTGGCGGGCGCGAGCAAGGGGAAGGGCAGATGGTCGACGTGGCCCTGTACGAATCCGTGTTCAACTTGATGGAGTCCTTGGTGCCCGAATACGACCAGGCGGGCGTGGTGCGCGAGCGCACGGGCGGTTCCTTGCCCGGCATCGTACCGTCGAATACCTACACGACAGGCGACGGGGAAAACATAGTGATTGCCGGCAACGGCGACGCCATCTTCAAGCGTTTGATGCTGGCCATGGGCCGCATCGACATGGCCGGCGACCCGCAGCTGGCGCGCAACGATGGCCGCGTGGCGCGCACGCAGGAAATCGACGACGCCATCGGCGCCTGGTGCGCCACGCATACGATCGATAGCGCGCTGGCCGTGCTGAAGGCGGCCGACGTGCCGTCCGGAAAAATTTACTCCGTGCGCGACATGCTGAGCGATCCGCAGTTTCTCGCCCGCAATATGTTCGAACAACACCATTTCGCCGACGGCACGCCCGTCAAATTGCCTGCCATCAGCCCGAAACTGTCCGCCACGCCGGGCAAGACCCAGTGGCTGGGACCGACCCTGGGCCAGCACAACGATGAAGTGCTGGCTTCGCTCGGCTATGACGCGGCCGCCATCGCGCGGCTCAAGACCGATGGCGTGGTGTAAGCCACGCCCTGCTGACTCAATGATACCGATCATGCCTCCATTGTTGCACCGCGCGCGTAGCGTGCTTGCCCTGGCGTCCGCCGCCATCGCCCTCTCCGCCTGCGCCAGCTTCCCCCACGATGCGCCGATCACGGCCCTGCGCCTGATCGGCGAACAGCGCATCGCGCTCAGACACGCGTTCGAGGGCACCACGGTGGGCGGCCTGTCCGGCATCGATTACGATGCGGCCAACAAGAGCTGGGTGATGGAAAGCGATGACCGCTCGGAAATCAATCCGGCCCGCTTTTACCGCGCCGCGCTCCGCTACGACAGCAAGGCGTTTACGGGCGTGACCCTGAGCAGCGTGCATTTCTTCACGCAGCCCGACGGCAGCCGCTATCCGAACCTGGCACATGCCATGCTGGAGAATGGCGACCAGGTGCCCGACATCGAATCCATCCGCGTCGATCCGCAGGACGGCAGCCTGTGGTACGGCAGCGAAGGCAACCGCAAGGTGGGCTTGCACCCCTTCGTGCGCCACGCCGATAGCGGTGGCCATTACCTGGCCACCTTGCCCACGCCTGCCATGTTCAAGGTCTCGAAGGATGCAATCGGCTCGCGCAACAACTTGAGCTTCGAGGCACTGTCGTTCTCGTCGGATGGCAAGAGTTTGTGGCTGGGCATGGAAGCGGCCCTGTACCAGGATGGCCCGTTGGCCACGCCCGAGCGCGGCTCCGTGGTGCGCATCACGCGCCTGGACCGCGCGGGCACCGTGCTGCGCCAGTATGCCTATCCGATTGAGCCGGTGGCGTCGCGGCCCGCGCCGGGACGCGAAGCGGACAATGGCGTGTCGGAAATCCTCGCCGTGAATGAGCATCAGGTGCTGGTGGTGGAGCGGGCCGGCGTGGAACACGCCGACGGCGTGTATACGAATCACGTGCGCATCTACGAGATGGAAACGGATGGCGCCACCGATATCCAGTCCATCGCGGCTCTGGCGGGCGCGGCCTATGTGCCGGCGCGCAAGCGATTGCTGCTGGACCTGGAAAAGATCGGCCTTGAAAGAGTCGACAATATCGAAGGCATCAGCTGGGGACCGCGCCTGGAAAATGGCCGCCGTAGCCTGGTGATGATTTCCGACGACAATTTCAACGCGCAGCAAGTCACGCAAATCCTTGCCTTTGAAGTGCTCTAGTTTCCAGGCTGGCCAGCTGGTCGGCCTGCCTGACCAGCATGGCCGTGATCGTGTCGTGCGGCGACGGGTGGCCCAGGAAATAGCCTTGCGCCATGTCGCAGCCATATTCTTCCAGCATCAGCAACTGCTCGTCCGTCTCCACGCCCTCGGCCACCACCACCATCTTCAAGCCATGCGCCATGGCGATGATGGCGCGCGTGATGGCCGCGTTTTCCATATCCTGAGGCAAGCCGGCGATAAAACTCTTGTCGATTTTTAAGGCCCGCACGTCGAAGCGTTTTAAATAATTCATCGACGAGTAGCCCGTGCCGAAGTCGTCGATCGACAGGTAGACGCCGATGCCGCGCAATTGCTCCAGGGTCACCATGGTGGCGCGCGCATCGTCCATCAACGTTCCTTCCGTCAATTCCAGTTCCAGCAGGCGCGCATCGAGGCCCGTGTCGGCCAGGGCCGAGAGCACGATTTGCATCAGGTTTTCATCCTTGAATTGCTTGGCCGACAGGTTCACGGCCATGCGGATGGCGCGCCCGCCATCGCTTTGCCAGGCCTTGGCCTGGTTGCAGGCCGTGCGCAGCACCCATTCGCCGATGGGCACGATCAGCCCCGTCTCTTCGGCCAGGGGGATGAATTCCGTGGGCGAAATGATGCCCCGCTCGGGATGGCGCCAGCGCACCAGCGCTTCCACGCCGACGATCTGCGTGCTGGGCACATCGATCTGCGGCTGGTACAGCAAGTACAGCTCGTTGTTTTGCAAGGCCTTGCGCAGCCCCACTTCCATTTTCACGTGGCTCATGATTTCCATCGTCAGCGATGAGCTGTAGAGCTTGGCGTTGTTCTTGCCGCAGTTCTTCGCGTGGTACATGGCCGTGTCCGCATATTTCAACAGCGAATTACAGTCCTCGCCATCTTCCGGATACAGCGAAATGCCGATGCTGGCCGTGACGAAAATCTCGTGCCCCTCGATCATGAAGGGCCGCCGCATGGCTTCCTTGACGCGTTGCGCCACGTTGAGCGCATCTTCCACCCGCTCCAGGTCGGGAATCAAAATCGTGAATTCGTCGCCGCCCAGGCGCGCCAGGTTGCTGGCGCCGGAACTGGCCTCAAACTCGTGTTCGGCGCGCAGCACCAGGTCGCTGGGGCGGATGGTTTCGCGCAGGCGCCCGGACACTACCTTGAGCAAATGGTCGCCCACGTCGTGGCCCAGGGTATCGTTGATGCGCTTGAAGGCATCGAGGTCCATGAACAGCACGGCGAATTTCTTGTCGTGCTCTTTGGAACGTAGCAGTTCGCGTTCCAGCGTTTCCAGGAAGGCTTGCCGGTTGGGGATGCCCGTCAGGCTGTCGCAGTAGGCGAGGCGGCGGATCTGTTCTTCCGTGCGCTTGCGCTCGCTGATGTCGCGCACCAGGCCCAGCACCTCGTCGGCCCCCGTCGCCACCAGGCGCGCTTCGAAATGGCGCGTGCTGTTTTCATGCGTGAGCGTGTAGTCGACCGAGCCGATGTGCTGCGTGGCCAGCACGGCGTGCGCCTGGTCCAGCAGGCGCGCGGCGATTTCGGGCGGCAGCACGTCGCCGATATGGCTGCCCACGCAGTCGCTGATGGAAAAGCCCGCGCTGGCGTCGTGCCGCTGTTCATAGTCGAGATAAATGCCCTCGCGGTTCAAGCGAAAGAAGGTGTCAGGGATGGCGGCCAGCACGGCGCGGTTGTGCGCGTCGGCGATGCGCAGGCGGGCGATGGCATCGCTGGCGCGCAACACGTACAGCGCGCGATGGCCCAGGATGGGCCAGTTGATGGGCTTGGAAATGAAATCCGTGGCGCCCACTTCGTAGGCACGCGTGACCGCTTCCAGCTCGTCGTCGCCCGTGACCATGATGATGGGCACGCTGCCGCCCACTTCCTGGCGGCGGATTTCGCGGCATACGGCAAAGCCGTCCAGGGCCGGCATGTCGACGTCGAGCATGACCAGGTCCGGCCCGCTGTGCTTGTAGCAGGCCAGCGCCTGCACGCCGTCCTCGGCCTCGATCACGTCCAGGCCCACCTGCGTGAGCATTTGCCGCATCAGCAATCGCATCATGGGATCGTCGTCGGCGACCAGCACCAGGCCGCGTGGGGGAGGCAGGGGCGCTGTCATGTCAGTGTTCCTTCACGAGGATGGCGCTCAGCGATTCGCGTACGGCCAGGAAGGCTTGCTGCATCTGCTGCAGCAGGATAGCGGCGCCCTCGGTACTGCCGGCGCGGCCCAGTTTTTCCATCTCCTTGCATAGCTGCGCCAGGCCATCGGCGCCCACGTTGGCGCTGCCGGACTTGAGGCTGTGGGCCGCCTTGCGCAGCGCTTCCGCATCCGCGCCGGCAATCGCTGCGCGCATGGCGGTCAATTGGCGCGGTGTCTCGCTGGTAAACGCGTGGATGACCCGTTCGAGCAGCGCATCGCCATCGGCGCGCGACAGGGCGCGGATGTTTTCCAGCGCCTGCCGGTTCAGCGGCTGGCCCGTGGACGCGGTGGCGGACGCCGGCTGCTGCGCCTCGGGTGGCGCCTCCTGCGGTGTTTGCGGTTCCGGCGCGTCGCTGTGGTGCACAGTGGCCGCGCGCGGCAGGGTGATCCAGCGCGCGATCGTGTGGCCCAGTTCCTGCTGCGTGAACGGTTTGCTCAGGTAATCGTCCATGCCGGCCGCCAGGCATGCTTCGCGGTCGCCCTGCAGCGCATTGGCCGTGATGGCAACGATGGGCAGCACGCGCGCGTGGCCGCACTGCTGTTCATGGCGGCGGATTTCCGCCGTGGCGGCAAAGCCATCCATCACGGGCATCTGGCAATCCATCAGGATCAGATCGAAATCCTCGGCCTGCGCCGCTTGCAAGGCTTCTTCGCCGTTGCCCGCGCACACCACGTCCAGGCCCAGGCTGTCGAGCATGGCCAGCGCTACTTCCACGTTGACGCGATTGTCCTCGGCCAGCAGCACGCGGCGGCGCTGGCGCCGGCCCACCTGCCGCGCCGCGTATGGCGGATGGATGCGCATGCCCTCGCTGGCGCGCGGCGGCGTGACGATGCAGTCGAACAGGTCGCATTCGCGCGCCGGCTTGATCAGCTGAAAGGCCACGCCCGCCTCGCGCCGCTGCACGGGGTCGGCGGCCGCCTGCTCCGTGCTCAGCAGCAGAAGCTTGAGGTCGGCCAGCAGCGGGTCGCTCTTGATGGTGGCGGCCAGGACCAGGCCGCTGGTGCGCGGCAATTCCATGTCGAGCAGGGCCACGGCATACGGCGTGCCCGCCTGCGCCGCTGAACGCAGCTTGCCCAGGCAGTCGCTGGCCGTGCCGGCGCTGTCGCTGACGATGTGCCAGCTGGCCAGCTGCCGTTCCAGCACGGCGCGCGTGGCGGGTGTGTGGTCGACGATCAAGGCGCGTAACCCTCGCGTGGTTTTCAGGTTGAAGGACGGGTCGTCGCTGTCGACGCGCCGCTTATCGAAATTTACTTCGAACCAGAAGATCGATCCTTGCGTTAAAGCATTATCAACGCCGATAGTGCCGCCCATCAGTTCCACCAGCTGTTTCGAGATCGTCAGTCCCAGGCCCGTGCCACCATGCTTGCGCGTGGTCGAGCCGTCCGCCTGCGAGAACGATTCGAAGATGCGCGTCTGCGCCTCGCTCGATACGCCGATGCCCGTGTCGTGCACCTCGAAGCGCAAGCCCACGCTGGGCGCATCTTCGCTGCACACGGCCACTTTCACGGTGACCTTGCCCGTTTCCGTGAACTTGATGGCATTGCCCAGCAGATTGACGATGATCTGGCGCAAACGGTTCGGGTCGCCGCAGATGGCGATGGGAATGTCAAACGCGATAGCGAATTCCAGACTGATATTCTTCGCTTCCGCCTGCGGCGCGAACACGTGTTCTATGTCGTCGAGCAATTCGCGGAAATTGAAGCGGATGTATTCCACGCTCAGCTTGCCCGCTTCGATCTTGGAAAAGTCGAGGATGTCGTTGATGATCACCAGCAAGTTCTGTCCCGAGCGCTGCACCATGCTCGTGTAGTGGCGCTGCTGCGGGCTCAAAGGGCTGGCCAGCAGCAGTTCCGTCATGCCCAGCACGCCATTCATGGGCGTGCGGATTTCATGGCTCATGGTGGCGAGGAAGGCGCTCTTCGCCTGGCTGGCCGCCTCGGCCGCGTCCTTGGCCTTTTCCAGCTGCGCCGTGCGCACGCCCACCTGGCGTTCGAGCTGGTCGCGGTAATCGGCCAGGGTGCTGTCGCGGCTGTCGATCTGCGCCAGCATGTCGTTGAAACTGTCGATCAGCATGCCCAGCTCGTCGCTGCGCTGGTGCGCGATGCGGTGGCTGTAGGTCTGGCTGCTCGACACTTTTTGCGCTGTATCAATCAGCTTGGTGATCGGCTCGGCAATCACGCTCTTGAAGCGCCGCGCGAGGAATACGGCCACCAGGAAGGACAGCATGGTGGCGCCGCCGATGGCGCCGACGTGGCGGCCGATATCGCGCCACATGTGGTTCAGGTCCGCTTCGATCAGCACGGCGCCGATGAGCTGTTGCGCCTCGCCTGGCCGGTAGACGGGACGGTACAAACGCATGGCCGGCGCCAGGGTCGTGCCCGCGCCCTGCGTGACGGGCTGCACGGCCATGTCGGCCAGCAAAGCCGGGTCCATGTCTTCCGGCGTAGCCAATCCCTCGGCGCGCTGCGGCGCGCGGTACAGGGCGAACAGGCGCCCGCCCCGGTCGAACAGGGCCGCCTGGGTGATCTCGTCGCGCGCCGCCAGCGCCGCCAGCACCTGCTCCGCCTGCGCCTGGGCAGGCTTGCCCGCCAGCAAAGGCACCGCACTGGCCGCACCGATCACGCCCGCCAGCGACAGCAATTGCTTGCCTTCATCGTTTTTGTGGCTGAGCACGGACGTCAGCGCAAACGCCACGAACACCAGCAGCAGCGCGCAGCCCGACGACAGCACCGAAATCATGGTCAGCTTCTGGCTGATGCTGGAGCGTTGGAAATTGAACATGGTTGCGGCGCTTCCCCGGTCGGCCCATTGTTTGTTTTTTAATGCCTATTGGAAAAATATAGACGCGAAGACACACCCAGATATTGATGTGGGTCTAAGGGGAGCGAGGGGAGGGGAACTTACTGAAGATGAAACAACGAGGGGTGGGGTCAGTCCCGAAGGGGCTGACCCCACTATTAACAACAGCCGCCGCGTTTACCAGCTCCGCCGTAACGGGCTTCCTGGCGTTCGCGGAAGAACTCTTCATACGTCATCATCGGCTCGCCGGGATGGGTCACTTCCCGGTGCGCCACATAGGTGTCGTACTCGGGCAAGCCGCACATCAGCCGCATGCTTTGTCCCAGATACCGTCCAGCCTTGATGATTTCGTCTAGCATCATTGCACCGTGGGCATGGCCTGGAACGGCGTTTCCCTGGTGCTAGGCTGGCTGTCGGCGCGCGCCTTCATGACGGTGCGGATGCCGAAGAACAGCACGCTGATCACGACGATGACGAAGAAGGCGGCCAGGCCGGCATCGAGGTAATCGTTGAAGATGATCTGCTGCATCTGCGCCACCGACTTGGCCGGCGCCAGCAAGCTGCCTTCATCGAGCGCCACCGAGTATTTCTTGGCATGCGCGAGGAAGCCGACGCGCGGGTTGGCGTCGAAAATCTTTTGCCAGCCCGCCGTCAGGGTGCACAGCAGCAGCCAGATGGTCGGCGTGATCGTGACCCACGCGTATTGTCCCTTTTTCATCTTGAACAGCACGCAAGTGCCGAGGATCAGGGCAATCGCCGCCAGCATCTGGTTGGCGATGCCGAACAGCGGCCACAGGGTGTTGATGCCGCCCAAGGGATCGACCACGCCCTGGTACAGGAAGTAACCCCAGGCTGCCACGCACAGGCCCGTGGCCAGCAGGTTGGCGATGACGTTTTCCGTCTGCTTCAGGCTAGGCACGAAGCTGCCCAGCAAGTCTTGCAGCATGAAGCGGCCCGCACGCGTACCCGCATCCACGGCTGTCAGGATGAACAGCGCTTCGAACAGGATGGCAAAGTGGTACCAGAAGGCCATCATGACCTTGCCGCCGATGGCGCCCGAGAGAATCTGCGCCATGCCGACTGCCAGGGTCGGTGCGCCGCCGGCGCGCGAGATGATGCTGTGCTCGCCAACATCCTTGGCCGTTTGCGTCAGCATTTCCGGCGTCACGTAGAAACCCCATTGCGAAATCGCCTGTGCGGCGGACTCGGCCGTGGTGCCGATCAGGGCGGCCGGGCTGTTCATGGCGAAATAGATGCCCGGCTCGATGGTCGAGGCGGCCACCAGGGCCATGATGGCAACGAACGATTCCATCAGCATGGCGCCATAGCCGATGAAGCGGGCGTGGCTTTCGTTTTCAATCATCTTCGGCGTGGTGCCCGAAGAAATCAGCGCGTGGAAGCCGGAAACGGCGCCGCAGGCGATGGTGATGAAGAGGAAGGGGAAGAGATTGCCCGACCAGACGGGGCCGGAGCCATCGATGAACTTGGTCATGGCCGGCATTTTCAGGTACGGCGCGACGACGATGATGCCGATGGCCAGGCCCAGGATCGTGCCGATTTTCAGGAAAGTGGACAGATAGTCGCGTGGCGCCAGCAGCAGCCATACGGGCAGCACGGAGGCGATGAAGCCGTAGCCGATCAGCATCCAGGTCAGTTCCGTGCCCGTGAAGGTGAAGATCGGGCCCAGCACGGCCGATTCCTGCACGTACTGGCCGCCGATGATGGCCAGCATCAGCAGCACGAAGCCGATGATGGAAATCTCGCCGATGCGGCCCACGCGGATGAAGCGCGAGTACACGCCCATGAACAGGGCGATGGGAATCGTCGCCATCACGGTGAAGCTGCCCCATGGGGAACCGGTCAGCGCCTTGACGACGATCAAGGCCAGCACGGCCAGGATGATGACCATGATCATGAAGCAGCCCAGCAAGGCGATCATGCCGGGAATTTCGCCCAGTTCAGCTTTGATCAGGTCGCCCAGCGAGCGGCCGTCGCGGCGCATGGAAATGAACAGCACGATGAAATCCTGCACGGCGCCGGCAAACACCACGCCCGCCAAAATCCACAGCATGCCGGGCAAATAGCCCATCTGCGCGGCCAGCACGGGACCGACCAGGGGGCCGGCGCCGGCAATCGCCGCGAAATGGTGGCCGAACAGCACATATTTATTCGTCGGCACGTGGTCGAGGCCATCGTTGTGCTTGAAGGCGGGCGTCATGCGGCGAGGATCCAGGCCCAGCACCTTGTCGGCGATGAACAGGCTGTAGAAACGGTAGGCGATCAGGTAGACGCAGACGGCGGCGATGACGATCCAGATCGCGCTGATCGGTTCGCCACGTTGCAGGGCGACGACGCCCAGGGACCCGGCGCCGGCCAGCGCAAGCGCTGCCCAGCCGAGTTGTTTGAAAATGCGGTTCATGCTTCCTCCAGAGATTGACGGGCGCTGTGCCGTGCGATGATGTGTGCTGCGGGTCCTGGTCGTCGCCAGTTTGATGTTACTTTTGGTGTATTTGCAGCTTATGGCGAGTATTCAGGAATCGTATAATTGCCGCAAGCGCAAGACTACGCAGTAACGCTCAGTATTACTACGCAGGGCGATCGCGGCGCCGCGACGTAAAATCACGCATTCCCACCAGCATCGACGTCGCCGGAGCGCGCAAGGCCATGAAACTCAGACAGAAAGTCATCTTCCTGGCCATCACGCCGCTCATACTCGCCCTGTGCGCCATCGCATTTGCCGTGCGGCACCAAGCGAACACCCTGGCCGAGCAGCAGCGCGCCACCATCCAACAGGCGTATCTGGCCAGCAAGGAAGCCGAACTCAAGCATTACGTGACCCTGGCCAGCCATTCCATCGCCTCGCTGTATGGTTCGGGGCGCAAGGATGCCGCCACGCAAGAGGACGCCAAGCGCATCCTGTCTGCCCTCAGCTATGGCGACGATGGCTATTTCTTTATCTATGATTTGCAGGGCAAGTCGCTGATGCATCCGCGCCAGCCTGAATTGGTGGGGCAAAACCTGTGGGAGTTGCGCGACGCGGACGGCAATCTGACCATCCAGCGCCTGATGCAGCGGGCGAAGAGCGGCGGCGGCTTCGAGCGCTACAACTGGATCAAGCCGTCGACGAACAAGTCCGCGCCCAAGCTCGGCTATGTGATATTGATGCCGGAATGGGGCTGGATGATGGGCACCGGCATCTACATGGATGACGTGGACCAGGCGCTGGCCAAGGTGGACGCCCAGCAGTCGCGCAATATCCGCTCGACCATGGAGTTGATCGCCGCCATCGCCATCCTCGGCTCCCTGCTGGTGGCCGCCAGCGGCCTGGTGCTGAACTTGCGCGAATTGCGCGTGGCCGATGCCAAGCTGAAAGTGCTGGCGCAGCGGGTGGTCGAATCGCAGGAGGAGGAGCGGGCGCGGCTGTCGCGTGACTTGCATGACGGCATCAGCCAGTGGCTGGTGTCGATCAAATTGCAGATCGAGGCGGGCATCGCGCGCCTGGCCGGCAATGCCGAGCAGAAAGACAAGGCGCCCGCCACGTTCGAACGGGCCGCCGAGCAGCTGAACAAGGTACTGGGCGAGGTGCGGCGCATTTCGCACAACCTGCGCCCGGCCATCCTCGACGACCTGGGCCTGGCCGCCGCGCTCGACCACCTGGTGCACGAATTCAATGACAGCAGCAGCGCGCAAGCCAGTTTCACGGCCAGTCCGGCGGCGGCGGGCGAGGGCTTGCCCGACATGGTAAATACCGTGCTGTTCCGCATCGCCCAGGAAGCGCTGACCAATTGCGAGCGCCATGCCCACGCCAGCAGCGTGGAAGTGAGCCTGCACGAGGCGGGCAAGGCGGTGGAGTTGCGCATCGGCGACAATGGCGGCGGCTTCGACTTCGATGGCATCGCCCTGCATCCGCAGCGCGGCATCGGCCTGCGCAACATGACGGAACGCATGGAAGCCATCGGCGGCAGCCTGCACATCACATCGTCTCCGGCCGGCACCCTAGTGCTGGCGCGGCTCGCCCTTCCACCGACACATTAATTCAAAGATACCGAGACATGACCGAGAAGATCAACATCCTGCTGGTGGACGACCATCCCCTGGTGCGCGACGGCTTGCGCGCGCGCCTGGAGGAGGTGGCGCATTTCGACGTGGTGGCCGAGGCGGGCGGTGCAGACGAGGCGCTGGCCCAGGCGCGCCTTCACCAGGTGGACCTCGTGTTGATGGATATCAATATGCGCGGCATCAACGGCATCGAAGCGACGGCGCTGTTCAAGCAGGCGTTTCCGCAGATTGCCGTGCTGATCCTGTCCATGCACGACAAGCTCGAATATGTGTCGCAAGCCATCGCCGCCGGTGCGCGCGGCTATGTGCTCAAAGATGCCCCAGGGAAAGACATCGTCTTCGCCATCGAGACGGTGATGTCCGGCGGCATTTATTACAGCGCAGCCCTGGCGCGGCAATTGTCACGCCCGCAAGTGCACGATTCCTTCCTCACCACGCGCGAGCAGCAAGTGCTGCAGCACATCGCGGCGGGCCAGTCGAACAAGCAGATTGCCCGCGACCTGGACCTGAGCGTGCGCACGGTGGAGACGCACCGCCTGAACATCAAGCGCAAACTGGGCATCGAAGGGCAGGCCGAATTGATCAAATATGCGGTCGAGCATGCGCATGGCGGCGGCGCCTGAACGGCACTGGCGTCACGGCGGGTTTTTACAAACCCGCATGACAGGCGGGTCTCCCGGGGGAATGTTCTTTTTGAACATTTATTGCCAAAATTAAACTGTTTCACGGGTGAGATTCGGATAGAATGATTCTCACTGTCGAGGGCATCCCTGTCGGGCCAGGGTTGCCAATGCTGGTCAGTTTATTTACTATGGCGCCCTACCCACACTGAGATACCGATGTCAGCGTCTGAATCAAACCTGTTTCCGTTGGTGGGATTACAAGCAGTGGCCAATGCTCATAACGAGTGGGTCGCTGTCACCTTGCATGTACCGCAGGCCTCGACGGCGCCGCTGCTGGCGGCGCTGGCAGCCGCCGATGCGTATGCCTTCCTGGCGCCGCTCGACTGCATTATTCCCCTGGCCGACCCGCATGGCGTGGACGATGCCGTGCTGGCGCAACTGGCGCCGCAACGCACCATTTTCCGTTTGCCGGCCCAGTTTGCCGGCGACAAGCAGATTCAGAAAAAATGTCAGCAATGGCGCGACGCCGGCTATCGCATCCTTCTCGATGGCGCCGATGCCGGTGCCGTGGTGGCGGCGCAGGTCGACGCGCGCGCGCTGAGTTTTGACGCGGCGGGCGCACGCCCGGCCCTGCATCAGCTGCTGCCCTTGCCTGGGCCGCACCTGGCCTACAACATCGGTGACGCCGAGCAGTTTGCTGCTTCGCAAGCGCTGGGCGTAAGCTGGTTTTCCGGCGATTACGCCCTGCACCATGCGCGCCAGCAAAGCGAGCCGGAAGACGCCACCTCGCGCCGGCGTCTGCTGGGCCTGCTGGGCCTGCTGGCCCGCGATGCCGACGCGCACGAGCTGGAAGTGCCGCTCAAGCAAGACCCATCGCTCAGCTATCATTTATTGAAACTGGTCAACTCAGCCTCCTTCGGTTTCACGGCGCCGATTATCAGCTTCAGCCAGGCCATCACCCTGCTGGGCCGGCGCCAGCTGCAGCGCTGGCTGCAACTGCTGCTGTATGCGCGCCAGCAAGACGATGGCAAGATCCACGCGCTGCTGCCGCTGGCGGCCGTGCGCGCGGCGCAGATGGAAGCGCTGTGCCAGCTGCGCGGCGGCGACCGCGATGCGCAAGACCTGGCCTTCATGGCGGGCGTGTTTTCGCTGCTCGACGTCCTGTTGGGCATGCCCATGCCGGACATCATCGCCACCCTGAACCTGGCGCCCGAAGTGAGCGACGCCTTGCTGGAGCGCAATGGCGAGCTGGGTACCTTGCTGGCGCTGGTCGAAAGCGCCACGCCGCCGCCCGAAGGCTTGCGCCTTGCCGGCATCGATGGAGAAACCTATTGGCGCAGCCTGCTACAGGCCTACCAATGGGCCATCCAGGTCAGCCGGAACCTGTAGCATGACCTTGCTGCCGGTGTCGGATTACCTTGGTGACAGCGCCGCCCTGTGCGATGCCGTCGTGCGTTTGCGTGGCCCCGCGCTGGTGGCCGAACTGGGCCGCATCGCCAGTGTCGTGATGGCCAGCCCGCATGGCCAGTTCCTGCCTGCGGCCAGCATGGACGCCGCTGCAGCGTCCGCGCTGTTTGCGCGCGATACGCCCGCCTTGCTGCAGGAAATCAGTTTCGACGGCCATTGCTTCGGCCATTTCAGCGTGGCTGGACGCAGCCTGTACAGCGACGTCGACCGGCGCCACCTGGCCAGCCTGGCCTTGCTGACGGCCGGTGTGCTGCAGGTGCATTCGCTGGCGCAACGTTCCACGCATGCCTACGCACAAGTCGAAGCCTTGCTGGCGCAGCAGACGCAAATCCTCGACCAGTTGCATGAATCCGTGCTGACGATGGACTTGACCGGCTACATCACCAGCTGGAACAAGGGCGCCGAGCGCCTGTTCGGCTATACCTCGGTGGAAGCCGTGGGGCGCAACATCCTGTTCCTGTACGACGATGAAGACACGGGTTTCCACGACGCCTTCCTGGAGCAGGGCGGACGGCTGATGGAAGTGCGCCGCCGAAAGAAGTCAGGCGAAATCTTCTGGGCCAGCCTGTCCTTGTCGCCGCTGCAGGACATGGACGACAAGCCCATCGGACTCATCGCCTACCTGACGGACATCACGGAACGCAAGCTGGCCGAAGAGCGCCTGCACCACCTGGCGTATTACGACCCGCTGACCAGCCTGCCCAACCGCACCTTGCTGGCCAAGCTGGTCGACCAGGCCCTTTCCGTGGCGCAGCGCAGCAAGATGCTCGGCTGCGTGCTGTTTATCGACCTGAACCGTTTTAAGCTGATCAACGACACCCTGGGCCGGCGCATCGGCGACGAATTGCTGCGCCAGGTCTCGCTGCGTTTCCGCAAGGTATTGCGCGACCAGGACCTGGTGGCGCGCCTGGGCGGCGACGAGTTCGCCGTTGGTTTGTTCGACATCGGCCAGCATTTCGAGGCCAGCATGGTGGCGCAAAAGCTGCTCGCTTCCCTGGTACAACCGTTTCTGATCGAAGGCCACGACTTGCGCGTGGGCGCCAGCATCGGCATCAGCGTCTACCCGCAGGATGGGCAGGATGCGGAAACCCTGCTGCGCCTGGCCGACATCGCCATGTACCGCGCCAAGCAGGACAGCGGCGGCGAAGCGGAAAGCGTGGCCTTTTACAGTCAGGACATGAATCTGGGCATGCAGGCACGCATGCGCCTGGAAACAGGCTTGCGCCAGGCATTGTCGGAACAGCAATTGTTGCTGCACTACCAGCCGAAATACGCCTTGGGCAGCGGCCGCATCATCGGCGCCGAAGCCCTGGTGCGCTGGCTCCACCCGCAGCACGGCATGATCCCACCCGCCGAGTTTATTCCCCTGGCCGAATCGACGGGCCTGGTGGTGCAGGTGGGCGAATGGGTGCTGGAAGCGGCTTGCGCCCAGGCGCAGGCGTGGAAACTGGCCGGCCTGCCTCCCATCCGTCTGGCTGTCAACGTTTCCGCGCGCGAATTCACCTCGGCCCTGCCCACCAGGGTGGCCACTACTCTGGCCCGCTACGGCCTCGATGCAGCCTGGCTGGAGCTGGAAATCACGGAAAGCACCCTGATGCACAACATCGAGCGCGTGATCGGCATCATGGACCGCATCACGGCGCTGGGCGTAGCCCTGTCACTGGACGACTTCGGCACCGGTTACTCAAGCTTGTCCTACCTCAAGCGTTTCCCCATCAACACGCTCAAGATCGACCGCTCGTTCACCACCGGCATCCCGACAGACGCCAGCGACTGCGCCATCGCCAGTACCATCATCAGCATTGCCCAGCAGCTGCACCATAAAGTGATCGCGGAAGGCGTAGAAACGGCGGAGCAGCTGGCCTTCCTGAAGAGTTCTGGCTGCGACGAAGTGCAAGGCTATCTGTTCTCGCGCCCGCTGCCGGCGGTGGAGTTTGAAAGAGCGTTGCGGCAAAACTGGGGCCTGTAGGGCTTCTACCTTGGCGTCTGCGCAGGTAGAGCCCACGGCCCTTGCCGCTGGGAAAAATTGGACCACGACAGTACTAGCCATTGGTAAGCCACTGACCTTTATGTATAATGCTGCCATCAGGAAGCGTGGCCGAGTGGTTGAAGGCACTAGTCTTGAAAACTAGCGACGGGTTACACTGTTCGTGAGTTCGAATCTCACCGCTTCCGCCAGAATTGCATAAGTAGTTGATTTCCCTTATCTTACTGTTTCTAAAAGCGTTTTTGGAGACAGGTGTGACAAAACAGTGTGACAAAGATAAGGAAAACGCCTTGCCAAAGTACCTCTATCGTCGTGAGGACGGACGTAGTGTGAACTACTATGTTCGTCTTACCGCACCTACCTCCATCCAGCCTTTCCTTAATAAAAAAGACCATTCCTTTCGCTGCTCGACCGGCACTGCCGACTTGCGCCGCGCAAAAGTGATTGGCGCGGAAATTGTTGCCAAGAAGCGTCGCGAGTGGCATGACCTCCATGAAATGGCGGTAAAGCCAGAAGTGTTGGTGTCGACCCCGCTTACGAAGTCACTCATTCAGCAAATATGTGGTGCTCGTCTAAACTCATGGCTCCATACTGACAACAAAGAGCGATACGGCGATGCCGGGCTTGACGATGAACTTCTTCGTGAAATCGAGACATTCTGCAAGCATACCGATGCCGGCATGCGCAGTATTTTGGCCCAAGGGCGCTCCTCGTCGCGATGGGCTGATATTGTTGAGGCGGTCGATGACTGGAGCCTCACCTTGGGTTATAAACTCGAACAAACAGACCCTCTGTTCCCGGACCTGATTCGTGCTTTTGCACAATCGGAGAAGAGTGCCCATGAGTTTATTGCTGCGCGCAACAATGGCGAGCAACCGGCTGAACAGAGCATGGCCCCCCAAGCTGGTACGTGCCTGTCTGCCATGAATGACGAATTCATCGCTTACAAATCGAAATTGGTGGGACCCAAACCACTCAGTATGGCAATCTCGATTTGGAACAAGTTCATTGACTTCAAAGGTGATGTCCTTCTTGATGAAGTAACGTCGAATGACGTGTATAAGTTCTTTGAATACAAATTGTTTAGCGCCCCCGAAAAATGGTCACAAAAATATGTTGACGGCCATGTAAAAAGGGCACTGAGCCAAATGTTCTCGCTTGCTCGTACCAAGGCGTTGATGAAGGGCGACAACCCTGTCGGTAAGGTTGAGTTGATGCCGAAGTTGGCCGAGGCAGAGCGTAAGAAAAGAGAAAATCCACGTTTCCCGGGGGTGTACTGAATTCTGTGTAAACGGTTTTTCGTTTAAGTCTGCGGTACCCGGTCTTCAAACTGGATGGCGAAGCGGTTCAGTGCCGCTTTCCAGTCCCGTATTGGCATCGTCCACTTCTTGCTA
>NZ_PEBS01000041.1 GCF_002869965.1 Janthinobacterium sp. ROICE36
TAGCAAGAAGTGGACGATGCCAATACGGGACTGGAAAGCGGCACTGAACCGCTTCGCCATCCAGTTTGAAGACCGGGTACCGCAGACTTAAACGAAAAACCGTTTACACAGAATTCAGTACACCCCCGCGGCGGCGTTTGCCGACGCATTTGGCTGGTCGCCGAAAGGACATGGCGAATTCTCACTGCAGGGATTGAGACCTAATCATGATAACTGGGAAACGGGAAAGTTTTCTGATCGATTCCGTGTCCAGTTGCGCGGGCGGCCAGCCACGACGGTTACCAGTCACATTTCCAAGGATGGTCACTATTTCATCCATTACGATCCAACGCAGTGCCGCAGTCTGACAGTGCGGGAAGCAGCAAGACTGCAAACCTTCCCGGACAACTATTTTTTTCAGGGGAACAGGACCGAACAGTTCCATCAGGTGGGAAATGCTGTTCCTCCCCTTCTCGCGAAAAAAATTGGAGATATCGTTTATGCTCTGTTGAGAGGCGCCGATGCCGGCGTCTCTCCCCCTATGCAACAGGATATATGGGAATAGGTTACTCGGCAGGAAGCCGATGTTTGATCACCCGTGAACTTGATGAGTTATCCAGCCGATTGTGGCAAATTCAAGAATTGGGAAAGCATCTGATGGCATGATTTCCCTTGCCGTATCCGTTCCACGCCCAGCGACATTGCCTTGACGTAGCAGGAAACCTCTTGCACATCATCGAGCGGCACGCCAGGCTGCCCTTCTATCTCATACAGCATGAGGTCGCTAAGCGATGATTGCGTGCCTTCAATTTGCGAAGACATGACGGCTTCCTTGCGCACGTAGCTGTACAGAAACAGCCGTGCATCGGGCAAGAGCGTGCTGATGGCATCGAGTCGTCCCAATGCGATCAAGGCTTCGTCCAGCCGGCTTTGCAGCTTGCCGTTCAAGTCCAATCCCGGCGTGGGTGGCAGTGGCAAGGGCACAAAGGCCTGGCACGCCACACCGCCGGCAATGGTCGATGTGTAGGTCCCCGTGAGTCCACGTTCCATAGGTTCGCTGAAGTTAAAATGAATGGAGGTTTTATTTTAACTTAAAGAGAAAAATGAAATAATGAAATCCTTATTTTATGTTGGCGCCATCAAGCCGCCTTCAGCCACAGCACTTCCCCAAAGGTTTGCAACACTTGCTCCAACTTGCCATCCAACATCGCGTCAAGACGCCGACGATGCTGGCGGCGATATCCTGGCGCCAGGCGGTTTGCAGCATGGCCTCGGTATAGCTGTGTTGAGCAAGCAATAAGCGCACTTCCTTCATAATGTGGCGGCAGCAGGACAGTGCTCATCGTTTTCCTCGCCCGTATCACCATCCCGTCCCAGAAACCAGTACACTAGTTCCTGAGCGCAACTAATTTTGTACGCGCACCATGCCGCCTGCCGTTGCCGGGAGGCGTCTCTGCCGCAAGGCATGTTGTCTGCCTGGACAAATGCAATGTTTACTTCGCGCCGCGTGTCTCCTGCCTTCTATTACCTGTTCTTTTCAGGAGAACGGGAGCAGCAGCAGCGCTTTTTCAAGGAACTGCATTTCATTTCGATAGCGATCCTGACGTTTGGCCTGGCTTGCTGGCTGCTCACGTTCAGCCTGACCTTGTCGCGCGCTTCGCTCAATCATGCGCATGCGGCAATGGCCGTGACGGGCATGCTGGCGGGGCTGCTGCTGGCCGTGTATGCCAGGTCGCTGCAGGCCATTATCGTCAGCGGCAGCATCAGCGTGCTGTTCATCGCTTTCGGCTTTCGCGTGCTGATGCTGGGCACGCAAGACCCCGCTTTCTGGGTATTGCCGCTGGGCGTGATGATCACCTTGACGACGGCGCCCATCTTCAGCGGCATCGCGTACTACCTGGGCGTCTCGCTGGGCGTGTGGGCCATCGTGGGGCTGGGGCAGTTTCCCGTGCATGCGGGACGTATCGACCAGCATTGGCCCGTGTTGACCGTCAGCATCAGCGTGATCATCGGCCTGGCGCTGAATATCTATTTTCTCGTCTTGCGTATCCATAACTACCGCGCACAGCGCGAACTGGCGACGATGGCTTACAAGGATGGCTTGACCAGGCTCAACAATCGGCGCATGTTCACGCAAAGCGCCCGCATCCTGCAGCGTACGGCCCACACGCCCGCGTATTTTTTAATGATCGACATCGACGACTTCAAGCAAATCAACGACGTGCATGGCCATGAGGTGGGCGACGAGGTGCTGAAAAAGATCGCCGATGTCATCGCGGGGCTGTGTGGCGAGCATCTGTGCGGCCGCCTGGGTGGCGAGGAATTCGCCATCATTTACCTGGGCGAAAAGAACGCGGCCTGCGCCTTTGCCGCGCAACTGGTCGACAGCGTCGAGGCGGCTTTCGTGCCGGAACGCAAGGTGTCCGTCAGCATCGGCATGGCGGAAATGCTCAAGGAAGCGGACTTGTCGCACAGCTACCGGCGCGCCGATGACTCCTTGTACCAGGCCAAGAAAAGCGGCAAGAACCGCTACGTGCTCAATGCCGCCTGAGCATTGCCGTCCGGTTTTGCATCGAGCAGCGCCAGCAGGGCTTGCGGCGAAATCTTCCACGGGTCGCGCTGCTCGGGGTCCACCTCATGCCAGCTGTCCCGGGCGCCGATCTTGAGGATGGTCAAGGGGATGTTCTTGCTTTCAAAGAAGGCCAGCATGCGGCGGATCAAACGGCTCACCTTGGCGTGCTCGTCCGTATACAAGGAACAGGTATAGAAACAACCCTTCTCTCCCATGCGCAGTTTCCTGGCCGCGCCGACACGCGAGTGGAGCACGTATTTGTGCACGAACTCGGTCACGACCTCATCGTTGACGGGAATACTGCAGGAAATGGTGATCTTGGCCATGGCAAGCGGGACAGTGATTCAATAGCCAAGCTTAGCAGAAAGCGTTTCACTCCTGAAATGCTAAGATCGCGGCGCGCGCATGCCGGCAAGCCGACCGGCATGGCGTCTCGACAAGGATTACCATTGAACACCTATATTCGCCGCATCGTGCCCCTGCTGTCGCTATGTGCGGCCCTGGGCACTTCACCCTTTGCGCTGGCGCAAACGCTGTCTGCCGAGGATGCCGCCTTCGTGGCCGCCACCGTGCCCGTCTCCGTGCCATCGCCGCCGCTCAGCCTGAACGAGCATCCCGAGATCCGCGCCGACGTCTTCAGGCTGCTCGGCTATGCGCGCGGCAGCTATACGCAGGGTAATGCCCTGATCGCGCGCCAGGTGCTCGACAGCATGCAGTCACTGGACGACATCACGCGCACCATGCTGCCCGACGGGCGCTCGGTGCTGGCCTCCATTGATGCCAGCAAGCACGGTGCGCAGCGCGCCGCCATGCTGTTCGACCCGCAACGCAAGCTGTTGGCACTGGCCCTGGTTAACGGCCATTGCGACCCCGACTGCCTGCCGCCCACGCACGCCGTGCTGACCTTGTTTTTGCCACCGGGCTTAGAGGACGAGATAGCCGCGCCGCTGCTGGTGTGGGCGCGGCAACTGCCGCCCATGCTGGCGCAGGCTGCGCCGGACCAGCGGCAAAGCATTGCTGTGGTGGAATACATCACCACCCGCCCCGACCAGCCCGGCTGGCGGCAGCGCGACGTGCCGCCCGGCTTTCCCGCCAGCTTGCTGCACCTGCTGCTGCCGAACGCGGAACTCAACAGCAGCTCCAGCGGTGGCAAACTCATCGCACCGGCGGGCCTGGCCGGTTTGCCGATGCGCACGCCGACCGAGGAAGCCGCAGCCGGCGACGAGCCCATGCCCGACGCCGATATCACCCTGCGCAGCTATGCCGATTTCCACTGGGTGCTCAACACCTACGCCAAACTGGCCAAGGGCGCGCAAGTGAAGGGACATGACGAGAAGGTGGTCTTCAGCGGCAGCGATGCCGGCGGCCGCTACACGGTGACCTTGCGCGAACCGGACAAGGAAAACGGCGTGTTGATCACTGTGGCCAGCTGGCAGACAAAATAAGCGTGAGCGCAGGGGAAACATTGCCATGACGCACAGGAGCATGGCATTTTGGCATTTTGCGGTATGATTTCCGGCCGTGCGGCGCGGCCCGCTCCCTGCCTTGCCCACACTGCCCTTCAAGCCTGCCACGCTTGCGTCGCATCCTGCCCTAAGGAATCATATGTTCGGTTTTAACTTGCGCGTTGCCAAGATGGTGTGGACGGCTTTCCTCATCGCCTTCCTGCTATTTCTCACCTACAAGGTCTCGTCGACCCTGATCGTGGTGGTGTTTGCCATTTTCTTCAGCTATCTCGTGTATCCGCTGATCGGGCTGCTGGAGCGCTATGGGCCGAAACGCCTGCCGCGCACGGCCAATATCGGCATCGTCTTCCTGGTGGTGATCTTGCTGGTGGCGATACTGGGCTCCATCTTCGGGGCGCGCATCGAGGAAGAGGCGATCAAGCTCAGCGATCAGTTGCCGACCTTGCTCAAGGGCAATAATTTTGCCGAGCGCATCCCCTTGCCGGAATTCATGGAACCCTTGCGCGCGCGCCTGCTGTCGTTCATGCAGACACAGCTGAGCAGCGGTACGGGACAAGCCATGCCGCTGGCGAAAGAACTGGGCCTGACCGTCATGCATGCAGCCAGCAACCTGATCTATCTGGTGCTGGTGCCCGTGCTGAGCTTTTTGCTGATCAAGGAAGGCCCGGACATGCGCGACGGCTTGCTGTCCCTGCTGAACCGCCCGAACAAGAAACTCTGGGGTGCCATCATCGATGACCTCGACATCTTGCTGTCGCGCTATGTGCGCGCCCTGCTGCTGTTGTCGATCGCCACCTTTGTGTCCTACAGCATCGCCTTTTCCCTGCTGGGCGTGCCGTACAGCCTGCTGCTGGCCGGTGCGGCCGCCCTGCTGGAATTCATCCCGTTTGCCGGTCCGCTGGCGGCCGCCGTCATCGCCGTCGTGGTCGCCGGTTTCAGCGGCTACGATCACGTCTTCTGGCTGATCGGCTTTATCGCCGCCTACCGTTTGTTCCAGGATTACGTGGTCAACCCGTACTTGATGAGCGAAGGCGTGGAAGTGAGCCCGCTGATGGTGATCGTTGGCTTGCTGGCCGGCGACCAGTTGGGTGGCGTGGTGGGCATTTTCCTGTCCGTGCCCGTGATGGCGGCCATCAAGATCGTCTTCGTGCGCGCCCGGGCGGCCTTGCAGGCGCGCCACGATGCGCATGAGAAAGCCGAACAGGCAGCAGAGGAAGCACGCGCCCAGGCCCTGGCCGAGGCGGCGCGATTGCAGGAACAGGGCAGCAAGGCCACCCTACCAGCGCAGTAACTTAAGCAGTCACTTAGAACTCTTCCCACTCGCCGCTGTTATCCGCGGCAGGCTTGGCCGGACGCGGCTTGGCGGCCGCGACAGGTGCTGCCGTTGCGCGGGCCGGCGCCAGGCGCACTGCCGGGCGTTTCAAGGCCGTGCTGGCGGCGGCCACGCCAGGCTTGCGCAAGGCAGGCTTGGCCGCTGCCGGGCCGCTATGGTTGGCGTCGAGCTTGAAAATGCTGACCATCTCGGCCAGCGCCGCCGCCTGCTCCTGCATCGCTTCCGAAGCGGCTGCCGCCTCTTCCACCAGTGCCGCATTTTGTTGCGTCACGGTATCCATTTCCGCCACGGCTTGATTGATCTGGCCGATACCCAGTTCCTGCTCGCGGCCGGCGGCGCTGATTTCGCCCATGATGTCCGTCACGCGGCGGATGCTGGAAACGATCTCGTCCATCGTCGTGCCCGTCTGGCTGACCAGCGCGCTGCCGGCACCCACGTTCTGCACCGACGCTTCGATGAGCACCTTGATATCCTTGGCGGCGCTGGCCGAACGGTGCGCCAGGTTGCGCACTTCCGTGGCAACGACGGCAAAGCCACGGCCCTGCTCGCCGGCACGCGCCGCTTCCACTGCCGCGTTCAGGGCCAGGATGTTGGTCTGGAAGGCGATGCCGTCGATCACGCCGATGATGTCGGCAATCTTTTTCGACGATTCACTGATGGTACCCATGGTATCGATCACTTGCGCCACCAGCGTGCCGCCCTTGACGGCCACGTCAGAAGCGGAGACGGCCAGCTGGTTCGCCTGGCGCGCATTGTCCGAATTCTGCTTGACGGTCGAGGTCAGCTCTTCCAGCGAAGAGGCCGTTTCTTCCAGGCTCGACGCTTGCTGCTCCGTGCGGCTGGACAAGTCCAGGTTGCCCGAAGCGATTTCATTGCTGGCCGTGGCGATGGCGCCGCTGCCGTCGCGCACGCCGCGCACGGTGCTCGACAGGCGTTCCTGCATTTTCTGCAAGCCCGCCAGCAAGGCACCCATCTCATCGTGGCGCGTGATGACGATGTCGTTGGCCAGGTTGCCGTCGGAAATGGCGCCAAAATGGCGCAAGGCCTGGTCCAGCGGACGGAAGATGGCACGCAACAGCAAGATGCTGGACAAAATGGTCAGCAAGGCGCCCACCACAATGCCGATCACAGCCATGGTCACTTGCCGGTTGTAACTGACCTGGCTATCGGCGTACATCTTGGCGGCGCTGCTCACCTGGAACTGCGTTAATGTTTCAGCCGCCTGGTCCATCGTGCGATACAGGGGGGTCAGGCCCTTCATCATGAAGCCATCCGCTTGCGCGATATTACCTTCAAACAAAGCCTTGCTCATAATCAACAATCCATTGTTGATGTAGTCGCTGCGCTTCTTGTCCATGTCGTCGGACAGGCGCTTTTCTTCCGCGCTTTGCGGCAAGCCCAGGTACACCTTCCAGGACTTGTTGGAAGACGCCATGAATTGGTCGGCGCGCGCCAGCGTCTGTTTGGCATCGGCCGCATCGGGATGCACCATCACGCGGTCCATCGTGAAACGCGCACGGCCCAGGAAAATCTGCGATTCGCCGATGGCTTGCGTCGATGCCAGCTGATTGCTGTAGACCTCGTTAAGGCTGTTGTTGGCCGATTTCAGGCTGATGATACTCATGATGCCCAGCACGGCGATCAGCAAGCCCAGCACACTCATGGTGGCGATCAGGCGCATTTTTATTGTTATATTCGACAGCATGCAGTTTCCTTGGTAAGGGCACGACCATGCTTGCACATGCCGGACGACATAGCGGCACACGCCGATGGGCGAGTCAGGTGAATTATTGAGGACCGGTCGATAGGGCGTATGCGGCAGCAGGGGGAGGGCGGCCCGCGCATATCGAGAGAAATGCAATACAGAACAACGATGTCGAGGTTTTTCGTACTTTTAATTTCTATATTGCAAGATACAGGGAAAGATTACCTGTAGCAACATCCAACTGGGATTTTCACGCTTGGCGACAAGTGAATGATGTTTTTTGCGCAGAACTGGCATTCCGCTGTCGTGCGCGGTCGCGCCGGAATGCCAGGTATGTTAATAGACGGTTTCTTCGATGAGCTGGCCATCTTCGCGGAAATACTGAAACCGGCCCGTTTTCTTGCCCATGTTGTAGGCGCCAATCTGCTTCGGCTTGCCGTTCTGGAAATGTTCGATATTGACGCCATGCAGCACGCCCTGGTGCCAGTTACGGTGAAATTGCGGCAGTTCGCCATCGGGATAAAACAGGGTTTCTGCACCATCGCGCTTGCCGTCGGCAAAGCTGCCCTGGTAACGCCGCTTGCCATCCGGATAAAAACTTTCCATCGTGCCTTCGAGCAAGCCCAGGCGGTAATGCTCGACCAGTTCCAGCTGGCCGCTGGCCGCATACTGCTCCAGCTTGCCATCGGGTTTGCCATCGAGCATGGTCAGCACTTGCCAGCCGCCGTCCGGCGTCGCCTTCTTCCACGGCCCCTGCTTGACGTCATCGACGTAGTTGCCGCCACCGCCAGGTTCCACCCACTGGCCCTGTTTCTTGCCATTCACATAGTTGCCCTGCCATTGCACCACGCCGGCGACGCGGCGCTCGCTGGGACCGTCCAGGCGGTCTTTCACAAAATGGTCGTAACCGGTGAAGCTGTGCATGTCCGCTGCGCGCCACTCAGCCAGGCCCGGGCTGACTTCCCAACGACCCGTGCGCTGGCCCTTGAACATCTGTCCCGTGGTGGTTTCGTCGCCGCTTTCATACATCCATGGCCCCTGGGCCCTGTCATCGACATAGGCGCCAGACGAGCGGATGGTGAACGGCTCTTCGAAGTGCCATACGCCGGTGCGCTTGCCCAGCGCATACTGGCCACGGGCAAACACGCTGCCCACGCAGCAATTCACCTCGTATTCGATGAATGGCCCATCCTGGCTGGCGGCAAAGCGTTGCGGTTGCGTTTCCCAGGTGATCCACTTGACATGATAACTGGGCGCGCGGCCCCCTTGCCATCCCTTGCCGAGCAGATACGTGACGGTCAGAAAATGGCCCTCCTTTTCCAGGAAAGTCTTTTTATAGGCAAACGCGGGCGCTGCCGCGGGCTTGCCCGGCAACAACTGTCCATCGATATTGAAATAGCCGGCCAGGGTACCGTGCGCATGCTCGATGGCATCGAACTCGGCCACGCCCGAAGGCGCGTACGCGATGCTGTAATCGATCAGTTGCAAACTGGCCAGCGCCGCGCGCACCTGCGTCTCGTCCATGGTTTTCGCGCCGCCCACGATGGCGTCCAGCGCCGGCTGCAAAGTGGTCACCTTGAACATCCTGCCGCCGCTGCGCTCGTAGCGGTAGGCGTGCAAGCCATAGGCATGAGCACTGCGGCTAAGCACCAAGGTGGTTTCGCCTTCGCTGTCGAGGTCCAGCTGGAACACGGCCTCGATGCTGGCCTTGCCGTACTTGTCCAGGTTCATGCGTTTCTCGCTGCCCTCGTTGCACTGGCAGTAGTAGCCGTTGACCTCGCCATTTTCCCGCAGGAAGGCCAGCACCACGCCGCCATCGCGGCGCTCGACGGCGCTGGCGGTGGCCATGGGGACGCCTGTATAAAAACGCGCCGCTGCCTGCGCCGGCGCCAGGGCGCCCAGCGCCAGCAGCGCCACCATCGTACTCATCAAAACTGTTTGCCGCATGCCAACTCCACTGCCGAAAACCACCATTATGCATGGCCATTCAGGCAATCCCGGACACCCCAGGACGCTGGCGCCACAGCGGCCGCTGCTCCACAAGCGCCAGCGGCGCAGCAGCACGCCGTACAGGGCAAACACCAGGCAGGCCAGCAGCATCAGCGCGTCGCCCGCATGCACGCCTTGCTGCAGCAAGGCCAGCACATCGCCGCGCCCCACCAGATACAGCAAGCCGCCAAACGACAGCACGCCGCCGGCCGCCATGCCCACCGTCAGGCGCTCGCCCAGCAGCAGCACGCTGAGCAGGGCCAGCTGCCACCACTGGCGACGGATGGCGGCGCGGTTGCGCCATAGGGGGCGGGCGCTAAACGGCGTCATCACCAGCAAGACCAGCACCAGGCGGTAAAAAGACGCGCCAAAGTGCGTTTACCTCCATGTTCAGGAAACATTTCGGCACCACGCCCACCGCGTTTTACCAGGCAAAAGTCATCGCGGCATAAAAAAAATGCTGCTATGCATCAATAATCATGGGCGATCGTCGCCGCTCTTGTTATCATCGCAAGCCTTATCGCAGCGCGCCCATCCTGGCAGCGGTGTTGACCTCAATCACATCACCATGACACAGAATTTCTTCCAGACATTCATCCTGCTCTTGCTCGTCACCGACCCGTTCGGCAACGTTTCCCTGTTCGTCAATGCCCTGAAACGGGTTCCGGTCGAGCGGCGTTGGAAAGTCGTCGTGCGCGAGTGCATGATCGCCTTCGGCATCTTGCTGCTGTTCATGTTCTTCGGCCGCCATTTCCTGAACGCCTTGCAATTGTCGGAAGTGGCGCTGCGCATCGGCGGCGGCGTCATTTTGTTCCTGATCGCCATGCGCATGGTGTTTCCACAGCCCAATGCGGGCAATAGCGACCACGAGATGGGCGGCGAACCGTTCATCGTGCCTCTGGCCATCCCAGCGCTGGCCGGCCCGTCGGCACTGGCTACCGTGCTGCTGTTTTCCTCGCATGAAATGAATGACGTCATCGCCCACGTGGCGGGACTGACGGCCGTGGCCGCCGTCTGGCTGGCCGTCTTCCTGTGCGCCGAACGCTTGCAGCGGGCCCTCGGTCCCAGGGTCATGACGGCGTTTGAACGATTGATGGGTTTGATCCTGACGGCGATGGCCATTGAAATGTTGCTGGCCGGCATACGCGCATTTTTAAAGTCTGTATAAAATAGCCTTTCATTCATTCACGGAGGTTTGTCCATGAGCCGTTGCGCCCACCTTTGCCTGATGGCCGATTACAACCAGTGGATGAATGCCAAGGTCTACGCAGCGGCGGCCAGCCTGCCGCCCGGCGAGCTGCAGTGCGAGCGGGGCGCGTATTTTGGCTCCCTGCTGGCCACCTTGAACCACGTGATGGTGGGCGATACCCTGTGGCTGCAGCGCTACGCCAAACACCCGGCCGGCTTTCCCCTGCTCGATCCCATCCGCGCCATCACGCCACCCGCTTCGCTCACGCAGCCGCTGTTCGCGGCCGAGGATTTTGCCGCCATGCATGCGCACCGGCTGTGGCTGGACCAGCTCATCGTCGACTGGGCCGCCTCCATCACGGAAGCCGACCTGGACCACCTGCTCGACTACCGCAACAGCAAGGGGCCGAACCGGCGCGAGTTTTTCAGCCTGCTCATGCATTTCTTCAACCACCAGACCCACCACCGGGGCCAGGCCAGCACCCTGCTGTCGCAAGCGGGCGTGGACATCGGCGACACGGATTTGCTGTTTCGCATCCCCAACCATATTGCCGACTGACAGCAGGCGGTACAGCCTCGCTTTCAGCGCGATCAATGCCAGCACCATCGCCCACAGCCGCGCACGTTGTTTCCACACGACAACTTATTTAATTTGCTACCAATTTTTTAACTTTTCACGGACTTAATACAAGTTTTTGTATTGCGATGCGGATTTTTGAGGAACAATTACAGGCTTGCCGAGCCTACGTATAAACCCGTAGCCCTGGCCTGTCGACGTTTTCCCTCACTTCCGCAACACGAAAGCAATCATGTCACTCACACAATTCAAAATCGGCACCCGGCTCGGGATCGGGTTTGCTGTCGTCCTCGGCCTGCTGGTAGCCGTCTTGCTCGTCGGCCTGTATTCCATGGGGCAACTGAGCGCACGCACGCATGACATCGTGGCCGACAAGAACGTCAAGATGGCGGCGGCCAATACCATGAGCGACAACGTGCGCAACATTACCCTGGCGATCACCAGCGTGGTGGTGGCGCCGACGGAAGCGCTGGTGCAGGCGGAACTGGCGAAAATCGGCGAAGCGCGCAAGAAATACGGCGCCGCCAAAGAAACCTTGCAAAAGAAAATCTCGACGGACAAGGAAACGGCCCTGATGGCCGAACTGGACGCCGCCCTGAAATCGGGCGCGCCGCTGAACAACAAGGTCATCGAACTGCGCAATGCGGGCCAGACGGAAGAGGCGATCGCCTTTTTGACGCAGCAGGCGGCCCCGAGCCTGAAGATCGTGCTGGGCGCGCTCGACAGCCTGCTCGCCTATGAAGCGCAGCAGGCGGCGCAGGCGGCAGCAGATGCCGAATCGCTGAGCGCCAGCGCGCGCGCCTTCATGATCACCCTGGGCAGCGTGGCCGTGCTGCTGGGTGCCTTCGTGGCCTGGATCATCACGCGCTCGATTACCCGCCCCATCAATGCGGCAGTGGCCGTGGCCGAAACCGTGGCCTCGGGCGACCTGTCCTCGCACATCGTCGTCAATTCCAGCGATGAAACGGGCCGCCTGCTGGGCGCCCTGAAAGCCATGAACGACAGTTTATTGGGCGTGGTGGCGCAAGTGCGCCACGGCACGGATGCCATCGCCACGGCATCGGGCGAAATTGCCGCCGGCAACCTCGACCTGTCAGCACGCACGGAAGAGCAGGCCAGTTCGCTGGAAGAGACGGCGTCGGCCATGGAAGAGCTGACCTCGACCGTGAAACAGAACGCGGACAATGCGCGCCAGGCCAACCAGCTGGCAAAAAGCGCGTCCGAAGTGGCCGTGCGCGGCGGCAGCATCGTCGCGCAAGTAGTCGACACCATGGGCACGATCAACGCGTCGTCGAAGAAGATCGTCGACATCATCGGCGTCATCGATGGCATCGCCTTCCAGACCAACATTCTTGCCTTGAACGCGGCCGTGGAAGCGGCGCGCGCAGGCGAGCAGGGCCGTGGCTTCGCCGTGGTGGCAACCGAGGTGCGCAACCTGGCACACCGTTCGGCTTCGGCCGCCAAGGAAATCAAGGAACTGATCGCCGCGTCCGTCGCCAACGTGGACACGGGTTCGCGCCTCGTCAATGAAGCGGGCCAGACCATGGGCGACATCGTCGACAGCATCGTGCGCGTGACCGACATCATGGGCGAGATCACCTCCGCCACGCACGAGCAAACCATCGGCATCGAACAGATCAACATGGCCATTGCCCAGATGGATGAAGTGACGCAGCAAAACGCTGCCCTGGTGGAAGAGGCGGCGGCCGCCTCGCAAAGCATGCAGGAACAGGCAGGCGAGCTGGCGCACGTGGTGGGATTCTTTAAAACGGGCAACGCCGTTGCCGCATCTCAACCTGCAGTCAAGCGGGCCGCCGTCCGCAGCAGCATCGCGGCGCCCGCGCGCCCCGTGGCCCGCAAGGCGCCCGTGCGCCAGGCCGTGGCCGCCGCACCGGCGCGCCGCAGCAATGCTGGCGCCGAAAGCGAATGGGAAGAGTTTTAAGTAGAGCAACACCTCCAGACGTGCAAGCCAGGCAGGAAGTTGCTGCCTGGCTTTTTTTCGTCTGCAAACTGCACTTTTTTTGCGGCAAAGCCCGCGCAATAGGCGAAAGTGCAAAACGTGCAGCGCGCATACGCTTTACAATCCTCGCTCGCTTTACAAAATATTGGTCATCATGAATCAGGCAGAACAGCAGCGCCTCCTGGCTATCCTGGAGTATTGGCACAAGATCGAATTCTTTATCCCGTTTGACCTGAATCAAATCACGGACGTTGAAGACCCGTCCACCGTGCGTCTCCTGCACCGCGAACAGCTGGCGCAATTGCCGCTGCAGTTCGCCACGCAGTGGCAAGTCCCGTCCGAGCGCGAGGTCGACGGCTTTTCCCTGTTCCTCGGCGTGTTCGACAAGGCGGAAATCAACAAGGCTTGTCCGCCGGCCAACGGCCCGGAAAACCTGGCCGAAACAGAAAAAACAGAGCTGCTGGGACGCTCGTGCTTTGCCCGCCTGTCCCTGAATGCGCTGGGCGAGCCGCAGTTCGATCCCGTGTCCGTCTCGACCTTGCCGTGGGCCCTGAGTCGCGCGCGTACGCCGGACTGGTCCGGCCTGAGCCTGGACGCCTTCAGCGACAGCCAGCTGGTGCTGCAAGACAGCTTGCGCAATTTCGCGGCAAGCCGCGCCCCGCAACAAGTGACCGACGAGGCGGGCAATGTCTCGTCGCCCCTGTCCGGCATGGAAATCGCGGCCCTGGCCGACCTGCTGCGCGACTGGGCCGGTTTCCACCCGTCCGCCGGCCAGCCGCTGGCCGTGCTGGAATTGCGCACGCGCAAGAAACGCGCCGCCGTAACGGAAGCCGATACGCTTGAGTCCAGCCAGAATCGCAGCCTGGACTTCGGCGACGCGGTGGAACCATCGATCGATATCCTCAACAGTTTTTACCTCGACGACCTGGAACAAATCATCCGCGCCTTGCGTGGCGGCAAGTTGCCCGCAACGGTGGCCGCCTATCTGACGCCGCTGGCGCAGGATGAGCGCATCGACCTCTACAGCCCGGACGGACGCCAGGCGCTGGCCGCCATGCTCAACCCGGCCAATATGAACCGGGGACACTGGCTGGAAGACGCCAGCTACGCCATGAGCCTGATGCAACAGTTCGCCATCCACGGCGCGCGCACGGGCTTGAGCGAACGTGGCATCTTTTCCGTCAACGGCCCGCCCGGCACGGGCAAGACGACCTTGTTGCGCGAATTGTTCGCCGACAACATCGTGCGCCGCGCCAGCGTGCTGTCCTGTCTGGACCGCGCTGGCGACGCCTTCATCGGCAAGGTGGCCGTGGCCTTCGAAGGCGTGCGTGACCCGATCACCATCGCCCGCTTGCGGCCCGAACTGACGGGCTTTGAAATGGTCGTCGCCTCGTCGAACAATGCGGCGGTGGAAAACATTTCCGGTGACTTGCCGAAACCGAAACAGCTGGGCAAGGAATGGGCACGCACGCGCTATTTCGAAAGCGTGGCGCGCCGGGTCGTGGCCGACGGCAATGGCGCCAACCGCACTCTGGACGAAACCGAGGCGCCATGGGGCTTGATGTCCTGTGCGCTGGGCAATAGCGCCAACCGCCGCCGCTTCATCAGCAATTTTTATGACGACGACTGGGATAAAACCACGGCGCGCAAGACGCCGAACGCGCAAAATATCCGCCAATGGCTGGCCAGCTACCAGGGCGTCAGCTTCGCCCAGGCGGCGCGCGAGTTTCGCGAGACGGAACACCTGGTGGAAAAGACCCTGGCCGAGCACGCCCAGTACGCAGCCCTGTGGCAAGCCGTGGGTACTTGCACGGAAGCCGATTTCATGCAGGCCAGCCAGCAAGCGCTGATTGCTGCCGAGCAAGAGATGAATGCGGCAAATGGCGCCCTGTCCGCTGCGCTGGCGCAACAGGACACCCTGCTCGCCAGCAAAAAGGAATTGCTGGAAGAAGAGCGCCTGGTGGCGCTGACGCAGCCCGGTTTCTTTGCCCGTTTGTTCCGCACGGCCCCGGCGCGCGCCTACAAGGATGCCGTCATCGCCAATGCCGAGGCACAGCGCCAGGCCGCGCGCGACGTGTCCGCCATCAAGCTGCTGCTGAAAGGCGAGCTGGAACCGCGCTGCGAGCGGGCCCGCAACAGCCTGCACATCGCCCTGCGCACGGCGCAGTCGCGCCAGCGCGAATGGGATGACAGCACGGAACTGCTGCGCCGCGCGCGCATGCGTTTCCCTACCATCGCCACGCCGGCCACCCTGGACGAGCTGGACGGCGACACGCTGCAGATAGCCGGCCTGTGGCATGAACCGGCGCTGGCGCGCCTGCGCTCGCGCCTGTTCGCCAAGGCCCTGGCCTTGCATGAAGCGTGGCTGGCGGAAGTGGCGAAGAAGGGCGGTCCCGGCTTTGGCGGCAACTTGCTGGCCGTATCGAAATTGCTGAAAAACAAGCGCGCCTACGACCAATCGCACATCGCCATGGTCTGGCACAGCCTGTTCATGGTGGTGCCTGTCGTGTCGACCACGTTCGCCTCGTTCGCGCGCCAGTTCCAGGGCATGGGCCCCGAATCGCTGGGCTGGCTGTTCATCGATGAAGCGGGCCAGGCCGTACCGCAGGCGGCGCTGGGCAGCCTGTGGCGCGCAAAACGTGCTGTCGTCGTGGGCGACCCGCTGCAGATCGAAGCCGTGTTCACGGTGCCGGGCCGCCTCGTGCAAGCCCTGTCCGCCCTGTCGCCGCATACGCAGGATGGCAGTTACGCGCCGACTTCCGTATCCGTGCAGACGCTGGCGGACAAGGCCAACCGCTATGGCGCAGTCGTCGGCGCCGGCAGCACCCAGCCGCTGTGGATAGGCAGCCCCCTGCGCGTGCACCGCCGCTGTGTGGAACCGATGTTTTCGCTGGCCAACAGCATCGCCTATGAAGACAAGATGGTCTACGGCTTGAGCGAACGCACGCCGCCAGCCGGCGCGCGCGGCCTGACGCGCGGTTCCAGCCGCTGGATCGACGCCATCGGCCCCGTCAGCTACAAGCAGGTATTGCCCATGCAGCTCGATTTCGTGCTGGAAGTGCTATTGAAACTGTATCGTCGCGACGGCAAGCTGCCTGAGATGTACCTGATCACGCCGTTCAAGGCCGTGCGCAACGAATTGCGCTCGCGCATCATCGATATGGACTGGGACCGCCGCCTCGGCTATGGCAAAGCGCCTGCGGCGCGCGAATTGCGCCAGTGGAGCAGCCAGATGGTGGGCACCGTGCACACTTTCCAGGGCAAGGAGCAAAGCGTGGTAATGCTGATCCTCGGCGCCGACGACAGCACGGCCGGCGCCGCGCTATGGGCGGCGGCCACGCCGAACCTGCTCAACGTGGCCCTGACGCGCGCGCAACACTATGTGTACATCGTCGGCAACCCCTTGCTGTGGGGGAAGTTGCCGCATTTTGCGCCCGCCTGCGCGCAGTTGCCGCATACGGGCATGCATGAGTTTCTTGTCGAAATGGGCTAAACGGGGAAAACGAGGGTAAACGTCGTGGCGGCCGCATCCGACGCCACGCTCGCGCTGCCGCCATGCAATTGCATGATGGCCGTGACGATGGCCAGCCCCAGGCCTGTGGAAGCGGCCGAATCGCTGCGGGCCGGGTCGGCGCGGTAAAAGCGCTCGAACAGGTGCGGCAAATGGCGCGCGGGGATGGCGGGGCCGAGGTTGCTCACGCTCAATTCCACGCCCTCGTTCGTCGTATGCGCACGCAGCAGAATCGTGCTGCCCGGTGCCGCATGGCGTATCGCGTTCGACAGCAAATTGCCCAGCGCGCGGCGCAGCAGTTGCGGCTCGGCCGTCACTGCGCCGCTGCCGTGGCAGGCCAGCGCCAGCCCCCGCTCTTCGGCCAGGCCTTCAAAGAAATCGGCCAGGCGCAAGAACTCGTCCTGCACGGGCAAGACTTGCTTGACGAGCAGCATTTCATCCTGCTGCGCGCGCGCCAAAAACAGCATGCTGTCGATCATGCGCGACAGCCGTTCCAGCTCTTCCACATTCGACGACACCAGCTGCTCATAGTCTTGCGCACTGCGGGGGCGGGCCAGCATCACCTGGCTTTGCCCCAGCAGATTGGTCACGGGCGTGCGGAATTCATGCGCCAGGTCGGCGGAAAATTGCGACAGCCGCGCATAGCCTTCCTGCAGCCGCGCCAGCATGGCGTTGAGCGCCTGGATCAAAGGCAAGAGTTCCGTCGGCGCGCCGCGCGCCTCCAGCTGCTGGCCCAGCTTGCCGGGCCGCACCAGGGCCGCATGGGCGGCGATATTGCGCAACGGCCGCAGCCCCCGCAGCAGCATCACGCTGGCCAGTATCGCCGCCACCAGCGCGCTGATGGCCACCGACACGACGATCTGCCACCGGTAGGCGGCAAACATGGCAGTGCGGTCGCCGTACACCCGGGCAACGGCAATATCGGCCATCTGCGCAGGGTCGCCAATGCGCGCGCTGGCCGCCACCACCCGGGCCGGATAGCCGTCGCGGCTGGTCCAGCTGACGATGGCGGCCGCCGTAACAGGCGCATCGACGGCCACGGGAACAGCATGCGCCACCGTCTCGCCATGCGGATTGACATCGATCAAACGCGTGCCATCGGCGCGCACGATGCGGACCAAGGAATTCTCTTGCCCGCTCATGGTGTCGCGGAAATATTGGGGCCGTTCACGGATGATATCGAGGGTGCCCGCATTACCCAGCAACTGCTGGATCTGGCGCAGTTTGCCCAGCAACAAAATGTCGTCGCGGCGCTCGATTTCCGCGACGAACGAGCGGTACAGATGCATGCCCAGCCCGGCCGAGACCAACGCCACGATCAGCACGAACACGAGCGTGACGCGCAGGGTCAGCGAACGGCGCAGTTCCGCCAGCTTCATGCGGCGGCGCCGCTGTCGGGAGCGGATGGCGCGCGCAATTCGCAGACATAGCCCATGCCCCGCAAGGTGTGGATCAGCTTGGGTTCGAACGGGTCGTCGAGCTTGCTGCGCAGGCGGCGGATGGCCGCGTCGATGACGTTGGTATCGCTCTCAAAATTGATGTCCCACACTTGCGAGGCGATGATGGAGCGCGACAGCACTTCGCCCTGGCGCCGCGCCAGTAAATGCAGCAAGCCGAATTCCTTGGCCGTCAGGGTGATGCGCTGGCCTTGCCGGCTGACCTTGCGTTTCATCACATCGATTTCCATGTCGCCGATGCGGATCACCTCGTCTTCGCGTGGCGGTCCGCGCCGCAGCAGGGTGCGGATGCGCGCCACCAACTCGGCAAAGGCAAACGGTTTCACCAGGTAATCGTCGGCGCCCAGTTCCAGCCCCTTCACGCGGTCCTGCACTTCGTCACGCGCGGTGAGGAAAATCACGGGTACGTCCGCGCCGCCTTCTTGCAGCCGCAGCGCGCGCAAGACTTGCCAACCATCCATGATGGGCAGCATGACGTCGAGCACGATCAAATCGGGCGCCTCCGTGCCGGCCAGGTGCAGCCCGTCGCGGCCGTTGCGCGCCAGGCTCACTGTAAATCCGGATTCGGCCAGGCCACGCAACAGATAGTCGCCCGTCTTCGGTTCGTCTTCGATGACCAGGATGCGCATGGCGGCTTTCTAATAGGAATATAAAACCATTTTACGCGCGCTGATATGGCGTGCGGATGATAAAAATGTCATGCGGCGATCATCTTCTCGTAGGGTAACACTGGCCATACTGGCGCCACCTTATTCCATGGATGCCAGATGAAAACCCTTATTTTCGGCAGTACGCTGCTGTGCCTGCTAGCCAGTCCCGCACACGCGCAATTGCGCAGTATCAATGACCTGTCGCTGGCGGCAGCCAACAAGCTAGCCGATGCGGCCATGGCCGCTTGCCAGGCGCAAGGGCGACATATCGTCGTCACCGTGCTCGATCGTGGCGGCAATATCGTGGCCGTGCAGCGCGCCGATGGCGTCGGGCCGCACAACACGGAGGCCAGCCGGCGCAAGGCCTACACTGCCCTGTCCACGAAAAACGATACCCAGGCGCTGGCCGCGGCCGCGCGCAGCAATCCCGACATGGCCAATTTGACGACACTGGCGGAACTGTTGCTGCTGGGCGGCGGCCTGCCCTTGCGAGCCAAGGGCGAAGTAGTCGGCGCCATCGGCGTCGCCGGTGGCGGTGGCGCCCTGCCAGACCGGGCCTGCGCCCAGGCTGCGCTGGCGGCCCTCCCTGAACTCGATTCCCCCACCCTTTGAAAGACACAACGATGACTTACCTGAAAAAAATCACCACCGCCCTGGCCTTCGCCAGCCTGTCCAGCATGGCCCTGGCCGCCGCCAATCCCTTGAGCGTGCACATCCTCGACCTGCAAAGCGGCCAGCCGACGGCGGGCGTGACGGTGACCCTGGAGCAAAAGCAGGGCAATGACTGGAAACAGCTGGGCAGCGCCGTGACGAATGCCCAAGGGCGCATCGCGGCCATGTATCCGGAGCAGACCCCCATGCAGGCGGGCGACTACCGCATCGTCTTCAAGACGGGCGAACACTATGCGCGACTGAAACAGGAAACATTCTTCCCGGAAATCCCCGTGCAATTTCACGTGGAAAAGACTGACCAGCACTATCACATTCCACTGCTGCTCAGTCCTTTCGGCTTTTCTACTTACCGGGGGAATTAAACCGAGCCGATAGTTTTCGCCGTCTGGCCGAACAGCACGCTTTTCGCGTCGCCGCTGACGGTGGGCTGGACATTGATTTCGGCCGCGCGGGCATACGCGCGCACGGTGGCGGGACGGGCGGCAATGGCCGCGAACCAGCGCGCCAGGTGCGGGAAATCTTCCAGCTTCTGGCGCTGGCGTTCGTGCGGCACGATCCACGGGTAGATCGCCATGTCGGCGATGGAATACGTGTCGCCGGCCACGAAAGCGCGGTCCGCCAGGCGTTTGTCCAGCACGCCATACAAACGGTTCGTTTCGTTCACGTAGCGCGTGATGGCGTAGTCGATGGGTTCGGGTGCGTATTGCAAAAAATGGTGGTTCTGCCCCGCCATGGGACCCAGTCCGCCCATTTGCCAGAACAGCCATTGCATGACCTCGGCGCGCCCGCGCACGTCCGCCGGCAGGAATTGCCCGCTTTTCTCGGCCAGGTATTGCAGGATGGCACCCGACTCGAACAGGGACAAGGGCGCGCCGCCATCTTCCGGCGCCTGGTCGACGATGGCGGGGATGCGGTTGTTGGGCGCGATGGCGAGAAACTCGGGCGTGAATTGCTCGCCCTTGCCGATATGCACGGGAAGAATGTTGTAGGGGATGCCTGCTTCTTCCAGGAACATCGTCACCTTGTGCCCGTTGGGCGTGGTCCAGTAATACAGGTCGATCATCGTCGTCTTTCAGCTCGTTGGCATAGGGCGGGCGTTACTATTGTCGCGCCGCAACTGGTGTGCATGGATATAATGCCACGTAAGCGAAAAACAAGACGGCGCCCAGGCGGCGCAAGCTTTCACTCGCCCCGTCACGCAGGCATCCCGACATTCCAGAGCACCAACCAAGAAAGCCGACCATGCGCAAACTCCTGATCGTCATGCTGTCCATCCTGCTCTCAGGCTGTGTCCAGGATTTCGCCATCTATCTGTTCGACGGCCAGGACCATTCCCTGACCGTGCGCCGCCAGCAACGTTATTTTTGGCAAGATACTGTGGAAGTGCAGCTGATGGCCACCAATCTGCCGCAATGCCAGCGCCTGCATATCCTGGCGACCGATGCACCCGCCGACATCAAGGTCGAGCTGTTCGCGGCCGGCGATGGCCGCTGGAATATCCGCATGGGCAAGCAGTTGTGGCAGGCGGAAACGACGACCTGCAATGCGCTGACGGAAATGGAAAACGACCCGAAAGCCGACCTGGGCCAGCCGGTCGGGCAATTCGTGGTCGTCGATGACAAGCTGGAATTCGAGCCGGCACCGCCAGCGGCGGCGGCCCAGTAAATCAGCGCGTCGTCAGGCTGCGCAGCGGCTTTTTCGCCACGCTGCGTGGTGCGCCAGCGGCCACCAGGCGCGGCGCCGTCCCCGGCTCCTGCACCGACAGTTTGAAGCGCGCCACCAGTTGCGCCAGCACGGCCGCCTGGTCCTGCATGCTGGCCGCCGCTGCCGCCGCCTCTTCCACCAGTGCCGCATTTTGCTGCGTCACGCTATCCATTTCCGTGATCGCCTGGTTGACGTGGCCGATGCCCGTGCTTTGCTCGTGCGACGCGGCCGTGATGTCGGCCATGATGTCGGTCACGCGCGAGACGCTGGCCACCACCTGATCCATGGTCGTGCCCGCCTGTGCGACGAGGGTGCTGCCGGCCGCGATGCTGTCGACGGAAGCGCCGATAAGTTCCTTGATTTCCTTCGCCGCGCCAGCGGACCTTTGGGCCAGGTTGCGCACTTCCGACGCCACCACGGCAAAGCCGCGCCCCTGTTCACCTGCCCGTGCCGCTTCCACCGCCGCGTTCAAGGCCAGGATATTCGTCTGGAAGGCGATGCCATCGATGACGCCGATGATGTCGACGATCTTGCGCGACGAGGCATTGATGGTGTCCATGGTACCGATCACTTGCGCCACCACGGCGCCGCCCTGGCGCGCCACGGCGGAAGCGGACTGCGCCAGTTCATTCGCCTGCACGGCGTTGCCCGCGTTTTGTGTCACAGTCGAGGTCAACTCCTCCATCGAGGCCGCTGTTTCTTCCAGCGAACTGGCTTGCATTTCCGTGCGTGCCGACAAGTCCATATTGCCGCTGGCAATCTCGCTCGATGCCGTGGCGATCGTCTCGGCGCTGTAGCGGATTTCACTGATCGCATCGACCAGGTTGGCCTGCATGGTTTTCATCGCGTACAGCACACTATGGCGGTCGTTGGCGTGCGTGCGCACGTTGCCGCTCAAGTCGTTGTTGGCGATCTGTGCCGCCACATGGGCTGCATACTCGGGGTCGCCGCCCAGCGCATGGCGCAGGCTGCGGTTGATTGCCACGACGACGGCGGCCAGCAGCGCACACACCAGCAACAGCACGCCCAGCGAGGTGATCAGCGACTGGCGGAAGGCCGCGTTGATATCGTCCATGTACACGCCCACCACCACGGTCCAGGCCCACGGTTTGTAGGCCACCACGCGGCTCATCTTCGGCTCGGGGGTTTTCTGGCCCGGACGGGGGAAATAATAGTGGACGAAGCCCTTGCCCGCATCGCTCTTGCCGACGGCAACGATGTCGCGGTACAGATAAGTGCCGTTGGCATCTTTAAAATCCGACATGTTCTTGCCGTTGGTTTGCGGCGCGGCAGGATTCATCACGACAACGGCATCGAGGTTGATGATGGACAAATAACCGGTCTCGCCAAAGCGCATGCTCTTGATGACGGCGGTGGCCTGCTTTTGCGCTTCTTCCTTCGTCAAGGCGCCGCTGGAGGCCAGGTCGCCGAACATCTTGACGGCGCCCAGGCCCAGGTCGGCGGCATTGCTCAGGTCGGCGCTGCGCTCTTCGATACGGATCTTGCGAATTTCCAGGGCGTTGTAGACAAAAATAACGGCGATGCACAACAGGCTGCAAATCAGGGGAATCCATAACTTCTGCTGGAAGGTCAATTTTTTCATGCTGTGTCTCCAACTCTCTATTGTGCGGCGAAGGGGCGTGGCCTGCTTCCAGCTCTGCAGGCCAGGAATGCGGCGGCGACGGCGCTCTGGCGGCACCGTTCAGACGTCTCCAGCATACGCCCGAACTACCATTTTTTACAATGCTGAGAAGAAATGTTTTTTGTCCGGTGTTGTTAATGGGTTGCGACAATTGATGAGAAATGATGTTGCGTTGCAATAAAAATGCTGGCAGCGGCCGCGATGTTTTTACGCTACAGTCACTGCCATTGCTCACCGTGCAGGGAGTCCCATGTCGACCACTTTTACCTGGCAAGGCTTTGCCATCCTGTCGGCCGTATTTGCGGCCCTGACTGCCATCCTGGGCAAGCTGGGCGTGGCCCATCTGAACAGCAACATGGCCACCTTGATACGCACGGGCGTCATTCTGCTGGTGACGGCGGCCATCATCTCGCTGCGCGCGGAGTGGCAGCGCCCCAGCGGGGGCAACTGGGTGGGCTGGACCTGCCTGATCGCTTCGGGCGTGGCCACGGGACTGTCGTGGCTATGCTATTTCCGCGCGCTGCAGCTGGGCCCCGTCTCGCTGGTGGCGCCCGTCGACAAGCTCAGCGTGGCGCTGGTGATGCTGGCCGGCTGGCTGGTACTGGGCGAACCGTTCACCCTGAAAGCGGCGGCCGGCGGCAGCTTGATCGTGCTCGGCTCGCTGATTCTGCTGCTGTAAAACATTCCACGGCACGCAGCGGCACGCCTGTGTCAGAATGCACGCCGCATAGATCGAATCACGAAAGAACAGCATGACCAAGAATGAAGCCATGAAACGCATCAACGACCGCCTGGGCAAACCCACCCTGACGGACAAGAACACGCATTTTGCCAGCGTCGCCAGCTATGGCACGGATGAAGGCTGGTGGCTGAAGATTCCCTTCCTGACGTTCAAGCAGGAATTGCACTTCATCCTCAACAATGAAAAGACGAAAAGCTTCCAGCACCTGAAAATCGGCGCCAACCAGATCCTCAGCCCCGGCATGAAGTTCCGCAGCACGGGCGGCGCGGCCGACGCCTTCATGTCGGCCTCGGCGCCGAAACGCCTGGTCGACCTGCTCGACGGCGGCAGCAAGTACAATTTTACAAAACATTTCGTCAACGAATATCGCTACTGATGCATAGCCGTGTTGCCTGACGGCAGTTGCGGCGGCAGCCACGCCCTGAGCAAATGCTGCGCGATGTCGAGTGCGTCGTCGCGGCTGGTGCCGAAATGCAGGGGATAGCCCCAGAACTGGCCGAACATGACGGCAAAGGCCTTGCCCGCCAGGCGCTTGGCCGCGCTCGGTTCGACCAGCACCATGCCCTGGATATACGCGCGCAGGGCGGCCTTGTGCCGCTTCATCCACAGCACGGCGCGCTTGCGCTCTTCCTGCGGGTGCGCATGCCCGTCCTCGTCCAGGCCGTCTTCGCTGAGAATGACAAACGCCTGCTGGCGCGCCAGCAGCGCCTCGAACTGGGCGAACAAGGCATCGTCGTGGCTGCCTGCAGCGCCGTCGCGGCGCATCCAGACGAGGGGGAAATCGGTGATATCGAGTTGCATGTAAGACTCCTTCAAGGGGGTTGCCGTTCCTCCTCACCTTCATCAGAACACGGGCGGCGGCGGTTGCCGTTGAAGCGGGGCTGCGGATGCCCATACGATAGCGTTGGCGGCATTGCGCGTCATTGCATAAAATGGCCACAATATTATTCAATCCAGCCAAATTTTCTCCATGCCCCATCTCCTCTTGCCCGATCTGCTCTCGACGCGCCTGGGCGCAGCCACCATCACCATCGATTTCGACGTCGATGGCGTGCTGCGTCCGCTGCTGGCCGTGGGCCTGGCCAGCGTGCGCGAAGATGCGGAGCAGGCGCCGCACCAGCACCGCAAGGGGCAGTTGCTGTACGCCACGCGAGGGGTGATTCATTGCGAAGTGGAAAGCGGCGTGTGGATCGTGCCGCCCCAGTGCGCCGTGTGGATACCTGGCGGCCTGATGCATGCAGCGCAAGGCGTGGGCGAGGCCGAGTGCTATTGCCTGTTTGTCGAGCCGGCCATGGCGCCGGCATTGCCAGCCGTCTGCTGTACCGTGGCCGTCTCGCCCTTGCTGCGCGAACTGATCGCCAAGGCAGCCTGCTTTCCCCCCTTGACCCCGCTGCACGGCGCGCAGGAACGCCTGGTAGCCACCCTGCTCGATGAGTTGGCCGCCGCGCCCGTGGAAGACTTGCATTTGCCAATACCGCGCGATGTGCGCCTGCGCCGTCTGGCCGCCCTGCTGCTGGCGCAGCCGGCCGATAAAAGCACCCTGGCCGAATGGGCCAGCCGCATCGGCATGAGCGAGCGCAGCATGACCCGGCAGTCATTGCAAGAAATGGGCATGAGCGTGGGCCGTTGGCGCCGGCAATTGCACGTCATCCTTGCCCTGCAAGGGCTGGCGCAAGGCCACAGCGTGAAAGCGCTGGCGCTGGAACTCGGTTATGAAAACACCAGCGGTTTTGTCACCATGTTCCGCAAGGCGGTGGGCAAGCCGCCGGCGCGCTATCTGGCGGAACGGGAATCCGGAAGGACATAAAAAAAGCGGCATCACGCCGCCTTCGTCTTGCATCGTCACTCAAAGCATCAGACTTCGCGCGCCAGGGCCAGAAATTCCGTGCGCAGCGCCAGGTTCGGCTGCATCTCGCCCAGCATGGCCGAGGTGATGGTTTCTTCGCCCGGCGTGCGGATGCCGCGGCTTTCCATGCACAGGTGACGGCAGCGCAAGACCACGCCCACCGATTTCGGTTCCAGCACTTCCATCAGGGCATTGGCGATCTGCATCGTCATGCGTTCCTGCACTTGCAGGCGCTTGGAGAAGCAATCGACCAGGCGCGTCAGTTTCGACAGGCCGACGATCTTGCCGTTGGGCACATAACCGATGGTGGCCTTGCCAAAGAACGGCGCCAGATGGTGTTCGCAATGGCTGTAGACCGGAATGCCGCGCACGACGATCAGCTCGTTGTACTGTTCCGCGCCATCTTCGAAAGCTTTCAGCAAATCCACCGGATTCTGGCCATAGCCGGACGTCCAGTGCTTCCACGCCTTGGCCACGCGCGCTGGCGTTTCCAGCAAGCCAGGACGCTGCGGGTCTTCGCCAAAGCTGCTGATCAGCCGGCGCCAGTCGTTTTCGGAGAACTCTTCTTGAGACATGCTAAACCACCCTAAAATTTGCAATTGCCGCCAGTATATAGAAAATGCGGCAAGCTGCCCGGGCGGCCCCCGCTTTACGACACTGCCGGCGGGCGGTACGCTCTCACCAACAGCGCCGAAATCGACACGCTGGAGCTCGCTTCCGGCCAGGCATCGCCAGGGCCGAACCAGCGCGCCTCGGCGATTTCGTTCTCGTCGAGGCGGATCTCGCCATCGAGGTAATCGGCCGTAAACGCGATCATCAGCGAATGGGGAAACGGCCAGGACTGGCTCATGAAGTACTGCAGATTGTGCACGCGCAAGCCCACCTCTTCCATCACTTCGCGGTGCACGGCTTCCTCGATCGATTCACCCGCTTCCAGGAAACCGGCCAGCGGGCTGAAACGCTGCGATGGCGAATGCTTGTGCATGGCCAGCAGCACGGAGTCGCCCTTGCGGATCAGCACCATCATGGCCGGCGAAATGCGCGGGTACGCCAGCATGCCGCAGGCGGCGCACGTGAAACAGCGTTCGCCGCGCGTGCGCCGCATGGGCGTGGCGCACACGCCGCAATGGCGGTGCGTGCGCGCCCACTCGGCCAGTTGCACGGCGCGGCTGGCCAGGCCCAGGAAGCCATCGTCGACGGCATGGAACAGCGAGCGCATGCCGTGATACGCCAGGGTGCTATCGGCGGGCAGCAGCTCGTCATCGGTCCAGACGGTCTGGCAATAGCGGCCCTGCCACAGGCCCACTGGCTGCGCGCCGCTCAAGTCAATCTCGAGCGCCGCCGCCTCGGCGGCAGTGGGCAGGAGCAGCTCGGGCGTACGCAACAGCAAACGCCCGCGGTGAAAGACAAAGGTGAGCGTCTCGGTAGCGGCCGGGGCCGGTTCGGGCGCATCGATCAGGGGGACAAAGGCATCGGGAGTTTGCAGCATGCTGAAAATCAATTGTAAAGGTTGCTCATCATACTCCCGCTGCCGGACGCCTGCGCGCATAGCAGCGGCCGGGCTGCAAAGCAAGCATTCCTGCGCCATGACAGTATTTTTTTAGCGGCATATGCATTTCGTTGCGTAAACGAGACTGATAACGATTCTCATTTACGAATGAGTGTCCAATAATTACAATGTCTGCCAACCCGTCCATCGCCAGCCACTTGTCCGCGTGCCACCACAGCGCGTCGCAGAGCCAGCCAGGAACCACTACCCTGACCTTATCGAGAGAGCAAGATGGCAATCAAGAGCCGCAAACATGCCCCAACCCGTTTCAACCAGCACATCGGCGCCGCCCTGGCCGTGATGCTGCTGCCCGTCGCCGCCCAGGCGGCCGACCCGGCCGGCCAGAGTGCCCCGGCATCGCAGCAAACCCTGAACGAAATCAAGGTCGTGGGCTCCAAGGAAAATGATTTCAAGGCCGAAAGAGCTTCATCGCCGAAATACACCGAAGAGCTGGTCAATACGCCGCAAACCATCGTCGTGATCAAGAAGGAATTGATCGAACAGCAAGGCGCGCTGACACTGACGGATGCACTGCGCAACACGCCGGGCGTCGGTACCTTCTTCCTCGGCGAAAACGGCAACACGAACACGGGCGACGCCGTCTACATGCGCGGTTTCGACTCATCGGGCAGCATCTATGTCGATGGCGTGCGCGACGTGGGCTCCATCTCGCGTGACGTCTTCAACATCGAACAGATCGATGTACTGAAGGGCCCGGCGGGCACCGACAGCGGCCGCGGTTCGCCCACCGGTTCGATCAACCTGGTCAGCAAGACGGCGACCATGGAAAACAAGTTCAATTCCCTGCTGACGGCGGGCAGCGGCAAGCAGAAACGCGCCACGGCCGACTGGAACCGCATCCTCGACAGCGATACCGGCACGGCCTTGCGTCTGAACCTGATGACGCAGGACAGCGGCGATCCGGCGCGCGATGAAGTCAAGAACAAGCGCTGGGCCTTCGCGCCCACCGTCACCTTCGGCATCGGCAAGCCAACGCGCATCACGGCCAGCTACCTGCACGTGGACCAGAACAACGTGCCCGACGGCGGCGTGCCGACCATCGGCTTGCCAGGCTACTCGGCGCCAGACACCGCCACAACGGCCAACCCGGTCGTGCGCACCTTCCTGACCAGCGCGGCCAGGGTCGACCCGAAGAATTTCTACGGCTCCACTGCGGACTACAACAAGGTCAAGGCCGACATGGGCACCTTGCGCATCGACCATGATTTCTTGCCCAACGTGCAGCTGCAGAACACCACGCGTTACGGCAAGACCAAGCAGGATTACCTGCTGACGGCCTTCATGGGCAACACCGCCAACCTGAAGACGCCGGACGCCGCCGATCCGTCGAGCTGGACCCTGGCGCGCTCGCTGCGCACCGTCAAGGACCAGGAAAACACGATTTTGACCAATCAGACCGTGGTCAGCGCGCAATTCGACACCGGCGTGCTGAAGCACTCCGTGGTGGCCGGCGCCGAGTTCACCAGCGAAAAACAGACCAACTACAGCTATGTGGCCGCCAGCCTGGGCACCTTGCCGGCAGCGAACCTGTACCGGCCGAACCCGCATGACCCCGTCACCGGCCACAATCCCGTGCGCAGCGGCGCCTACGCGCAAGGCGAAGTCAATACGCAAAGCGCTTATGTCTTCGACACCGTCAAGTTCGGCGACAAGTGGATCTTCAATGGCGGCGTGCGCTTCGACCATTTCAACTCCACCTATGACGCCGTCACCCTGCAAACGGCTGTGGCGACGGGCCAGGTGCAAAAACTGCCAGTCGGCACGCCGATTCCGGTGCATATCACCTTGAACGATACCTTTGCCAATGGCAAGATCTCGGCCATGTACAAACCGACGCCGGACAGCAGCGTGTATGCCTTGCTGGCCACGTCGAAAGCGCCGCCAGGCACCAATTTTGTGCTGAGCACCGGCGCCAGCAGCGCGCAAAACCCGAACTATGACCCGCAGGAAACCATCACCAAGGAAATCGGCACCAAGTGGGACTTCCTGAAACAAAAACTGTCGCTGTCGGCCGCCGTCTACCAGACCACCGTGAAAAATGAAGTGGAACAGGATCCTGTCGATCTGATCTACTATCAGACCGGCAAGAAGCGCGTGGAAGGCATCGAAATCGGGGTGGTGGGTGAAGTCATGCCGAACTGGCTGGTCAGCGCCGGCTACACGCGCATGAATACCAAGGTCGAGTCGGGCAAGGTCGTCACGGCCAGCGGCATCAATAACCTCAGCTACACGCCGAAGCAATCGTTCACCAGCTGGACTTCGTACACCCTGCCGTTTGGCCTGAAGATCGGCGGCGGCGCGCGTTACGTGGGTGAAATGCTGCGCGGCACCGATGGCGCCGTCGGCACGCCGGCCCGCGTGGATGCCTACTGGGTCTTCGACGCTATGGCAACCTACACCGTCAACAAAAACCTCGACTTGCAGTTGAACGCCTACAACCTGGCCGACAAGACCTATGTGGCGGCCATCAACAAGTCCGGTTTCCGCTACACTCCGGGCCAGCCCCGTTCGTTCAGCCTGACGGCGAATATCAAGTTCTAAACACGCAGTGCATCACATCAAGCCCCTCTTCGGAGGGGCTTTTTTATTGTCCTGATAATCTTGCTCTTTTGGCGCACCGCCGCCCTGCCGCGACTAGCGTATGAAAAGTCATACAGCGATCACCCGCCGCGTCCAATATTTCGCGCAAGCACGCCAAGTTGCTACATCTAAACAACAAAAAAATCTTCCTTAAATCAACAACTTAAGAAGTTAGCTCCCAAATTCCCATTTCAGGCATATCCTTTGCTATGTACAGGTTTTGCTGCAAATAATCGCTAGCATGCAAGGGCTTGTTTTTGAGAAATGTTGACTCCAAGCTTGAGTTGCTCGCTATCAATAATCCGCTCACAGCGGCGTTTCACCGGAGGAGTCAAAATGAAAAAGAAACGGCCATTAACCCTGTACATCCTGATTGCCATGATCCTCGGCATTGCCGTGGGCTATGGATGCAACACCGCCTTCCCTGATGCCAAGCTCAGCGCTCAGATCGCTGGCAATATTTCCATCGTCACCGACGTCTTCTTGCGCCTGATCAAGATGATCATTGCGCTGCTGGTCTTTTCCACCCTGACAGTCGGCATCGCCCACATGGGCGACGGCAAGACGGCGGGCCGCATCGGCTTGAAAGCCATGTGCTGGTTCGTCGTCGCCTCGCTGGTTTCGCTGGCGCTGGGCATGGTGCTGTCGAACCTGATGCAACTGGGCACCAACCTGGGCTTGCCATTGCCGGACGTACACGCTTCGACCAATTTGAAAACAGCAGCCTTCACCTTGAAAGACTTCTTCACGCATCTGGTGCCGAAGTCGCCGATCGAGGCCATGGCCAACAATGAAATCCTGCAAGTGCTGGTGTTCTCGATCTTCTTCGGCGGCGCTCTGGCCGGCCTGGGCGAATCGGGCAAGACCCTGACGGCCGTCGTCGACCAGCTGGCACAAGTCATGCTGCGCATCACCGGCACCATCATGAACCTGGCCCCACTGGCCGTGTTCGCCGCCATGGCCTCCGTCATCACCACGCACGGCCTGGGCGTGCTGGTCACGTTTGCCAAGTTCATGGGCGGCTTCTACCTGGGCCTGCTGTGCCTGTGGACACTGCTGATCGCCGCCGGCTTCGTCGTCATCGGCCCGCGCATCTTCAAGCTCGTCGGCCTGATCCGCGAACCGTTCCTGCTGGCATTCTCGACGGCCAGCTCGGAAGCGGCCTATCCAAAACTGCTGACGGCGCTCGACCAGTTCGGCGTGGACCGCAAGATTTCCAGTTTTGTGTTGCCGATGGGCTACTCCTTCAATCTCGATGGCTCGATGATGTACTGCACCTTCGCCGTGCTGTTCATCGCACAAGCCTACGGTATCGACCTGTCGATCGGCACGCAGATCACCATGCTGCTGCTGCTGATGCTGACCTCAAAAGGTATGGCCGGCGTGCCGCGTGCCTCGCTGGTCGTGATTGCCGCCACCCTGAACCAGTTCAATATTCCGGAAGCGGGCCTACTGCTGCTGATGGGTGTCGACCAATTCCTCGACATGGGTCGCTCGGCCACCAACGCGGTCGGCAATGCCGTCGCCACGGCCGTCGTCGCCAAGTGGGAAGGTGGCCTCGCCACCGAGGAAGAAGCAGCCGCGGCCAACGCCGCCAACCAGAGCACGGAAAGCCATTGGGGCGAAGCTGACCACGCTAGCAAAGCCTGATAGCGCCATGGCCCGCCACAAGCGGGCCATTTATTTGTTGTCCATGTTGAGTAACAAGCAGTCAGGTAGTGCGATCAGTAGTCATTCCAACTTATTAGAGAGATTTTCATGAAAAAAGTCCTGTTTACCCTGCTGGCCCTTGGCGCAGCTTCCGGCGGCGCATTGGCGCAATCGAACGTGACCATGTATGGCGTGGCCGATGCCGGCCTGGTGTTCGACAAGGATGCAGCCGGCGACCGCCTGAACCGCGTCGCCTCCGGCGTGGCCTCGGGCTCGCGCATCGGCTTCAAGGGCAAGGAAGACCTGGGTGCTGGCCTGGCCGCCACCTTCGTGCTGGAAAGCGGTTTCAATATCGACACCGGTACCTCGGGCCAGGGCGGCCGGCTGTTCGGCCGCCAGGCGTATGTTGGCCTGACCGGCAGCGCCGGCGCCGTCACCCTGGGCCGCCAATATACGCCGTACTACCTGGCCCTGCGCGACGTGGCCGATCCGTTTGTCATCGGCCTGGCCGGTACGGCATCGAACATTATGGCGACGAATTATCGCATCGACAACATGGTGCAATACAGTACGCCGACCTGGAGCAAGCTGTCGGCCGACCTGGCGTATGGCTTTGGCGAAGTGGCCGGCGACAATGCGAAAAACCGCAGCATGGGCGGCGCCGTGCACTACATCGACGGTCCGCTGAACGTGACCCTGACGCACCACCGCCAGGAAAATCCGCTGGCGACCCAGCAAACGCGCAACACCCTGCTGGCCACGCGCTACGACTTTGGCGTGCTGCAAGGCAACTTCGGCTACGCCGACAACCGCGCCCTCGACGACAGCAAGAGCAATGACATCATCGTTGGCTTCAGCGCCCCGTTCGGCGCCACCAAGCTGGTGGCGTCGTACATCCGCCACAACGACAAGAGCAACGCCAACCGTGACGCCCATCAGTGGGCCATTGGCGCGTTCTATGCCCTGTCCAAGCGCAGCGACCTGTACACCGGTTACGGCCACATCACGAACAAGAACGGCGCTCCTTACAAGGTTGGCAATGCCACGGACGATGGCACCGGCACCAGCGGCTTTAACCTGGGCATGCGTCACACGTTCTAAGGACGTCGCGAGGTCCGTGAAATAAAAGCGTGAGCCGCCGGATGCACATCCGGCGGCTTTTTCTTTTTACGCAATATTTAAATGCGATACTGTGGGATCTTGCAAGTTGGCAGCTGATTTTATGAATAGCAGTAACAAACCTTCCCTTTCCTGGCGCCAGCGCCTGTCGCAACGGTCGGGCCGCGAAACGCTGGCCTGGGGCGTGGTGCTGGCCGCCTGCCTGGCCACCGTCTGGCTCGTGTATTTCTGGACGGAACGCATCGCCATCGGCAAGCTGCAGGCAAGCGGCGCACAGCGCCTGGAGGTGTATGTCAGCAGTCTTGAAAATGCGCTGGAGAAATACGACTTCCTGCCCAAGACCCTGGAGCTGAACCGCGACGTCATCCGCCTGCTGCAGCACCCGGAAGACCCGGTACTGGTCGATACGGTCAACCATTACCTCGAGCAGATGAATGCCCAGGCGAAATCGTCGACCATTTTCATCAGCAACCTCGACGGCAACACGCGGGCCGCCAGCAACTGGCAGCAGCCCGACAGCTTTATTGGCGACAATATCTCGTTCCGTCCCTACGCCCAGGACGCGCTGCGCGGCACGCCGGGCCGCTTCTATGGCGTGGGCACGACGCGGCTGGAGCCCGGCTACTTCTTTGCCCATGGCATCTACCAGAATGGCCACATGCTGGGCCTGGCAACGGTCAAGGTGAACCTGGAAAACCTGGAAAAACGCTGGGTGCAGGGCGCGGACAAGGTGATGCTGGCCGATGAGCACGGCGTGATCTTCCTCAGTTCCATGGCGGACTGGAAGTACAAGACCCTGGCGCCGCTGTCGCCCGCCATCGTCGAAGAGCTCAACCGCACGCGCCAGTATTACTCGAAGCAGCTGGAAGCCATTCCCTTCGTCTCCGACCGCCAGTTGGGCAATGGCGCGCGCGTGATCAGCGTGCGCGAGCAGGAACACGCTGATGCGCCACCGAAGACCAGTTCGAGCGTCATGACGCAGATCAAGCTCAAGTCCCCGCAAGGCTGGACTTTCATTTATTTGTCCGACCTGGCGCAGGCCAAGGCCAGCGCGCGCGCGGCGGCCGCCTTCTCCTGCGTGTTGCTGGGCTTTTTCATGCTGCTGTTCTTTTATCTGCGCCAGCGCCGCGCGGCCGTGGCGCAAAAATTGCGCGCCCGCGAAGATCTGCAGCATGCCTATGACAACCTGGAAGCGATGGTCGAGGAACGCACCTCGGAACTCAATGCCATGACGCAAAGCCTGAGCCAGGAAATCGACGTGCGCAGCAAGGCCGAGCAGAAACTCCACATCACGCAAAACGAACTGTTTCAGGCCGGCAAGATGGCCGTGCTGGGACAGATGTCGGCCAGCATCACGCATGAACTCAACCAGCCGCTGACGGCGCTGCGCACCATGTCCGACAATGCCGTCATCCTGCTCGAACGGGGAAGGCTCGACGACGCGCGGCGCAACCTGGCGAAGATCTCGCAAATTGCAGCCAGGATGGGGACCATTACGGGGCAATTGAAGATTTTTGCGCGCAAATCGACCACGAGCCTGACCTCCGTGTCGATACCCACGGCGATCAGCAACGCCCTGTTCCTGGTCGAGCGCCGGCTGCAGGTTGAAAATGTGCGTTTCACCCTGCAACTGCCGCCTGAAGACATCTTCGCCATGTGCGAAAGCAACCGCCTGGAGCAAGTTCTGGTGAACCTGTACGCCAACGCGCTCGACGCCATGAATGGCAGCGACGTGCGCAGCTTGCGCGTGGCCGTCGAATGCACGCCCGAGCACGTGCTGATCCATGTGGCAGACACCGGGCCGGGCCTGTCGACGGAAGTGTGCGAACACCTGTTCGAGCCGTTCTTCACAACCAAACCGCAAGGACTGGGCCTGGGCCTGGGCCTGGCCATTTCGGAACAGATCACGCGCCAGTTCGGCGGCGTGCTGCGCGCCGAAAACGCCCCCGGCGGCGGCGCCATCTTCACCATCGAACTACAGATTGCAACGCAGGAGGAAAAACATGTTTGACGGCTTGAAGGTCTTGCTGGTCGAAGACGACCCCACCGTACGCGAAGGCAGCGAGCAGGCACTGCAGCTGGCCGGCCTGGACGTGCTGGCCTTCCACTCGGCCGAACTGGCGTATAAACTGCTGACGCCCGATTTTCCCGGCATCGTGGTCAGCGATGTGCGCCTGCCGGGCATGAGCGGCCTGGAGTTGCTGCAAGCGGTCAAAACGCTCGATGCCAACCTGCCCGTGATCCTCGTCACGGGCCACGGCGACATCACCATGGCCGTGCACGCCATGCGCACGGGTGCCTACGATTTCATCGAAAAACCCTACTCATCCGAGCAACTGGTCGACGTCATCCTGCGCGCGCTGGAAACGCGGCGACTCACGCTGGAAGTACACAGCCTGCGCCGCCAGCTGGAAGACGGCGGCGGCATCGAAGCGCGATTATTGGGCAATTCCGTGGCGATGCGCGACATACGACGCCTTATCCTCGACGTTGCCGACGAACCGGCTGACGTGCTGATCTATGGCGACACGGGCACGGGCAAGGAAATGGTGGCCCGCTGCCTGCACGACTTCAGCCATCGCCGCAAGCAAAACTTCGTCGCCGTCAACTGCGGCGCGATTCCCGAAAGCATCTTTGAAAGCGAAGTCTTCGGCCACGAACCGGGCGCATTCACGGGCGCGGCCAAGCGCCAAGTGGGCAAGATCGAGCACGCCGACCATGGCACTTTTTTCCTCGACGAAATCGAAAGCCTGCCCCTGTCCTTGCAAGTCAAATTGCTGCGCGTACTGCAGGAACGCTATATCGAACGCCTCGGCTCCAACGTGCCCACGCCCGTCGACGTGCGCGTCATCGCGGCGGCCAAACTGGACCTGGAAGACTTGTCGCAGCAGCAGAAATTCCGCAGCGACCTGTACTACCGCCTGAATCTGATCGTGCTGCATCTGCCACCGCTGCGCGAACGGCGCGAAGATATTCCCATCCTGTTCGAGCACTTCGTGCTGGCCGCCGCCGCCCGCTACAACCGCGCCGCGCCCGTGGTCTCCAGCGCGCAGATGCGCAACCTGATGGCCCATTCCTGGCCCGGCAACGTGCGTGAACTGCGCAATATCGCCGACCGCTTCGTGCTGGGCATCGCCGGTGGCGCCTCAAGCTTGCTGGCAGGCAACCAGGCTAGTCCCCTGTCGCTGGCGGAGCAGGTCAACGGCTTCGAACGTGCGCTGATCGAACAGGAACTACGCGCATATTCAGGCAACGTCAGCGAAGTGAGCGCAGTGCTTGGCTTGCCGAAACAGACCTTGTACCACAAGATGCAGAAGTACAATCTGGTGGCCGAAGAGTTTCGATAATCAGGCGACCCGGCCCATGCGCAGTGGCACGACCCAGTCGGGCCGGCCGTTGGCCAGCGCCAGCCCGGCCGCCTTGTCCCAGTCATACGCCACCGCATGCAACTGCGCCGTCCAGGTGCCGTCCATCCCCTGTTCGGCAATCGCATAGCGCGCATGCGGCGTGCCGTTTTCCATCACGTGCGGATAACCGTGGTCGTCGTCGTAGGCTTGCAAGCCCACGCTGCCCGGGTTGACGATCAGCCGCCCATCGGCCAGGCGCACCTGGCGCGGCATGTGCGTGTGGCCGCACAGGATCAAGGCCGCGTCCGCCGTCCCGGCGCGTTCGGCCACTTCAATCGGCGTGGCGGCGCGGCTGCCTTGCGGCGTGACGCTGTCGAGAAAATACACGAGGTCGCTTGTCGGCGTGCCATGCACGAGCAGCACGTCATGGCGCAAACGCAAGGTGGCGGGCAGCGCCTCTATCCACGCGAGTTGCTCGGGCAACAGTTGCGCGCGTGCATAGGCGTCCGAGACGCCCATGCGCGCCGGATCAGCCAACAGCTGGCGCTCGTGGTTGCCGCGGATGGTGGGCAAGCCTAGGCCCATCAGGCGCGCCGCCGTAGCGCGCGGCTGCAGATGGCCCGAAACGATATCGCCCAGGTTGACGATCACATCCACACCCTGAAGGGCGATGTCGGCCAGCACGGCTTCCAGCGCGTCCAGGTTGCCGTGAATATCGGAAATGGCGGCGATTTTCATGCGGTGTCTCCTCCTTGTGCGCACCATTCTGCCCGCGTCCTGCGTGGCAGGCAATGCCGGAGTGTGTACCAGCTGTTACACACGGTAGGACAAATCTGACGACCACTTGCGCCGTGCGGCTACGTGATTCAAATGTAACAATTGCTACCATTTCCTCATTGCATTGCACCTGTAGGCCGCCCCAGCGTCGCGGCCCACCCATCATCTTTCCGAGGAGTAGTCCCATGTTTGTTACGTCCGTCCCCGCCCGCCTGTCCCCACCCCGTTTGCAGCATCTCGCCTTGCGCGGCAGCATGATATTGGGTGTGCTGGGCATGGCCACGGCGGCCGCCACGGCGCGGGCCGAGCCATCGCCCGCTCTGGACCGTGTCAGCATCTCGGTAGGGGCGTTTTCTGCCGATCCGCGCATCAATATCGGCGCCGACACGCAGTTTGGCCGCATCGACGCGCCCGAATCAAAGCCCAGCCATACCACCATCCCGCGCATCAAGGCGGACTTGCTGATCGGCGACCGCCACGGCCTGGCATTCGACTACTACCGCTACGACAAATCCTACACGCCAAGCCTGACGGGCCAGACCATCATCAATGGCCAGCCCGTCACGGGCACGGCCACGGCGAATGCCGACCTGAAACTGGACCTGGCCAAACTGGCCTATAAATGGTGGCTCGGCAGCGGCAACGACACCTTCGGCATCGGCCTGGGCGCCGCTTACTATCATGCCAGCCTGAACGGCACGGCCACCGGCGTCATCAATGGCGAAACGGCCACGGCACGCGACTCCATCAGCGAGCACGCGTTTGCGCCACTGCTGGAAGTGGGCTGGCGCCACGCCTTCACGCCGGACTTGCGCATGTATGCGGAAGCGTCGGGCATCAAGAAAAATGGCGGACGCATCAACGGTCACATCTACGGCGGGAATGTCGGTGTGGAATGGTTTCCGTTCAAGAACATCGGTTTCGTGGCCGATTACGGCATTTCGAAAATCAAGCTGCACCGCGACAGCGAACGCAATGCCGACCTGAACATCCGCCTGACGGGACCGTCGGCGTATGTGAAAGTACGTTTCTAAATCGGCTCAGACCGCCGGTTTCAGCAGAGTTAGCTGAAACTGCGGCAGGCTGGCATCGTCCCACGCCTCGACCCTGGCAAACGGCAGGCGCGCAAACGCCTGCTGCCAGAAGGCGCAGGCAGCGGCATCGTCGCGAAACATCGCCACCAGCCACGTCTGCTCGCTGCCCAGCAAGACTCTGCGCACCACTTCCAGCGCCACGCCCCGGCGCCGGTACTGCTTCAGAATAAAAAAGTCGCTGAACTCCTGCACGGCCAGCTCGCCCGCCATGCCAGGCTCCGTGAGGAAAAAGCCCGCCAGTGCGCCATCGACCTCGATCCAGCTGGCCGTATGGCCGGCTGCGTGCACATACGACGCCAGCCCTGCGTCACACACCTCATAGCGGCCGTCAGCCAGCAGCGCCTCGCCGCTCCAGGCCGAATTATCGTAGCAATATAGCTGGAACAACTGCGCCAGCGCTCCCTCTTCGCCGGGCGCAACGGCGCGCAATGTCATGTTCTGTACTACCGGCATCATCTCGTCTTTCCACCACTTGGCGTCGCTGAGATGGTGAGTGTAGCACCACGTCACTCATCCGTCCCTCCTGCATTTCAGCCCTGCATTTCCACACTTGGTCGCAAAAATATTAACTTCCTTTCAATTGGATATATATTATTGTTTTTAGGTAACATCCGCCATCGCGGCTGAAAAACAAGGGTGATCCCCTTCACAGACCGGCAGACAGCTATCTGCCGGCTTTCATACCCAAGCTCTGGAGAGTGCTGCACATGCTATCGATCAAACAGCTGAACAAAACGTATGCCAATGGCGTCAAGGCCATCAATAATGTCAGCCTGGAGATTCCCAACGGAATGTTCGGCTTGCTGGGACCGAATGGCGCAGGCAAATCCTCGCTGATGCGCACCATCGCCACCTTGCAAGACCCCGATAGCGGCAGCATCCATTTCGATGGCCTCGATGTGCTGCAGGACAAGGCCGGCCTGCGCCGCCAGCTCGGCTATCTGCCGCAGGATTTCGGCGTGTACCCGAAAGTGAGCGCGGAAACCCTGCTCAACCACTTTGCCGTCTTGAAAGGCTTGACGGAGAAGGGCCCCCGCCAGGAAGCCGTGGAAGCTTTGTTGCAGCAAACCAATCTGTGGGAAGCGCGCAAGCGCAATCTGGGCACGTATTCGGGCGGCATGCGCCAACGCTTCGGCATCGCCCAGGCGCTGCTGGGGGCGCCGCGCCTGGTGATCGTCGATGAACCGACGGCCGGCCTGGATCCGGACGAGCGCAACCGCTTCCTGAACCTGCTGGCGAAGATCGGCGAGCAGGTGGTGGTGATACTGTCGACGCACATCGTTGACGACGTGACGGACCTGTGCCCGCGCATGGCCATGATCGTCAAGGGACAGGTACTGGTGCAGGGCGAGCCGCAGGCGGCCATCGCCACCTTGCACGGCAAGGTCTGGCGCCGCAGCGTCACGACGGAAGAACTGGCGCAGTACCAGCAAACCTTGAACGTGCTGTCGACGCGCCTGGTGGGCGGCAAGCCGCAAATCAATGTGTTTGCCGACAGCCAGCCCGACAGCGGCTTCGTGCAGATCGCCGCGGACCTGGAAGACGTGTACTTCCTGCACGTGCGCAATGCTGCCCGCAACGGCGCCGCCGCGCCGGCCGCAGTCGCAGCGTAAGGAGCCGCCATGTGGAAGGAATTTTTCAAGTTTGACCTCGGCTATCAGCTGAAACAGCCGCTGCTGTGGATATTTGCCGTCATCATGGCCCTGATGGCCTTTGGCGCCACCACCAGCGACTCGGTGCAGATCGGCGGCGCCATCGGCAACATCAACCGCAACGCCCCCACCGTGGTGGCGCAGATGCTGGGCATCTTCAGCCTGCTGGCGATGCTGCTCGTCACCGTCTTCATCGCCGGCGCCGTGCTGCGCGACAGCGAAGTAGGCATGGCCGACATGCTGTTCGCCACGCCCATGCGCAAGTGGGACTACCTGTTCGGCCGCTTCGCCGCCGGCTTTGTCGCCTGCTTGTTGATCTTCATCGCCATTGCCCTGGCCACCATGCTCGGCCCCGTCATGCCCTGGGTCGATGCGCAACGCGTGGGCGCGTTCTCGCTGCATACGTATGCCTGGAGCTTTGCCGTCATCGTCATCCCGAACCTGCTCTTCATCGGCGCCCTGCTGATGCTGCTGGCGGCCACCACGCGCTCGATGATGCTCGTGTATGTGGGCGTGCTGGGCTTTTTCGTGCTGTGGGCCATGGCCGGCGTGTTTACGCGCGACATCAACAATGAATGGTATGCCGTCCTGCTCGACCCGTTCGGCGTGCGCGCCTTCGGCCGCATGACGCGCTACTTCACTGCCGCCGAGTCGAATGCCAGCCTGCCGCCCCTGTCCGGCTACTTGCTGGCCAACCGCGCCCTGTGGCTGGGCATCACCGTCGTGCTGTTTGCCGCCACCGTGCTCCTGTTCAAGCCGCAGCGCACGGGCACGGGCAAGCGCCTGTTCGGCAAGCACACGGTGCAGGCGGCCGCGCCGGCCGTCGCCGCGCCGCTGCAGCTGCAGCGCAGCATCCCCACGTTTACCCCGGCGACGGCCTGGCGCCAGTGGTGGCAGATCTTGCGCTTCGACGCGGCGGGCGTCTTCAAGAGCCTGCCCTTCCTCGTCATGCTGCTGTTCGGCGTCATCAACCTGATCGCCGGCTCCAGCGTGGCCAAGAATATGTATGGCACGGCCGTGTATCCGATGACGCATCTGATGTTGCAAAGTATCAGCAACAGCTTTAGCTTCCTGTTGATCATCATCGTGACCTTTTATGCGGGCGAACTGATCTTCAAGGAGCGCCAGGTGAAGATCGCCGACGTCAGCGATGCCATGCCCGTGCCCGGCTGGGTGCCCCTGCTGGCCAAATGCACGGCCCTGGTCGGCGTCATCGCCGGCTATTTGCTGGCGGGTGTTGTCACCGCCATCGGTTTCCAGCTTTACAAGGGCGGCGCGCCCGTGGAACCGGGCCTGTACCTGCAAGGCACCTTGCTCGCTTCCCTCTTCTTCGTGCTGATGGGCTTGTGCGCCCTTACCCTGCAAGTATTGTCGAATAATAAGTTCATCGGCTATTTGCTGGTGATCCTGCTGATGGTGGCGCAAGCCGTGCTGGGCATGCTGCACCTGGAGCACAATCTGTACGCCTTCGGCGGCATGCCGGCCATCAAGTATTCGGACATGAATGGCTACGGCCACTTCCTGACGGGCTGGACCTGGTTTGCGCTGTACTGGAGCCTGTTTACCGTGGCGCTGGTGATGCTGGCGCAGGCGTTCTGGGTGCGCGGCTTGCCCGCCGACTGGCGCGCGCGCGTGCGCCTGGCCCGCCTACGCCTGCAAGGCCGCGCCGGCGCCGCCCTGGCCGTAGTCGTGCTGTGCTGGGCAGGCACGGGTGGCTGGATCTTCTACAACACGAACGTGCTGAACAAGTACGAGACCTCGGACATCGGCATGGACAAGCAGGCCCGCTACGAGAAATTGTACAAGCAATACAAGGGCTTGCCGCAGTTGAAGATCACCGACGTCCAGGCCGATGTGGATATCTATCCTGAGCAACGCAAGGTGTTGATCAAGGGCCACTACGTGCTGCAAAACAAGACGCAGCAGCCGCTCGACACCCTGCGCATCCAGCTCAACCCGGACCTGGAAACGCACTGGTTGAACTTGCCTGAGCACAAGGTCGTGCTCGACGACAAGGAACTCGGTTTCAGCATCCTCAAGCTGGCCCAGCCCCTGGTACCGGGCGCCACCCTGCCGCTGGACTTCACGGTGGCCGTCACGCATCAGGGTTTCACCAACGACGGCGCGCCGGACCAGGTCAACCTGAACGGCAGCTTCTTCAACAACCAGGCCTTCTTCCCCCACTTCGGCTACGCGAAGGAAATGGAATTGACGGACCGCAACGAACGGCGCAAACGGGGCCTGGGCGAACCGCAGCGCATGGCCAAGCTGGAAGACAAGTCGGCCTACGGCAACACCGTCTTTGGCAATGAAGCGGACTGGATCAATTTCGACACCACCGTCTCCACCAGCGGCGAGCAGATCGCGCTGGCGCCTGGTTACCTGCAGGCAAGCTGGGAAAAGGATGGCCGCCGCTATTACCGCTACAAGATGGACCAGTCGATGATGCCGTTCTTTGCCTACCTGTCGGCGCGCTGGGAAGTCAAAAAAGGCGAATGGCACGGCTTGCCGATCGAAATTTATTTCGATAAAAAGCACGGCTACAACACGCAGCGCATGATTACCTCTGTGCAAAAGTCGCTCGATTACTACACCACCCAGTTCACGCCCTACCAGTACAAGCAGGTGCGCATCCTGGAATTCCCCGGCTACCAGAGCTTCGCCCAGTCGTTTGCCAATACGATACCCTACTCGGAAGGCATAGGCTTCATCGCCGACCTGCGCGACAAGGACGATATCGATTACGTGTTCTACGTCACGGCGCATGAAATGGCGCACCAGTGGTGGGGCCACCAGGTGATCGGCGCCAACGTGCAGGGCGCCACCATGCTGATGGAATCCTTGGCGCAATATTCGGCGCTGATGGTGATGGAAAAGGAGTACGGCCGCACTAAAATGCGCCGCTTCCTGCGCTATGAACTGGACCGCTATCTGAGCGGGCGCGGCGGCGAAGCCATCGAAGAACAGCCGCTGGCGCGCGTAGAAGGACAGCAATACATCCACTACAACAAGGGCAGCCTGGTGTTCTACCGCCTGCGTGACGAGCTCGGCGAGGAAGCCCTGAACCGTGCCCTGAAACGCTATCTGCAGGACAAGGGTTACCAGCAGGCTCCCTTCACCACCACCCTGGAACTGCTGGCCTACATCCGCGCCGAAGCGCCGCAGGACAAGCAAGCGTTGATCACGGACCTGTTCGAGAAGATCGTCTTCTACGACAACCGCGTGACGCAAGCGACGGCCGTGAAACGCCCGGACGGCCAGTGGGATGTCACCATGCAGTTGCACCTGGCCAAGCTGGAGTCCGACGGCAAGGGCAAGGAAAGTCCGCGCGCCTATGACGAGCCGGTGGAAATCGCCATCTTTGCGCGCCCTGCGGGCGGCAAGGAAAAGGATGAAACAGTCCTGTACACGGACAAGCGCGTGTTGTCGGGCAGCGACCCGGTGGTGACCATCACCGTGAAGGACAAACCGTTCGAAGTGGGCGTTGATCCGTACAACAAGATGATCGACCGCGTCTCGCGCGATAACCGCAAGGAAGTCAGTTTTCCCTAAACCTTGATGCAACGCAAACAGGCCACGCTGTCACGGACAAGGTGGCCTGTTTTTTTATGCTTGCAGCGTTTAGCGGTACACGAGACCACCATCGATCAGCGGCGCCTGGCCCGTCATGTAGTCCGCATCCGGCCCCGCCAGGAAGGAGACGAGCCCCGCCACGTCATCCGGCGTCTCGGCACGTCCCAGCGCGATGCCGTCCACGTATTTCTTGTATGTTGCGCCCAGCTCGGCGCCAGTCAGCTCGGCCATGCGCTTGTCGATCTCGACCCACATGTCGGTGCCGACAACGCCGGGGCAATACGCGTTGACGGTAATGCCGTCGGCCGCCAGTTCCTTGGCCGCCGCCTGCGTCAGCGCGCGCACGGCAAACTTGGTGGCCGAATACACGCCCAGCAGGGCGAAGCCATCATGCCCGGCGATAGAGCAGGCATTGATGATCTTGCCCTTCTGCTTGCGCTTCTTGAAGGTTTTGGCGGCCGCCTGGATACCCCACAGCGTCCCTTGCACATTGATGCGCATGATGCGGTCGACCTCGGCCGGCGTCACGTCGAGCAGCGGCTGCACTTGCGCGATGCCGGCGTTGTTGACGATGATGTCGAAGCCACCCAGTTCACTCTCGGCAAACGCCACTGCGGCGGTCACCTGATCGAGTTGCGACACGTCGGCAATGAAGGTGACGGCGCGGCGCCCCAGCGCGCGCACTTCGGCGGCAGCCGTGTCCAGCTTATCCTGGTTCAAATCTACCAGCGCGATATCGGCGCCATCCTTGGCCAGGCGCAAAGCGATGGCCTTGCCTATGCCTTGCGCGGCACCCGTGACCAGCGCGACGTTTCCGGAAATACCCATCTGCGTTCCTTTCAGTTCAGGGAAGAAGAGCAGCAAAAAACCGGTCCGGCACAGCAGTGCCCGCAGCCGGTTCCGCAGCGTAGAGACGCTTCAGCCTACCTGAAATTGGCATTTGGCTGCATCTTGAAACGTGCGTAGCCAAAAAAAGTACCTAGGTCAAGAAAAGGGGAAAAAAACGTCCTCGAACTGGCCATGCGCGCGCTGCCGTAAGATGAATGGCCTCATCATCGCTTGCTTAGTCATCCACGTTCAAAGGAGTGCCCTATGCGACCTCATCCACTGCGCCTCCGCGCCAGCTTGCTGCTGGCGGTACTCGTCTTTGCCACGCCCGCCTGGAGCGCCGATCCTGTCCACAAGGAAAACGTCGAATTGACGGCAGGCAAAACTGCCAGCCGATGGCGAGTACACGGTGCAGGTGTATTTGATGCGCAACGCGGCGCGCAGGAATGCGGTGGCCAGCTACAGCCTGGAGATGGGCTTGCGCGATTAGGCAAAAAAGTGGCCAAGGCGGTCGATGCGGGCCGCATAACAGCCCCGCTTGGCATTGTGGACATGAATATAACTGACGTCCGCATGACCGAATAGTTGTGCAATGACAGCCTCCACGGCGATACCGTCCACTACCTCCGCATCGAGCATCATGCCATCGGCAGCATAGGCGCGCAGCGACAAAAGACGCCGCCGCATCGATTCCGGTACTTGATTGATGGCATCGTACACTTGCGTAGCGCCCTCGCGCACAAAAATGGCGTGGGAAGCCCGGTAGGGCGTCATGGCGGGCTGGCAGACATGGTTCAACAACAGCACGGTCTCGCCCAGTTCGGCATCCACCAGCGTTATACGGTCAGGAAATCCGGGATGTTGGTCGACCACACAGCGTCGCATGCCAAGCGCCGTTAACTCGGCATCGGATAAGCAAAAAAGGGGCAGAAAAGGCTCGGGCGACAGCCCCGTAATGCGAAAATTCATGCTGTTCTCCGGTGTCGTCAAAAGCACCATCAGACCAGCATCGGGACAGCGCCGCCATCCGTTTCTTGCTGTGGAATGGGACGATGTGCCGTGGATTGCCGTCCACAGCCCGTGCCGACAAAAAAAGCCTGCTTCACGAATGAAACAGGCTTTTTATCCACAGTGCCTGACGGCAAGCGTCAGAACGGCAAATTTAGAACGGTTATGAGAACTATTTTTTGTAACTAGCGCAACTAAGCAAGTGATGGCTTAGTTTCAGCGCCAATTGCAGTTTCATCTGTAAATAAACACCCCTTAAACCGCGTTCTTATTTACAGTCTGGACGGTCGTCGAACGATGCCGGTAGCCCTTCGGTCGGGAATGCGGGACGGCGCCCGCCGTGTCGCATCACACACCTAATCTCGGGACTGGTTTTCATCTTCGAACCCGGGCGGTGGTTCCCCGCGTTCGGCGCGATGCTTGGTGAGCACACGCCGGAAAGTTGCCTCCATCTCTTTGGCCCGCTCCACTTCGCGTTCGTACTCGGCTAATGAAGCGGGCCGCCGGCCGAACTGGTCTTGAAAGTGATATGGGCCATCTTTGAATCGAACAATAGTGTGGCCAACCTGCTTGCGAACCTTGTGCTTCGGCGGAAGCAAGAACTTGCCCAACTGGTGCCATGCGGTCGTCCTGAGGTGACGCTCTGGGAACAGGTCATCTTCTGTTCGGCCCGCAATGTAACGGTGAGCTCGTGCCTTGACGATGTAATTGACTTCGTGGACTTGCTGCTCCGTGAGCGTCCGTGTTCGAATACACTCGTCGTATCGTACCATCGGAGTACCCGGGTCAAAGTACCTGGAATTGGTGCGAGGCTTGCGCGCCTTCCGCGGCCCAGGCGAGTTCGCAAATTCGGCATGGGTCAGGATGTAGAGCCGCTCGCGGTCGAACGGAAATATGGTCTGCGTTCCTTGCCAGTGTAGGTGAGGGTCCTGGCCTGGTGGAATGTCGGGGTTACCCGGGAAGACATACCGATTGAAGAGGGTAACAGGATGGTCCGAAAAGATGAATCCACCGGACCCTTTCGGTGCTCGAACAATTTCCAGGCACCCCTCGGCCCACATAATGCAGTGCATACGGCGCAACTCCTGCATCGCGACCATGAGGTCCAATTGAGTCCGTTTCCGCGTAAACTCCTGCACAAAGCGCAGCCCCTTAGGCGTTCGCAATCGGAGAGCGTCCATGAATTCATAAACGTACCAATACGTCTCGTGAACGGTATCATAGTCCTCGGCTAGCCATGCATCGATTGCCCGCTTGCCCATGGTATCAATGGTTCCGAATAACTGCCTTTCGATGACATCGTCAGTACGGCCCAGCCATCGAATAGTGTAGAGGTCCTTCTCCCAGAAAAATGCGTCGGGTCCCTTATCCAAAATGCTGCGCCCTTGCCCTCGCACCTTGCCACTGGCGTCTTTGAACACTTCTGGGCGCATATCGAGAATCTTGAAGCTGGTCTGCCCAGAAGCCAAAAAGCCCCGCTGGTACCAGATGGGAACAAAGTGGTGCCTATAGGATTGTTGTGTCATCTGAACGCTTGGCTGGCATGAACCAGAAGTTAGCAAATTTTTATTGTTATACCTGCGCCTCCGCCAAGCGTCAAGGTTCAGGTAGAGCGCGATGCTCCTTGTTCTGCCCTTTGCCAAGCGAGCACTTCCGCGTGACTTTTAGCGGTGTCGGGTAATGTTCGAATAGCAAGCCCCGCAACCTACAGTGTAGACTGCATGCAAAACACCTCACACGGGACGAGCATGGCATCTGAATACCTGAGCTACGTGAAACAAGACCAAGAGCTCTATCGCGTCGTCGAACAGGTGCTGCCAGGTTTGGAGACTCTTAACGCCCAACAAGTAGAAACCTTCATTTTTTATTTGAAGTCCCTCCATGGTTACAACCCGACCAGCGAGAACCACGTAGCCTACTACGACCGCTTCAGCGACCAACTTGATAAGCTCCGTAATAGCGAATCTCAAAAGGCATTGCAAACCAAGGCCGCACGGTTGATGTTGATGGCGATGGTCGCCGGCGGTGTCGGCGGAATCGTTCTTGCAGTGGGGGCGGTGATTATGCTGGGGGGCGCTGCAGGTTGGGGTACGACACTTATCATCGCAGCCTTGGGACTCTTCGTGCTGGCCGAAGTCCGATTCGGCAAGCCTGCCCTGGAAACCGCAAAGGAACAAGACCGGCGGTACTTCTTGGAATCGCTCCGCTCGGCGCGCGCCTGCAATGAATTAGATTGGGCAGGTCTGTTCAGCCGCAACGGTGTTACCCACCCAGGACCACAAAGCGACGCCGATATCGAACAAACCGGAACACGAATAGCAGAATTGACCCACCAACTTCGCACTGCACTCTATAACGATGAGTATATGCAGTATTCGCGTCCCACGGAACGATAGTCAAAACCGCGGGATATAGTCCAAAACCCACACTGCTTACATGGCGCGAGCACGGCATCAGGTACCGCAGCCGTCGGGCCGCAGACTGCCCCATGGGCGCTGTGGTCTACATGGGTCCTGCGGCCCATACCCCGCTAAATTGGCCCCAGGCCTACTGGCCGAGTCCTTGGCGGGCGCGCTCCTTACGCTGCTGTAGTGGCGGGGGAGGCGAGACACCGTCTCCCTTATTTTTTACACTGTCGCTTCTTCGAACGCGAACTGCACTCTGTAAGTCACCAGCTTCAGTCCAGGAATGGCCCTCGCCGCCCAGCGCACCGGCGCCGCAAACCCACTTGCGACCAACATGGCCCGTGGCGGCTTGCCCTCTTTATCTGCGTACCACCCAATGTACCTGGCGATTTGGCCGATAGTTGAGTCCTTCGCTTCGCCTGCTTTCAGCTCGATGATTACCGTGCGCCCCTCGGCGTCCCGCGCGAGTAAGTCGAGTCGACCGACGTCGCTGGACTCTTGGCGGGACACCAGCGTCAGGCCTGGCTCCAGGACGTCAAGGTGGCTGACGATTTGGTCTTCCAGGTCCCGTTCGAGGCTCAGGCTGCTTTCAACGTACTCAGTCAGCTCCTGCTGCGTCGATTCGTCCACAACCGATGTCGCCAGTTCGCTTGTTTCTAGTGCGGCTTCATTGGTGAAGACGACAAACCCGTTTTTTAAGTTCGGGGAGGCTCGTAGGCCTGCATCTAACCAGTATCTAGCATGTGGCTGACTCGCTGGGTTATTTGCCCACCACGCGTGGTATTGACGTGCTGACGCAGGTAGGCCGCCGATAACCACTTTGTCCAGCGCGTCAAATGACAGAATGAACTGAGCATTGGGGTTTGCAAGCAGGTGCTGCGTGAGCTGGGCGTAGCGTGACATTTGGGCCTCTTTTTTTATATAAAAGTTTCAACCTGCGACTAGCTTACATACCTGGCCCAAGAGCTGACAACAACAAAGTAGTACCTCATCACAGCCGGCCAGCGGCTAAGTCAGCCGCTTCCATCTGACCATCGGCCAAGCGCACTAACGCCTTTCGTTTTGCCGCGTCCAGACCAACCTGCCACGAGCCACAAGCGAGGCTGTAGTCAGTTTCTATAACTCGCAGATAGATGCTCCATCGCTGCTTTGATTCTGGGTGGAGAGTGATTTTGAATCCCTCAAATTCCGCAACCCAAGCACCGTTCGCTTGTTGCGTCCACTCCACCTGATTCAACTTGCTGTACTGCAGCCTTTGCTGATTCACGAGCATCCGGATGATGACAAGCATTTCTCCGCTGACCTTCGTGTCGCCCGCCTCCATACGCTGAATCCCCCGCATGATGGCGACACCACTACGGTAGTCGCCCAGTCGAATCAGCCTCGAGGCCAGCTCGGTGGGCTTTTCGTCCAGTTCTTCCAGCAGCTTCTTAAACTGTTTAGTTCGCTCCTCAGACGTGAGGCTGAAAATGCTATTGTCATCCTTGCTCTCAATTTGTTCGTCGGTCATTTGGAACCTCCTTTTTGTCGTTCAATTATGCGTCATAATGACGCGACAGTAAATGACATTTTTCGAAGATGTGTGAACTACTGGCTATACCGCCACGCGCGCGGTCTCAACAAGGCGCTGTACCAACGGCTGCTGGCCGGTCTGTGGCTATCGGAAAAACAGAATGTGCTGCTGACCGGCCCGACCGGCATAGGCAAGACTTGGCTAGCCTGCGCGCTGGCGCACCAGGCTTGCCGCATGGACCGAAGTGCCTAATTTACGTGCGTCTGCCACGCCTGCTCGACGAGTTCAGCATTGGCCGCGCCGACGGGCGCTACATGAAGTTGCTCAAGCAGTTGGCCCGAATAGGCGTGCTCCTTATCGATGACTGGGGGCTGGCGGTGCTCGACGACGCCCATCGGCGCGACCTGTTAGAACTGCTCGACGACCGCCACGGCAGTCGCTCGACCATTGTCACCAGTCAGCTTCCGATTGAGCATTGGCACGCCGCCATCGGCGACGGTATCATGGTGGCCGATGCTCTTCTTTCTCCGCGCCGACTGTCAACTACGCCGGAAAGGGTTTGCCTTCTTTCGCTTGGGCGGCGCCATTTGATAACGTGTCGGGTCGAAGGCAGTCCTCTGGCTCAACAACTCCTCACCATCGATACGTTCCGCTAGACTTTCAATGTCGCCGATAGAAACGCCAAGCGTTGCGAAATGTGCCTGCCAATTATTCACAACTTTAATAACAGCTGCGACTTCGAGCGCGGCTTGAGGGGGAGTCAATCCAAAGGCCTCACATTGCGACATCGCATTTTCCAGCGTGGAGTCACGACCATCTTTGCCGCACGAAAATTCCTGATAACCCTGCCCCGAATTGGTAGGCAGTACGTCATAGGCAGGCGCAAGCTGCAAGCGTTCGTTAGCGAACGGATTTGGAACCAGCAGCGCGTGGTTTTTCTCATGGTCATCGGTGTTATCGACCAGTATATTAAAAACCATTCTACGAAAGAGCTCGAACGCATCCTTCTGGTTGGTTTCGTCGGTCGTATCACCAATTCTGCGGAGAATACGCGCCAGTTCGGGATACCCCATCTCAGGCTCTTCACCTTCTGCCGTCGCTGCGCGGATGGCTGTGCCGGCAGAAATACTATGCACCCGAAATTTCCCCCGTCGGTCGAAGCGTCGAACTGCAATTGCGTTTTCGCCCGCCAGACTAATGACCTGCGTCTCCGCAACTTTGATGTTCGCACACTTGGCCAGCGTCATGGTTGCGTGCTCGATAAGCGGCGAATCTACAGGCTCGTTGTTAAAGAATTTGATGACCCATTGTTCGCCGTTGATGCCGATGAGCGCCTTGGGCTTGGCACCCCCAAGCGGGCTACCGCCTCCCGCAATAATTCGCGTTTCTATCTCGCTCAGGGGTTCCGAAGCCTCAATTTTGGCTACAACCTCGCTCAGCTGTTGCGCCTGTTCGAGCCTTGGTAATGGTCCACCGTACCTTGGGGTATAAATTTCTGAAGACGTCGAAACCCCGAGTGCGCCAAATCTGTCATCGCCTGCATAATACAAGTACTCCATCAGCGAAAGACGTCTTGGCTTGTCGACAAAACGAATGACTTTTTCGCCCCACCGGTCTGGGCGCGCATCATCAACAGCCCCTACAGCGCGTTGCGTATCAGCATTTAAACGGCTAGGCGGCAAATATTCAATGTCGACCAAAGGCAGGTCTTCACTCAGCGCGAACCCATTTTCGCGCCATGCATCACCGTAACGTAGCGACACCCCTTTACCTGTCGAAATGAGCCTCAACTCCCCGACGTAGCGTGGTTCGGCAGGGTCACCGAGATACCACAGGTACAAGTTCTCTAAGCGCATCCTATACCTTCAGTTTGGCTGCGCGCTCCGAAGCGCGTAGGCGGGTTTCTTCAGAAGCCCTTGCACGTGTGCGTCCCAGCTCAACAGCCTCCCGCACGTCCATTTCCAGGGCGCCTTGGTCGTGTTCAGGTGCTGCCAGATGTCTTAGCTGTCCATCGCGTTTAATGAGCCAGAGGGCGGTCGCGACAATCCCAAGGCCAATAGACGGGTCTCCCGCTTCAAGTCGTTGAAGGGTTGCCACGGTGACCCCCATACGCTGCGCCCAAGAGCGCAAGGATTCCTTTCGCCTCAGGCGGGCGACAGCTAAGTCGGCACCTAATTTTTCAATGGCACCAATGGTGGTGGGTGGGAGCTGGGTGAGTGCGCGGGCAGTTTTTGGCATATCTATAGAATATAACAGAAAGGGCTTTTTTGTCTACATCTATAATCACAAATAGGCCGTTAGACACAGGTAGTTAGCTGCAACTGCTCCTATTTTCCGCCGCCTCTCGGAAGCCCCACGGCGCCGAGCAGTTGTGCAACCCACTGGTAAAAACATGATTCGGTTCGTACCCCGAGAGGTTCCAAGCGCGTGGTCAATTCCGAACTGCTCGCCACAGCCGTCCCGCCACACGAAGTCGCGGTTTCGGGTTAGAAAACAATATTCAAGTCATAAGGATGTACGAAAAGGGAGCCCAGTCTCCACTGCCTTTACGTTTGCGGCTTCAAGTTCACAAAAAGGGGGCTACGTCCGCCATGCAGAACTCGCACTTGGACCTCACGTTCGCGCCACGGTTCGTGTGACCATGCTTCGCCCTCACGCGCAGCTTTTTTAAGGAAGCCCAACTGCGTCTCAAACTTCCGTTGCCGTGAATTGGCTGATGGAGGATAAAAATCTGCGTAGTTTGGCGCCGGCTTTGTCAGTCGTTCGAGGAAATTGTCGATGATATCCATTGTGGTATCGGGGCATTCGGGGTGTCGCAACAGTCCATTGACGAGATGCCGAAGGAACTCTGCAATGACGCCAAAAGTCAGCGGTTGTGCCGAGAGCTCTTCAATGAAAGCTAAGGCGACGCTTAGCGCCGTCTCGAACTCCGTATGAGGATGAGCCAGGTGCTGGGTGTATTTAACTAACCCGAACTGTAGCCAGCTGTCGCCTTGCATACTGAGCAAGAGCAGGTCATAGCTGTTTAATGCTGTGAACGCTCGATGAGCCATGAATAGTCTGGCGGCCGACATGGCATACTGGTCCTTTGAAATTACGCCACTTCTTTCCGCCTGCATGAGCACTGCTTGTGTCCATACGCCCTGAATATTTACCGCGGCCGCCCAGCTGCGCAGGTGTCCGTCTAAAGTAACAAGCACTGCTTCTTTTTCTGACGCCAGCATGAGTGTCGAATACTCTTCCGCAGAGGTCAAATCTTTTAACTCAAGCAGAAGCTCTGGCGGATTCTCTGGGCCATATGCTGGTTGAACCTCGCAGTACTGCTCTATTGAGGCTATGATTGCTTTGAGCCGGGCTACTTCCCGCTCATGAGTCGCTTCGGTATGTGCTATGAAGCCGAGCTTACCGTCCTCTTCAAACGCCTGTCCAACCGAGCGATTGTGCTTGGCGGCCTCAAGCATCCCGTAGATGTTGTCTCGAGCAATTTCCGAGATGTAGAGAGTAGGAAAAATAGCTAACGCTGCGGTGCATTCGAGGAAGACGAACTCAGCCAATGTAGAGCTATCGATGACAAAAGGGTGGGCCAAGTCCTCGACGAGGCTGACCGCCGCAATCCGCTCAGGCAGGGTGCCGACACAGCATACTAGAGCTGGGCCTCTCGGTGGCCAAAACTTAAGGAGTTCTATCGGATTTTTGCCCAGCAATTTCCCCAAGAACCCTAGGGAAATCGAATGCGTTTCATACTGATGCATTGCGGCTTGGCCGTGAGCACTCGAACGCTGAAGTTGGACCAGCATTTCGCTAAAGTCCGCCTTACCGTCTGGGCCCGTGGGCACTGACACCGACATGATATTCGAGGCCGGTGTAATTGAGTTCGTAACCGCTAAGTATGCGCAATCGTGTAGCCGACGGTACGCAGACGAGATTGAGGTAACGATAAAAATTCGAGTTTGTCCAAATGGCCCATTAACTTCAACCTGTGTTCCCACCTTAGCGCCGATGAAACGGGCAGCCTCGTCACTAGATGCAGACTTGAATTCATGAGTCTCGGGCAGCAACGGCAACTCTGCAGGGTCTATCGTTAATGTGTGGCTATTGCCTTTGTCATCTTGCAAACCTAATGATGTCCCTGGCGAGACAATATCGAGGTGCTCTTCCATATTTGGCAGACGTGGACTGACTCCCACGATGTTCAGCACAAGTGCAGAGGCGCTTTCCACATTTTCGAGGTTCTGCCGCCGCATTTGGTACATGCGGCGCATCCCATTCGTCTCAAGGCCGTAGCGAAGTTCCAGACCCGCCAACTGGGAAACTTGATGAATTGACCCTTTCAAGTCCATTGGAGCTGTCGCAAGGAAAGCCTGAAGGTCGGAGACGGACTTTTTTCTTACATCGACCATGAACTTGAAGAGCCAACTTGAAATGTGGTGAGGCTCTTTTTTGTATTGAGTATCTGCCAGAGACGTCAGCATCCGCCAGTCACTGGCGAGCTGGCCAAGCTCGATTGCTAGGGAGCGGGTGTCGTCGTCATCAATCCACTCCTTAGGGAAAGTCTCCAACAGCTGTTTGGCTTTTCGTGTCGAACCAACTTTAAGATAACAGCACAGAAGCCTATTATGCAGTTCGCTGTGCTGCCCTTTCGGGAGGAAACTCACGTAGTGAGGAATTGCCTCCGAAAAACGCTTCATGTCAAAGTAGAGTTCAGCAAGAATCAGCTCTCCGTCCTGAAGGCCAGTAACATTTTGAATGGCCTTGGCGCACGCAATCAGCCTGTCCGCAGCATCTTTTTCATCCGTCCTCGCCAGAATCCGAGCGCCGGCGGCGACCAAATGAAGATTGTTCGACATCTCCAATCCAGCATTTTTAACTTCATCGATAATCTCAGCCTTCCGGGTAGAGCGCAGGTAACTCATCCAGCGGATAGCACGGAGAACGTCGGACACCCATGGGTCAAATGGCGTCAGAGTATCCCCAGCCTGGACGCACAAGTCAACCAGGGCGAGGTCCGCTAGATTGCCGGCTTCCTGCGCAAGGCGCACCAAGCCCTCACCGTTAAGCTTACTTACATTCGAATTTCCAAACCGTAGGAGTTCCTCACTCTTGCCTAACTTGTCGAGGGCATCGAGCTCCACTCGAAGAAGACCGGGCGCATCGATACCGTAAGCTTTTGCTTCCTGAGCGATTTTTAGAGCTTCTTCTGGCACGTTTGACAATAGGTAGGCACACCCCAAATGCGTCGCAGTTGAGGCCACTGTTTCGGGTGCCTGAACGTCCCATAACCTTTCAATTCGAGGATTGAAAGCCTCCGTTACCTCCTTCAACGCAGATTTAAGTTCCTCTGAGAGCAAGCCGTAGAAGCAAAGTACGCCGCCCTCCATAACCGATTGGATTACAATCGCAAGCGACGCATGCCTCGTGAAAAATCCAGCTGAATCGATACGTATTGCCTGGAGGGCTAGACTGATGGCGTCTTTATCGAGGCCACGAAAGTGTTTGCTCCATGCCATTATTTGAAGAACGTCGGCCTCATTGCGCATGTCGACCGGGACTTCACGAAATTCAAAGTGTTCCCCACAAACCATTTTGGCGTTAGCCGAGGCGAGCCAGACGTGCAGTGACTCGGGAAACCGCCGTAACGCGCCTTCACTTGCCGCAAGAGCCTCATCGTTCCGCTTCAGTAACATGAGGCCGCGAATACGCGCGGCCACCATTTTGTCGTCGTCGCATGAGAGGTCGGCGGCACGAATGAAATCAGCCGCCGCATCCTGCTCATCTCCAAGGTGCCAAGTGCAGACACCTCGCTGCTGATACCAACGTGCTTTCTGATGCTCATCAAACGGCCCGAGGTCCTTGCCAATCGCCCGCAAATCTTCACGCGCATCTAGGTGTTGGCGCCGACCTAAAATTGACCCACCGCGCCGATCCAAATTTGACCCAGGGCGGGGTGCTGCATTCTTGAGTTGCAGCTGTGGATAAGTGTACCAAATAGCGAAGTGGAATTCGTGGAGGGCGA
>NZ_PEBS01000042.1 GCF_002869965.1 Janthinobacterium sp. ROICE36
GAGAGATCGGTTCGTTTGCCATTTACGCGTCCAAATACCGAGAGTAAACGCCTTTCTCAACGTGTTTACAAGCAATATTTCACCCTATCGTCACTCCGAGCACCTACCCTTCATGCAATCGCCCTGGCAAACCTCTGTAGACATAGCGGGAATGCCATTTTCACTTCTCTCTAAATGTCTGGAAAAGTCTGGGAACGTCCACGTTTTCGCCCAAATTTCGCCCCTGTTCTGGCGCCTTATCCGACCTTTTCTGAGACTGCACAATACCCGGTCGGTAGGCGCCCAACATAATAGAAGGCACTGCCTTCTGTAAGAATAACCCAAAAGGAAAGATTGCAATGAAGCACGCGCTGGGCGCCCTCCTCTTGCTTGCACTGTGCAGTTGCACGTCCAGCGGCATTGTCGAACACCGCGGCGGCGATCTGATCGGGCTGGACAGCTTCACCCTCGCCGCCCGCTACGGCACGCCCGCCAGCTATCAACATCAGGGGGAATACCTGCAACTGAACTATGGCAGCGCGGTGGCCGGCTGCCAAGTGATCGTGCTGGTCGACCAACAACAGCGCGTGGCCGGCTGGGCAACGTCAGGTGCCCGCTGCAACAGCGCTGGGCAAAATGGGAATGCAGAGCCAGACCTGGACGTACTGGACTAGTGCCCCGTCTACTGTTTCGTTTTCATGCCCTTTGAGTATCAGGCCATCAGCATCCAAACGCTCCATCGTGGGCTCGAAAAGCGGTCTACAAATGTTGGTCGATCCAGCAGAGTTTGGCCGGCGCAACGAGGCAGAGCTATGGTGGCGAACGCATCCGCCCGTCCCGACGTGCTCGAAAACAAGCAGGCCGTCCAATGGCTCGGAGTCGAGCATTTCCTGGCGCGTAATTCGGCGCCCCTTTTTGCGCAGCATAATCACGCGGACAGGCATGCCCTGCCGCTCCTCCACTTTCGCCGGCCACTGATGCTTGTTTGTTGTGCCGTCCATAATGCAATCAATATACTGTATAAAAACACAGTATATTGCCAAGCTTGGGAAACCAGAAGGCGAAATTTGTAACTAGAAGAGCCCGCCCTGCTCCGCTGACATGCATGCGCCGGCAAGGGCCAGCGGTCCACCGTCAGCGCACGGGCTTGCCGGTTGCATAAGTGGACTCAAAGAAATTGGCGACAGGGATAGTGCAGAACTGCTTGCGCTTACAGGCACTACGGAAAGATGGCTTGCTGGCCACCGTCTCGGTGCGGGCGTTGTAGGTCTGACAGGCCAGCTTGTGTTCGGCCCAGTGGGGCACCATGCTGAACATGGCGGGGGGCGACTTCCAGCTCACCAGGGACTTCGTACGAGGCGCACAGGATTGGAGCCATGTAGCCGGGCCAAGCCTCGGGCGGCAAGTCGAGCAGCGGCTATGCTGTCCGCAACCCTTCTCCGACCTACTTTTTAAGGTCGGGACGTAGTGGGCATACATGTCACTACATCAACTGTTTTTTTGCACGAGTTCGACTCAGCTATAATAACAAAACAGTATTTTCAGCTATCGGAATTGGTACTAAAATGTTTCTGCAAATCTACCCCTATCAGCCAACTTGATGGGGATACCCTTGGATAGCAATCAAACGGTGCAACATGGTGAATATGAGTATCGCATCGCCAGCTACAGGAGGTCGGACGGAATGTATCAGGGGGTGATCCTGCTTACCGCTCATGCAGGCATGCAATACTCGCCAATTATTGAAATCCCAACACCTAGCGTATTTAAGGCGGATCGCGCGGCAAGGATCGAAGCTTCGGCTCTCGCTTGCCAACTTATAGAAACTGGCGCGATAATTGCGCTCGTGCCACAGGATGGCAAAACCAGTTCTTGGCCGGTGGAGTCTGCATCCTCTCTATAGTGCAGGTGAAAACGCGTGAATGAGCGCCGCAACAATCAGCGCTCTGCTTTTTCATCTGGCAGAATACAGCCAGCAATTACCACCTCCAATTCCCCCTCATACTTCCGACCTTGCAGCCAGTCCCGCGCCAGCGCCAGGACGATCTCGCCATCCGTTGCTACCGGTGCCAGCTGGTCGAACTCATAGACCGGCCGCTTCGGCACCGCCTTGACACATGGTGTAAAGACAGGAACTTCGACCCGCTGCGGCGCCAGCGGCGCACTACCGCAGCCAGCCAACAGCAATACAAGCATCCATTTCATCGCACTCCCTCCAGCAGCAGCCTGACGGCCGGCATGGCCTCGTCGCAGGTCGTGGCGCGCACGCCCGCGATCTGCGCCAGTGCCGCGTCGTACTTCTTGCCCTTGGCAACGGCGGCCGCCTGCGCCACAGCGCCGCGCTCCTGCGCCGCTAGGGTTGCCTTGGCCATGCCATCGATGGCGCGGTTTTGCTCGGTGATCGAGCTGCGCAGCTGCGCGCTAACGCCTTGTTCCAGCACCAGCGCCGCGCGCGCGGTGTCACGGTCGCCGGCGGCCAGCCACCAGCCCGTGCCGGTGGAGCTGGCCACCAGCAGCAGCGCGGCGGCCAGGATGACGGCGGCGGCCTTCCAGATACCGCTGACGGCGCCAGCTGCCAGCGTGGCCAGGGCGCTCACGGCCGCACCTGCAAGATGCCAGCGCGCGTGCCGTGGCGGTCGATGGTGATGATGCGGTTGATCGGCTTGGCCACCATCTTTGTGCTGACATGCACCCAGGTCAGCTCGTTGATGATCTGGCCGATGCCGAACTCGTCCAATTTCGGCAGCAGCGCCTGGCATACCTGGTATGGCGTCATGCGCAGCGCCTTGAAATCAGCTGCGCAGCCGCGCACATGGTCGCTGCCATCGCTGCTGCCGATGCCACGATTTACTGGAATCGAGCGGTAGCCGCTGATATTGGTCAGCGGCGTATCGATGCCGGTGCTGGCCGTCAGGTAATTGCGGATGCGCTGCAGCAGCTCGGCCGTACGCCGCAATTCCGCCAGCACGGCCGGTGTCGGCGTGTTTTCGACGCCATGGCGCGCGGCCCAGTCGGACGCGGTGAGTTCCTGCAGGGTGAAGTTTTTCGTCAGATTCATTTTGCACCTCGACGGTTGAGCGTCATATTCACCGCCACGCCTGCAGCGATCATCAGCTCGAAAATCTCCCGATCAGAGATAGCCGACATAATCCCGCACGCCGAGCCGCACGCCAGGACGACATTCCCGACGCGGGAGATCATCGCCGTTTCGCCATCCATTTTGTTCAGTATGACGACGCACAGGTACAGGACGTAGAGCCAGACTGCCGCCTGGATGATTGAAATAATTGTCATGATTATTCCTTTGTCTCAGGTTGATCGGGCAAGATCGGCAGCTTGGCGCTACGCGTGCGGTCGATCAGGGCGAAAAATACAGGCACGGCTCGCATGGCGCCCAGCCCCCAAAAGAACGCCATGGCTCCGGCCAGCTCGGCAGGCGCGCCCAGGTAGTGAATGGCCAGCGGCGTGGCCGCGCAGGAAACAGCGCCGCCGACGAGGAACGCCGCGACCGCCTGTTTTTTCGTCATTTCCTTGGCGTAGCTCAGTGACGCGGCCGAGCCGATAAATCCGCCGATCAGCACGGCGTAGGAAATGCCGGCGACGGTATTGCTTTGTGCATCAGGTGCCATAGGGCCTCTCAGGTGGTGGAAATGAAAAAACCCGCCGAAGCGGGTTTGTTAGGAATGCTGCTGTATTACACAACCTTGACCATCACATAGGCCCGGCCGTCCGGTTCAATCGAGATCACGCGGCCGACCGCGCGGAAGTACTGTTTCATGCTGAGGTTATCCTCATGCACGGGAACGCCCTTGATGCCGGCGCCGTCCTGCACCGGCACGATGTAGTCGCCTGGCTGGGTACCGAACACGTTGACCGGCACGCGGCCGGCGATGGCGATGCGGTCGACCTTCTGGCGCTCGACTTCCAGCGCCGCGTCGAAGGTGGCCATGGCCTCGGCGTCCTGCTGCACGGCGATGTTGTGGGCGGCCAGCGCGGCGGTGTAGGCGGCCTGCTTTTCTGCCCACTCGTCATCGGTGTCGCCGGGTTCCGTTACCACGTTCTCGTATTCCGGCGGGTTGGTGCCGGGCACTGGCTGCTGCGTGACCACGTCTTCGCGGCGCAGGGGCTGGGTTGGCTCTTGGCCAGCTTGGGGCGATGGGCGTGGCCCTACGTCGGTGGCCCATGAATCGCCACCGAAAAATGATGGGTCAGTGGACTTGATGGCGAACATTACAGCGTCTGACCACAAATCCGCGACCTGATTCTTGTTGTTCACTCCGACAAGCTGCCCCGCAATAACAGCAGCGCAGGAGTGACATTTTACGAAGTATTCAGCGTAGTCAGTACCTTGGGCATTGAATGTACCGGGGGAAGCAATGCCACGATTAGTCGTGGAGTTCTTACCAACGTACATCACAGACTGCGCATTGTTCCAGCCCCCAAGGCCATCAGAAGCACGGATAGCCATGCAGCTGGTTACCGAGCCTTCCCGCCCGACTTCCAGAATCTCTCCGAATTGAGCAACTGCAGTGTTCAGGGTGTGGATTGCTCGTGTACTGGCAGTACCGGCTTTAAGCCATGGCGCGTACATACGCCCCACACCGTCCACAGAAAATAGCGTACCTGAGACTGTTCCAGAACCAGTATCTCGTGCCTTCAGCGAGAGCTTGTAGCCCTCTTTTTGTGTGCTGCCATTCCCCGCCGAAGCAAGCCATTGAAGATAGCCTGCCGAGTTCACCCCAGTATTTCCGGCTACACCATAGCGGATAACTTCAAGACTGGCACCAGCAGCAGTGACATTGGCTTTTGCTGCACCAGCCATGTACGACGTGCATGCTGTTGCACCATCTTGCGCACGCACTTCGACAATACTGTCAAAGCTGGTGCCCATAGGTAAAGTCGGGGCTGTTGCAGCCGTACCGTAAGAACGAGGCGAACGATACGTAGCCGTACCCACAGCAGCAGTGGAATCCCATACAAGTGCCCCTGTGGCAGTGTCTGTCGCTACCGGAGCTTCATAGGTGATAGTCTGCATACCCAGCAGGGAAAAAGACGCTTGAGCAAAAGCCCCAGCAGCCAGATATAAGTACACGGACACTTTATTATCCGCTTCAAGATATGCATGAAAACGCACGGTGTTCGGGATATAACGACTTGTTGTCCAGTCTACGAAAACCCCTTCGCTCGCAACAGCAACGCGACTACCCAAGATAATGGTCATGGCCGTCAAGCCATTTCCATCCCAGCCACCGGCCATCGCGTCAATCCGCAGCGAAGCGTAGGTATTTGAGGCAGTTGCTTGCATAGTAGCGATCTTATACATGCGCACTGCCTGACCACCTTGCAGGTAGTTAAAGCCGAATTTATTTACCGTCCCAGACCCCGCTGAAATTGGAAGTTGGCTTTTGATCGGAAGAGAGCTATCAAGCCAGAATGGATCAATAAAGCCATTCGGCCCGCCAAGCGGCGACTTCCCCACAGCCGGTGCGTACGACGCCACCACGGCACCGCGCCCAGCCAGTTCATTCAGGCGCCGGATCATGTCCTTCTGGCCATAATAAAAAAAGTCACCCATTACATTTCCTCGATTTCGATGTTGGTGGCATATGCCTGGTAATACGGGGTGGTGATGGCGGAATTGCTGGCGATGCGCCCATACACCTGGTGCGTCTGCTCGAGCTCACCGTCGTCGCTCTCTGGATACAGGCTGATCAGCAGCGGGCGCGACAGGCCGTTGCCGCGCACGATGCGCCATAGTTCCGCCCGATCCAGCGGCGTCATGTGATCCAATGCGAGCGACAGCTTGCGATACAGCGCGCCGCGTCCGACTGTTTGCCCGCCGGCGCCGTTGCGATACTGCGTGCTGGTGTCGATCGACGTGACGCCGGCACCGTACGAGGCGTTTTGCTCCGGGCTCCAGTAAGGGCCGATCACCAGGCGCGCCGCCTCGATGTAGCCTGCCGGGTTGTCCGGGTCGGCGAGGTCAATCACCAGCTTTTTGACGCTGCGCATCTGGAGCCAGCAGCGCGCATACGTGCCGCCGCCGTAGCTGAAGGCGTTCACGCCCAGCGGCAGCGCGCCCCAGTCCCACATGCCCAGCGCAGCGTATTCGCATGCTGGTACAACGCCCGTATCGAAATCGGGCGCGGCGTCGCCTGGCTCGACGTAGCCGCGCACGCGGATCGTCGCCATCGGCGTCAGGTTGCAAAATGGCAGTGCCACGCCGCCGATGATCTCGGGCGTGGGCCAGGTGGCAGTGATGGTCAGCGCCAGGCCAAGCGAGCGCAGTACGGCGCTTTTGCTGTCGCGCTGCAGGTTGGCCGGGCCCAGCGCGCCGGACTGACTGGATGCGGCGAGCGCCGCGCGGTCGGCTGCGTTGTCGTAGATGATGCGTAGATTTGGCATGCTCTCTCACTTCGTTAATAATCTGCCATATCAATGAGCAGTACGGTGCTGGCGCGGTAGCGCATGTTCAGTGCAAAGGGCGGAATATCCTCCGGCTGGGCATCGACGCACATCTGGGTTCGATCTAAGATGTTCGGCGAGCGAAACAAAAATGCTCCAGAAAATTGCATCAGCGTTGAGCCACTGGCGCCAGGTGATACGGCAAGCCCGCGCGACCCACGACCATCAGCCAGACCGCAAACCGCTGGCCGCGCCATGCTGGGTAACGTGTAGCTTTGCAGGTCAAATGAACCAGCTGGCGGTGTTGCAGCAGTAAAGTCACCAATCGCGCGCGGCATGATCATTTTTGCGCCCGCATCGAATGTGCAATTGCCGGAGGCATCAAACAGCCAACAACCATACCCACCGCTCACCTCGCCTGTGAGCGGGGCGAAACAATGCACGCTGGGCTGGCGGGCTGCTGGTGCCGGCCCATTCCCACCCGACGAAGCTGCGCAATACAACAGAATGTCCCAAGTATTGACTGCCGAAAGTGTCACCGAATAGACGTTGAACAGCACGCCAGGGGCGAGTTCGATGAAAACCAGCGGCTCGTTTATCGAGGTTACGCGGTAGCGGCCCAGCACCTTCGCCGTGCTGGTAGATCCTGGCGCGTCAGCCGATCCAATAAATGGCGCCACACCTACGTAGGCCAGCCCCGGGCTGTCAGCAGACAGAATCAGGCTGCCATCGTTATTTTCAAAGTAGATGCCAAAGGTCATAGCGAGAAAATGTATATTTTTTCAATTTTTGTAAAATCCGCACCATTGACAGAAACTGTCGGCACACCCGCCGGATAGCTCAGCTGAGCCAATGAACCGCTCAGCGTTTTAAATGTGCGGCCCGCAAAGGCGGGAAAAGATCTCGTTGCAGAAACGCCTGGAGATACGGCCATCAGATCGACAAATACGATGCCGAAACTGTCTGAACTAACCAGCACGGTGCTGTCAGCCTTTAATAATGTCACCCCGAATTTCATGCGTTTCGCTCGCCAAAAATTCCTCGAAGCGTACCGTTATCGTCGAAGATCTTGATGGCACTACCGTAGATTTCGACGCGGCCACCTGTCGCTTTGCTGCGTAGCAGCCCAATCGTCCCTGTAGCGGCCACCAGTTCGCCTTTAAACGACCCGCCAGCTGCCGATAAGACACCCGAAAAAGTAGCATTCCCATTTACCACAGTAAAGCCAGGCATGGCCACATAGCCACTGCTCCCCAACTCTACGTAGCCACCTGTTGCAGGGTTACCAAGTAGTAAGCCACGCTCACTGAGGTGAAAACCGATGCCGCCGTTGCTCGGCCAGCCATAAGCATTGCCGGGGTAGCCAACACCACCATGCAACGTCGTACCGTACAAGTCGCCCGCAGTCACATTCCCCAGGTTTGCACTGAATGCCGACAGTTTATCCACTGACAACGCCTTGGCCGCCACGGAGCCATCCACCAATAAATTGCCGTTCAGCACCGTGCCAAGCACCAGCCATGCGCCGTTATCAAAATACTTCGTCACCGCATGCGTGGCGTCGTACAGCGTGACGGTGTCGCGGTTGATCGGCGCGCCGTAGCCGGCGCGGCCCAGCTCATATACAGCCGAGGTATCCGACCAGGTCGAATAGCTGGGCGCCGTCACGGTGACGGTGCCACGCTGGCCAGTCGCCCCGTCGGCGGCCAGGCGCGCAGCGGCCGCCCATTCGCCTGGGGCGATGTCATCGGTGGCCGTGCGCGCAGCGGCCGTGGCACCTGAGGTGAACAGGTAGGCGCCGCCGGCAGTGGGCACTTGGGTCGACCAGCCGTTGTTCAGGCCCACCAGTGCGCCCGTGGCAAAAGTGAACGTGCATGCCGCGCTCGGCAGCGCCGGCGCGATGTTGGTGGCGCCACGCTGGTAGATGCGCACGGGAGCTACGTTCAGGCCGTCCACGCCATTCGCGCCGTTGCTGCCATTTGCACCGGCAGCGCCATCTTTGGCCAGCTGCACCGCTCCCGCCCACTCATTAGCGGCAATATTGTCCGTGGCATTGCGCGAACTGGCAGAGGCCACACGCACGTACAGCGGCGCCGTGCCTGCCGGGATATTCTTCGACCAGCCGTTGGCCAAGTCGTTGCCGGCCGGCGTCGTGATGCTGGCCGTGGAAAAGGTGAAGATCACGTCACCCGGCGAATCGACAGGCGCCACGGCCGCGCGCTTGTAGGCGAAGGCTTGGCCCGTGTTCAAGCCAGCAAGGCCAGCGTCGCCATTGATGCCGTCGAATACCTTGCTGACCATGTAATTGGCGATGTAGTCAACACCGAATTCGCGGATGCGCGCCTGCACAAGGGACGTATCGGTGGTCATGGTGGCAAAATCGACCGTGGCCACATTGCCGTTGACGGTGATCTGCGTGCCAGCGGAGACTGAAAATACGATATCGCCCACCACGTTCACCGGCTTGGCGGTAATGGCAATCGAGCCGGGCGCGCCGGCGCCGGCGCTGTTCACGCGGAACACAGGCGTGCTGCCAGCCAGTAGGATCGCCTTGCCGTCCGCCGTCGTGCTGAAACGCTCCGCCGTCGCCTGCAGCAGCGTATCTCGCGCACCGCCGATGGCCGTCATACCAGCACTCCCACCGTCACGCGCCCGGCCAGCCATTGGTGCGACAGCAGCACCACCACACCAGGCACGCCGTCCTGCAGCCCGAAGCGATCATCGCGCAGCACCACGGGCTGCCCCAGTTCCAGCATCATCATCTCAGGTTCTCCGTCAAATTCGTAAATCGTGCGCTGCACCTTGTACAGAGCCAGGCGGCGCGCCGCTTCCGCTTGCGCGTCTGCGTTGGTTTTGAGGCAGGTTTCGATCTGCGGCGGGTCGTCCGTCAGCCGGTATCGTGCCTTGACCACGGCATCGACAGCGGTTTCCGTCAGCCACTCCGTCGCATACAGGTCGGCATGCTCGGCCGGGATGCTGGTGGTCAGACTGGCCTGCAGCGTGTAATTGCGGTCGAAGGCGATCTTGACGGCCGCCACCACCGGCAGGCGCTGTACCGGGCGCAAGGAATCGAGTTTCATGTGTTCGGGGCCAATCTGCACCGGCACGCCGGCGGCGGGCAGCGCGATCTGCACCAGGCGCAGCTGGCCAGTGCGCGACATCAGCGCCTGGGCGCCCACGCTGGCCGCCAGCTGCTGGATGGCCTGCGCCTGGTTCGTCCGGTCCGCAACGTACAGGCCCACCAACTGCGGGTGGGCGGCATCGAAGGCGGCCAGATTGTCCAGGTCGAGGTCGGCCAGCGTGAATCGATCCGAGGCCTTGCCGTAGGCGGTGGCGATGCGCTGCACTAGCGGGGCGATGCGCGGTGCGTAGCCGCCACCTTTGTCGCCCTGCACACTGACTGTGATCGTGGTGGAAAACGGATCGGTGGTCAGGTTGAAGCGGCCCGCCTGGTCATTCAAAGCCACGGCAATCGGCTTGCCGTTGGTGCGCACCTCGAAACTCGACTCCACCGCGCCCAGGAAGCCATACTCCAGCGTGGCAGGATTGGTCAGCAGCGGCGTGACGTTGTGGCATTCGCCGAACGGGATCGGAAGCGTCGCGTCCTTGTTTGGCGTGGTACCGCCCAGCTTTGCCTCGGCAATAGGCGCGTCCAGACGCTGCAGCTTGTCCCGCAAGGACAGGTTGAGCGTTTCGCGGCTCGCACTGGCGATGTCGGCAATGATGCCGTCGAACACCAGGCGAAAATCGGCGCGCGGCCAGCGCGGATCGCCGGCCCAGGCCTTGATCGGCCGATTGCGCCACACGTCGCCGAGCCAGCCGTCGAGAGCACCGTCAGCGTTGCCAAGCTCGATATCGCCGCCCGACAGCCCCGCCTCGCCAGTCAGGCTGACCTGCTCGGTGAAAGCCAGGCCGCCGGTGGCCAGCGGCAGATACACGGTGTTGGCCGGTACCTCCGTTGGACCTGTGACATACGGCCGCGAGGCAATGTAGCGTGTCACCTCGCTGCCGGCGACGTTTACCTGGGCCTCGATCAGCACCATGCGAATGGCCAGCGGGCTCTTTAGCCATTCAAGAAACTGCACATCGGTCATTGCGAGTACTCCACTTGTTTCGCCCAGGCAGATGCCTTGGCAGATTTATCAACACCGGCCACAACCGTTTTTGCTGCTTTGTCGTTCGATTCGACTGTAGCCTGGACCACGGCGCCGGTTTGCTTGCTCTGGTCGGCTCGATGCGCAGCCACTTCCGCGCGTAGCAGCTTAATTTCCGCCACCAGCGCATCGGTGTTGCCGCCGCCCTGACTTGGCGCGCCGCCGAAATAGCGCCGCATGGCTGCCGCCGCTTGCGCGTCCACCACCACTTCACCGCGGTGAAGCTCGGCCGCATAGCCGTCAAACGGCACGTTGGCCAGGCCGCCAGCATGGGAGCCGTCGAACTGCACGCCCAGCCCGGTCGCCGTGCCCATCGCCGCCTGCAGGTTGGCGATGGCCTGCGCCACCGTCAGCACGCTGTCGTTGATGGTGATCAGGCCCGATACCTGGGCCTTGAGGGCATCCAGGCTGGCCTGCTGCACGTCGACCTGGGCCGAGGCCCATTTCAACGCCTCGTTGTTGGCAGCCACCACGCGGGCGTAATCTGCCGCATAGCGGGCATCCGAGGCGTTGACCACCTGCGATGCCGTCAGGAAAGCCTGCTCGGCTGCCGACAGGCCGGACTGCGCCGTCGTGTCGCCGGCATTGGCCGCTGCCAGGGTCTTCTCGAACTGCGCGCGCGCCTCGGCGTACTTCTGCTCCGGCGTCAGGATGGACTGGTTGCCCAGGGCCATGCTGGCGTTCAGGCCGTTGAGCGTGGTCACCCACGACTTCGACTTGTCGAGCGCAGCCTTGGCGGCAGTCGATTCGGTCTCGTAGGCCTTGGCCAGCGCATCCTTGGCCGAAACAACAGCCTTGGCCGCCTGCACCTGGTCGAACAGCGCGCGATTGACGGCGGCGATGCTGGAGCGCTGGATGGCCAGCAGTTCCGTTTCGCTTTTCGTCAATTCGTTCAGCTGCTGCTGCAGGTCACGGTGCTCGCTGGCGATTTCACTGGCAGTTTTTGCCACTGCGGCAAACTCGCCAGTGGCCGCCGCCAGCTCAGCAGCGTAATCGGCAGCCTTCTTGAACGGCTCGGCAATGGCGATCAGCTGCGCATACATGGCCTGGCCAGCGGCCGTGTTCAAGTCCTGCGCCAGCACCAGGGCCTTGAACTGCTCACTGGTCGTTACGCCGGATTGACCCAGGGCGGCCATGGCCTGCTGTACCGATTTGGTAATCGGCGCCATCTGCTCGGCCTCGCTCAGGAAGTTCTGCACGAAATAGCTGGTGCCACTGGTCAGCTTGTCCAGACCGCCAGTTGCGGCAATCAGGCCTTCGCTGAGCGCGACGGCGCCCAGGCCCGTCGTGCTGAACGACTTGCCCAGCACGGCCAGCACATCGGACACCTGCATGTAGTCGTTGGTGACGCGCACCAGCGTTTCCAGATAGCCTTCGCCGACAGCCTGGTATTGCTGCAGGCCGCCCACGCCGAACTTGGCCATGTCGTCGCCCATCTTTGAAAACGCGGTTTCCAGCGCTTTCTGCTGCTCTTCGCCCGTCAGCCCTTTCAGGCTGATCTTGCCAAGATCGACGACGAAAGTATTCAATTTGGCATTAAAAACATCGCCGCCCATGCCCAACGCATCCGCTGCACTGCGGATCGTATTGCCCATGCTGCTGATGATCATGCTGAACTGCTGGTTCATCTCTTCCGACAGCGCGGAAGTTCGGGTGCTGTCTTTGTCGCTATAGCTGATTCCGAAAGCCTTTTTCTTCGTATTGACATCAGCGTATGCCTGGGCAGTGAAGCCCAACGCATCCACATTCCCCAGCGACATGGCCTTGCCGGTAATGCCCTGATCTTTGATGGAAGTGGAAGTGTTGAACAGTTTCGACACCACACCGCCCAGCACAGCCCCAAGCACGGCGCCAACGGCCAGACCCAGCGGACCTCCAATGGCGGCCATGCCCATGCCCAGGTATGTGCCAAGCGCTGCGCCACCAATTCCGCCAGCAGCAACACCAGCGACGGTACCCAGGGTGCCGCCCAGCACTTTGGTGCCAGTCTGCACACCAGCTGCCGCACCGCCGCCTTCGGCCGTCACACCCAAGCGCGCCAGCAGGTTGCCCAGGTTGCCGATGCCCGCCACCATCTGCTTGAGCGAGGCGTCCATCGAAATGGTATGCACCAGGCCCAGCCCTGAATTCTTTTCCATGATGGCCAGGCTATGGGCAATCGATTCCGATTTCGCGGATGAGTCGCCCAGGATGGATCCGGTACCGGTGGCGGCTTGGCGGTCCTTGGCGGTCGTGTCGGAACTGCCTCCACCAGATACCGCAAAACCGAGCGCCGCCATCGCAGCCGCCATTGCGGCCATGCGAACCCATGCGCTGTAAGGATCACCTTGCGCCTGGGTGGCCACGGCCACTGCCGCAGCGGATGTGCCCTTGACAGTGTCGGCTGCCAACTGGGTTGCAACGCCCGCCTGAACTGCCCCTGCTTTCATGGCCTCGCCGGCCACGGTCGCGGTCGTCACAGTTGTCACGCCGAACAGTTTTTGCACCATCGACTCGACGGCCATCGCCATCTCCACGGCACGGTAAGCCTTCTCGGCGCCTTCCATTACCTTATAGCCGGCACTGTTTTCCTTAAAAAATCCCTTCGCGGCGCTGGCCATGTCGCCATACGACTTGATCTGCGCCTGCGCACCCTGCTGGGCCGCAGCGGCCTGGGCCTTTGCGACTTTGGTCGGATCACCATGCGCATCTTTAGTAGCGGCGGCCAACTGGGCAGCGATTGCCTGCTGCTGCACGGCATAACCAGACAATGCCGTCGTCAGTCCACCTATCGCAGTGCCGACCGCGCCGAACGACGCCGCCATGCCTTGCGCTGCCGACTTCGTTGCGGTGTCGACAGCCGTCAGGATGTCCAGCAGCTCCTTGGCCTTGGCAACGTCGCCGCCCTGCTCTTGCGTCGAAGCCTTGCCTTGCACGATGCCAAGGCGTTTCATCGCTTCGATCTTGCGATTGATGCCATCGATAACCTTTTCATTGCCCTCGAAACTTGCAAGAGCAGCTTTTTGCTCTTCAAGGTCAGCGACTGCCAAAGCGGTCTTTTGCGCCGGCAACAAGCCGTAGGTGCGAATTTGCTCCTCAACAGCGGCCACCTGGGCATTAATGGCCGCGATTTCCTTGTTTGCAGCATCTGATGCGGCGGTGGCGATGGCCGCCTGGCGCAGGCGCTCCTCTTCGTCCCGACGGAAACTCTCGTCAAAGAAGGCTTTCTCAGTCGCATCAAGCTTACCGATGATTGCTTCAGATTCTTTTCGGTGCGTCTCTTCCTCCGCAGTTGTGGCGTTCTTGTGCTTTGCGAGCGCCGCAAGTTCGCTCTGGTACGCATCCACCTCAGCTTGATAGGTGGCAGCAGCATAAGCGCGCTTGTTCTCGTAGGACTGCTCTGCAGACAATTCGCCGGCTTTCAGGTACAGATCGTCCAACTTGCCCAAAGCATCATTCTGGCGCTTCACCTCGGCCGCTTCGCGTTCATAGCCTTTGATTTGAGCTGCCAGCCGAGTGTTTTCAGGTTGGTCAGCTTTTGGCTTGAGCTCACGACCTTCGGTGTCGCGGTAGTTTGGCTTGCCTTCGTAGATTTCCTTGTAAAGCTTGGTCTGCGCTGCCTGTTGAATTTCCACGCTCTTATTGGTATTGGCAGTGAGCAACGCGGTAGATTTTTTGAGATAGTCCTCGTCGATCTTCAGTCGATCATCGGCATCGGCTTTCCGCTTGGCAGTGCGAGCCGCCTCGCGCTCAGTTGCAGCCTTGGCGAAACGATCAAAATGCCCATCCAGTTCGGCCTGATGTGTAACGTAGTCGACGTTCTCTTGTGAAAGCGCCGCTTTGCGCATCGACTCGATACGCTTTTCGCGTTCGTAGATTGCTTTGTCGCCCCATGCTCCACCAGCGTCGCTATTTGCCTTCGATTGCGCATCGAAGTCTGTGTTGATGTGATCCTGCGCGGTTTTGTGGTCGGTCCAACCTTTTAGCTTTTGAAAGGTCGTAACGGCGTTGTCAACGGTATTTCCGATACTCGAGAAAATCCGGGTGAGGCTATGCCCCCACTCTTCCAAATCGTTGTTTTTCGACAGTGCCGTAATCTCTTTATTGGAATTTTTCAGGTGGTCGGTAAGCGCCATGACGCCGATGGTCAGGACCTCGTTAAAAGTCTCGCCGAACGTGGTCTTGAAATCCTGAGTGTATCGCTGCATGGACAAAATCTGCTTACCAGCCGTGTCCATACTTTTCTCGTACACATCATTAATATCAACCCCGCGCTGAAACACGGCGATCCGGCGCGCCTCGACGCGCTCGTTCTCGCTTAATTCCTTTGTTGTTTTCCCGAGAGAGTCCGCCATTTCGCGATAGGCGGATTGCAGGTTCACGTTGATGCCGATATTCCGCAGAATAAGCACGTTGCCGCGCGCGATGCCGTTGACCAGCCGATCAAATGCCTCGCTCGAATTCATGTGCCCAATCACTGCGGCGTTCTGTGCAATGCGTGCCAATTCGCTGGCGTGCCGCAGATCGACGTGCGCCTGCACCAATTTCACAGCCGCCTCGCGCGATTCGATCATGGTGATGCCTTGGCGCGCGATGCCTTGCGATGCCGTATCCATCTGCGTCTTCGTATAGCCGGCATTGCGGCCGACTACCTCCATGACCACACCCAGAGTCTCGTAGCGGGCCGCCATCATCGCAGCATCTTTGATGTATTCACCAACCTTCAACGCTGCATACGCCGCGCCAAGCATTTTGAGTCCATCAGCGAGAACGCCGGACGAGCGGGCCGCATCCTCTTTTGCCTTGGCGGCGGCTTTGAGCGCATCCTCATGCGCCTTGATGGTCGCAATTGCTCGCTGCGTTTCCTGGGTAACACCCATCTGCGCAGCCTGGTAGGCCAGCAGCTGTGTGCGACTCATGCCAATCGTGGCCGCCTGTTCGCGCATGCGCTCGATCAGTTGCTGCTGGCCCAGCGTCAGTTGCGTGGTCGAGCCACCCAGCGCCGTCGTGGCCTGCGCTGCCTGGCGCGCCTGCTCCGCCTGGGCACGCATGATTTTGGACGCGTCATCCATCTGGCCATTGCTGATGGCTGCACGTTGGCCGGTGCGGGCAGTTGCATCACCCAGGCTTTCGACGCTTTTTGCGGCGTCGCTACCACGGCGCCACACACCAGCCGATGCAGCGGTAAAGCTGTCCAGCGCGCCAGCCCCCTCCACCGACGTCGAGCGCACGCGCACGGCTGCCGCGCTCAACGAATCAACGGACGTGGTTGCTCCAGCCACTTTTGGCGCGACCCGTGCACCGGCATCACCCAGCGCATCGACAGCCGCCGCACCTTCAGTGGCCTTGGCCTTGGCACCAGCGCTGGCCTCGCCCAACTTGTCGACAGCTGCAGTGGCACCAGCAGTCTTTTGCTCGACGCGCACCGCTGCCTCACCGAGAGAATCCAGGGCTTTGCTGCCATCGACCACTTGGCGCGTATCGATGGAAAGTCCAAGTTGGGCGATATCTGGCATTTATGTTTCCTTCTTGTTTTGATGGTGCATAAAAAGCACGTCAAGGCGGTCAATTACACACTCTTCGAACGGATCGAAGCGGACACCATGGCGCGCCTGCCAGGCCAATATCTCGGCACTGGTCAGCGAGTTCACGGCCATGCCGCATTGGCGTTTCTGGTTCAGCTGGGTGAACCAGGTCCAGATATAGGCCAACTCGGGCGGCAGTTGCGGCACCGCCGGTGCCTCGGGCGCCCGATAAAGCGGGTTCTGCCGGGCGGTATCCAGGTGATCGCCCTTGGCGTTACCATCGCCTGCAGCTGCCGCGCGATCAAATAGGTGATCGGCATACAGCAGCAGGGCCTGGGTTAGACCTTCAAAAAATTGGCGTCGTTTTCCAGGGCGGTCGTCACGCGGTCTTGCCAGGTCGGGTACTTGTCGAACGCCGCGGCGATCATGCCCTTGTCGAAGGCGACGGGCGCGCCGTTGCTGGTGAAGCCGTACCAGTCGACAGCCACGGCCAGCGCCAGGCGCTTCTGGTTGTCATCGATGACGTTCACCAGCTGATCTGCGCCTTCGTCGGTGGAGGCGTCGATGGCCGTTTTGCGCTTGGCCGACTTTTTGTAACCCTCGGCGCGCACGGCGTGGCTTTCCTTGCGGTACTCGTCGGAGTTCTTACCGACAATCTTGATGCCGGCCACGGGCTCGCCGTCGGCGTCGAAGATCACGGGCACATCGAAGGTCACGCGCGCGGCAGGCGCTGACAGGTTGGCGATGTCGAAGCCGGCGACGGCGATGGCTTGAGCGGCGTTCAGGACTGCAGGTGCCTGGGTGGTATTCATGGATAGTGCCTTTCGTGGGTTGTGACAAGTGCCCGTGCCGGCCGCCGCGCCCACGAAGGCGACAGCGACCGGTCGGTGCTTGGGTTGGCTTGCACCAAAAAGAAAACCCGGCGCAGGGCCGGGTCAGTTGAGAAGTGAAGGTTGAATCTGTGTTGCGATCTGGTCGAGCGCTTTTTTCAACGGGGGCTTGACCTGCTTGTGCTCGCTCAGGCCTTTACCGCACATGCTGGCGAACTTGTCCTGCGCGTCGACGGCCGCCTTGGCCTTGAACCAGGCCGCCATCAGTGAGCGGGTGGGCGCGGCTTGACGATCCGCCTCATCCAGCTGGTCGAGCACCCAGGCGCGGAAAGCTTGTCCGTTCGAGGTACGGGCGAACATGCCCACCAGGTGCGCACCACGCAGGCTAAAGTACCGCACGTCGGATGGTGGGGCGCCATGTCCCAAACTGAGGTTCTGAAAAACTGCCGCCATTGAAGCAGAGAATTCAGCCTTGTGCCGATCGTAAATCTGCGAAACCTTGTCACTCCGCGCATAACCAAGTGCCAGCGCGATATCAGTTGCCGAAAGCCAGGTATTGCCGTCGCGCTCAATTATTTTGAATTGATGGTCATTAAACAAAAGTTCTTTCATCGTCGATCTCCGCACCTGAAATTGGGCGCGCGGCAGGAGGTGCAGGTGTGCACACCACTTTTCGGCTCATTGGCCTATTCGCGCGTAAAGTGGTTACACCAGGCTTGTGTCCTGGAACGCGATGGTGGTGGATTCGTGTTGCGCATCAGTACCTTGATAGCGCAGTACATCGAAAGAACACGTCACGATCTTGTTTTTCTCGCCGTCATCCACCTTGGCCGACGTGATCTTGATGCGGCCCATGGCGATCGCCATTACTTCGGCCAGCGGCGCCGTGCTGGCTGCCATGGCGTAGGCCAGCGGCAGTTCGACTTCCTGCTTGAAGTAGTCGATATAGGCTGAATCCTGCATCAGCACGGTGAACTGGCCGCTGCCCAACACCTTGCCGCGCGAGGCGGCAGTGGCGAACTTGGAGCCGATCACGGGATCGATCTTGACCTGGCCATCCAGCGACAGCGACATGCCAGTGCAGATTTGCGACGGGATACCGGCGACCGACAGCATCGCGGTGGCGCCGGAAAACTTGCCGGTACCGGGCGTGGCGGCTGGCGCGTTGAAGTAAGCGGCCGGCGTGGTCGCGCCTTCCAGTTTGCCCATCAAGGTGAAATCCATGCTCGTGATGCCGTTCGGCTGTACGGAGATATCAACCTTGCTGACCAGCTGGTCGATGAAGCAGCGGTTGACGGCAATGCCAGGATCCTGAACTTCAGCCGTGAACCAGTCCGTGGTGTGGCCGGTCAGCGGCGTGAAGCTGCGCTTGCCGGTCGCGGTCACGGTTACTGGATCGCCTTCGACTTTCACCGCCATGGCGCTGCCGTCCATGAACTGGCCCGTCAACTTGAGCGCGGTGGCCGAGGTGACGAAGAAGTTCTTGCCGTTGTTGGCCGTGCCGGTGGTCAGGAAGCCGCCGATGCGCACGACGGTACCCGCGCGGTGGCCGTCCACCAGGAACGAGCCGGCGCTACGCGTCAGGCCGGTGGTGCCCGAAGCGATGGTGTTTTGCGCTGCAGTGACGCCGCCGGCCGTGAAGTCGCGGCGCAGCAGCGCGGCCAGCAGCACCGCATAGGTGCCGCACGAGGCTTCACCCTTGATGGCGCCGGAAGTGCGGAAGTTGCCCAGGCGCGTATCGCTTTGCTGCTGGCTGGGGTCGATCTCGTTGCTGGAGTACTTGTCGGCGTCCGTGTCGAACGTCGCGGTCACGCGCGGATAGAGGCGGCCGGCGGCGGCCAGAGCCTTCGTGCCTTCCGCTGTTTGCTTGCCAATAACGAGCAGGCTGTCGATGCCGTTTGCAGTGGTCATGGTGTGGATTGCCTTTCTTTGGTCGAAAAAAAAGACCGCCGAGGCGATCTGTGTGGGGTAATGCGGGTTACAGGTTGCAGAAATACCTGATCTTGACAGGAACCATCCAGCGGTCGCCGTCCTCGCGGCCGTCGGCGATTTCAGGCGTTCGCTCGATCTGCACGGTCAAATCGCCCTTCGTGAAGCTTGCGCCGCGGCGAAACAGTTCCCTGATCATTTCAGCTCGCGCGCCCGCGCCGGCTGTGCCCTGCCCTGGCGGATACATCAGGCTGACCTGGAAGATGCCGTGCTCTTGGCGCGAGCCGTCGCCCATGGAATGGTTGTTCGGCTCCGCCGGCAGCAGGTATGCGGCCTGGTACGGCCGGCCAGTGACTGGCGTGTACGGCACGTTTTGCCATGCTGTGTCGATCACTGGCGCGAGGCTGGCTAGGGCCGCCTCAAGCGCTGCGCGTATTGTTGATTGGCTCATATATACTCTGCTTGCACGGATAGATTTAGCGGTCGAAAAGCGGATTCATTACCCGCCTGCCGTGCCACCTCAGTAATGATCACTCTTTAATGGAGAGCAAAATGGAAGAAAACTGGCGTCCGATTGTCGGCTTTGAAGGGCTGTATCAGGTTTCCAATTTGGGCCGCGTGCAGTCTGCGAATCGATACGCGCGCATACGGGGAGGCGGTAAGCGGTTCATCAAGCCTACGCCGCTCAAACACTGGATATCGAATAGCGGCTACCAAATGGTTCAGCTTTCAGTTGAAAACCATGTCACTAAACATTATGTTCACCGCCTTGTCGCGATGGCCTTTGTGGCGAATCCGGATCAGCTACTTGAAGTGAATCATATAAATTCCGACAAAGAGCACAACCAGGACTTCAATCTTGAATGGGTGAGCCGACAGGGCAATGAAGATCATAAAGTTGCAGCCGGACGCACACACCGGGGCATGGCAAATAAGCAGACCAAACTTACCGACCAAGAAGTTATAGAAATTCGGTCGTTGCTGGCAGTGGGAGAACCGCAGGCATCGATTGCGCGGAAGTTCGGCGTTGCGCAAGCGACCATTTGCAGGATCAATACCGGCAACACCTGGCGCGCAGCGATAACACCTCAAGCACTTACATCCCTATAGACCGTAAGTTTTATACCCTTGCGCAAAATCGGTGGTGCTTGTGCCGTTACGCACCCCGTTGACGGCATTATCAACGATGACGCTAAATTTCACTACCGTGCGGGCAACCACGCCAATCGGCGCCTGCCCGGACCAGCCCTCTTCGATTCTTTTTGCATAGGCAAGATTGTTCACCAGATAAATAACGTCGCCTGCTTTTGCTGCCTTGTTCGCAGCCGCGTGAGCGGCGATAGTGGCAGATCCATCTTTATCGACCTTATCCAATACCCCTGTGGCGGGAGATCCCAAAGATAGTTGCCAATTTGCACGAAATCTTCCGCCCACGTAACCCGGTGGAGGCTTACTCTTCCAATAATTGGCATTACCAACAGGCGACTTGCTGTCGATTTCTTTGGAAATCTCCATCGTGATGGCTCGCACGACCAGATCCTGGTTGGCCTTGGTCTTCGCAATGAATTCGGCGATCTGCATGGAAAACGACATACTGGCCATCAAATCCCCCGCAGTTGCAGCGTGTGCAGCACGGCCACATCGACCGGTGCTGTGGTTTCGACCGCCTTGACCGTGTAGCTGGCGCCCCCGAACAGCACCAAGTCTGCCGTGGTCGGCGCCGGCATTGGCGCGCCGTTGCGCTGCAGTGGCGACAACAGCAGCTTCTGGTCGCCCGCCTGGATCAGCGTGCCGTCGATGTTCTCGGCCTCGTAGTTGATCTTGACGCCCGTGCCTTCGTAGTCTGTGGTGGTACTGGGCGCCGTGCCCAGGCCTGGATCATATGGACCGGTGACTACCTGGCGCAGCACCACGATGCCGCCCTTGCGCCGCAGCGACTGGTCGGTGCGCACGGCGGTTTTTCTGTAATCGGTCATAGCCTATGGCGCTTTCAAGTAGTCATACGGCGGCGTCTCCACGAAGCGTACGGCCTTGATAGTGGTCTTGCCGTCGATCAGGGCACGCAGCACGCGATGCCAGCCGTCCATGATGAAGCCTTGCTGGCACATGATGATCGGGTGGCTGGTGTCGACGTCCAGCGCTCGCCGCACATGATGCGCGATGCCGTAAGCTGATCCCACGGCTGGCCAGACTTCCGATCCGCTGTAAATCGCTGCCAGCGGCAGGTCGAACGGAACCAAGTCCTTAGCGCGTGCGATCAGGTTGGTGACGATCCAGACCTTATCGCCGTCGCGGTAGGTATTGTTGGCGACGAAACAGCCGTCGATCTTCACTGCTGGATACTCGCTCATGCTCGTGTCACCTTGATCGAATTGCCGCTGCCGACTGAGCCGAAGTAAGGCGCCAGGAGCGCATCCACGGCCACGAAGCGCTCGCGTGCATCCGTGGTGTTCTGGAAGTACTCCGTTTCCAGCGGGCCGGTCTTGTCTTTCTTGATCGCGTTCGAGCCGGTATCGAGGTCGGGCAACAGATCCTCGCCGCTGCCAGCGCGCACGGCCAGGTCGATGCAGGCATTGATGATGTCCAGCGGAACCGTGTTGCTGGGCACGATGAAGCCGTCGACCTCGACGTTGTAGCGCGGCCAGTCCAGCGCCTGCTGCTGATAAACACGGCGGCCAGCCCAGCGGGTGCGATAGGTGGACATGAAGATCATGGCCTTGCGCAGGGCGATTTCCTTGTCAGCTTCGGCCAGCGCTGTCCAGGCGGTCAGCCCAAGGCTGGCACAGCGCACGTCTGCTGCGGCAACGCTGGCGTAGGATTCGGCGTCGGGGAGGCCGGCGCCGGTTTCGATAATGATGGTCATGTCGCCTCCGAATTAAACAGCATCCCACGATGCCCCATTGGAAATCAGGCGCGCAGCTTGGCCTGCTGCGAGAGTGAACGTGGTGCTACCGTCCACGGTGCCGGTAAATGTCACCGCAAAAGCCGATAGATTTTTGAACATTATCAATTTACCGATCCCGGTATCGACCGGCGTCGGCAGCGTCACGGCGATGGCCGCCGCGCCGTTACAGCGCACATACACATCAGTATTGAGTGCCACGTAGTTCGCCGTCACCGTCACCGTCACCGGCGCTGCCGAACCGTGGGCAAACGTGGCATTCCAGCGCTGTTGGCCGATGTTCTCGCGCTGGACGCCCGTGGCTCCTGCCGTGGCCCGAAACACGTTGGTGCTGGCAGCGCAACGGCCGTAGTTGCCTGCTACCACGCTGTTTGTCGTGGTAGCGCCAAACAGATACTGCTCGACATTATTGACCACTCCGTCGTTCGAACAAACATTGCCCAGGACGTGAGTGTTGTTCGACGTGCCGCCAATCGAAATAAAACTGCCGCGCGGCCCGCTCGCTTCAAAGTTGTCCGTGCCGGTGTTGCTCACCAATAATGCATCATCAACGTTATTCAGTACGATGGCATGACCCCGGTTCCCGATGAAATTATTTGCACCGAGCCCCAAGCATTTCATGCGGCTGCCGCCGCCGTTGGCGATTCCACCGCATACCGTGCCACCGGTCATACCGTTGTTCAGGAATGTGTTGCGCCACACGGAGAGGCCCTTGTGTGCGCCGCTACCGAAGTACAGCGCGGCCCGATTGGTCGCCACGGAGCCGTCGCAGTCAATGAAATGGTTATCGTTGATCTGGCTGCCGATGATCGCGTCGGTGCCGGTGGCGCCGGCGATCATGCCGGGCCCGCGCGCGCGACGAGCCGTGTTCCCGTTGACTTTGCAGCCCACCATGGGGCCGAGCTGGAACGCGGCTACTGAGGCATCGGAACTGATGTTCCCTGTGATGTTCGAATCCTGCAAATTGGCCGTAATCAGAATGCCAATCGTGCCACCATTCGTGTGGTTCATCGACGCCGTGATTTCACGACTCAGGTTCGTACCGCCCGTAACAAATCCCGCGATATGAAGACAGGCCGCTTTTTCGTCCCGGATGTTGTTGCCAATTGCCTCGATCCGATAGCTCGAACCCAGGGCCATAAAAATGCCAGAATTAAGCGTATTGTCCGCAGCCATGCCATTGCTGTAGACGTCATTGAAATTGATCGAGCTGTTGATGATAGAGCTGGTGTCGTTGGCGTTGTAATGTACAGCGCGGTAGCCGTTGTCGTTGATCCGGTTGAAATCGGTGTGGATATAGCTGCAGTCGTCGACCGCCAACACGCCGTGATAAATATGCCCGTGAATCCAGTTGTTCGTGATCCAGACGTTAGACGATCCAGCAACATAGAATCCACTGCCAAATTGCCCGTCCAGTGAGGTGGCCGCAGGCGGTGAAATGAATGAGCGGCGATTGCCATCAACCTCCAGCCCTGTGGCGCGGAACGACACATTCGGGCAGAAAAAAACGTGCCCCCCATATCCATTTGGCTCGGTACTGGCGGCCAACACGATGCGTGGGGAATTTTTCCCTACCATGTCGATGCCGTCCGTCCACCAGATAGCAGCAAATTTTGACCCTGTGATGTTCGTCGCTTTGAGATAGAAGGCCCCATTCGACCCGTTGAATTCCATCGACGCTTTTTTGCCGCCTGGATTCGACGCGGCGATGATCGCCTGGTATGCGGCAATGTTTGCAGTGTCCGTCGCGCCAGACAAATCGCCAGATGCTGCCAGGGATAGCACGGCGGTGCTGAATACCATCCCCGCATACGCGATGCCGAGAACTGCACCCATTGCCGTTTTCTGAAACTGCGGCGCTGCCAGCACAGCATTCTCTACGCCAATATTGATCGAGCCGGCCGAACACGTCACCAGAAACCGCTGCTCACCAGCATACGGTCCGATAGGCGCAAGCGCACCACTGCCCACTGGCCACGACTGCAGCGAATTCGTCCCGCCCAGCGCCTGATCCAGGCGGTAGACGACGCCAGTCGTACCGGGGCCGCCGCTCACGTTCAGGACCTGGCCCTCGGGCAAAGCGATGGTTTGCGGCGTGCCGCCGGCGGTGATGGTTGGCATAGTGACTTTCAGGAATGCGGTTTATGAAATACCCCGGCGCACGGGGCGGTGCAGTCTAGGGCTTATGCCTTGGCAGCCTTGGCGGGCTTTTCTGTCGAAGTGGCAAGACTTGCGGCCGCAGTTGCATCTTTCGCGACCTGCAGGCTCGCAGCTTCGTCGCGCAGGCGCTGCGCTTCGACTTCGTTGGCAGTGGCCTGCTCCGCGTTGCGGGCGACAGCGAGCTCATTCTCGTGCGCCTGCTTGGCAACGCGCTCTTTCTCGGCCGCCAGTTCGCGCTCGCGCTGCTGCAGGTTATCGTGTTCGGCCAGCAGGTCAGCGCGAGCCGCGAGCAGTTCGGCTACGGTCGGGACGCGATCACCCTGCCCTTCGGCGCCCAGGCTCTCGCCTTCGAGCAGTTCGTGCTTCGACGGGTCGAAGTCTGTTTTCTCGATCAGGACAAATTCGCCCTGGCTCGGGTGGCATGGTTTGATCTTGATGGTGGTCATATTGTTCTCGCAAGTTACCCGGCGCCGTGTTGGCCGCCGGGTGGGTTGATGGATTAGCCGCCGATCAGGTGGCCGCCCAGGTGTGGATTCGGGGCAGCCGTGCCCCAGGCCAGATTGACCTCGTAGCGCACTTGACGCTTCTGTTTGTAAATGCAGAACTCGTAGGTGATGCCCGAAATCGGGTCCGTTACCATCATCACGTCATCCGCCGAGTCGCCGCCTTCCGGCATGGCCGGCGCGCGCGTCGCGAGCTGGATAGCTGCGCGCTGGAAGAAGGAGTTACGCACGGTTGCCGCGATCAGCGTAATGCCAGTTGCCGAAGCTGGGATTGCTTGGCGCAGGCCGGGCGCCCGCAGCGTGAGCGCGCCGCCGTTCGATGCGTCTGCGTCGCCAGACGCCAGGACGTACTGGTTCGGGTCGCCCGCAAACTTCACGACATCATTCGCGATGAACGCGCCAGTGCCGACCGACGCGAGGTTAATGACGGTGGCGCCCTTGGCGTAACCTGCATTATTGGTAGTCGAGCCGGCAGCAGTGCCTGCTACGATGAGGTCGCCAATGGCGCCGGAGTTGTGCAGGTCGAAGCCCTGGACGACGCTAACGGCGCCACGGCGCAGCAGATCGTCGGTACCCGCTTCATTCACGCGGAACAGGCCGGATTGCTTACCTTCGATGTTCGCCATCGCAGCGGAGCCGAGCACCATGTGCAGATCGGACAGCGGCGCGCCGTTATCCTTCAAAATCTTCTTCGGCTGAGCAAAGTCGGACAGGTCGCCAGCGGCACCGAATGGAATCGTGCCAACGACGCCATAGGCGCGGCTGAGCTTCAGACTGGTGGTAGCCAGATCCGTTTCGACTTCATTGGTCAGCGTGCGCAGGGCCTGTGCAATACGCTGCTGATTGATGTTGGCGTAGGTGCCAGCGCTTTGCAGGCGCTGGGTATCGTCGCCGTTGATGCCGAACGGGACGGAACGCTGCTTCGAGATCGTCATATCAACGTAGTTGATGGTCTGATTGCCAGCATCCTCGGCGTACGCTCCCTGAGTCAGGTCTTCAGCAGCCATTGCGCCAACGACTGGCGAGCGAACCGTTTGGTTCAGGGCAGCGCGCTCTGCGGTCGAGTCGCGCGACACGGCAGGGATAAAGCCGACTTGCTCGCGTGCCATGACGTTCATCGCTGCGTAAATGTCGGGGATGAGACCGGTGAGGGTAAGGGTAGTCATTTGCTAATGCCTTTCGGGAAAAAAAATGGCCCGCACAATGCGAACCAGTCGGGATGATTTGAGTTGTACAACGGATAGGCTATCCAGCCCAAAGCACCCCGCCGACATCCATCAGCAAGGCATCAAAATAGTTCATTGAAAAGATTGGGTGAATTGGTTGCGGGATACTTAGTCGGTAACGACGGCGCCACCCTTGATTGCGTCAGCCTGGGCCTGCGGGGCCATGGAGAAGAATTGCGAGCGAGGGATTTCCTTTCCGCCGCCTGCGCCGCTCTTACCGCCGCCCGCGCCACCACCAGACGCGCCACTTCCTTTCAGGATCATGTCTTTGTTAGCGTATTGGCCGACCATCACCTGGATGGCTTCATCGAAGTCGGCATGGTTGCCATGGTTCGTGGACGAGAAAATCGGATTGCCCTGCTGGTCCATGGGCACGAGCTTGCCGCCATCGACTTTGAAACGGCTTCCGAAAAAGGTTCGTGCCATGTCAGCCGGAATTGCCAGTTTCTCGGAAATGAATTTGGAACTCGCGAACGAGCCGCCAATGATGTGATCGTTCAGGTCATTGGTGAGCTTGGTGTTCTGCTCGGTCAGCGTGCGCTGCTTTTCTTCGGCCGCGCGGGTGGCCGCAGCGACTGCCTCGTTCGCCGAGCGCGTCGCAGCGTCCTTGATCTCTTGCACCTTGGCGGCAGTGGTCAGATCGCCGGAATTGATGTTTGCCATGGTTTGCAATGCAGCAGCAGCGGCGGCAGCGTCTTCGATGCCGGCATCCTTGAACGGCTTCAGCGCGGCTTCCGCAGCCTCTTTTGCCTGGCGATGGCTCATAGCCTCGCCATTCAGGCTGGAAATCTTCGCCACGGTCGCGGCGGCGTCATGAGCAACTTCGCGGCCATCGTCAAGAATGTAGACTGGCTTGCCGTCTTGCAGCACCACGTTTCCATTTGCATCGAGTTTCAGTTTCATTTGAGAGCTTTCCGGGCATCCGCCCTATCGATGGCCTTCCGGCCGTGCACCGCGTCGCGTCCGCTGGCGGCATAAAAAAAGCCGCCTGGTTGCCCGGGCGGCCTCAAAATCATTTATGTAGTATTGCTTGAGCTTACTTTATGGTCAGCGGCTCAAGGGTTGCGCTGATACTGAGCCATTCAGGAAATAGGAAACCCAAGGTGCTTTTCACGCGGAACAACTTGCCGCAAATGCGTACGATGCACTCATCTGCCTCAATCTGTTTGCGAGCCCATGTTACTTGATCAATATCGCCCGTAACGTCAAATTGAAGGCTACCATTTCCAAGCTGTACTTTAGAAAGCGCGGGTATATTGCCATTCAAACGCATGCTTAACGATAAAAATTCCACTTCAGCGGTAATTCCAGGCAACACCGTCAGTTCGTCCGCTGCATGATTTAAAACTCGCATCGGACCACCAACCTGCCCGCGAGAGGCGCGCGAGATCTGCGCGTTTAATTCACGCCACGCCTCGGCCGGCAAATTGCCCTCCGTTATATACGAACTTTGATACGAGTTCGTGCGGAAGGTCTTACTGTACTTGTCGATCACTTCGCTGGATCGCCACAGCTTCTCAGCACGTATGATAATCAACACGGCCCCACGATTTACAGCCGCTTCCGCTAAAGCAATTTGACCTTTTCGGCTTGGCAAGTTCAACCCCGCGTCGTAATTCGTGCTCGCCCACGGATTAATTTGAAGCGCGGCAACATTAGACGCAATAGTTTGCTCTCCATGTATTTCGCAGAGCTTTCGCAATCGCGGCCGCCACCAATCACGCATGCCTGAGGGGGCGCTTGGGTGCATTCCGGCAAGGGGCCAGCCGTCGACCTTAAAATGGTGATCGTCGACAGATGAATTTTCATCAAAGCCTGGATTTGCCAAAAGCAAAACTACTGGGCTGCTGTGGATATTGCCTTCGAATGGACTTGGCCCCATGCTCGTTTGCAAAACATGATGCGGCTTCGCCTTCAAGTTATATCGTTCAACGGCAGCGATATCCTGCTTGATAATGTGCTCAATCAATCTCGACTCGTTTGCAATGGATCAATCTAGCCAGTAATCCCAGCCATTTTGATAATTAAAAACACATCTTAACTTATCTGGCGTACTTCGCCTGCAACTCCTCCAGCGTCAGCTTTCGCCCCTTGAGGTTCATCAGGTCGTTCAGCGTGATCTTGCCTGCCTCATACATCTCGGCACGCCCCGGCCCTAAGTACTCAGCCCGCCAGGCCTTATCCTTGCTGGCCAAGAAGTCCTTGAAGTTCATCTTGCCGCTGACCGGGCCGCCGTCGCTGGGTCGCGTGCTGTCGCCCGGCTCGTCCAGCTCGATGCCCAGGTCTTTGAATGACTTGGTACGCGTGCTGAGCACGCAGCGGCAGCTAAAGTGAATGGCGCCCGGCCCACCCGCCCACTCGTGGGTATGGTTGATAGGCTCCTGGTCGTCCAGCGAGTACTCGTGCAGATCGCGCATGGCACACAGCAGGCAGGTATGCGAATCGAGCGTCGACAGCCACACCAGGCACTCGATCAGGTCCGAATTCTGCTGGAACGACGCCAGGCGCGCGGCATTGGCCACGGCCTGCACCGAACTGTGCACCAGCGCGCGCGCATTTGCGGCTGACGTTTTCAAGATGCCCTGCTCGCCCGGCGCAACTGGATCTGGTGCGGTGCCGGGCGGCTTTGCATTCGGATCAACTGGCGGCGCACCCGGCTTCGTTGCTGGCCCGGCCGGTGGCGCCTTCGAATCGGGCATCGGCGGCGTAACAGGCAATGCCGGCTTGTTGGACAACGAATCAGCCGCCTTGGCGCTCTTGCCCAGCACGCGCGACACGATCTGCGACGTCGTTTCGCCCTGCGCTGCACCGAGCCGGACCTGGCTGGCGAAGCGGAATTGCGTATCCAGTGCCTGACGCTTCCACCAATCCGCCGACGACGCGCCCTTGATCAGGGTGTCGCCGACCAGCTTTTCGAGGTAAGTGGCAGGCGGAAGCTTGGCACCCAGCTCGATCTTGAGCGCCTGCCTCAGCACTTTGGCCGTGTAATCGGCCTCGATGCGCACCATGCCGGTCAAGTTGCGGGTCATTTCCGCCTGCATGCCGGTGTAGTGCGACGAAATCACTGCGTTCGACTCGCGCAGCAGTGCGCCAAGGCGCTGCTTGCCGTAGGTCGATATCTCGCCTTCGTTCAGCTTGGCCGTCAATTCCTTCGACATGGCGGCCATCAGCAGCAAGATCTTCTCTTGCGCGCCAGATGAAAAGCGCAGCAGGTTCAACGAATGCACGAGAAACATCTCGGCAATCCACTCTTCAAGCGCGCCCATTTATGCTCCCATCAGGTCTGGCGGAGCCGACTGAATACGCTCCTGCTCCGTCACCCAGTCCAGATCCGGCGACAGGATGCCGCGGCGCTGCAGCTCGTTGAAGTACGTCTCGCCCGAGATTTTCCCGCTGGCGGCACTCTTGAACAGCAGCTCTGCACTGGCCTCGGCCAGCGACGCGGCGCCGAAGTCCTTGAAAATGGTGATATGGCCGCCTTCGGCCTCTCCCACCCATTGCGCCATGAACTGCAGCGCTTGGTCGCCAGCGTCCTCGACGTTACCTGCGATCTTCTGCAATGCGCACGCGCCCTGCTCGTTGTCGGCCAGGGTCTGCGATTCGGTCACGTTGCCCGGCTTGATCACCAGCAATTCAGCGCCAGCCTGGCGCATGCGGTCTTCCAGGTCAAGGATCGACAGACGGCCGGCCTCGATGGCCTTACCACCGTGCTCCACGAATTTCAGATCGCCTTCTAGCGATTCGGACTTGACCGCGCTGCCGGCGCCGACCGTGATGCCGCCCTCGCCCAGCATCTTGGCAAACAGGATTGGCACGCGCGCGACGTGCAAAATATTCTGCTGGTCGCTCTTGCTCTGCCAGTGCTCGACGTTGCTGTGCGCCAGCTCGAGCAGCGGCGGCGTGGCCTGCATATAGCCCAGGCGCTTGCCGTAGACGGGCACGAATGGGATGATTTTCAGGCTGGTGATGCCCTCTTCATGCAGCGCCCACTCCTTTTTGCTGCCGGTATCGCTCTGGCGCCAGGTCTGCCAGGTGCCCCGTCCCAAGACGCGAACCTGCTCGATTTCCTTGGTGTCGAAGTCGCCATTCGGCTCGGACACGCTTTCCAGCAACCGCAGCTGGGTCAGGCCTTCCAAGCTTGTCTCATTCTTCGGCAGCCAGCCCAGCACGTTCTGCACGTGCACCTGGACAAAGTACGGACGCACGCCGGCAGCCTGCTCGTCGGCCTTCGTGACCAAGTTGCCTGCCTTGGGGAAGTCGACCAGAATGCCGGAAAAGCCGTAGCCCATGGCCTCCTGGGTGATCTCGGACAGGAAGCTATGCAGGTCGCGGCCGGACAGGTCGACATTTTGCAACCAGGGCTTGAGCCGCTCCGGCACGTCCTCGCCCAGCGTCACCGGCTTGCTGAACGGCTTGGCCGACAGCACGTCGATGGTGCGGGCATAGGCCGGGAACAGCGTGGCCACAGCGAGGCGCAAATCGTAACTTCCGACGTCCTCACCCGGCCACTGCGGCATATAGGCCTTGCCGGCGGCGCGCATTGTCTTGGTGCCGCCTAACAGCGCGGCAACCAGGGCGCAATCCTCGTTCAGCTTTGCGGCTTCGGCTGATTGTTTGCGTACGGCGTCAGTCATGGAATTCCTTGTTGTTACATGCGCAGCGGCGCAACGGTTGTGCCAGTCTTCACCGACGGCCATTCAACGTCTATGCAATAGCCGATGGCGGTCGTGATGTGCTGATACTTGTTTGTCTGGTCTTCCTGGAACGTCGAGCCCTTTTGTAGCTGGACGGTGGCCAGGCCCTTGTCGCACCATTTGGCCGTAGACGGGTTGACGAACAGCGTGCGCGTGCCGTCCGCAGTACATACCTTGGCTCGCACCGCGTTCTGGCGGTCCTTGATGGCCGGCGCCGCGTGCTTGACCTTGCGAGTGAATGCCCAGCCGCTCGCCTTAAGCACGCCCTCGATGTCGGTATAGTCCGACGCGTGCCCGTGTTTCTCGCCCGCCCGCCCTGCCGGATCGCCGTAGACCAGAACATGCTTATTCTTGTGATCTTTATACTTTTCCACAAACTCGGCGGCTGATTGCTTAGACACCGCGCTGGTCAGCACGATCTCATCGAGCAATAGCAGCGCATTGCCGCGCCGCACGCCAATCGCGGACGACAGCGGCGTAAAGTTCTGATCGTGCATCCACAGCAGTTGCTCGTGCGGCTCGATCTTGGCGTCCGTGTGGTTACTAAGATCATAGTCCTCGTAAATTCGCCCCGTTGCGCCCTCAAAGCTGGCCTCGTATTCCTGTTTGTACTGCTTGGCGGACATCTGGCGCTTGGCCGCGGCGATGGTCGCCTCCGGCAGAATTTCCGAGCTCTTCCAGTGAAACACCTTCCAATCAGGATCGTTTGCCGACTCGGCGTACTTGGCCATGTCGTAATAGTGGTTCAAGCCGTCCGGGACGCCGATCAGCCAGCACCAAGCGCGATAGTCAGGCCGGGTCGGGTTGAACGTGTCCAGCGCTGGCCTGATATTCGCCTCCCAGGCCTCAGGCTTGATGTCGGCGATCTCATCGATCACACCACCTGACCAGAACACCCCCTCGATGCGCTGCGGCCGATCCAGGCCGATCAGGTGGATCTCAGTACCATTGTTCAGGAAGATAATCAGGTCGGTTTCAGATGGCGCCTTGGCCTGCAAGCTGCACAGGCACAACTGCTTCATGTCCGCCCAGTACATTTTCTTGACTTGGGTATGCGTCGGCGCCGCGATGAAGTAGCGCTCACCCGGATTCTTCATAGCCATCTTGGCGACGAAGCGCTTAGCGCGCTCGGTCTTGCCTGAGCGGCGGCCAGCTGGCACCACAGGGAAGCGCACGCCGTTGGCGACGGCGGCGACCAAGGCGAGTTGCACCGGATGGTCGACCAGTTTGTACCAGCGAGCGAGTTCGCGCTGGGTTTGAAGGCTGACGGCCATCAGTCTGGCAAGTGGGATGCGATCTCGCGCAAGAATGCGGCGCTATCCGTGTCAGATGGTTTCATGGCCTCGCCTATGTTGTATGCCTCGCGCTCCAGCCCGATAAGCGTTTTCAGCGTCTCGGCGAGCTTCTTCATGCTATCGACGCGGGATGCGCCAGTAATTACCTTGCGATAGATGTCGTTGCGCTTGTCCTGCCCCTTGTCGTCCTCGCTGCGCAGTAATTCGCCGAGCTCCTCGAACAAGTCGAGGCTTTCGGTCTCAATCTCGATTTCGCGCAAGAGGCTGCGCGCCAACCTGCGAAAGCGGGCAATGTCTGATCTGTGCGAGATACGGACAGCGGCGATTGCCTCAGCGTTGGCCTCGACGACGAAAGCATCGGTACCGGCCCGTTCTGTGCGTACCGCACTGCGTACCGCCTCCTTGCGTACCAGGTCATCAGACTTCGATTTGATCTTTGCGGCGAGGTCTCTTGTCCAAGCGTCACGCTTTGCCCGCTTGCGGACGGCGCCTTCTGTGATTCCCTGGGGTGCGGCGATTTCCCGAACGGACAGCAGCCCGGCCCGGTAATCAGACTCAATGCGCTCCCAATCCGGCGTAGCCTTGTCGGTCTGCGCCATATTTACCTCTAATTGATCTTCCCTTGCTGCCAGCTTAACTACCTTCCACATCGAGCATCACGGGCGGCATCGTTGCGCCCACCAACCACAGCCGGACAGCGCCACCGGCGTTCAGCGCGGCCAGCTCGTCGGCGTCAGGGCGCCAGTACGACAGCACGGCAGGTAGATCGCCCACATGCGTGCGCGTGATCGGCAGCGCGTTGCAAGGCAGTTCGCCCTGGTCCCAGCCAGCCGGTGCACCCAAAACATCGTTGTTCGAGGTGTGTTGGATCTTTTTCATTTGCTTAGCCCGATGGCTTTATGTTGATATTTATCAAATGATCGCCATGCATTTCTGCCATCCTCTTGATTCTTATCGAGGACCGATCCTATGTCGAAGCAATTCGATTGCACTCCAAGCCAGCCTGTCGCGCGAACCGCCACCAACTTGCGGCAGGAGGTCATTGCCGCCGCCGTGCGCATCCTTATGGAAGAAGGCCTTGCCGCTGCCGAGGCCTACCTGTGCGCGCCTGATGTTATCGCGCTGTATTGTCACCGCCCGCGCCAAGCAGGGCCGCGATACGCTGCGGTGGATCCTCTTGGCTTTTGCTCGTCGGTGACTGCGCCCGTTTTGTGAGCCTCTGCCACTGGAGCGCGCTGGCAGTCGCAAGTGTCAGGTGGTCCAGGCGTGCAGCGCAGGCTTGGCCAGTGCCCACAACCAGGGCCAGGCCAGCAGCATGAGCGCGACTACGGCGCCGCCAATCATGGCGCCCACCAGGACGACGGTGATGATCATCCGGCGGAAGTCGATATCGAACATGCGGCACCTCATATAGAAAAGCCGCCAGCGCAATGATACGGCCGGCGGCGAAACCCGGCGTGCCGGGCGAGGAGAAACTGGAGTCGGGTCAGCGCACCACTTCGGCGTAGACTTTCCCGAATGGCGAATACGGCAATGTAAACTTGCTATTATCCGGGTGCTGTTTGTGTTCGACAGGCAGAAGATCCCCTTGGCCGTTGGTGTCGAAGGCGCGCACGATCTTGCCATTTGCCTGGTACTCATGCGTGGCTGCGTCCACTACTGTCGCGAGGGTAATGATGTTCATGTTTTACCTATGGAGTTTAGAATGACAAAAAGTACGTTTGAAACAATCCACGAAGCGTTTACAACCCTGGAGTTTTACCAGACAGCATACGCAAGCAGCTCTGAATATGTGCAACGCCAGAATGAAGTCATCGCTATCTTGATGAATCGCTCGCAGCGCAACCCGCATTCGTATGAGTCGAAATTATTCGCCGGCGTCGCAAAAGCAATTCACGAGGCCAGCCAGCCCGGCGCTGCATAAGGCTTGCTCGCATCAAATGTGATCTCGTAACTGCAAGAAGCCCCGACCAGATTCGCGTCTGTCGGGGCTTCGTCGTTGGTGGTGCATTTTTAATTCCGTCGATTTCGACAGAATTGAACTGGAGCGGGAGGCGGGAATCGAACCCGCGTTCAAAGCTTGGAAGGCTTCGGCTCTACCATTGAGCTACGCCCGCGAAATCTGGTTGCCGTGGAATGCGCTAAATTACATGTGCCCACCGTCGACCTGTTACAACAAGGGTGACGAGCGTCTTACTGCACCCCACTTCCGCGCCAATCCGACTGTGCGTCATGCCACTGCGCTTGAGCGTCCGAATACGCCTAACACCATCATCATCTATGACGCATTTTGGATTTTCTTGACCGGAATAGAAATATGCACCGCCACGCTCCTTATCTCTGCTATCGGCGATATTCTGCAACTGGGTGCCAAGGGAAAGATGCACTGGATTAACGCACTGCGGGTTATCGCACGAATGCATGACGACCAGTCCATCTGAGATACTTCCATGAAAGGCGATGCGGGAGAGCCGGTGTGCGCGGTTCGTTTCTGGGAAGGACGCAACGAAGGCGCGACCATATCCATCCTTATCGAGACAGAGCGTCCAATTCCTACAGCCTGATGGGGTGATTCGAACACGAGCGCGCACATATTCGCGCAGTTCTTCCATAGTCATACCCACTCCTTAAGTGAGATCCTTGGGGATCTCGCGGAAGTCGCCCAAGGGAGGCGGCGTATCGAGCTGCAGGCTCTATCCGCGAGGTTCTTGCTCATGCCTGCGCCGGAATTGGCGCCGTGTGGTCGGGTGCTGTCTTCGCTACTTCATGATGTACCTCCTTTTCAGGCCTGCGGCGGCATGCTCGCGCGCGCATCTGGCCTCACCAAATATTACACAAAAATGTATAAATAATTCTTCCTTATTTACACATTTTTGTATAAAATAGCCTCATTGAAACAAACAAAGGAGGTGCGGTGAAACAGAGTGAGTTTGTTCGGTGGCTGAAACTGCAGGGAGCGACTTTCACAGATAGTACGAATCACACGAAAGTCCAACTCAACGGCAAAACCAGCTACCTACCGAGACACCCGAGCAAGGAACTTAAAACAGGACTTGTTCAAGGCGTCAAGAAGCAACTAAATCTGAAGTGAGGCAAGCCCCGAAAGGGGTTTGCAGCACCATTCACAGCACCAGCTATCCGCACCAAGAAGAGGACGAATATGAAATATCCTGCAAGCTTTACACCCGATCCGGACGGCGGCTATGTCGTCACGTTCCGCGATATTCCTGAGGCCATCACCCAAGGCGATGACGACGACGAAGCGATGTTTATGGCCCGCGATGTGCTGCGCGAGGCCATGAGCATCTATTTCGATGAGAAGCGGCCTGTGCCGATGCCATCGAAAGCGCAGCGCGATGAGCGCCTGGTCGATCTCCCCATCAGTGTCGCGGCCAAGGTGCTGCTGCTCAACGAAATGCTGACCCAGAAGGTCAACGCCTCTGAGTTGAGCCGGCGCCTTGGCGCTTCACCACAAACGGCTGCGCGGCTGACTGACCTGGAGCATGCGACAAAGATCGACCAGATCGACGCCGCGCTGCAGGCGCTGGGTAAGCGACTTGAAGTGTCGCTTTCTTAATCACCCTCCACGTCCAGCATGCGCTGGAACTGGCGCACCACGTCGGCGTCGAGCTGGTCAATCACCTCTTGGCGCGTGGGTGGCTCGGTCGGCGCTGTGTCGGCGATGATGGCGGCCATTTCTCCGGGCGTGCGCCGAAGTCGAAGGCGCTTGAGGATGGCTATTGCGTTCATGATCGCATCATTGTGGCGCTAAATGCAAAAAACCACCTCAAGGGTGGCTTCATGGGTTCGTCCCGGACAATCTGCCGGGTACTACGCAAATTCAAGGCGTGCAGATACGGCGCTGGGTCCGGGTACTGTCGCTAGTTCCGGCTATCGGTGGCGCCAAGCGCACATTACGATTTCCGGAAGAGTTTTCTTGAATAAGAGCCTGCATTATACAACGGAATACTGTTTGTAAACACAGGTTCACTACATTTTTCGCTACCGGTCGTCGCCACGCAACAAGCCGCCCGCTCTGCCCGAGTGGCTATCGGAAATGGCGCTCAACTCGCTCACCATGTCCTTGACGCGCTCCAGCTCCAGGCCGGCTGTACCGTGAATCGCGGCGGCGCCCGAACCCTTGCAGCTGGTGCAGATGCCATTGCCCAGCAGTGCCTTGACGCCGGTACCACTGCAGCCTTTGCAGGTGCTGTCGAGCCAGTGCGCCAGCGACTTCTCGGCCACGCGGCGATACAGCGCCTGGGCCGACTGGGCATCCCAGGCCGTATTTTCCGGCAGCCAGCGGCGCGCCTGACCGCGCCGGATCACCTCGGCAGTCCAGATGCGCAGCAGCTGCGCCAGGTTGCCCGCATTGCCTTCAAACATTTTCGTGAGCGTACCGTCGGCATATTTCACGCGACATAGCAGCGCACCGATATCGCCGGCCAGGGCAGCGGCGGCCAGCGGCTCGGTCTGGTGGTGCAGCGCGTCGTCCAGCAGGTTTGACGAACCGATAGCGGAAATATAACGATCTGCAAAACCCATAACACCCTCCGAAAGACGATGACACGAGCGTATCACATGCGACCAAATATTTATGATTTTCAACATGATTTTCGACACATATTTTCATCCTTGCAGTTGCGCCAGCGCCCGCTGCTGCGCCGCCACCAGCACGCCGATTTCCAGCCTCGGCAGCGCCCGGACGTAATAGCTGATCGATTTGCTGATCGCCGCGTATTCGCCAGTCGTCAGGTCGAGCAGTGCTGTCGGCCTGGCACATGCCTTGCGCAATGCGTCCCATGCCTTCACGCCTGCCGCGTACAGCGGCTTGTTGCCCATCTGCGACCAAATTGCCACGCTGGTGAGCAGGTGTTCGGTCAGCGTATTGGCAACTGGCGCCGGCGCAGCACCGCGCTTTGCCGCATCGAGCGCCAGGAGCATGGCCATGGCCAGCTGGTCGCACGTGTCGGCATCGATGCGCTGCTTGACGGCGATCAGGTCGAGCGCGCTGGCGGGGCCAGGATATCGTGCACTCATCAGAATTCCTCCAGTTTCCAGCCGCCACCCAACTTCTTCGGCAGCGCCTGCACGGCGACGAAGCGCAGGGGGTACATGTCGGCCGCGATCTTGATCTTCGCGCGCGCATCGTCTTGCCAGTGGCCTTTCACTTCGTGCGCCTCCAGCGCGCCGCCAGCCAAGAGCACGGCGAAGTCAGGCGTGTAAAACGTGTTATCGGCCAGGCGGAATTTCAGGCCTTCGAACTTGTACCAGGCCACCTCCCCGGCCGCCTTGCGCAGCTCCAGCGTCCTGGCATAGGCCGCCTCGGTCTGGTTCATGGCGCCGACCTTGAGGCGGCCCAGTGCCTGCAAGCCACGGGGCATCATTGGCCCGCCTCCAGTTTCGCAATCACGGCCCGAACGATGGCCAGACGGATGCCGTCGTCGCGATTATCGATCTCGGTTTCGAATACTTCGCGCGCTTGCTTCCCATGCGCCCAAACAGCATTTACGCTGCCCCAGTTGTGCAGGAGATCAATTTCGTGTTCGGTGCTGAGCGGCCCTGCCGCCGCCCAGTCGCCAGCCCAGTCCGGCACCAGCGCCTGGCCACGGCTTTCGGCCGCGCCCGCCGGCGGCTTGCCGAGCAGTGCACCGTCGACCTCGACAATGCTGGTCCAGCCAAGCAGCTCGGCCAGGCGTTTGTTTGCTGCGATTTTGTTTTCTTGATTTTTCATTTGAAGCCTTTTAAGCCGTTTTTTCTAATGGGTACGTCACTTCGTAGCGGCCATGGCCCTTGCGCAGTGCGGCGGTGCCTCTGGCAAATCCTGAGCGGCATTCGCAGCCTGGACACTCTGACGTTTCCCCCTGTGCGACTCCCAATCGAAGACCACCAGCCTGCCGCCACCCTCGCGCAGTCGGTCAAACGCCCGCGCACCCAGGAACTGCTCCAGGCCGGCAGCGTCCAGATTGCTGATGACGATGGTCGGGCGCGCCGCCTCATATCGGCCGTTGATGATCTCGAAGAGGATCAGCTTTTCCGTGTCGCTACCGTGCTGCACGCCCACCTCGTCGAGGATCAGCAGATCAGGGTCGACCAGATCGCGGATGGCCTGCGCCTCGGTGCGACCAGCGCCCTTGGCGTAGGTTTCTTTGACGGAGCGCACCGCGCGCATCACCGATGTGAATATCGCCTGGCGCCCTTGCGCCATGATGTGGTGGGCAATGCCTACGGCCAAATGCGTCTTCCCGGTTCCGACGTCGCCAGCGAAGATCAGGCATGCGCCAGTGGCCCGTGCATCTTCGAAGTTCTCGGCGTACCGGGTGGCCACGGCCAGCGCACGCTCGGCGCCAGGGCAATCCGGCCGGTACGATTCGAGGCGGCGATCAGCAAAACGCTCGGGAATAGCGGCACGGCCGAGCTTTGCGCTCCATTCGCGCGCCTTGAGCTCTTGGCGCCAGGCGGCGCGCTGCTCGGCCTCTCGCACCTGGTCCTCGACGTTCATGCAATCCGGGCAGCCGGACCAGGCGCCGCGAATCAGCATTGCCGTGTACTCGCCGTGCATCGGGCACCGCTCGATCTGCGCGCTGGCGTAGCGTTTCTTGCCTTCAAAAGGTGCCATCTGCCTTAACGCCCTTGTGGTAATCCTGCTTGCCAAAGTTTCCATGGATGACGCCTTTCTGTGTTTGCGTTGCGCCGACTGCCCAGTCGGCCTTGTAGTGCTCTCCTGGCCCGAAGAACGTGGCCGGCTGTTTCGTGAATTGCGGCTCGGTGCGCGAGAACAGCACGTAGTTCGCGTACCGTTGCACGCCAGCAAGGAGCGCTTCGGCCGGTACGCCCTCCTTCCGGCGGGCCGTCCAGCCCTTGTACGAATCCTTTTTGCTTGCACCGGGGCGCGGCGGGTACGCTTGCCAGGCCGTTTCGAATTCTTCGGGGTAAGGCTCGGGAGGCGAAGCCGACGAAGGTTTTAGGTTTACTGGTTTATGGTTATTGGTTATTGGTTCTTGGTTAGTGTGCGACCGGTTAGGCGACCCGGCATGCGACACTAAGGCGACTTGGTATGCGACCTGTATGCGATCCATTGCTGATATCAGCAGCGGTTCCTGTGCGACCTCAACAGGAAATTCCTCGCCGCTGCGCACATCGACATACTCGGCGAGCAAATCACCCTCTGCATCGCCCATGCATGCGACCGCGACCTGGTGCAGTACGAAGGCATGTTTGCCATATTTGCTGCGCAGTTGATGTAGACGGCTTTTCATGTTTGCAGTGACCCCGACCTTGACAGTCGTGGGGCTGACGCGCACGGCATACATGACACCCTCGCCCGGCATGTATCGGCCGTTCTGATACCTGGTCGCGGCACTCTTCTTGCCGTTCGCCTTTGCGGTCTCAGCTTTAGCCTGGTAGTCCGCTATCACCTGTTCGCAGACCTCGTGGCGGTAGCCGTCGTCAGTTTTAATGAATTTGAAGCGCAGCAGGCGCTCGACAATCGCGTGCTCGTCCGCCGTATCAACGCCTAATGCGTCGCACAGCACATCGATATCGAGCGGCAGTGGCGCTTCTGCGTCGTAGTAGACGTCCATCATGTCGCGGTAAATCCAGCGCGCCTGGCGAGACATGTTCACCGTCCCGGATCGGAAGTCGCCGATGTGGAAGGGGTAATAATTCAAGTTCGCACCTCCTGCCCGCGCGCCGCACCGAACAGCGCAGCCACGAGGGGATCACCCACGGCGCGGGCCTTACGGATCCAGTGCTTGCTGCGCCAGCGCGCCTGCATCTGGTCCCAGCGACCGTCCAGCTTGGCCTTGGCCTCGAAGCGCAGGCGAACCTGACGCTTCGTCATGTGCTTCAGCTTGCACTTGGCGTCCGGCAGGTCGCCGACCGCATACACGGCCATAGCGGCGCCAGCGCGCGGGTGCGGCTTCCAGCCGGCGATGTAAATCTTGCGATCGGCGTGCAGCTGGCCTATCCACTTGAGCACGGTGGCTTGGCTGACGCCCGACTTGATGACGATCTCGGCCTTGGTACCGGGCATGGCGCCCAGCACGAACTCACTGAAATTTGCGCGCGTCACTTGGCGTTCTCCTCGTCCATCAGTTCCATATCGAACAACGTGGGCATGCTGACCTCGCGCTCCATCGCCTGGCAGTAATGCACCTGGTCGGTGAAATATGCCGGGTTCAATTCGCTGCCAGCGCCGCGGCGGCCCAGCTTCATCGCGCGAACGGGCACGGTGCCCAGGCCACAGAATGGGTCATAGATAACCTCGCCCAGATTGCTGTAGCGGCCGATCAGGCGGTCAACAATATCGATCTGGAACGGGCAAACATGCTTTTCGACCGCGCGCGCCGACTGTTCGCCGTTCAAGGTGCGCATGCGCACGATGTTGTGCCAGACGGCAGGATCTGCGCTGCCGGGCGCCAGGCTGAGGTAATCGGCAGGCAGCGCCTTGCCGGCCAGCAGTGCCTCGCCCACCTCGACGTGGTATTCGTAGTTGTAGACGTTGTCCAGCGACATGCTGGTGAACAGCTTGGCCAGCTTGCCCGGCCCAAAGCTGGCAAGCTCGGCCGCGCCCAGCAGGCGATCACCGCTCGAGCGCCAGAAAGCATGCGCGTCGACCTGCCAGCGCGCCACGCTGTAGCCGGTACCAGGAATCGGCGCGGCCTTACGGTCAAACGGGATCCGGTCGCCGGCATCGTCCAGACACATCGGCTTGGCCTTGGTGACTGGCGTGTCGGCGTAGCCGCGCGAGCGGTCCGTCTGCGGTTTATGGAACAGCAGGATGTACTCGGGCGAGCCGACGCCCATTTTCGTGCCGTCCTTGCACACTTCGGAATACCCCAGGCGGTAGGTCTGGTTGTTCTCGCGCACCACGTCCGTCACTACCGTGATCATGCCCATGTAGTCGAAGCCGTGCTTGATGCCATGGAACAGCGCCTCAGCGTGGAATGGGCTCACGGTCGGCACGCCGGCGCCGGTCACGTTACCGAAATTGATGCGGTCCTTGACGTGGCAGGCGTAGATGCGGCCCGGCTGCAGGATGCGCAGCAGTTCCGGCGTCAGGAAGTCCATCTGCGCCCAGAAGTGATCGTTGTCCTGGGTGTGGCCGAAATCGTTGTAGCTGGGCGTGTATTCGTAATGGTTGGCGAATGGAACGCTGGTGATGATCATGCCCATCGAGTTGTCGGGCTGCTGCATCGCTTCGAGCACGCAGTCGTTATTGGCCACCGAGAACCGCTCACCGGCCACCACCGCGCGCTCGACGCCGATGGTGCGCGCCAGCGAATCCTGCATGGACAGCTGGTCCAGGCCGTAAGCGCGGATGATCTGCCCCATTTTGGCCTGCATTTCGTCGTGGCGACGCCATTTTTCCATCAGGTCGGCCAGCACCTTGCGCTCGACCTCGGTATGGATAATGTCGATGCGGACGGCGTGCTGCTGCTGGAAGCGCTGGACGCGGTGGACGGCCTGGATGAAATCGTTAAACTTGAAGCCGATACCCGCGAAAATTTCACGATGGCAATGCACCTGGAAGTTGCAGCCGCTGCCGGCAATGATCGGCTTGGTCGACAGATCCTTGATCTTGCCGTCGCTGAAGTCGGCGATGCGCTGCTCGCGCTGATCCAGGTCCTGCGTGCCCCATACGCTGACCACGCTGGGCACGGCCGCCTGGATGGCGTGGCGCTCGTCCTCCAGGTCGTGCCAGATCAGGAAATGATCATCGGGATCCGCAGCCATGATTTCAGCCACCTTGGCGACGCGCGCGGCCATGCTGTCACGCTTCTCGCCGGCGGCCGCCGACAAGCCCATGGCCACGTTCGGGATCAGCAGACCCTGCCCATTCTTCTCGGCACCGGCCGTGTCGTAGTTGCTCGGTACCTCGTGGAAGCGCACTTCCAGCGCCGGCAGGTCGTAGCCTTCGTCGGAATGTCCCAGGTCGCTCGGGCGCTGGATGAAGACGGCCCAGCTGGCCACCCAAAGCCAGAATTCCTGTTCCTTGTGCGGGTACAACGTCAAGTTGCCGGCCTTCTCGCTGTCACGCTGGAAGAAGCGCGTCAGGGCCTGGCCCGTATCCATCACGCCCAGGAAGCCGGCATAGTGGATCAGTTCCTTGAAACGGTTCGGCGACGGCGTGGCCGTGTAGACGAATTTAAACTCGACCTGCTCGAACAGCGGCAGGAACTCTTGATAGGTCTTGCTACCGTAGCTGCGCAGCACGCTAGCCTCGTCCAGGCTGACGGCGCGAAACTTGCGCACGTCGATCTTGCCCTCGCGCACCGATTCGTAATTCGTCAGGTAGACGACGTCCTGGCCGTCGATCTCGGCGTCCGTACGGATGAATCGCACTTGCACTTCGTACTCGCCGGTGAAGCGCTTCGCGGCCTCGCGGATGAACTCCTGGCGCACGCCCAGTGGCAGCACGATCAGGCGCAGACCCGGCCGGTGGATACCGATCTGGCGCATCACTTCCAGGTTGGTGCTGGTCTTGTGCAGGCCAAACGAGGCAAAGATGGCGCGCTGGCCGCCGGCCAAGGCCCAGCGCACGATGTCGCGGGTGTGTGGCTTGAGGCCTGGATGGATATCGGCCAGCGGCACGTCGAAGCCCTTGCGCTGGGCCAGCTTGATCTTGGCGCGCAGGAATTCGCTGTATGCGGCTTCTTTCAGGTGTTTTTGCTCTTGTGGGCTAAAGGCGCTCATGGGTGTTCCAATGTAGGTTGAGTGGCGGCAGGCGCTGCATCGAGCAGGCCCATCGACCGTAAAATTTCGTGTGTGGTGCCGACAGCCGCGCGAAAGGCAACCTCCAGGCCGGCCATCGACAGATCAGCCGGGCGCGGGCGCCGGCCGTCGAGCACGTCGTGGCAAGCGCTGCAACCGAACGCGGCGGCGGTGTCCGGCGCTTTCAGGCCCATGCCCTTCCCGTCTGCCAGGAAATTGCTGTGGCAGAGCACGGAGGTCTCAGGGTCGAAGTTGCAGACGGCCAGGCGCAGCGTGCAGTCCTGGCCGCGCGCGGCGCGCCGGATCGGCGTCGAGCGCGAGCCTTTGGTCTTCAAGTTGGCCTTGCGCTTCGGCGCCGTGCGCTGATGCGACTGCACGGACAGCATGCCGGTGCTGGGCATGGGCGCCTTGCGGGGCTTGAAGCCCTTGCCTGGCTTCATGGGCTGGCTGCGCTTCATGTGATTACCGCCAAATCGGCCGCGCAACCTGCGCAAATCCAGTCGCGCCGGCGCGAGCCTGGGCGCGCCAACAACCGGCCGCCAATCTGGCTGCGCGCGACATCGAGATCAAGGGCCCGGCGGCGAGCCATTGATTCTCGCTTTGCCTTAAGGACTTCTGCCGCAGTTCTACCGGGCTTGACTGGCCGCGAAAGCCCCATCCAGTGCGCCTTCGATTCGATGCTTGAGGTTTTCCGGCCCGGAAAAATCAATGCGACAGTTGCGCGCGTGCTTGTGGCGTAGCATTCCGTGAGTTTGCAAATCTCGTCGGCGCTCCAAGGCATGCGCGCGGCAAAGGCTCTTATCTCACCCATTGCTAACCTCCATTGCCGCTTGCAGCCGTTCGCCGATCCACTTGACAACGGGTACAGCAAAGCTATTGCCGAGAGCTTTGTACATTGGGCCGTCAGCGGGACGTTTGCCGCGATATGTGACGCTGGGCAGGTATTGGTCATGGAAGCCTTGAAGGCGCGCACATTCGATGGGAGTCAGGCGACGGACTGCCCACGCTTGCCCTACGGCATTGGTGACAACACACGGCGCGGCATCGCCCTTTCCCGTCTCGCCAGCCTGTGCAGTGAGCGCGGAAACTACGTCACCCATGTCACCGCGACCATTTCGCCCGATGCGTGGCTGAAAGCCGTATGCAGCAATAATCGACTGACCCCGACCCGTTCCATCTTCGGATGCGTCGAATCCTTCCGCTTTGAGGCAGTGCGTGACGTTGCCTGTGACACATACTGCCATCTGTCCACCGCCATTGGCGTGACTGCCTGCGTGGCCCATTGAGCGCAGCGTCGGTGACAGCTCGACCGTAGCGTCTCGCCCGTTGTCCTTGCATGAGAACGCGATTGCCTGGACCTCGGCACGTGCCTCTAGCGTGTACGCAATGTGTGCCTGAATGCCGACGCCATCAGGCCCACTGCTTGGATTCTCGCGCAACGCGCCTGCCTGGATGGCATAGGTCGGGACCAATAAATCGGCTTCCGCATCCTGCTGCGTGGCGCTGTCCGCACTCTTGGCGCCGCACGTCAGCGTGCCAGCCACAATCGGTGCTTCGTGGTTGCAGGTCAGCGTCGGGCTGCGGTCAATTGCTAGTTCCGCCCCCCCTGCCCGTGCGCCAGGCAATACAGTGGGCTGGAGTCCACCCATGCATTCAAAGTCAGTTCCGAGTCCGCCACCGCCTGTAGTGCGCGAGCTAAGAGTTCCGGCAACGTCTTGCCCCGTTTCTCGGCGCGGCGCAGAATCCCCGCGCAGGCTTTGGCGCTCAAGAAGTATTGGGGCGCGACTGGACCAGTCTCCAGTATCGAGGACAGCGAACACGCGGCGGCGCCGCTGCGCCACTCCGAACCATTGCGCGTCCAGACATGCCCATTCGAGCAGTCCATTGTCGCCCAGCGCGCAGCCTTCCGTGCCCCAGCCGTTGACGGGCACTGCAACGTCGTCAAGTCCTGCCAGGAGCTCAACCACGCTTGCAAAGTCTCGGCCCTGGCTGCTGCTGTAGGCGCCAGGGACGTTTTCCCATAGTGCGAATCGGCAGCCGCCGTTCTTGCGGGCCCACTGGAAAATATTGAAGGCGGCGAAGAACAGGCCGGATCGAGTAACAGTTCCATCTGCATTGAGCATTCCTTTGCGTTTGCCGGCCACGGACATGTCCTGGCACGGCGAACCGAAAACCATCACATCGATGCGGCCGAGTGCGGCGATATCCGCTTCGGTAATTTTGGTGATATCGCCCAGTTTTGGGACGTTTGGATAGTGGTGCGCCAACACGCGCAGGGGGAAGTTTTCGATTTCTGCCACGCCTACGCATACCCAGCCGAGCGGCGCCCACGCCACAGTTGCCGCCTCGATGCCGCTAAACAGCGACAGATAGCGGATTGGAGTTACCGGGAGCTCATCGCGCTTCATGGGCGCACCTCCGCAGCTGGCGCGCCGAACATGGCGGCGACGAGCGGATCCCGGCCGTGCTGGCCGCGCGGCCAGTTGCTGCGCGTACGGTACAGGTCGAATTCGGCCCGCTCGTCCAAGTCGGGCATGCCGTACAGGGCGCGGACATGAATAGCTGACGGCTCGATCATCACGAGCTTGCCGGCCGCCAGTAGGTCGGTCAGGGTCTTTCGCACCGTTTCACGATTCAGGGTCAGATCACCAGCGATATCGATGACGGTTGCGGCGCCGCAGCGTTTGACGGTGGCCAGGATATCGGCGGCACGGGCGGCGATAACGGAATTGCGGATGGCGGCTAAATCAGCAGCCGGGCGCGGGCGATTGTCAGCTTGGCTATTCACAAGGCCACCTCTGCCAGGACAGAATCGCGCCACTTCACTTGCTGGATCGGCGCGCCGCTGCCATGTGCCTTGCCCGTGTCGAGCACGACCGCGTGGGTGCGCCCTTTCGCCGTCGGCACCCAGTGGCCGGCGATCTGCTCTTGCAGGCCAGCCTGGGCCAGCAGTTGGTTGAAGTGCTTGGCGCTTTTGACGAAGCGGCGGCCCATTTCGGTAGGCGTGAAACAGATTTCTTGCTCGGGCGTGGCAAGGTGCGTGCGCTCCATCAGCTGCAGCATGTTGACGCCGGTCAGGGCGGCCGTGCCCTGGTTCGCGCTGATGGCCGCGGCATTCTTGTCGAGGCCGATCAGGCGCGCAATGCCGAAGATGGCGCGGAACTCTTTGGCGGGCGAGACTGCGCTGCGCGCGGGCGCGGCGGCCGGCACAGCCAACTGCTTCGCTTCCAGTTCTTGCCAACGGTCGATGATCTTGGCGCGCAGCTCGGCGCTATAGCCGGAAACGACCACCATCGTGTCGCGGAACGACAATAGGAACTCGCTGTAGGTCTGGCTGTTCTGTGGGTGCTTATAAGGGGTCTCGTTTCCAGAAACGACACCCTCAGCGAGCAAGCGGCGAATGGTTTTCAGCACCGCATCGTGCGTGCTGCCAGTCAGTTCCGCAATTTCGCGACTGGTCATGGTCGGATGTTGTTGTACAATTGGAGCCATAAATTCTTTCCGGTATTTATTGCGTTTCAAGGAAGCCCACCTGCGAAGTGGGCTTTTTTCATTTCTGGCCTTGCAGTTCCTGCAGCATTGCTTCGTAGTGCTGGCGCGTCCGGACGTGGCCGGGGTCGACCGGCAATTCGCGCTCGACGTGCTCTTGCTGCTGGGCGCCCTGCCCGGCCTGCACAGGCGAGCCGCCTTCCGGTTGCGTTGTCGCCCAGGTCAAGCTGCCACCTCGGCGCGCGCGATGCGCTTCAGTTCGCGGATCGACACATCGAACACCTCGTGCATGCGGATCAGCAGCGAGGCGCCGATAGGCAGGCGGCCGTGGCGAATCTTGGAAATCACCGGCGGCGCCACTTCCAGCGCGCGGGCCAGGGCGGCGTCGTTCTTTGGGCCTTTGGCCAGGAGGGTGTCGAGCAGATCGTTGTTGCCAGCAGCGTTGTCCAGCGAGCGATACGGCGTAATTGCAGTTGTTTGCGTCATGTCATGTTCCTAATTGATGGTGATTAAAGTGGCCGCCAGGCGGCCGTGTGATGCTGTAGCTGTCGGGTGTTGCAATCGTTATGGCGGGCGGAGATGAACCGCCTTGCGGAGCGCGAGCATTTGCGGGTACTGCGCGCGCTTGGCCACCTCCCGAGCCGCCTTGTCGTTAAGCCTGTCGGCGGCGCGCTGCGCATCAAACAACCGGATCAGCTCGGTGGCGTGCGCTACGATTTGCTGCTCCCGTGTTACGCCCTGCTTCTGGTCCTGCATTTACTTTCCCTTCGATAACTGCTCCCTTCGCAAGCGGAAGCCCTTAAATACGCCTCGGCATGGGCGCGCCGCCGCGCGCCGCCCGACTAGTGCTTGCGCGCACAAAATGCCCATGAGATGGGTATTCCATATGTCGACGCGGCAATTTAATATTCACGTGCTGCTGGAGCGGATTCCAGGCGTTGAGGATGCGGCGAGCCTCGGTGCCGGCACGTGAGCCGATGGAATTGCACTTGCGACGGAACGAGTCTTTTTCCTCGTGACTAAAAATTACGGTCAGATCGGCGCCGCGAGCTGCCGGTTTTGATGCTTGGTTCATTACTAATTGCTCCTATGGTTCGAACTACAAGGAAAACTACGGTTTGATGCTGGTGGTGCTATTTCGGGCGGGAGATTCCAATGCGTTACAGTTGCAGTTCTCACACAACAACTTGCAAAGGAATCTCCCATGACTGAAAAAAACAACTACGCCGCGCATTTGCTGCTCGACGGGAAATTAAAAATGGATTGGCCGGCCGGGGCGCCAAGCCCGCAAATCGGCGACCAAGTGGCTGGGAAGCCGAATGGGCAGCATTTCGTCGCAAACGTCACAGCGCGAACATGGACGCTCGGAGATGACGCGCCGGCAGTGACGCTTGTGATCACAGTGGAGACTCCACAACCTGCGACACGAGGATCGGCGACGGTAGGCCGCCTTCCATTCTGACGGCCGAGGATCGCGGGCCGGTGACGTTGACGATGTACTGAACTGAGCCCGGACGCGGATACAGCTTGACAGTCACAGCGTCCTTGCCAGGGAGCATCTCGAAGGTGGGTGCAAATGGATCGGCGGCGAAGCGTTTTTCGGCGGCGGCTGTGACGGTGGCGGCAAGGTCGGCGAAGGTTGCAAGCGTCTCCTTTGCTGCGCTAGTGGGAGACGGGGATGCGCCGCCGGTTGCAGCAACTGCATTCACAAAGAGGTCGTTGATCCCTTTGAGTGAAGAGGCAATTTCACACCATTGCTTGATTTCAAGTGTGTCAGCTTCGATCTGCGCACCACGGACCATGCCTTCGACCTGGGCTGCAATATGACGCGAGCGAGCATTCATGTTGACGTGATGAATGGCGCTTGCGAGGAGCGAAATGCATTCCAAAATAATCTTATTGCTTGGCATGTAGCTCTCCGGTTTTTGACGGCGCCGCTTCGGCACCGACAGAAATTGTTTGCTTGAGTTTCATTTTCGACACTTAAAAAGGATCACATGGGTTTGCGAGACAGAATCGCTTTGCTACTTTGGCGGGATGTAGACGGCTATCAGCCGGAACTGGGTAGCCAGGGTGATCACCACAATGTCTCCCTGCTCACCCGCTGCCGACAGGCGCGAAGCTGGCTTGCCCAGGGCTGGGCCGCCAACTGGAAATGGTGGGTCACGACGACCATTGCCACTTGCGCTGTCGCCGCCGCGATCGTTCCGCTGTACCTGAACGTCGCCAAACCCCGTGAGCAGGTGGATGCGCGTAGCGGGGAACTGCTGCTTAAGTGTGTCGAGCAGCGCAAATGCATCATCCGAATCGAGCCGATCCCGCAGCGAGATGACAAGATCGTCGCCAGCCCGGACGGCAACGGGCGTGATGACCAGCGGACGCCGAAACAGTGAGGACAGCCAGCTCATGGAATTGCCCGCATATCGAGGCCGACAGCAGCGCGGTCTGGCACGGTGTCGAGCATGCGGTTCGTCGTGGGCGGCTGGCGGCCGGCGTGGCCTGGCGCTGGGACAGGACCGGTGGCGCGATGGGTGGCATCCATGGGCGGCCTGGCGCGCAGGGATTCCCAGTTGAATGACGGGAGTAACTCCTCGCAGCGAACACTCCCGCCGGTGATGTCTTCGATTTTAGGGCAGTGTTTCGAGGGCACTGGCCGCAACCCCTTTATCCACTGGTTGACGGCAGCAGGGGTAACACCCAAGCGCCCCGCCAAGGCTGCCTGCCCACCGAGAATCGAGCACGCCCGCGTAATTGAAACCTGAGATGAATTTTCCATCTCAATACAATAGCATTGCTACAGTTTTATCGCAAGCCTTGCTATTGTTTTTTTTCGATAGCATAGCTACATGAAGATTCTGACAATAGAAGAGGAAGCCGAAAGGCTCAAGGCTCGATTTGCTAAGGTGAACCGCGCTGAGTTTGCTCGCGCGCACAGCCTAAAGGGCGGGCAATCTATGATTTATCAAAATATCACCGGCAGGCGTCCAATTAGCCTCGATGCTGCACTGGCTTACGCGCGGGGCTTCGGCTGCACTCTTGATGACATAAGCCCCCGTCTTGCGGCGGAGGCATTGCAGGCATCGCGTCAAACTGAGGCCGGCTCCAGCGGCGTCATACAGCGCGAGCCAATCCATGTGATAAGCACTGAGATAGCTATCCCGCAATACGATACCGGCGGTTCGATGGGCGCTGGCGTGCTGCTGCGCGATCAGCCTGGCGAGATCAACGGGTGGCGTGTCACGCCAGACTGGCTTCAAAAAAATGTCCGCAGTCATACCGGCGTAAAAAATCTTGCCATCGTCACGGGTTTTGGCGACTCCATGCGAGGCATGTTCAATCCAGGCGATCCACTGTTAGTAGATCGGGGAATTAATACTTTTGATGGAGACGCAGTTTATTTCTTCAGGGTTGGCGATGAAGGCTTTATTAAACGACTCCAAAGAATACCCGGTGAGGGCATTATTGCATCATCCGAAAATAAAGCCTACCGCGATTGGACGATAAAGCCAGACATGGATTTTCAAATATTGGCGCGTGTTATTAAGGTTTGGCAAAGCGTTGATTTTTAATGAAATATTCGAATGTTTGGAAATTCAAGCAAGCGCAGCCTATTGAGGACACCAATGCGACCGAGAGAATTTTTACTCAAGCTGAACATTTCGCAGCCGATCAATGCCAGAGACTCGTTCAAATAATCAACGAATCAGCCCAAATAGCGAACAAATCGGAAAATCTGAAAACTAGACGATCTAGGCTTGGAGTGGCGCAAGATCGCCTTACTGAACTTAAAAACTTGACGGCGCAACATTCATTCCTATCACTCACAAGCCTGGATAAATTCGAATCGGGCCTAATGACATTAGCGGCGGAAATAAAACACCAAGAGGATAATGCGTATCCAAATTATGATTTATATAAACACCTAACCTATCAGGTGCCGATGAGACTTAGCACACCAGTAAGGCTCCTAGCTTTGCACGGCATCGTCTTTGACGACCTACCGAATTTTCCACCCGCCATGGTTGTCGGAGAAAGTGAGGGGAAATGGGTGCCGCATTCCTTTACTTTTCGAGAACTTGGCATCGACGTTAATTATGAGTCCGACAATTTAATCCCGTCGGATATTGGAAAAATCCCTCCAGATGGCGGCGATTTTCTAAATTTCCTAATTGCTTTCCGCGCAATTCTCGAGGCTGATCATTCGATGGATTACCGTATTATGGAAATTCGCGAAATATTGCTACGGCCTGAATGGCTTGACATTGTCGAGAGACTTGGACAGAGTGATGATGACATCATTGATCAATTCTTTCCTCAATTCTTGAAGACCATCCCTAAACTGGGGCGCGAATCGATCGAATCAATGCTGCGGGCGGGCCTATCTTCGCCCGCTGTAATAGAAGAGGCTCCGGATCACATCCTACTTACCATGAAAGGCGTCGGGCCGTCCATTTTGCGATCGATCCGTGCTAGATGTTCCGAGATCACTGTAGATCGGCATCTTGATCGACTGGATCTGGTTGAGCGATGAAGTGGCGTAATAATTAGATAGAATATCAATTATCAATTTTTCTTAAAAATGTAGGCTTCCAATTAGATTAACTATGACAGCAGTCTCATTAGGATAAACATGAAAATAACATCAGTAAAAGACGAATTAGAGTTTCTGGCGGATGCGGTCTTAATTCGTAAAAAAGGTGCGGGAAATTTTCTTGCATCTGGACTGAACGGTGAGCGCTCCATACCTATTTCCACGATTACTGCTATTCAGCTAAAGCTTGGCGGGTGGACTCCTGGATATATTCTATTCTCCTACGCGGGAAGCAAACCATTTGGTGGCGGACTAATGGAGGCAACGCAAGATCCGGATGCGTTCATTTTTCAGAAACAATACAATTCTGAAGTCGAAGAGTTCAAAAAAATAGTGGAAGCAGCAATGCGTGATTCAAAAAACTCAAAAACTCTAGCCTCACCCACATCTCTGGCGGACGAGATCCGAAAGCTTGCGACATTGGTAGAGGATGGCTTCTTGTCGGATGATGAATTCGAAGTGGCAAAGAGGAAGCTCTTGGCGTCGCCATGAAGTACGTAATTCTCTTGCTGTTCGCCCTCATCTTCTCGCCTCAGGTCGCTGCCGCGCCTTGCAATAGGGATGCCGCGCAGGATGTGCAGTTTGGCATCCGCGAATTCGCCAGCTGGCGCATTGAGGGCGATCACTTGGCCGTCCATTGGACGTATGCCATCGAGAAGTTGCCCGAAGCGAAGCGCCTGAAAATGATCACTGCCTATGCCGACATGGACGCTTGTTTGCGCGGGTCCGCGTTTGAGATCATGTTTTATCGCAAGGGCAAGCTGATGGGGATTGCATCACCAGTATCAGGTGTTCGACTGGTGAAATAAAAATAAGGCCCGCACACTATCCAGTGTGCTGGCTAAGAATCCGGGGTGATTCCCGGACTGCGGACCATCAATCCGCTCGCGGTGAGGAATGAAAAAGAGCTTACAGCATGCCCGTCTAGTCGGTCAGGCGGATGCCGGAAATGCAAGCCTTGCTGTATGGCTACCTCTATCAAACCAAGCTCAACCACCAACACACAGGGTGCTCCCCAAGGTGTGTTGGTGGCGCCACCGTAGCTGCAGCTACACCGGCTAGCGCCCGGCAAGGCGCGATATAAATGTTCAGCCCTCTAATCCAGGCGCTGAACGAGGCCTCGTTCGGCGTCACGCATAAGCGAAAGCAAAATGCCTAAAGCCAAACGAAAAGTAGCGAAGGTTAGCTGGACGATTGATGTTGCGAAATGCATTTCTGCCATTTCAGGAATGCTATTAGTGCTTCATCAAATCGGACTTTTTTGACCTAGAAGGTGGGGCGGTTAACGCCGCCCTGCCAACTGAAGCGAATTCTATACCGTTGCTCGGAGGTTTACAACAGCAAGACCGTGGCGCCAAAACCGGGCGCGTGAGCGACGAAATAAAGGCGCTCAATGACCGCCAGTCGATGGCTCGACAACGCCGAGAAAGTCCTCCTGGCCGCCCTTGAGGCAGCCGCTGACCATCGCCTGAACAACCCCAGCGCCTGGTCGCCGGACGGCTACCTGATGCGGTCTGATTCGGCCTGCGAGCATTGCGGCCGCGCTGGGCTGAGTGGGTCGCGGTGGTGCGGGTTGTGTGGGAAGCTTGCAACTATTGGATAGATTTCCTGTTGGTAATATTTCATATAATAAAGCCCAATATAAGGGGTGACTATGCAAGAAGAAATGTCGATACGCTACGAGGGCAGAGATGCCGAAAAGCATGAAATCGACTTGAACCAACTGGGAATTTCACTTCAGGGTTTTGCTCGCATTTTGGGAGTTTGCGGGAATTTTGTAGAGACCGGGAAGTACAACAAGCAGTTTGATAGCCTGGCCGTAAAAGTAGTGGCGCGGGAGCCAGATGAGCATCATTGCTATGAGGTTGTTGCGTACATTCAGGGCATCATGACATCCGCGAACTTTTGGAGTGGCACGGGCGGTGCGGTGTTGACCGCCGTGGTAGCATACGTCTTAAGCCGGAGATCAAGCGAAGAAATGAAGCTGCTAAAGGATGCATTAGACAAGTCACTTGCAAATAGCGCACAGATGACGGAAAGGCTAATATCAACCATCGACAAGATGGCTGAAGCGTTGCGCCCTGCTGCCAGAATGGCTACAAGCCCTATCGACAAGACCTGCAACAATATTGGCATTTACGCGAGCGGCACAAAGATCTCCGAGCTTGATGATAAAAATAAAGAGTATTTCTCGGCTGCAACAAGCATTAGATTCGATAGAACCAAGACGTATGTCGGAATTTTTTCAGAGCTTGATACGAAGACAGGAAGTTGCAAAGTGTCGTTAAGCGAAAGTGAGCCACGGATTCAATGCGAGATCACCGATCCGATTCGATCCCTACCAAACAATCCCTATGCGCTGGCTCTGGCCAGCCAGGCGCCCTTATCGTTTTTAGCAAAGGCAGAGATTGATGAGGACGGCGTTATTGCAAAACTTTTTATCAGCGATCTCGCTCCGACTACGGCGCCACAACCATCGGCGCCAAGCGCCAAGCCGTAAAGACTAGCCCGCCGCGCGCGGGCTTTTTTGCGCCTGGCGCTGGCACCAGCGCAGACGGTCAATGCTCTACGCGAGAATGCTTGGGCCAATGTCGCCGAAGCCAAGTTCCATCTGAGTGTCGCCCGAAAGCTCGCGCTTGCTCACGTGCAGCTGCTCCCAGTCTTCCTGCGTGTCGGTTCCGGTGTTGATGCGCAATGCCTGCGGCAGTACGCGTGCGGCCTGCCCTTTTTTCATCAAACGGTAGCTATCCGATCCGGCTGCCGCGTTGATGGCGGCATAGGTTTGCGGATAGAATATTCCGGTGCGCGTGAAAACATGGTGGGCCACCTCCAGCAGTGGCAATCGGTCGCGCACAGTGGTCAGTGCGTATTTCGGTGAACGTGCCCACCCATTCCGGTCTATCGCGCCCACCTGCGCATGAGATGGTGTTACGCGGTTAAATTGTAGTGGGTGCGGTCACGATGGGTCGATATTTATCTCCTTTTTGGG
>NZ_PEBS01000043.1 GCF_002869965.1 Janthinobacterium sp. ROICE36
GTGTATCGATGGTTTGCGACCGGACCCTTCGTTCCAGTTCGGCACGGTCTTCCTCGCTCAATATAATCGGCGCCGCAGTCAGCATTGCTCACCTCATCTCAAACTCAATATGTAGATGATAGCGCAGTCTTTAAATAGTGTAACCATTTCGCAAGCAGTACACTAGTGTGCACGTTACAACGGCGCCTGCGGGCGCCGTAGGCCTTGCCGCACGCTATTCGCCCAGCAGCTCGGCCACCACTTCCATGCCCTGCACACGCTCGGCTACCACCTTCACGATAACGATGATGGGCACGCCCAGCAGCAGGCCCCAGACGCCCCACAGCCAGCCCCAGAATAGCAGGCTGATGAAGACGGCCGTGGGATTCATGCGGGCGATGCGCCCCGTCATCCAGGTGGTGACAAAGGTGCCGACCAGGGTGGCGATGGCCATCGACGTGCCCGTCACCAGCAAGACCATTTCCAGCGATTCGAATTGCAAAAAGGCCACCAGCCCCGTGGCGATGGTGATGAGCAAGGGGCCGAAATACGGCATGATGTGCAGCAAGCCGGCCACGATGGCCCAGGCGCCCGCATTTTCCAGGCCGATGACGCGCAAGGCGATCCACATCAGGACCGCCAGCAAGCCATTCGTGACGAGCAGCATGAACATATAGTTCTGAATCGAGGTATTGATATCCTCCAGAATGTGCACGGTGACCTTCTTGCGGCTCAGCGACGGCCCTGTCAGCTTGACGAGCTTGCGCTTGAAGGTGTCGCCCGACAGCAGCAGGAAAAAGACGAGGAAGATGACCATGGTGGCTTGGCTGATGAACCCCACCAGGCCCAGCGAACCGGCCCAGACCCAGTCCATGATCTTGAAGTTGGGCGCCTCGGCGGCGGCGGCGCGGCGGTTGTTGCGGCGCGCTTCGGCGCCGGCGGCCACTTGCTCGATTTCATTGGCCACGGCCTGCATTTTCTGGAAGGTGCTGTTCTTGCCGCCCGTATTGGCGGCAATCAGCCGCGACAGCTTGTGCGTGGCGGCCGGCAACTCTTCAACGATGGATTCAAATTCACCCTGCACGCGCTCGACCACGACGATGGAGCCGAACAGGATCAGGGCCGTGACGGCCGTGGCGCCGATGGCGCGCGGCAGGCGCAGCTTTTCCAGCCAGGCGACGACGGGATTGAGGGTGTAGGCAATAAAAATGCCGAAGATGACGGGAATGAGGAATTTCTGCGCCCATTGCAGCGCATAGATGAAGCTGACAGTAGCGATGATGCCCAAGGCCAGGCCGCGCGCATTGACATGCAGCGGCAGGCGCAGGGATGGATCGAGGTGCTCCACGGGCGTTCCGGGAGGTGGCCCGGCAGGCTCGATGGAGGCAGCCGCCACCGGCTCGGGCGGGATATCTGAAGGCTGGATAGGCATGCGATTCCCGCAACGGTCGGTGGAGGGCCACAGCGCCAGCCATCGGGCAAGGCGCTGCGGCAGGTCATGCCATTACTTGACGCGGATGTCGTTTTTCACCGACTTCACGCCTTTGACGCCACGGGTAATTTCACCCGCTTTGGCGGCATCAGCTGGCTGAGCCACGAAGCCGCTCAGCTGAACCACGCCCTTGAAGGTTTCAACGTTGATTTCCGTCGCTTTCAGGGTAGGCTCGTTGAAGATGCTGGCTTTGACTTTGGTGGTGATGGCCGCGTCGTCGATGTACTCGCCCGTGCCTTCTTTGGTTGGGGTCGAAGCGCAACCTGCAACGGCGAACAGGGAAGCGACGAAAAGGCCAGTAGCGATAGATTTAGTGAATTTCATGGTTTTTTCCTTAGGAGTGGTCAATCAATGTGCTCACAATGAGCTTCTTATACCAATCTGGTGACTGTGCGCCGGAGGGAGCTCAATAGCCAAACTGGGTTTTTGCAGCCTTGATACAGTCGTCCTTGGCTGCGCCGGCTAATGCATCGCATTTTTCTGTCGCGACCTTGTACTCGGCTTTTCTCTTTGCTTCACGCGCATCGCTGCGCGCTTCGATGACTTTCTTGTCTGCCTTGGCGTCGGCCAGGGCCGCCACCTTGGTGGACTTGGCCAGCTTGACGCAGACATCCTTGTCGTTGCCCGTCAGCGCATTGCAGCGGGCCAGGTCGACGTCGTAGTTGGCATCGGCAATCTTGATGCGCGCCTTGGTGTAGGCGCGCAAGGTATTCGTGTATTGCGCCTGAGCAACTGCTTCATCGTAGGTGCGCACGGCCTTCGCTTCGGCGATACAGACATCCTTCGGGTTGCCCGTGATTTTTTCGCATTCCGCATGCGCCAGCTTGTAATTCAGGCCAGCCTGTTCGTTGGCAGCCTTGTAGGCTGCTTTCGCTTCCGGCGTGGCGGCCACTGCCTGGCCGCCCCAGGCGGCGCACGCCAGGCTGACGACGATGGCGGTGAAAAGCTTATTCTTGTTCATATTGTAGTTCTCCCTGGTGGTGACAAGCATGTCTGCTTGGCATGACTACCGTTTTACGTGGATAGGCGCCGCACTTCTGTACGCTGGCGTACACAAGTAATTTATTTTGAAAGCAGGAGGCAGGCAGGGAGAAATAACAACGTTTTGATGCATCGTTTTTGCCAAAAATACTATTTTGACACGAAATAAGTGCGTGCGGCAGCGTACAGACCGGGAACAGGTGCGTAACTAAGATGGCACTACACCTTCACCTCGTCAGGAGAATAAAATGAAAACCAATGCCACCTTGGCTGCACTGATGCTCGCTGCCACCGCCGTACTGAGCGGTTGCGCCACCGGCCCTTCCCAGTCACAACAATACTACCCGGCCAACCAGCCTGAGTCCGCCATGTACGGCACCGTCGACTCGATCCAGATCGTGCAGGGTGGCGGCCAAACCAGCGGCGCCGGCGCCGTGGTCGGCGGCATCGCCGGCGCCCTGCTGGGCAATACCATCGGCTCGGGCGGCGGACGCACGGCCGCCACCGTGGCCGGCGCCGTCGCCGGCGGCGTGGTCGGCAATCAGGTGGAAGGCCGCAGGCAGCAAGCGCAGGCCTATCAGATCAGTGTGCGCCTCGACAACGGCGAATACCGCACCGTAGTGCAGGACAACGCGAATGACTTGCGCCCAGGCAACCGCGTGCGCGTCGTTGACGGCCGCGTCTACCGCTATTAATTTTCGGCGGATTGTGCCAGCAGGCACCCGCCATCCCGCATGCGTCGTACGATAACAAGGAGTTGCCATGGGCACCATCATTCTGATCATCTTGATCCTGGCCCTGGTCGGCGTCCTGCCTACCTGGCCGCATAGCCGCAACTGGGGTTACGGCCCCAGCGGCATCGCCGGCCTGGTCGTCGTGATACTGATCCTGCTATTACTGACGGGCAGGTTGTAAAAAAAGGCGCTGCGGCGCCTTTTTTATTTCAAGGAGGAAATACCATGACGCACCGACTCACTTCCCCGGCGCTGGCCCTCGTGCTGGCATGCAGCCTGGCACCATTCAGCCAGGCACAAACCGCTGCCCCGCAAGCGGGTGATCCGGCCCGCTGGTACCAGGAAGACAGCACGGCGCAAGCCCAGTTGCGCACCTTGCGCAAGGAAATCGCCGCCGCCCTGGCCGAAGCCAAAAAAGCCTGCCGTTTGGAGCCGTCCGCCACGCGGTCCACTTGCCTGAAGGAGGCGCAAGACACTTACCGGCAAGACATGGCGAACGCGGAAAAACTGCGCATAGCGGCGCATCCGCAGTGATGCGCCGTGCTGTTGCGACGCCGCCTGATCAGGCGGCGTCGCGTTCGTAGGGAGGCAACTCGTGCACCACCAGCGGCGTGTCTTCCGTGACGAAGGCCAGCCAGCCGGCCGCCTTGATCGCACGCAAGGCGTCCTGGTAGCCCTGCTCCCAGCGCCATTCGATGGAACCCTTGGAGAAATTGATATCCTTGGCCGCCATATGCCAGTCGCGCCCTGCATACGGCAAGCGCACGATGTGCATGGTGCTGTCGCAGCCCAGCGCTACCAGCGCTTCCGTTTGCTGCCGATTGTGTGCGTCGTCGGGCAGCTTGGCGTAGAGTTCGCGCAATTTGTGCTGCAAGGTATGCGTATTGACGTAATCTTCGATATGCCGCTTCGAACGCGACGCGAAAGTGACGTCCTTTTGCCGCGTCTGCACTTCATCAAGGGTGGTCGGTTCCGGCCCTTCCGAGCTCCACAGGTCGACCATGAAGACCAGGGTATCGACGTGGGGCGTGTCATCGAGCACGGTTTCCAGCGGCGTGTTCGAGTACAGGCCGCCATCCCAGTACAGGTCGCCATCGACGCGCACGCCGGCAAAGCCGGGCGGCAAGGCGCCGCTAGCGCGGATATGGTCGGCCGTCAGCGGCTGCTGCTGGCTGTCGAAACTGGTGAGGCTGCCACATTTGACGCGCAGGGCATTGACCGTCAGGCGCATGCCGCCGGGCTGGTTCAGGTAATCGAAATCGACCAGTTCATCGAGGGTGCTGGCCAGCTCGCTCGTGTCGTAATAGCTGGCGTCTTCCGGCTTGACGGCAATTCCTGTCGGGAACAGGCTGAACGAGCGCGGCTTGAAGAAGCCGGGCACGCCGCGCAGCACCGTATCGAGCGTGGCCAGCCAGATGTTCGAACGGCGCTGCTGGTCAGAAATCATATTCATGTCGACGCTGTCGCGGTGCGCCACGCGCTGCCAGAACTGCTTTAGCCGCACCAGCCTGTCCTCATGCTTGTTGCCCGCCAAAATGGCCGCATTGATGGCGCCGATCGAGGTGCCCACCACCCAGTCGGGCGCCAGGCCATGTTCGTGCAAGGCGTGATAGACGCCGGCCTGATAGGCGCCCAGCGCGCCGCCGCCTTGCAGCACCAGCACGATGCGCAGGCGCGTGGGATTTAACTGATTGATCGGTGTCTTCGCATTCGTCATCAAGATGGCCCCTCTGTTCGCCGCGCGGAATGCGGCGAGTATTATTGTAAGGGATAGTGCGCGCTTGCGCCGGCAAGTGCAGGACGTAGCGTACGCACAAAAAAAACGCCGTCGATGACGGCGTTGCGGGTATTGGCAGCTTCAGCGCTTGCGACGCAGCCAGCTGGCGGCAACGGCGGCCACGGCCACAAGGACCAGAGCCGGCTTGACCAGCTTCTTGCGTCCGATAAACGATAGCGCCGTCAGCACGTAGGGCATGGCGCCTTGCAGGCGCATGCCGCCCGGCGCCAGCAGGGATTCGACGCGGTGGCCGGCAAAGCCGACAGCCGTTTCGACCACGCCCTGCAGCAGCGATTCTGGACGCAGGGCATAGCCCACGTTGGCGCGCGCATGCACGATGCCCACGCGGTACATTTCGCCTTGGGCGATCAGCAGGCGCTTGCGGGCGGCCTGCGCCGCCAGTTTGTCGTTTTCCGACATGAATTCTCCTCGTAAGGCAGGCTGGACATGGCGGACTTCGTTCCGGCACAAACCCGGGTGGCTCCCGCCAGCAGCTTACATCAGCATGTCGCGGTCGGCCTTCAATTCCGCCATAGTGGCGGGCATGGACAACTTTCCTTGACGCAGCATGGCACGTGCATACATGACCAGCGCGATGGCCAGCAGTACGAACACCACCGTCATGATCGCCAGGATCTTCCAGCCCAGGCTATCCCAGGCCAGGAAAACGATTAGCACGCTGCCGTAAGCGATGGCAAACAAGCCCGCCACCGTCGCCAGGGCGAAAATGACCACCAGCTGCAGCATGTGATTGCGCACTTCCGACAGTTCGATGGTGGCCAGTTCCAGCCGCGACAACATCAGTCCGACGGCGTTTTTGGCCAGGCCGGCGACCGAGCCGATCAATCCCGGCCCCTGGTGAGACGAAGCAGACTTGTCCATATCGCTCCTGACGGTGGATTACTTGCGGCCCAGGATGAAGCCGACCAGCACGCCGACGCCAGCGGCGACGGCCACCGTGCGCCATGGGTTTTCCTTGACATAACCGTCAGCCTGGGAGGCGAGCTGCTTGGTGGCAACGATAGCCGATGCTTGCGCTTCGTGCGCCTTGGCCAAGGCTGCATCCAGGGTTTTCATGCCCTTGACGCGCACTTCATCGGCTTTTTCGCCGGTCAGGGCGGCAGCGGCGCTGAACAGGGCTTGCGCATCCTTGACCAGGGTTTTGACATCGTTATTAACGGTGGTGATATTGTTTTCCAACATGGTTTAGCTCCTTAGCTGTGGATGAATGTAGTTACTATACCTACTTTACTCAAAAACACTATTCCATTAGATCGCGCATATCATCGGCGTGCTCTTCCTCGACAGCCATGATTTTGATCAACAAATGGCGTGTAGTCGGGTCTTTGTCGCCAATTTTCACGATCATCTGGCGATACGACTCGATCGCAACCCGTTCCGCGATCAAGTTGGCACGCACCATGCTTTGCACGTCTTCGGATTCATCATACTCGGCATGGCTGCGTGCAAGCAATGTTGCAGGATTAAAATCTGGCTTGCCATTCAATTGCACGATGCGTTCGGCCAGCCAGTCGGCGTGTTCCTGCTCCTGCTGCGCATGCTCGAGGAACTCGGCCTTGATGCTGCCATTGTCGCGCCCGCTCACGGTGTAGTAATGGCGTTTATAGCGCGCAATACACACCAGCTCGGTGGCCAGCGCGCCATTCAACAGGGTGATCAACTCCTGGCGGTCGCCCTGGTAGCCGGCCGTCACGGCGCCGTCGTCGAGGTTTTTGGCGGCGGCGCGGATGGCGGCCGTATCGATGCCAGCTGGAATTTCAACAGATGTTAGGGTCATGATGTTTCCTTTCAAATCTTGCATGGGTATCCACCGGCCGACATGCGGCCGGTGCTGCCTGGGTACTGCCGCGCCAACTGGCGCAGCTTATCGGCGGGCGGGAATGGCCGTGTTATCTTCCGACAAGACGATTTCCACCCGGCGATTCAGCTGGCGGTTCGCCGCGCTGTCATTGCCGGCGGCCGGATAGGCGGCGCCATAGCCTTTCGTCGCAACGCGGTCGCGGCTGATGCCTTGTTCCAGCAGCGCATTGCGCACGGATTCGGCGCGGCGCTGCGACAATTCCAGGTTGTGCGCGGAACCACCCGTGCTATCGGTAAAGCCTTCGATCAGCACGGTACGCTGCGGATTGTTTTTCAGCACATCGGCCAGCTTGCGTGCCGTATTCGCGCCATCAGCCGTCAAATTCGCCTTATCCGTGCCAAACAGCACGTCGCCCAGCGTAATGACCATGCCGCGCTCGGTTTTCTTGGCGGCCAGGTCGGCCAGCTGCACTTCCAGCGCGGCGGCGCGGGCGGTGGCGTCACGCGCCGATGCTTGGGCCGATTGGGCCTGGGCCTGGGCTGCTTGCGCATCCGCTTGTGCCGCCTGGGCGCGGGCCGTGGCCTGGTCAGCCTGCTGCGTGCGCGCATCGAGGCGCAATTGATCGCGCTGCTTGCCGGCATTGGCGACATCGGCTTCGGCGGCTTTCTGCTTGGCTATCTCTTGTGCCGTAGCAATTTTTTGCTTGGCCAGGTAGGCCAGCTTGTCGACCTTTTCGCTGTCATCCTGGCGCGTGGCGGCCGCGTTCGCCGCTTCCAGCGCAGCGCTCGCTTCGCGGAATTCGCGTGGCGCATAGGTCGATACCAGCGGGTTCGATTGCGCCGCCATGTAGTCGCCGCGCGTCTGGTCGAGCAGGCTGGTGGTGGTCGGTGCGGAGCTGCAGGCGGCAACAAAAGCGGCCATGGCCAGCAGGCCGGGAATGGTGGTGTAGTTAGCTTTTTTCATGATGGGGTCCTGTTCTTATTCTTCGTTATTGTTTCGGGGCTTGCTGGTTGGCGCGGTCGAGTTCTTCGCGCATGACGCGGATATTCTCGTTGATTTCATCGGCGGCGCTGGTGGCCTTGGCCGAGTTGGCCTTGCTTTGCGCCAGCTTGGCATCGGCTTGCGCCTGGTCGGCCAGGTCGCGCGCCAGTTTGTAGTCGCGGTCTTTCAAGGCCTGGTTAGCCATGCGCATTTTTTCGCGGGCCGAACGCATTTCATCGGGTGCCAGGTCGGCGGCACCGGCGCTGGCGGCATTATCGACGGCGGCGCGCGACACGGCGACATCGGCCGTGGCTGGCGTTTTCAGGCTGGAACAGCCCGTCATCAGGACGACGGCGGTGGCACATGCGGCGAAAGCGGCCAGCGGGGAAATCTTGAAATCTCGGTTTGTCATTTTTCTTCTCCTGGAGAATGTTAAGCGATAAGGTTCATACGTCGGTGCATCTGGAATCAGGAACGGCGTTTGATGTATAACGTTATAGGCTGCGGCTCCCCACATATCCGTTCGGTGCCGCACATAGGGTAAGAAATCGACAATACTTGCGTGGGCAAGGTGCGCCAGCGCACGCCTGCACCAGCAAAACCTGAAACCGACCCGGTTTGGTAGCGATTCCTGTAGCATCGTGCTTCTATCCAGAAAGAAACACTTCTTAGCCCACACCCTATGCCACGTTTTATCTCCCTCTCGCACCGCCAGAAAATCGCCCTCGCCAGCGCCGCCGTGCTCGTCGCCCTGCCCGTCACGGCCGCCGTCGTCCTGCTCAATATGGACTGGAACCGCGCCAAGCCCTGGCTCAATGCACGCGCCAGCGAAGCGCTGGGCCGGCCCTTCGCCATTGCGGGCGACCTGTCGCTGACGTGGCAGCAGCCGCCGACTGCAGGACAACACAGCTGGCGCAGCTACCTGCCGTGGCCGCACTTGCAGGCGCAAGACGTGCGCCTGGGCAACCCAAGCGGCATGGTGGTAGCAGATGAGCAAGCGCCGCTGGCCAACGTGGGCCAGCTGGCGTTTTCACTCAATCCCCTGGCGCTGCTGGACAAGAAAATCATCATCCCGCAATTGCGCTTCGACGCGCCGCAAGTACGCTTGCTACGCAACAAGGATGGCAAGAACAACTGGACCTTCGAGAAGCAGGAGCAGCCGTCGCCGTGGCAGCTGGAACTGCAAAGCGTGGTCTTCAGCAAGGGCACCGTGACGCTGGACGATGACGTCACGCACACGGCGATGCGCGCCGATGTCGATACCATCGCGAACGATGCGCGCTACGGCATCGCCTGGAAGCTGTCGGGCACATACCGTGGCGAAAGCATCCAGGGCGGCGGCAAGGCGGGCGGCGTGCTGTCGCTGCAGCAGCAAGGCACGCCCTTCCCCATCCAGGCCGACATGCGCGCAAGCGGCAGCAGCGTGGCCATCGAAGGCACCCTGACGCGTCCGGCGGACCTGGCCGCGCTCGATGTGCGCCTGAAAATATCGGGGCCCAGCATGGCGCGCCTGTATCCATTGACGGGCGTGCTGCTGCCGGAAACGCCGCATTTCAGTACGGAAGGTCATTTGACGGGCACCCTGGCGCCGCGCGGCGGCGAATGGGTGTACGACCAGTTCAGCGGCAAGGTGGGTTCCAGTGACATCCGTGGCAAGCTGGCCTTTTCGGCCAGCACGCCGCGCAAGCGCCTGACGGGCGAAGTGCACTCGCGCCTATTGCAATTTTCCGACCTGGGTCCGCTGGTGGGCGCCGATTCCAGCGCCAGCAAGAAGGAACGGGGCGTGCCTTCGACGCAGCCGGACGGCCGCGTGCTGCCGGTGGAAACCTTCAAGACGGAGCGCTGGACCAGCCTGGACGCCGACGTGCGCTACACGGCCGATAACATCACGCGCGACGCCGAGTTGCCGATCAGCAAGCTCGACACGCATGTAGTGCTGACGGACGGCGTGCTGTCCTTGACGCCGCTCAACTTCAATGTGGCGGGCGGTACCCTGACGTCGCAGATCAAGCTCGACGGCAGCGGCAAGGTCATCGCCAACGGCATCGCCGCCGAACTCAAGGCCAGCGCCCGCCACCTGCATATCCAGCAACTGTTTCCCCGCCTGCCGGCCTTGCAGGCCAGCGTGGGCGAAATCAATGGCGACGCTTCGCTGTCGGCCACGGGCAATTCTGTCGCCAGCCTGCTGGGCAGTTCGAACGGCGAAGTGCGCGCGCTGATCAACCGGGGCAGCATCAGCAAGCTGCTGCTGGAAGAAATGGGCTTGAATATCGGTAGTGTCGTGCTGACCAAGCTGGTGGGTGACAAGCAGGTCAAACTGAACTGCATGGCCGCCGATTTCGTCGTCGCCAAAGGGCTGGTGCGCACGCGCCAGTTCATCGTCGATACGGACGATGCGGTGCTGCACGTCGACGGCACCGTGAACCTGGCCAATGAGCAACTGGACCTGACCTTGCAGCCGGACAGCAAGGGGCTGCGCGTCTTTTCGCTGCGCTCGCCCCTGTATGTGCGGGGCACTTTCAGCAAGCCCGACGTCAGCGTCGACAAGGGGGTGCTGGCCCTGCGCGCCGGCGGCGCCCTGGCGCTGGCCGTGGTGGCGCCCGTCGCCGCCCTGCTGCCGCTGGTCAATACCGGCCCCGGCGAGGATAGTGAATGCGCAGCCCTGCTGGCCCAGGCGCGCGTCAAGCCGGTGGCGCCGAAACCGGGCAAGGCAGCGCGCAAAAGCCGGTGATGGGCACGGCAACTTGGGGCAATTACAATTGTTACACCCCTATGTGCGTTGCCGAACAGACCCTGCCTTGTCACAATCCTATTCTGTGGTCGTGCCTGAAACACCCAAGACGTGGCGACACGACATTCCACCGGCCCCTACCAAGCCGGCGCCACGAGGTCCGAATTCATAGGAGAACTATCATGCAAATCATTAAAAAAATCGCCGCTACCACTTCCGTTGCCGCTCTGCTGCTGAGCTTGACTGCTTGCGCCAACATGTCGGGCCAGGATAAAAACACGGCCATCGGCGCCGGTGTCGGCGCCGTTGCCGGCTCCGTGCTGACGGGCGGCAGCGCCGTCGGCGCAGTCGGTGGCGCCGCCGTCGGCGGCGTGATCGGCAACCAGGTCAAGCCGAAGTAATCGCTGCGCAAAAAAGCGGGGTGGGTGCCCAGGCGCCCGCCCCGCTTTTTTGCGTCCACGGCACAAGGAGGAGGGAAATCAGACGAAGACGTTGGCCATGCCGGTGGTGCCGCTATCCTTGACCAGCGCATAGCAGCGGCAGGAGACGGCTTCCAGGCCGGCGGAATCGAGGATTTCGATATTGCCGCGGCTGTAGGTGATCAGTTTTTGCTGTTGCAGCGCGCTCGCTGCCTTGGTCACGCCGACCCGCCGCACCCCCAGGGTATGGGCGAGGAATTCATGCGTCAGGTGAAATTTTTCCGACTGCAGGCGGTCGCGCGTGATCAGTAGCGAACGGGCCAGGCGTGCCTCGAGCACGTGGAAGCGGCTGCACACGGCAATCTGGATGGCTTGCGCCAGCAAGGTGTCCGTGTAGCGGTACAGCAAACGCTGCAGGGAATCGAGCTGGGCGAACTCGGCGCAGAACTCGGCCCGCCCGATGCGGCTGGCCGTACCGGAACGTTGCACCACGGCACGCACTTGCGCCAGCTCATGGCCCAGCGCGACGGAAGCGCCCAGCACGCCTTCGCGGCCGACAGAACCGACTTCCAGCGTCATCCGTCCTTCCGCCACGGCCAGCAGCGAGATCAGGCAGTCGCGGGGGAAGTAGATGTAGCCGATGGGCTGGCAAGGTTCGTACAGTACCTCGCCCACCTCGACCGTGACGCTATCGAACAGCGCCGTCAAGTGCCGCAAGTCGTGCTCGGGCAAGCTGGCCAGCAAGCGGTTGCCGGCGTCAAACGCGCCCGCAGGCGTGCCCAGGCCGGATCGGCCTGCGTCGCGGGACAGGGTCATGCTGGCATTCGTTGGTGGCATTGCTTTTCCTTTGTGTCGTTACAACTCGACATAATTTTTACTTAGCCTACGGTGCAGTACCGCCCCTGTATGTACGGTGACGCACGGAAGCACGGCACGCGGCACAGCACACTGACTGCATGCACGGATAACACGCACTACCCATTTCATTATTTAAAAACACCAAGGAGCTTTCCATGACCACCACCAAATCCCTCCATCCGCTGGTGCTTGCCGCCGCCGTCGCCGTCCTGCTGTTCTGCGGCGTGGGCACGGCGGCCCTGATGGGCTGGCTGCCCTCGTCCCAGAGCGATGCCCAGCCACTGGCGGCCAGCACCTCGGCCGAACAGCTGGCCAGCCTGCAGGCGAACCAGCCGCAAGCGAACTTGCAGCCCGCCGGCGCGCAAGCGCTGGCTGCCTTGCCGCCGCAGCAACAGCCACAGCAGCCTCAACAGCAACCCGTGCGCCAGCCCCAACAGCAACCACAGCAGCAATACGCGGCAGCCGCCCCGGCGCCGCAGGTGTGCAGCAATTGCGGCGTGATCGAAGCCATCCATGAAGTCAATACGCGCGCCGAAGGCAGCGGCGTGGGTGCGGCCGGCGGCGCCGTCGTTGGCGGCTTGCTGGGCAACCAGGTCGGCGGCGGCCACGGCAAGCAACTGGCTACCGTGCTGGGCGCCGTTGGCGGCGCCGTGGCCGGCAACCAGATCGAAGGCAGCGTGCGCGCCACGCGAAGCTACAACATCGTCGTGCGCCTCGACAACGGCAAGACGCGCACCGTGCACCAGAGCGCAGCGCCGAACTGGCGCCAGGGCGACCGCGTGCGCATCGTCAACGGCGGCTTGCGCGCCTTGGGCTAAGCGACCTGCGGCGGCGCCGCTGCCGCGATTCCTTGCAAATTAACCACACGCCCGGCCTGTCCGGGCGTTTTCTTTTTAGCAATGTTCGTTGGCGAACAGATGAGTTTGCCGTCCCGCGAGATGATGCACTCAGGAAAGCTCAACGGATGTCTTCAAGGAGATGCGATGAAATACGACAAGACAGGCGGCAACAAAATCTGGCTCGGCTTTATCGGCGGCGGCATCCTGGCCACCGCGCTGGGCTTCTGCGCGCTGGACCTGGCGCCATTGCAAGCGAGCGCGCCCGTGTTCGGCGTCATGCTGCTGCTGACGGGTGGCATGGTCAGTTGCCTGGCGGGCGCCGTCGGCATGACCGGTATGCTGACCTGGGTACCGGGCATGGCAAATGAACACGCTGACCGGGCCCAATAGTTGATCCTTGTGTACGACAGCGTACAGAACGCAAGGGAAACAAAGTAGACACTAAGTCATGGCATCAGCGTTCAGCGACCCAGTCGCCGCGCAATGACAAAAACCGATGACAGCGCCAGACGCCAACGCCTCGCAAGGCCACGGCAGTCGCCGTCATCCACACATTACTCTCGGAGGACATATCATGCTGTATACAATCGCCGTCGTACTCATTATTCTTTGGCTGCTGGGCCTGGTAACTTCTTATACCATTGGCGGCTTCATCCACATTCTGCTGGTAGTCGCCGTCATCATGATCCTGCTGCGCCTGATCAGCGGGCGCGGTTTATAGCCCAGGCCGTTAGCCTGGCCTGACAAGAGCGGCGCGCGTGCAAACGAGCGCCGCTCTTTTGCCGCTTTTAGCGACAGTGGGCACGCACTGGCAAGCAACTGCATTTTGCAGTAACGTGTACAGGTAGTCCTGGGTATGTCCCAATAACAAAACAAGGAGAAAATCCATGAAAGAAACATTCAAAATCGGCGCTGGCGCCAAATCCCTGATCGGCATGTTGGTCCTCGCGTTGGCCGCCACTGGCTGCGCGGACATGTCCTCGACGCAGCGTGGCACGGCCACGGGCGCCGGCATCGGCGCAGGCCTGGGCGCCTTGATCGGCGGCACCACCGGTGGCGGCAGCGGCGGCCGCACGGCCGGGGGCGCTCTGCTGGGCGCGGCAGCGGGCGCCGTGGTCGGCAATATCTGGTCGAACCGCATGGAAAATCAGAAGCGCGCGATGGAACAAGCGACACAGGGTACCGGTGTGCAAGTGACGCAAACGGCCGATAACCGCCTGAAAATGGAAATCCCCAGCGATATTTCCTTCGACACCAACCGCGCCGACATCAAGGGCAACTTCCGCCCGATTCTCGACCGCTTTGCCGCCACCCTGAATGAAAATCCGAACACCACGGTCAGCATCATCGGCCACACGGACAGCACGGGCAGCGCTTCCATCAATGAACCGCTGTCGGTGGAACGCGCGGCCCACACGCGCGACTACCTGTCCATGCGCGGGGTCTCGCCGACGCGCGTCGTCACGGAAGGCCGCGGCGCCCGCGAGCCGATCGCCTCGAACGCGGATGCCTCGGGACGCGCACGCAACCGCCGCGTGGAAATTTATGTAGCCGAAATGGCGCCACGCTAAGTTGACACATCAATAAAAAAACCCGCTGGCAATGTCATTGCCAGCGGGGTTTTTTCATCCAAAACAGCTTACTTCGACGTCGTTGCCTTGGCGCCGCTTTCACCTTCCTTCGCCACCTTGGCAAAATCGCCCGCCGTCACGATCGAGATGGCCGATGGCTTCAGGTACTCGCGCAGGCTCTGATTGACTTGCGCCAGGGTCAAGGCGGCCACTTTCGCTTCCAGGTCCTTGTCGTAGGCCATGCTGCGGTCTTGCGCCAGGTAATCGGCCAGACCGCGCGCCAGGCCGCTGTCCTGCGTGCGGCCCACTTCTTCCGATTGCAGCCAGCCCTTCTTCGCTTCGGCCAGTTCCGCTTCCGTGAAGCCGTCGGCCAGCACCTTGGCGATTTCCTCGCGCAGGGCCGCTTCCACCTTGACCGTGTTTTGCGGCGCGCTGATGGCATACGCCATCCAGTAGCCGGCCGGCTCGCGCGACGGGATGCTCACTTGCGAGCCAACGCCGTACGACAGGCCTTCCTTCTGGCGGATGCGGTCGGCCAGGCGGCTGCGCAAGGCGCCGCCACCGAGCATGTGATTGGCGATCATCAAGGCCGGATAGGTGGCGGCGTCATCCTTGAGCGGAATCGGCTGGATGGCGAACAGCACGCTATTCGCCTTGTCCGGCGTTTCCAGGGTGACTTTCTCGCCGCTGACGGGCTTGACGGCGTCGGCAATGCGCACATACGGCTGCTGCGCATTCCAGCTGCCGTACAGGCTGGCCACTTGCGCCTTCAGCGCGGCCGGGTCAAAGTCGCCCACGGCGGTAAAGGTGGCATTCGACGCGCCATAGTAGGCGCCATGGAAGGCTTGCACCTCGGCCACCTGGATGGCTTTCCATTGCGCCAGTTCTTCCGGCAAGGTGCCGATATGGCGCACATGGCCTGGCGGCGTGGCGTCGAGCAGGCGGCGGAAGGCGTTCACGGCCTGCGGTTGCGGTTCAGGCAATTCCTGCTCCGCGCGGCCCACGCGCTCGCGCTGCAATTCCAGGAATTCCGTGTTGTTCAGGGCCGGCTTTTGCAGCACTTGCGCCAGCAAGTCCATGGCGGCCGGCAAGTTCTCTCGCTTGCCCGTCAACATGGCGGTGACGCCTTCGGCGCCGCCCGTGATGGCCACTTGCGTGCCTAGCTGGTCGAATTTGTCCTTCACTTCCTGGCGCGACAGTTTATCCGTGCCGCGCGACAAGAGATTGGCCGTGTAGCTGCCTACTTGCGCCTTGCCGCGCAAGCTCTCTTCGCTGCCGATCTGCAATTTCAACACGACGCTGACGGTATTGCCCTTGGTTTTCTTCGGCAGCAAGGCGCCCTTCAAGCCGTTCGGCAAGGTGAAGCGCTGGGTGCGCGCTTCGATATTGTCCGGGCTGGGGTCGAACGCTTCGCCCTGCGCCACTACGGCGCGGCCCGTGTAGCCGGCCAGTTGCGGCGCCACGTCGGCGTAGGCCGGCACAACGGTGCGGTCAGGCGCATCGGTGGGGATGAAGCGACCCAGGGTGCGGTTCGATGTCTTCAGGTATTTCTCGGCTGCCGCCTGTACCTGCGCCGTCGTCAGCTTGTCGAGCAAGTCGCGCTGCAGGAAGAACAAACGCCAGTCGCCGGCCGCCAGGGACTCCGTCAGGGCAATCGTCAGGCGCGCCGTGTTCGAGGTGGCCAGTTCGATCTACTTGTTCAACTGCTGCTTGACGCGCGCCACTTCCGCGTCCGTGATCGGCTGCGATTTCAGCTCTTCCAGCACTTTCAGCATGGCCGCTTGCGCCGCATCAAGGTTGCCATCGACGGGCACCAGCGCGCCGAACAGGTTGTAACCCGGCTCCAGGTTGCTCACCGAGTTGTATTCGATCTTGCTGGCCAACTTGGTTTCCACCAACGCCTTGTGCAAACGGCCGGCCGGGGCGTCCGTCAGCACGTGACCGAGCACCTCGATGGCGACGGCGTCCGGGTTGCCGGACGGCGCCACGTGGTAGCCGGCGCCGACGAACTGCGTGCCGCCGCTGCGGCGCACCGTCACGGCGCGCTCGCCATCCTGCACCGGTTCGGCCGTGTAGGTCGGCTCGATCACGCGCGTGGGTTTTGGAATCTTGCCGAACAGCGCATTGATCTGCTGCAAGACCTTGGCTTCATCGAAGCGGCCCGCCACCATCAGCACGGCGTTATCTGGTTGATAATATTTATGGTAAAACGCACGCAAGCGGGGAATGTTCACCTGCTCGATGTCGGAGCGGGCGCCGATGGTCGACTTGCCATAGTTGTGCCAGTCGTAGGCGATGGCCTGGATGCGTTCGCTGGTCACGCCGATCGGGTCGCTCTCGCCCATCTCGAACTCGTTGCGCACGACCGTCATCTCGCCCTTTTGCGTCTTCGGATTCCACAGGTCGTTCTGGTCGATGGCCGCGTTGACCATGCGGTCCGCTTCCATGGCCAGCATCTGGCGCAGGTTATCGTCGTTGGCGGGGAAGGTGGCGTAATTATTGGTGCGGTCGTACCAGGTGGTGCCGTTGAACTGGGCGCCCGTCGAGTTCAGGATCTCGACGGGGGTTTTCGTGCCCTTCTTGATGCCAAAGTTGGCGCTGGGCTTGAACAGCAAGTGTTCCAGCAAGTGGGCCATGCCCGTTTCGCCATAGTTTTCATGGCGCGAACCGACCAGGTAGACGATGTTGGTGGTCAGGGTCGGCTTGCTGGCATCGGGGAACAACAGCACGCGCAAGCCATTGGCCAGCCGGTATTCGGTGATGCCTTCGACGGACGTGACCTTGACGGCGGCGCCGCGGTTGGGTGCGGCCTTGCCGGCTTTCTGGGTCGGTGCGGCTTCCACCGGGGTGGCGGCCAGGATGAACGACGGCGACAGGATGCCGGCGGCAAGCAGGAGGGCGGTAATTGGTTTCAAGGCAAAGTCCTGGTAACACTACGTTATATAAAGAAGCGCAAGCGCCATACGATACAAACGCAAAAATTGTCCCCGGGCCCGCGCTGCGTCTTCGCTGCCCGGTGCAATGATTGCTCTCACAATTTACGGCATACTTATCAGTTACGCAAGTCCCTGTCGTCAAGCTGTTATCTGCCCGTGTTATACTCCACGGTTCCAGAACTATCTGCCTGTATATGAGACGAGCTCTCGTCCTGCTCTGCCTTTTTGTTTTCATCGCTTTACCCCAGGCGTTCGCCAGCATGGCCTACGCCAACCCTTCCCCATTCCAGCATGCAGTCGCGGCCGGCGCTACCGCCACGCCCGCCTTCGCCGCCGATTGCCTTGACCCCGGCGCCCATGCGGGTCAGCCCGGCGACAACTGCGACGCCGACGAATGCGATAACGACCCCATCACGCTGTACCAGACCTCGCGCCAGGGCGCGCCGTTTTGCGCCATCATTTGGCAAGCGGGACCGGGGACACTTGCCGAAGCGGACGCGCGGCAGGCCACCCGGCCGCCGCGCGTCCGCCACTGATACCGCAGCACCCATCACGCCTGGGGCATAGGGCCGCCAGGCAAGTTTGATACTTACTGACTTTACAAGGTTACACACATGGAATGGTTATTTGACCCGACAATCTGGGTCGGCCTGCTGACGCTGGTCGTACTGGAAATCGTACTGGGTATCGACAACCTGATCTTCATCGCCATCCTGGCCGAGAAACTGCCGCCGCACCAGCGCGACAAGGCGCGCGTGCTGGGCCTGACCCTGGCCCTCGTCATGCGCCTGGGCCTGCTCTCGCTGATTTCCTGGCTGGTCACGCTGACCACGCCCTTGTTTTCCCTCGGGATATTTTCGTTTTCGGGGCGCGACCTGATCCTGCTCCTCGGTGGCCTGTTCCTGCTGTTCAAGGCGACCAGCGAGCTGCACGAACGCCTCGAAGGCGTCACGCATGCCCAGACGGGCCCGAAAGTCTACGCCGGCTTCGGCCTGGTGGTGGCGCAGATCGTCGTGCTCGACGCCGTCTTCTCGCTCGACGCCGTCATCACGGCCGTCGGCATGGTCGACAACCTGTATGTGATGATGGCGGCTGTCGTCATTTCCATCGTCGTCATGATGCTGGCATCGAAGGTGCTGACGCGCTTCGTCAACGCCCACCCCACCGTCGTGGTGCTGTGCCTGAGCTTCTTGCTGATGATCGGCCTGTCGCTGGTAGCCGAAGGCCTGGGCTTCCACATTCCAAAAGGGTATTTGTACGCCGCTATCGGTTTCTCGATCGTCATCGAGTTCTTCAATCAGCTGGCGCGCCGCAACTTCCTCAAGCTGCAATCGAACGCCCCGCTGCGCGACCGCACGGCGCAAGCCGTCCTGAGCTTGCTGGGCGGGCGCAAGGGCCGTGAAGCCATCGAAGAACATGAAGTCAAGGAACTGCCTGACGTCTCCGCCTTCGGCGTGGAAGAGCGCAACATGGTCAGCGGCGTGCTGACCCTGGCCGAACGCTCGATCCGCTCGGTGATGACGCCGCGCGGCGACGTCTCGTGGGTCAACCTGAACGACAGTAGCGAGAAAATGCTGCAACTGCTGCGCGAAACGCCGCATAGCATGATTCCTGTCTGCAATGATGACCTGGACAATGTGACGGGCATTGCACGCAGCAAGGACTTGATCGAAGATCTCGTGTCGCACGGCAAGATCGACCCGGCCAGCATGCGCGAAGCCGTCGTCGTGCCGGAAGCGGCCGGCGTGCTGAAGGCCATGGAAACCTTGAAGCGCTCGCGCGGCCAGCTGGTGCTGGTGGTCGACGAGTTCGGCACCGTGCAAGGCGTGCTGACGCCCATCGACATCCTCGAAGCCATCGCCGGCGAATTCCCCGACGAGGACGAGCTACCCGACGTGGAAGTGCTGGGCCCCGGCCACTGGCGCATCGATGGCGCCACGGACCTGCATTACCTGGAGCAAGTCTTCGAAACAGAAACCTTGGTCAGCGAAGACGGCGAGTACAACTCGCTGGCCGGCTTCCTGCTGGCGCACTTTGAAAACATGCCGGCCGTGGGCGAAGTACTGGAACTCGATGATTTGCGCTATGAAATCATCGAGGCCGACGAGCGCCGCATCGCCTGCGTGGACGTGCGCCGCATCGAGCCCGATCACAGTTTGTAACACAATGGCAAGCGTGCCCCGCTTGCCATGCCGTATGCTGGGGTCTGCCCATACCGGAGACCCCACAATGAACTTATCCCTGCTACGCCTGACCCTGCTCGCTTGCGCCGCCCTCGGCGCCCAGGCCAGCGCCCAGACGGCCACCATCAAGCCGGGCCTGTGGCAAGTCGACAGCAAGATGGCGTCGCCGGATGCCGCCACCGACAACGCCATGTCCATGGTGCTGCAGCAGCTGGGCAACCTTCCTCCCGATCAACGCAAACAGCTGGAAAGCATGGCCGCCAGCCGCGGCATGGCCATGCCCACCGTGGGCGCCGATGGCGCCGTGCGCGTGACGGCGTGCGTGACGCCGGAAATGGCGGCGCGCAAGCAGATACCCACGGGCCAGCCCGGCGATTGCAGCTCGAAGAACACCGACATCGCGGGCGGCATGAACGTGTCGTTCAGCTGCGCGAACCCGAAATCGAGCGGCGAAGGCCAGGTACGCTTCAGTGGCGACCAGGCTTTCAGCATGCAACTGGCGGTGACGACCAGCGCGCGCGGCACGCCGGAACAGGTGAACGTGACGAGCAATGGCAAGTGGCTGGGGGCAAGGTGCCCTGCGCCCTCCACCGCTGCCGTTCAAAAGCCGTGACGAAAGCCCATATTGAAGGCCGCGTCGCCGCGCCCAGCGTCGCTGGCATTGCCCACCGTGTAGCGGGCGCCATTCTTGTTGTGGATTTTCGCGTAAGAGGCGTAGAAGTCACTGCGTTTTGACAGGGAATACGTGAGCCCGACAGCCACCTGGCTGGCGTCGCGGTTGGCCAGGTCGCGGTCATCCTTGCGCACGTACGAGGCCAGCAGCTTGAAGCCGCCCACGGGCACGGACAGGCCCAGCAAGGTGTCGCGGCTGTCCGACGACGACATCGACAGGGCCAGCGAGCTGTACGCATTACTGGGGTCCCACGGCGAACTGCCATAGCCCTTGTTGACGCCCACGGCGGCAAAGGCGGTGGCCACTTTCAGGTCAATATTTGCCGCGATCAGGGTGTTGCGCGATGACATGTCGATGGCGGGCAGGGTGCCGGAGGCGAGGATGAAGTTGTTCTTGCGCTGGTGCGACACGCTGACATTCACGGCGCCGGCCGAATAGCCGAGCGTGGCGCCATACGCGCGATTGTTGGCGCTGCTGTACGGTGACTCGCCAAAGCTGTAGATGGTGCTGGCGGAGACGCCGCGCAAGGCGGGTGTCACGTATTTGACGGTATTGTCATAGCGTTTCACGCTGTAGCCGGCCAGGTTGCTGGCGCTGCCGGCCATGCCGCCCTTGAACGGGTCGGCCACGTCGCTGAGCGCCAGGTATTGCAGGTTGTACTGGCGCCCCAAGGTCAGCGCGCCCAGGCGGCTGTCCAGGCCCACGTAAGCCTGGCGGCCAAACAGACGCCCGTCTTCCGACTGCCCCGTGCCGTTCTGCACGCCCGCTTCCAGGGTAAATACGGCGGAGACATCATTGCCCAAGGCTTCGCGGCCCTGCAGCCCCAGGCGCGAACCGGATGCGACGCCACCGGACACTTTGCTGCCGGCGCAATTGGCGGCACAGCCCCGTTCGGCAACGATACCCGCGTCAAGCACGCCATACACGGCAACGTTACTCGATGCGGCACTGCCCGCGCCATCGGCAGCCTGGGCCGCTGCGCACAGCGCGAATGGCCCCATCCCTATCACAGCAAGCGCAAAATACGAGGTCTTCATGATAAATATCTCGGTAACGTGAATGAAACTTCCCGGTATTGATCAGGACATGCGCTGTATGTCTGATCTTAGTGTTACCTTATCCTCGCTTTTTGTCCAGCCATCCGTGCGTTGTACAACAGAAACTTCAGCTTAGCCCGGGGAAAAGAGTCGCGCACTGACAACACGCAAGAGTGGCCACGATTGTGGTACTTGCGGCAAAATGGCGTTAAAAGCAGGCCCTGCCGTAACGCAACGTTCGGTGGCGAACGTTGCGCGATTTGATGCAGGCGGTACACTACTGGTTTTACCGACAGCGGCTCGCCCGTTTTTTTTGCATGCTAGCTATCCTCGAACGCATTGACCCCAACTCCAGCAATATCGACTTGCTGGTGGAATTATTCAACTCACTGCGTCCCAAGCATCCCCACGATAGCGCTACCGCGATCGCCAACGTGCGCACCCTGCGCCAACTACTCAAAGGTAACCCCGCGCAAGCGCGCGCCCTGCACGAATACGTGTTACGCGTGCTGGCCGCGCGCCGCCACGCCAGCCTGTACACGGACATCGGCGTGCTGTCGAACAACGGCTTTTTCACCGAATTGAAACGCCGCATCGCCTACCGCATGCTGCCACCCGCCCTGGGCGACGAGTACCTGAACGACGCACTCGATCAGGTGCTGTACCTGAAGACCGATTATTTGTGGATCAGCAACGTGCCTGCCACGGACTGGCTGGAACTGTTCGACGTGCTCACCAGCGACGATATCGAACTGGCCATCGGCGATGGCAATATCATGCTGCCGGGCATGCTCGACGCCATCCGCACCCTGTCCTACCGCGTCTGCGCCATGGGACTGGAACCGGAACTGACGCGTTTCCATAACGAAATTGAAGTGTTCCAGTCGCCGTTCATGGTGCAGAACACGGAAGTGAACGCCTACCTGGACGCCTACACGAATCTGCTGCACGGCAATATCGAGCACATCGAGGACGCCCGCCATTTGCTGGTAATGCTGGACCAGTGCGATGCCGTCATCGCCAAGATCCGCAAGAAAGCGCTGTACCAGGGCACCAGCATTCCCCTCACGTATTTATTGGTGGCGCTGGCGCAAAGCATCGACCGCCTGCGCAAGCTGCTGTTTCTGGTCGACACGAGCGGCGAGCTGCCCAGCTCCGCCAACGTGGATATCGCCGCCATCACGGTGGACGCCACGCAAGACTTGCTGCACCCGCAGCCTGTCAGCCGCCGCCGCGCAGGCGCCGTTGGGCTGGCGCTGGAACTGATACGCGCGCATAACCACAAGTACAAGGTCAGCGACCTGTTTTCCGACAATATCAACTTGCTGGCGCGCAATGTGACGGAAAACGCCAGCCGCACGGGCGAACACTACATCGCGGAAAGCCGGCGCGAGATGGGCGCCATGTTCCTGTCATCGGCGGGCGCAGGCATCATCATCGGCTTCATGGCCCTGTTCAAGATCCTGATGTCGTATTTGCGCTCGGCGCCGCTGGTCGAAGCGTTCATGTTCAGCATGAATTACTCGATCGGCTTCATGTTCATCCACTTGCTGCACTTCACGGTAGCCACCAAGCAGCCGGCCATGACGGCCTCGCGCATCGCCGCCGGCCTGCACAGCAAGGATGGCAGGAATATCGACCTCGACAGTATGGCGGAACTGATCAGCAAGGTCTTCCGCACGCAAAACATGGCCGTGCTGGGCAACCTGGCCACGGCCATTCCCACGGCCTGGCTGATCGCACTGGGCTACAAGGCGATCACGGGCCACCACCTGGTGTCGCCGGAAAAAGCCATGCATCTGTTGCACGATATCGACCCCATCGGCAGCCCCGCCATCTTCTACGCCATGATTGCCGGCGTGTGCCTGTTCGTGGCCGGCCTGATTTCGGGCTACTATGACAACCAAGCGCTGTACACGCGCTGGGCGCAGCGCATCGCGCAATTGCGCGGCCTGGGCCGTGTGATCGGCCAGGAGCGTTTGCAACGGCTGGGCCTGTACCTGGAAAACAACTTGGGCGGGCTGATGGGGAATTTCTATTTCGGTATCCTGCTGGGCTCCATTGGCACCCTGGGCTTTTTGATCGGCTTGCCGATCGATATACGCCACATCACCTTCTCGGCCGCCAACTTTGCCACGGCGCTGGTGGGACTGGACCACAACATGAGCTGGCAACTGGCCGTCAAGTCGCTGTCGGGCATCTTCGCCATCGGCACGGCCAACCTGCTGGTCAGCTTCGGTTTGGCCCTGTGGGTGGCCCTGCGTTCGCGCCAGGTGCGCTTCAAGCACGGCATGCAATTGTTGAAGATTCTGGGCAAGCGCTTCCTGCGCTCGCCCATCGTCTTCTTCTTCGGCTCGAAAAACCCGCCACCTCTGGCATTGGCCGATGACTCGGCAAACCTGTCCCCCACCATCAAGGCTCAAAAATGACCGCTTGTCGCATGCAACCCTGCCTCACCGCCCTACTGCTGTGCTGGACCCTGGCTGCATGCGCCTCGCTGCCCGATGTCAAGAACCTCAACACCACGTTGGCCCCCGTGGACAGGCCCAATGTGATCACGGGCAAGGGCGCCATGCTGAACGTCAACAGCCGCGCCGCCCTGCTCAACAAGCGCTGGGCCAAGTCCGGCATGGACTTGAAGACCCAGGCCGCGCTGGAAGAGGCGGCCACGGGCGTGCCTTTGATCAAGGGCAACAAGGTGACCCTGCTGTTTGACGGCCCGCAAACCATGGCCGCCATGTTCCAGGCCATCAGCGAAGCGAAGAACAGCATCAACCTGGAAACGTATATTTTCGACCAGGATCCGCTGGGTCTGAAATTTGCCGACATGCTGATCGAAAAGCAGCAATCGGGCGTGACGGTCAACGTCATTTACGACAGCGTGGGCACCCTGGGCGTGCCGCAGGCCTTCTTTGAGCGCATGCGCGCCGCCGGCGTGCACCTGGTGGCCTTCAACCCCGTCAATCCGGCCAAGCTGAAGGGCGACGACTGGAAGATCAACAACCGCGACCACCGCAAGGTGCTGATCGTCGACGGCAAGATGGCATTTACGGGCGGCATCAATATCAGCGATACCTATGCGAAAAGCTCGCTGTTCCGCTCGAAATCGAAACCCACCGACAAGAAGGACGTGGGCTGGCGCGATACGCACGTGAAAGTGGAAGGCCCGGCCGTGGCCGCCTTCCAGTGGCTATTCATCCGCACCTGGGCCCAGCAAGACCAGGCCGATTTGCCGGACGCCAATTATTTCCCCGTGTTGTCCGAAGTGGGCGACAAGCTGGTGCGCGTGGTGGCCAGCGAGCCGGACGGCGGCTTTGAAATCTACAAGGCATATATTTTAGCCATCCAGGAAGCGAAAAAATCCATCCACATCACGTCCGCCTATTTCGTGCCCGACCAGCAGACAGTCGACGCGCTGGTCGCAGCCGCCAAGCGGGGCGTGGATGTCACCGTGGTGCTGCCCGGCGTATCCGACAGCGGCCTGGTGTTCCATGCAGGACACGCGCTGTACAAGCAGCTGCTGGCCGGCGGCATCCGCATCTTCCACTTGAAACTGGCCGTGCTGCACGCCAAGACGGCCGTCATCGACGGCGCCTGGTCAACGGTAGGTTCGACCAACATCGACATGCGCAGCTTCCTGCATAACAGCGAACTGAACGTGATCGTGCTGGGCGACAGCTTCGGCCGCGAAATGGAAAACGCCTTCCAAGAAGACTTGCGCGACTCGGAAGAAATTACCAAAGCGAAATGGGAAATGCGGCCTTTGAGCGACCGCATGAAGGAGTGGGCGGCACGTTTCATGAATTACTGGCTGTAAGGGAGTTGCCGTCAAACAGTCCAGGGCGTTGTTGCATTGCCTCGCCCTGGTCAGTTTGCCTGCCACTCCTGGTGCCGGTTGACGTCTACCCCCATCATCCAAGCTACAAGGGCCGCAAACTGGCCCACGCGCCGCCCTGGCGCTCGAACGCTTCCGTGCTGACTTTTTCAAAGTCGGCGCTGTCTTCATTCCAGCTGTAGCGCTCGACTCTGATGCAGCTGTCTTCGATGCGGATGACATTGAAGGAGTTCGACTCGCCCCTGCCCCGCGTTGATGTGGCCGTGCCCGCCTGCACCATCAGGGCAGCGTAGCCGTCGATCTTGTAGCGCACCGAGGTGTCACCCGCATGGCTGGCGTGCAAATGGCCGGCCAGTAACAGGTCCACGCCAGATTCGGAAAACATTTGCAGCGCCAGCGGCGCGCGTTCGACCAAGTCATCGTTGTCGAAATGCTCGGGCAAGTCAAATGGATGGTGCGTGACGATGATGCGCGTCAAACCGGGCGACAAACGGTCCAGGCGTTCGCGCAGGAAATCAATCTGCTCGTGGCTGATGCGGCCATCCTTGAACGTCAGGGAGCGGGCCGTATTGACGCCCAGCACGGCGATTTCCTCGTCCACATATTCGGGCGACAAATCGTCCGTGACATGGCGTCGGTATTTCAGCAACGGCGTCAAAAAGCGGGAAAAGACGTTATACAGGGGCACGTCATGATTGCCCGGCACCACGATCTGCGGCCCCGGCAAGCTGTCGAGAAAGGCTCGCGCCTGCTGGAATTCGGCGCTGCGCGCGCGCTGGGTCAGGTCGCCCGAGACCACCACCACGTCCGGTTCCAGGCGCTCGACCAGCGCGCGCAAGGGCGGCAGCAGGGCCGCATCGACCCTGCCAAAATGCAAATCAGATAAATGCACGAGGGTACGCATGGCCTTACTCCGACGCTGGAGGCGGGGCCGGCACCAGCACCGCCAGCGCGGCCGGGCGGATGCGGTATTGCAGCGGCGTATTCATGATGCTCACTTCGCCATCGGTGGCCACGCGCAGGCGGCGATGTTGCGTGGCAATTTCCAGCTCATTGGCCGTCAGCATATCGAAATCCTTGGCTTGCGACAACTTGCCGAACAGCGCGTGCAAGGCCAGTTTCAGCAAGCCCAGGCGGCCCGGACGCTGCGCCACGTACAGGCTCAGCTGGCCGCCATCGAGCCGCTCGCGCTCGCCGATATTCAAGCCTTCCATCAGGTATTCATTATTGCCGATGAAGACAAACGGCGTGCGGCGCGCATGCACGGCGTCCTTGAGTTTCAATTGCACGCTGAGAAATGGATAGCGGCGCAAGGCAGCCACCAGGGCCCAGCTGAAGGCCAGCCACTTGCCCCGCCCCAGCCGGCGCTGCTGCTTTTCGCGGTCGCGCACGATATCGGGATACAGGCCCAGGCTGGAATTATTCAGGAAGATACGGCCATTCACTTCGCCCACGTCGACCTGGTGCAGCACGCCCTGCGCCACATTGGCGATGGCCGCATCGAGCGCCAAGGGAATATTCAAATCCTTGGCGAAATGGTTCAAGGTACCCAGCGGCAAGACACCAAACGGCGTGCCGCTGCCCATGACGACAGAGGCGACGGCATTGATGGTGCCGTCGCCGCCACCGGCCACGACGATAGGCGCGCCATCGCGCAAGGCTTGCTCGGCCGTGGCGATCATCTCGGCCCCGCTTTGCGCCAGGGTGATGGCGGCGTCGAGCCCCACGGCCAGGAACTGTGCTTCGAGCTGCTGCGCCCAGTCGGGCGCATAGCCGCAGCCGGCGCCCCCGTTGATGATGACTGCAATTTTGCTCAGGATCATTCCCCTTATGTGGTTTGTCGGATATGCCGGCGGCGGCGCAGGGTCGACACGCCGGCGATGCAGATGGCCAGCCAGCCATAGCTTTCCGCCATGGCCGCCAGCACATCGCTCAGATAATGTGCGCCCAGGTAGATGCGGCTGAAACCCACGAGTGAGGCCATCAGGAAGGCACCCAGCGCGATGGCGATGCGCTTGCCCCAGGCGCCCGGTGCCGTCTGGCAAATCAGGTAGGCGGCCAGCAAACCGTACAGGGCCGTCGAAGTGGCCGTATGGCCACTGGGAAAGCTGTAGGTGCTGAGGGCCGTCTGCAAGATGGGCTCGTCAAAACTGGGCCGCGCACGGATAAAAATGTACTTTAGCAGCAGGTTCAAAAACATGACGCCCGGCATGGTGATGAGCAGGGTAAACAGCCAATAGGTGGCGCCCTTGCGGTGCAGATACCCGCCCAGCAAGGTCGCCAGGGTGATGGCGCCGATCACGCCGTGCATATGCGTGACGATCAGCAGGCAACGGGTAATCCATGGCACGGCATGCTGGTTGAACCACTGCGCCACCTGCAAGTCGATCACGGTGATCCGGGCCATGCCCATCACGGCTTCGGCGATCTCGTGGAACACCACGATGGCCACCAGCATCAGCGCCACGCCGACAGTCATATGCAGACCCAGTTCGCCCTCGGGCGACAGGCGCGCCTCGACGAAGCGGCGCAGTTTCGTGGTCCAACCCGTCGTCATGCCCATGTCATTCTTCTCTTGCAAACTGCGCTCACTTTCCTGTTCGTGGTGCTGATCAAAAAAACCACACCCGTAAAAAAATACTGTTTATTCATACAGTAGCTGTGTTTTCATACAGTAGTTATGCTATTCTGGTGACTCGTTCAACACATCTCCCTCAAAGGAATTGTCATGGCAACATTGAATAGCGGTTTTGGCTCACGCTTCGGCCTGGAATACGCCCCAAGCTCTTTCCTCGTCCGCATGGGCAAGCGCGAAATCCTCGTCTGCCGCGACTTCCGCAAGCGCTACTACACCGTCAATCCCCTGATCGAGTGCGGTACGGGCATCGAGCCGGGCTATGTTGAAGTGCTGCTGATGCGCCGTTGGTTGCTTATCTTATCCAAGGCGCATTAAATACGCCGTAAAAATCTACTACGCGGCGCGATTTGCGGCCTGCGATGCTCGCTGTACTAAAGTACAGCTGCGCTTCTTAGCCACAACTCGTTGCCGCTCGCTACGATTTTTCTCGGCGTATTCCGGGGTTTTCGGTAATCTTACTTGAAAGCCTCGCCCGGCCACGCCGGGAGCGCGCCAGTACCGGCCAGCGGCAACGCTGACCGACCCCTCATTACTGTGTGCGTTCCGATGTGGCCGGGCTGGCAGGTGTTTTCACTGGAGGCACCTTGTCATACACATTCGCTTCGTACCACAAGGTCACGAACAGCACCATCACGACAGGGCCGATGAACAGCCCCACGAGACCCAGGGTTTCCACGCCGCCCAGAATGCCGAACAGCACGGCCAGGAAGGGCAAGCGGGTGGCGTTGCCGATCATGCCGGGGCGCACGAAGTGGTCGGCCACGAATAGCACCACGGTACCCCACGCGGCCACGCCGATGGCGGCGCCCACATTGCCCTGGAAGACCAGCAAGGCAGCGGCGCACAGGTAAGCCAAGGGCGCGCCGAACGGGATGATGGCCAGGATGCCCGTGGCAAACGCCCACAGGGCCGGCGACGGCAAGCCGGCGATGGCGTAGGCGATACCGATCAGCACGCCTTCGGCCAGGCCCACCAGCACCAGGCCATTCACGGTGGCGCGGATGGCCGTGGGAATTTTTTGCGCATAGCGGCCCCAGCGTTCAGGACGCAGGAAATGGCTGCCGACGGCCGTGATCTGACGCGTCAGCGCTTCGCCATCCTTGTAAAAGAAAAACAGGCACAAGAAGGCCAGGCCAAAGTCGACCAGGCGGTGGAACACGTCTGCGCCGAGGATTTTCAGCATGTCGCGCGCGGAATGAAAGCCGCCCACGGCGCTGCCCGCAAAGAAGTGGCCGAGGCCATGAGGCTGGCTCAGGGTGGCTAGCCACCAGTCGCCGATGGCGCTGCCCGCCAGGGGAATGTGCGCAACCCAGTCCGGCACGGGCAAGCCCTCGGTATTCGCATGGACGATGAAATTGGCCAGCACGGGCACTTCGCGCGCCGCCTGCGCCACGCCGAACAGCACGGGTATGATGAAGATGCAGGCAAACGCCAGGGTCAGCACGGCCGCCGCGATGATGGTGCGCTGGCCCAGCGCCGCACGCACGCGCAGGTACAGGGGCCAGGTGGCCACGCACAGGATGCCGGCCCACACGAGCGGCAAAAAGAAACGCTGCATGACGAAGGCCGTCACGGCAATCAGGGCCAGGGAAAAGCCTGCGCTGACGATGTCGCGCTGGGTATCGCTCATACCACTCCATTCGTGCCCCGCACCGGGGACAGGGACGGGGCTTAGTTACGCGCCAGTTGCGCAGGCGTAGCGTAACACGGAGGTTCGCTGATTTACACGAGTCCCAGCTCCACCGGTTTGACGCCGGCAAACACATGATCGAGTTGCGCCGGCGTCAAGCCGAACGTGCGGCGCAGCAAGCCGCCCAGCACGGCGCGGTATTCATTGAGCACGGGCATGTCGCGGTTCTGGAACAACGTCGCCTGCGACATCGCCACCTGCTCGCCCGCCACCTGCTTGCCCTTGATCCCGCCGCCCAGCACCCAGAACACGCTGCCGTGGCCGTGATCCGTGCCGCGGTTGCCGTTTTCGCGGAAGGTGCGGCCAAATTCGCTGACCACCACCACCACGGTATCGCGCCATGCGCTGCCCATTTCCTGCGAAAACGCGGCCAGGCCTCGCCCCAACTCGTCAAAACGCCCCGCCAGGTAGCCGTTGGCGCCGCCCTGCCCCACATGCGTATCCCAGCCGCCCACATCGACAAAGCCGAGCTTGTATTTGTCCTTCATCAAGCGGGCGATGCGCTGCGCTTCCAGTTCAAAACCCTTGGTACTGATGGCGTTGCGGTTGGCCGCCTGCATTTCTCCCGTCAATTCCTTCGTCACATCGTCGCGCACGGCAAAGCCGGCGCTGACCGGTTGCTGCAGGGGCGTGCCCTTGTACATGGCGGCGATAAGCTGGCTTTGACGCGCATCAATGCCCGACTTGCCCACCGAGCGCAGCCCCATGTTCGGCACTTGCACGCCGCCCTGGAAGATCAGGGGCAACTGGTCGGTGAAGGAAATGGCGTGATTACTGCTATTCAAGCTTTGCGCCAGCCGGTTCAGAAAGCCCGAGCGAAAATCGCGGCGCCCGCCGATGTCCTGTCCCAGTTCGATGCTGTCCTGCGTCTCGAAATGGCTGCGCGTCAAATCCGTCGTGCCCGCAAATGGAATGAAGGCCGCCTCGCCACCATTGAACATGGGGTAAATGGTCTCGCGCAAGGCGGGATGCAGGGCCCAGTCGGCGGTCAAGGCCAGCGCGCCATTGTCCGCACCCGGTTTCGCAATGGCAATATTCGGCCGCGATGCATAGTAAAAATCGCTGCCGACAGGCACCAGCAAGTTGTTCGCATCATAGCCGCCGCGCAAAAAGACGAACAGCAGCCGGGCATTCGTGGCAGGTGCGGCCAGCAAGCTGCCCGCGTGCGACAGCAAGGGCGCGGCGGCCAGGGCTTTCAACAGGTCACGGCGGTGCATGGTAATCCTTTCAACGATGCATCATTTCTGGCGAAGACAGCAAAAACGTGTTCCACTCCTGCGGCGAAGCGGCCTGCTCCAGGGCCTGGCGCGTGGCGGGGCTCAAGCCTGGCTGCAGCGACTGGTAATACAAGGCGCTGGCCAGCTGGGGAAACGCGACCTTTTCCTGCGGCTGCGGGCCATCCGTCTTGAACAGGCCGGCGCTGCCCGAGCCGATGGTGCGGGCGATATCGAAGCGCGTCGTCATCTGCCCGGGACTGTCCCAGGAGGCTTCAGCCAGCGGATAGCCATCGGGCGTCTGGCGCCCGTACAGGGGCTGACCCATGCGCGAGAGCCAGTTCAGCATGGGACCCGCGTTCAGGATGGGCTTGTCGTCATAGCTGAGGCGCACGGCCGACACCACATAATGCATGGGGTCCTTGAATTTCTTGCCCAGCGATTGCCTGAACTCCGGGCTGCTGAACATGGTCTGCAGCACGTCGGCGATCATGCCGTCGCTGTGCTGGAAGGTGGCCGCCATGCGCGCCACCAGCGGCGCGGGTGGATTGTCGCCGACGAAATACTGGGCCAGCTTGCCGCTGATGAAATGCGCGGTGGCGGGACTGCGGCTGAGGCGGTCCAGCGCTTCATCGAGTTCGGCCAGCCCCCGGCCCTTCACCGTTTGCCCGAGGAATTGCTTGTCGCCGTAATCGTGGCGGTTCGGGTTGAACTCGAACAAGCCCCGGCGCACGTATTGCGATTGCAGCGCCGGTTTGACTTTCGGCGTGTCCGTGCCCAGGTTGACGCCCACGCCCGTCAGGATGCGCGCCAGTTCCTGCACGTCAGCCTGGCTGTAGCCGCCGTTCACGCCCAGGGTATGCAGCTCCATCAGCTCGCGCGCATAGTTTTCATTGATGCGCTTGACGGCATTGGCTTCATTGTCCAAATAGCGCAGCATGGCCGGATGGTGGACGGTCGCGCCCAGCAAATCGCGAAATTTCCCCAAGGCATGCGGCGCGATGGCGTTCGCCTCGTAATCGCCCACCATGGCGCGCAAGTTGTGCTTGCCCTGATGCACGCTGAAATGGTTGAGCCAGAACCAGCTCAGTTGCTGCTGCAACTGGTTTGGTGAATACACATCGAGCAACAGCGAGCGCGTGGCCGCTTCGCGCGCCAGGCGATTGAGTTCCTGCTGGTAATCCTTTTGCGCCTGCCGCTTCGCCATGTCGTCCATCACGCCAGCAGCATCCTTGCGCTTTTGCTCCATAGAAAGCACCAATTGATCCAGCGGCATCTGGCTGATGGTCATGGCGTCGATCTGCGCCTGGACGGCAGGCGGCAAGGTCGTTCTTCCTGGGTGCAACTGCGCCTGCAGATAAGCGCTCCAGCCTTGCGATTGCAACTGGCGCACGCTGCCCCCGTTCACGCCCCAGCTGACGCGCTCGAGCATGCCGATGCCTTGCGCGGCATTGTCGGGCGCGGCGACGGCATGCTGCGCGGCCGGCGGCGCCGTCGCGGCGCAGCCGGCCAGCAACAGCAGGGACATCAAGGTCGTCGGCAACAGTCGTTTCGGAGTCATGGCTATCCTTCAAGCGGTTTCATGCACAATGCCTGAGAGTACGCCCAGCTTGACCGGCGCATGATTGCCATTTGCAACGAGTTGTAATCAATAGTGCCGTTATGCCAACTCCGCACACTTCTCGCGCAGGAAATCGCGCAGCTGCAGCACCAACGGCGTCACCTGCGCCCGGTGCGTGCACACCAGGTGCAATGGCGCAGCTTCGCCCGCCACCTCGGGCAACAGCGCTTGCAGGCGGCCCGCAGCCAGGTCGCCGGCAACGTCCAGCCGCGATTTGTAGGCGATGCCCAGGCCCGCCACGGCCCAGCGCCGCACCAGTTCGGCATCGTCGGCGCTGCGGTTGCCGCTCACTGGCACCGTGACTTGCTCGCGCTGCGGCAGGCGGTAAAAAGTCCAGCGGTCGTGCAAGCCGTCTTCCAGCGCGAAGCGCAGGCAATTGCGCTGCGATAAGTCTTCCAGCGCCAGCAGGGGGCCATGCGCGCGCAGGTAGTCGGGCGAGGCCACCAGCACGCGGTCGTTGGCGGGCGCGATCGGCATGGCGATCATGGACGAATCGTCCTGCTGGCCGTAACGCAAGGCAATGTCCACTTGCTGGCGCACCATGTCGGCCACCCGGTCGCTGACGCTGAGCTGGTACTGCAACTTGGGATGGCGCGACTGGAATTCGTCCAGCCAGCCCAGCATCAGATTGCGGCCCAGGTCGGACGGCATGGCAATTTTCAAGGTTCCGCCGAAACTATCCTTGCCGGCCAGCAGCGCGTCGTGGCCTGCGCGCAGCACGCGCAAGGCTTCCCGCGCATGTTCGAGGTATTGCGTGCCCTCCGCCGTCAAGCTCAGCGAACGGGTCGTGCGGGCCAGCAGGCGCAAGCCCAACTCTCCTTCCAGGCGCTTGACGGCGGCGCTGGCCAGCGCGGGCGAGATGCCGATCTCGCGCGCGGCCGCCGACAAACTGCCCCGGTCGGCCGTGCGCACAAATACCTGCAAGTCATCGATTCGCAGCAATTTTCAACATTCCTTTGAAAGTGTTTCGGTACGCGCCCCCTGTTTCCAGGGCGGCATTACCACCATCATACGGTATCGACTCAACGAGGAAGAACATGAAAGCCATCGCGTACCACCACAGCCTGCCCATCACGGATGCCGACGCCCTGCTCGACATCGAGCTGCCCACGCCCGTCGCCACGGGACGCGACCTGCTTGTCGCCGTGAAGGCCATCTCCGTCAACCCCGTCGACGCCAAGGTGCGCAAGAACCGCGCGCCCAAGGACGGCCAGCCGGAAGTGCTGGGCTGGGATGCGGCCGGCGTCGTCGCCGCCGTCGGCCCCGACGTCACCCTGTTCCAGGTCGGCGATAAAGTCTGGTACGCGGGTGCCATCAACCGCCCCGGCAGCAACAGCGAATTCCAGCTGGTCGACGAGCGCATCGTGGGCCACATGCCCGCCAGCCTGGACTTTGCTCCCGCCGCCGCCCTGCCCTTGACGGCGATTACGGCCTGGGAATTGTTGTTCGAGCGCCTGCAGCTGAGCCGTGACAAGAGCCTTACGGGCAAGTCGCTGCTGGTGATCGGCGCGGCCGGCGGTGTCGGCTCGGTGCTGGTGCAACTGGCGCGGCAATTGACGGGCGTGACCATCATCGGCACGGCGTCACGCACGGAAACGGCCGACTGGGTCAGGCAACTGGGCGCCCACCACGTGATCGACCACAGCTTGCCGCTGGCGGGGGAAATCACGCGCCTGGGCTTGCCGCCCGTCGATTATGTGATCAGCCTGAACCAGACCGACAAGCATTTCGAGCAAATCGTGGAACTGATCGCCCCGCAAGGCAAGTTCGCCCTGATCGACGACCCCGAGCACATCGACGTGCGCAAGCTCAAGGGCAAAAGCGTGTCCCTGCACTGGGAACTGATGTTTACCCGTTCACTGTTCCAGACGGAAGATATGGTGCAGCAACATGTCTTGCTGGAGGAACTGGCGCAACTGGTGGACGCGGGCATCATCAAGACCACCCTGGCCGAGCGCTTCGGCACGATCAACGCAGCAAATTTGAAACGCGCGCATACCCTGCTGGAGAGCAATACTGCCAAGGGCAAGATCGTGCTGGAAGGCTTTTAAAATCAGCTAATCAAAATGGCCCGGAAATCGTTGACGTTCGTCAAGGTCGGGCCCGTGATCACACTATCTCCCAGCGCCTGGAAGAAGCCGTGGCCATCGTTGTTGTCCAGGCTGTCGCGGGGACGGATAGCCAGCGTCCAGGCGCGCTGCAGGGTGTCCGGCGCCAGAACCGCGCCAGCGATGTCTTCCTGGCCGTCGACGCCATCCGTGTCGCCGGCCAGCGCATGGATGCCCGCCTGTCCTTCCAGCGCGATGCCCAGCGCCAGCAAGAATTCCACATTACGCCCACCACGGCCATTGCCGCGCACAGTGACCGTCGTTTCGCCGCCCGACAGCAGCACGCACGGGCCGGGGAACGGCTGGCCCCGCACGGCCGTTTGCAGCGCAATGCCGGCCATCACCTTGCCCACGTCGCGCGCCTCGCCTTCCAGGCTGTCGCCTAATATATACGGCGTGAAGCCGGCCGCGCGCGCCACGGCCGCCGCCGCTTCGAGCGCCATCTGCGGCGTGGCGATCAGGGTCGTGCGCGTGCGCACCAGGCGCGGGTCATCGGGTTTCACGGATTCGCCGCGCCCGCTTTCCAGCACGGCGCGTACGCTGTCCGGCAAGTCCAGTCCATAGCGGCGCACGATGGCCAGCGCGTCCTCGCAGGTGGTGGCGTCGCCCACCGTGGGGCCGGATCCGATATCGCCCAGCTTGTCGCCGGGCACGTCGGAAATCGCCAAAGTCAGCACTTGCGCCGGATGGCAGGCGGCCGCCAGACGCCCTCCCTTGATGGCGGACAAATGCCGGCGCACGCAATTCATTTCGCCGATACTGGCGCCCGACGCCAGCAGTGCGCGGTTCAAGTCTTGCTTGTCTTCCAGGCTGATGCCATCCAGCGGCAAGGCCAGCAGCGACGAGCCGCCGCCCGAAATCAGACACAGCACGGTATCGTCGGCCTGCAAGTTGCGCACCAGATCGAGCATGCGCTGCGCGGCCTGCATGCCGGCAGCGTCGGGCACGGGATGCGCGGCTTCCACGATCTCGATGCGCTGGCATGGCACGGCGTAACCGTAGCGCGTCACCACCAGCCCCGAGAGCGGTCCAGGCCAATGCTGTTCCACGGCTTGCGCCATGGCGGCCGACGCCTTGCCGGCGCCGATGACGATCAAACGCCCTTTGGGGACGGGAGGCAGATGGGGCGGCACGCAGTGCGACGCTTGCGCCGCAGCGATGGCAGCGTGGAACATGGCTTGCAACAAGGCGCGCGGCGCTGGGGTGGTCGTCATTTTGTTTCCTCCGGTATCCGTTCCCGATCATAGCAGTGCCGGCAGCCTGGCAGTTAGAATAGCGTCTTGAGCACATCACAGGAACACCATGAACGACGCCATCGAATGGACCAGTCTTGCCCGCACTTTCGGGCTGTTTACCGTCACGGCCGTGGCCGAATTGCTGGGCTGCTACCTGCCCATGCTGTGGTTGAGCAACAAGGGCAGCGCCTGGCTACTGTTGCCGGCCGCCATCAGCTTGCTCATCTTCGTGTGGCTGCTGACCTTGCATCCAGCCGCCAGCGGCAGGGTGTATGCCACGTATGGCGCCATCTATATCGCCACGGCGCTGGGATGGCTGTGGCTGGTGGATGGCATCACGCCCGCCTGGACGGATGTGACGGGCGTGGGCCTGGCACTGGCCGGCGCCGCCGTCATTGCCATGGGCCACAAGGCGGCTTGATGTACATCAGGCGGCATGCGCGCGGAAGTTCGTTTCCGCCGACCATGCCGCGCTGGCACGGGCCAGCAAGACCGCTTCGCCATCGGCCAGCCAGTCGTCGGCATCGGCGATCTTCCACATGGCTTGCAGCAGCTTGCGGCGCAGGTCAGGGTCATCGATTTCATCGAGCAGGCTGTCGATCACGCCATTGGCCAGTTGCACGGCGCCATGCACGGTCGAGGTCAGCATGTCGTCGCACAAGTCTTGCAGCAGCTGTTGAAAAGCCGCCGGCGCCAGGTCGATATGCTCGAGGATCTTGCTGCGGTGCATGGCTTGCAGCTCGGCGCTGGCCAAATTGCCGTCGACCACCATCATCAGGGCCAGAATACGTCCCGCTGCCTGGGGACTGTTCATTGCATAGGTACGCATGATTTTCTACTTTCTCAGTGAATTAATTATAAAACGTTCAAAAGCGCGCCACCGCCCTGCGGGGCGCGCCGTATCGCCGTTAAATTCGCTGCTTATTTCTTGTCGCCGCGGGTGATGAATACACTGGCCACGCAACTCGCCACGATCAGGACCGCCACCACCAGCAAGGACGCTTCCACCGGCACGTGGTACCACGGCATGATCAGCATCTTGGCGCCGATGAACACCAGCACCATCGCCAGGCCATACTTGAGCATGTGGAAGCGGTCAGCCACGTCCACCAGCAGGAAGTACAGGGCACGCAAGCCCATGATGGCGAACAGGTTCGACGTGAAGACGATGAACGGGTCCGTCGTGATGGCGAAAATCGCCGGGATCGAATCGACCGCGAAGACCAGGTCCGTCACCTCGATCAGGATCAGCACCAGGAACAGCGGCGTGACATAGCGCAAGCCACCCTTGACCACGAAGAAACGCTCGCCGTGATCGCCGTCCGCTACCCGCAGGTGGCGGCGGGCAAAGCGCAGCACGGGGTTGTTCGCCACGTCCGGTTCCGCATCGGCCGCCACCAGCATGCGCATGCCGGTAATCAACAGGAAGGCGCCAAACAGGTACAGCACCCAGCTGAACTCGCTCACCACCCAGGCGCCGGCCAGTATCATCACGGCGCGCATGACGATCGCGCCCAGCACGCCGTAAATCAGGACCCGGCGCTGGTACTGGATCGGCACCTGGAAGGCGCTGAAGATCAGCAGGAAGACGAACACATTATCGACCGACAGCGCTTTCTCGATCAGGTAGCCGGAGAAAAATTCCAGCGCCTTCTGGCTGGCGATCTCGGGACCGGCCGTGCCGTTCAGATACCACCACAGGCCGCCGTTGAACAGCAGAGCCAGGCTGACCCACACGAGCGACCACGTGGCCGCTTCCTTGACACTGACCTTGTGCGCCTTGTTGCCGCCGAAGACAAACAGGTCCAGCGCCAGCATGAACAGGACGAATACGATGAAGCCGGCCCACATGGGTGCCGTAGCAATGCTTTCCAGGCCGTTCATCGGCGGCCTCCGCAACTGTCTGTCTGTATCCTGATGCCCATGACACTCTCCTTGCATGAATTGAGCAGCCATCATAGTCCGAGTATAAACATCGAACAAATCGAATATAATTTATGAATACATCGAAAAATTCGATGCACTAGTTTCCGGGAAAAGCATGTCGACACTCAACTTCAAGCACTTGCGCTATTTCTGGATGGTGGCCAAGACGGGCAGCATCGCCCGCGCGGCCGAGCAGCTGCACCTGACGCCGCAATCGATCTCCGGCCAGCTCAGCGAGTTTGCCGACACCCTGGGCGTGGAATTGTTCCGCCGCAGCGGGCGCCAGCTGGAATTGACGGACACGGGCAGACGCATCCTCAGCCATGCCGAAAGCATTTTCAGCACAGGCGATGCATTGCTGGAAATCGTGCGCGACCAGTCGCGCACGGCGACGACCACGTTTCGCGTGGGCTGCGCCGATTCCGTCTCGAAACTGATCGCCTGCCGCCTGGTCGCGCCGGCGCTGGGCCTGGCCGAACCGCTGCGCATCATTTGCCGCGAAGGACGGCTGGCCAGCCTGCTGGCGGACCTGGCCGTGCACCGGCTGGATCTGATCATGGCGGACCGCCCCATGCCCGCCCATTTGAGCGTGCGCGGCTTTAACCATTTGCTGGGCGAAAGCGGCATGACCGTGTTCGGCACGCCAACCCTGGCCGCCACCCTGACAGGGGGCTTCCCGCAATGCCTGGATGGCGCGCCGCTGCTGCTGCCGGGCGAAGACTTCGCCATCTACGGGCGCTTGCTGCAGTGGCTGGGCGACAACCATCTGCACCCGCGCATCGTTGGCGAGTTCGACGACAGCGCCATGATGAAGGCCTTCGGCCAGGCCGGCGCCGGCTTGTTCTTTGCGCCCACCGTGATCGCGCCCCAGGTCTGCGAGCAATATGCCGTGGTGGCGCTGGGCCGGGTCGACAGCCTGGTCGAGCAAGTGTATGCCATCACCACGGAACGGCGTTTGAGCCACCCCGCCACCATCGCCATCAGCCAGAGCGCGCGGCACGAGCTGTTCGTGTAAACCCGCTTCAGTCACTGACGACGATCTTGCCCGGCTGCCCGCCCCGCTGCAGCAGCGCATGGCGCAGCACGCCATCGTCCAGCCGTGCCGCCACACGGCTCTGGCGCGCCACGGCACCCTCCGCTCCCCCTTGAGCGGCAACAACATGTTTGCCTGTACTAGGGTTTCCGCCACAGCGGCAAAGTCGAAGAAAGTGCGGCCCTCGTCGATTTCCTGGCAGAGGCAGGCATTCTGTTGCCAGTCGCCCACGGCTGAGACCACGGAAATACATTCGAGCAAATACATCTATATAATGGCACTCCTCCCCGACGCCCTGCGCGCCCCTTCCTGGACTTGCCGCAATGAAGCACTTGCACGATATACCCTCTGCCTTCAAGCATGAATTTGCCAACCCGCGCCTGTGGTGGTCGCGCGCCGTCGTCGTCGGCATGGCCGCCGTCGCGGGCCTCGTCGTCGTCGGCTTTACATGGCTGGCAGAGGAAGCACTGGACCTGTTTCTCTTTTTTAACGGCAAGGCCTGGTGGTTCTCCCTGCTGTGGACACCCGCTTGCGCCGCCCTGCTGATCTGGCTGACGCGCCGCTTTGCCATCGGCGCCGCCGGTTCCGGCATCCCGCAAGTGATGGCCACCTTGGACCCGGCCGTGGCGCCCGAACAGCGCTCGCTGTTTGTCTCCTTGAAACTGAGTGCCGCGAAAATCGTCCTGACGGCGGGCGGCTTGCTGGGCGGCTTGTCGCTGGGACGCGAAGGCCCGTCCGTGCAGATCGCCGCCGGCGTGATGCTGGCCGCGCGCCGCTTGCTGCCGCGCCACTCGCAGGTGAGCGCCCATTCCCTGCTGGTAGCGGGCGGCGCGGCCGGCATCGCGGCCGCCTTCAACACGCCGCTGGCGGGCGTCATGTTTGCCATCGAGGAGCTGTCGCGCTCGCCGGAGCAGCGCAACAGCGGCCTGATCGTCGCCGGCATCGTGCTGGCCGGCATGATGGCTGTGTCGATACACGGCAACGCCACACACTTCGGCATCATCCACCCGGGCCCCATCGGCATGGCGCTGGCCTTGCCCGGCCTGCTGGTGACGTTGGTGGCGGGCGTGGCCGGCGGCCTGTTCGCCAGGCTGCTGCTGGCCTCCGCCCGCGGCAATCCGCTGGGGAAATTATCCGCGTGGAGAAAAGGCCGTCCCGTGTTGTTCGCCGCCGTCTGCGGCCTGCTGGTGGCAGCCATCGGCATTGCCAGCCACGGCGCCACCTTCGGCAGCGGCACCGTGGCCACGCGCGCCATGCTCGACGGGGCCAGTGACGCCTCGCCCGCCTTTGTTGCTTTCAAGTATGTTGCCACCTGGCTGACCGTGTGGTCGGGCGTGCCCGCCGGCATCTTTGCGCCCTCGCTGGCCATCGGCGCCGGCATCGGCCACGATATCGCCGTGCTGCTGCACTACCCGCACGCGCCCGCCCTGATCGCACTGGGCATGGTGGGCTTCCTGGCCGCCGCCACGCAGGCGCCGCTGACGGCTTTTATCATTGTCATGGAAATGGTCGATGGCCACGGCATGGTGCTGAGCCTGATGGCTTGCGCCGTGGTAGCCAGCACGGTCTCGCGCGTGCTCAGCGAACCGCTGTACGGGGCGCTGGCGCAGCTGCAGCTGCAACGGCTGCCGCAGGCCAGCCGGGAAACTACATCGTAAACGGCAACGGCAGCATGCCCGCCTGCCTGTCATCGGGGGCGACCACGGCCAGCAAGGCGCTCAAGCCCTGGTTCAGGTACGCCAGGCTGCCGGGGTCCAGCTGGGCCAGCGCGCTGGGAAGCAAGCCGCGCGCCGGCTGCGGCGCGCCAGCGATCACGGCCTGCCCTTCCAGCGTCAGGGTGAGGGTGACCACGCGCTGGTCGGGCTGGTCGCGTGCTTTGCGCACATAGGCTTTTTTCACCAGCGCATCGACCAGGTTGCTGGCCGTCGTCTGGTGGATGGACATCTTGCTGGCCAGCTCGCCCATGCGCAAGCCTGGCCGCTCCAGCAATTCCTGCATCACCCACAATTGCGCGCCCGACACGCCACATTGTTTCTCGATCTGTACCGAATGCCGCTGCGCCGCGCGCATGACGACGCGCATGTTTTGCAAGGCCATGCCTTGCGCCTTGGCCATCGCCGAAACTTCCGCTTCCACCACCATTGCCTCCCATTATCCCGCCGGCTTCGCACCTGCTGGCGGGCCGGAATCCGTACATGATACCTGCAAAGGCGGGCGCGCCCCGACAGCCTACTGACCGGCAGGCATTGGCGCCCCGGCCTGCCAAGCCTTCTCCCACACCTGCTTGCCCCGCTTGTCCCAGCGGCGCTCGATGCCCTGCTTCTTGCCGTGCTCATACGGCACCAGCTGCAGCAGGCTGCCGTCGCTGGCCCAGACTTGCAGCAAGCCATGGCGCTGGCCATCGCGCATGGGGGTGACCTTGGCGCGCACGCCATTGTCATACCATTCCGTGACATCGCCCTGCTCGCGCCCCTGCGCGTCCTGCTGCCAGGCGATCGACGGCTTGCCGTTGCTGCCCCACTTCTGCATGCTGAGCAGCTTGCCCTTGCGGTACAGGGCCTTTTGCGCCAGCTGGCCATTGTCATGGCTTTCAAACGACCAGCCATCGGCTTCGCCATCCACCCAGACCTTGCGCGCGAGCACCTTGCCATCCTCGGCCAGGGTGAGGAATTCGCCATACTGCCTGTCATGGATAAAATGACTGCGCTGGAACAGCTTGCCATCGGCGTAAAACACTTCCTGCAGCCCATGCATCTTGCCGCCTTTCAGGAAGGCGTGGCTGCTCATCTTGCCATTCGGCCCGTACGACACATACTTGCCATCGGCCATCTGCTTGCCGTGGTAGCGGATGCGGTTCATCAGCTGGCCATTTTCATGGTAATTCTCGGAGAGGCTGTCGCGCCCGTTCGGCAGCACGGTCACGCGCTGCTTGACTTGCCCGTTTGCATAAAATGACGCGCCGCCGGTCAGCACATTGCCCCTGGCGTCCAGCCGCTCGTCGCGGGCCAGCTGTCCATTCGGGTAATACCACTTGCGCAGGTGGACGAACGTGGCCTGGCGCAAATCGAGGTCGGTGGCATAGGTTTCCAGCGCCAGCGTGCCCGGCGCGTCGGGAAACTCCAGCAGCACATGCCAGGCGCCCAGCGCCTCGTCGCGCACGGGCGGCGTGCGCAGCGCATACGCGGCATGGCGCACGTCGCTCGCCGCGTAATCTTCGTCCAGGTAGAGGCCCTTGTCCTGCGCTGGCTGCTCCTGCGCCGCCAGCGGCAGGGCCGTCATGAGCGCCGCCAGCAGCGCCAGGCGCATGGTTCGCATAGTTTGTCGATATGGCATGCGATCCCCTACTTCGCCGCTACGGGCTGGCCATCCTGCCACGCCTGCTCCAGCACCAGCTTGCCGGCCTGGTCCCAGTGGCGCTCGATGCCGTGCTTCTTGCCATGTGCATACGGCACGATCTGCCGCAGGCTGCCATCGCTGTGCCAGACACGCAGCAAGCCGTGACGCTGGCCTTCGACAAACGGGGTCACGCTGGCGCGCACGCCGTTTGCATGCCAATCCGTCGTATCGCCGTGGTCGCGCCCCTGTGCGTCTTTCTGCCACGCAAATATAGGACGGCCATTCGGAGCCCACGTTTGCAAACTGAGCGTGGCACCTTTCTGGTACAGCGTCTTGTTCGACACGACGCCATTGCCATGGCTTTCAAACGACCAGCCGTCGGGCTTGTCGTGCACCCACACGGTCTTGGCCAGCAGGCTGCCGTCGCGGGCATACATGACAAACTCGCCCTCGCGCTTGCCATCGACGAACTGTCCCCGTCGGTGCAGCTTGCCATCGCCATAAAACGATTCCTCCACGCCATGCATCTTGCCGTTGCGTTGATACGAGCGGCTGCTGACGGCCCCATTCGCGTCGTAGGACACATGCTCGCCATCGGCCATCACTGTGCCGTGGTACAGCGTCTTGTGCACCAACTGGCCATTCTCATGGTAACTTTCCGAGATGCTGTCGCGCCCGTTCGGCAAGGCGGTCACCCGCTGCTGGACCTGCCCATTCTCGTAGTACACGCAGCCGCCGAGCAACTCCTTGCCCTCGGCATTGAAATAGGTTTCGCGCAGCAGCTGGCCATTCTCGTAGTAATACTTGCGAAAACGCACGAACCTGACCTGGCTCAAGTCCAGGTCCGTGGCATAGATTTCAAAGGCCAGCGCGCCCGGCGTGTCGGGAAATTCCAGCCGCACATGCCAGGCGCCCAGCGCCTCGTCGCGTACGGGCGGCGTGCGTAGCGCATACACGGCGCCGCGCTGCTTGCTGGGCATGAAATTGTCATCCAAATACATGGTCTGCTCTTCCTCCTGTAGCGTTGGCGTTTGCGCTGCGGGCTGTTCCTGTGCCGCCACGGGCAAGGCTGCGCCCATGCCCAGCGCGGCAGCTAGCAGCCAGCGCATCGTCTGTTGTGTGTGCATTGTGTTCCGTTGCAATGTTATGGTGCGGCTGCCATCATAAGGGAAAGCAACGGTTTTCCTAGTCACGAAAGACATGCATGCACTTGCCAGCCGCTCCCAGCGACACCCAGATACTGGACCTCATCGATGCCTGGATCGCCGACCTGGCGCGCGGCGACTACGCGTGCGCCCATGCGCGCACGGCGCATGACGCGTATTACGGCTGGACGCCGGCACTGTTGCGCGCCGTGATCGAAGGGTATGGTTCGCCGGAAGCGTATGCGGACGGCAGCGTGTATCGCGTCACGCCGGCGGCGCAGGCCAGCGGCGCGCCGCATGAACGCTGCGTCGAGCGCCCGGCCAAGCAGGACGGCGACATGGCCATTGCCGAGGCGCGCCACGCCCTGCCCCTGAACGGCGTTTGGTCCGATCTGACCGCCACATTTCGTGTGCAGAGCACGGCGCTGGGCGCCAGGCTGGTATTACAGGACATTCACGTGTTCTAAGGCGCGCCATCCTTGACGGGCGACAACTGGCTCGCATGCAACCGCGCATACGCGCCGCCCTGCTGCAGCAAGGCGGCATGGCTGCCCGACTCCACCAGGCGCCCACCCTGCATGACGACGATGCGGTCTGCGCTTTCGATGGTGGATAACCTGTGAGCGATGACGATGGTGGTGCGGTTGCGCATCAGCACTTCCAGCGCCGCCTGCACCTGTCGCTCCGATTCCGTGTCCAGCGCGCTGGTGGCCTCGTCGAGCAGCAAAATGGGCGCGTCCTTGTACAGGGCGCGGGCGATGGCCAGGCGCTGGCGTTGCCCGCCTGACAGGCGCGAACCGTTCTGCCCCGCCTGCGTTGCGTAGCCTTGCGGCAACTGCATGATGAAGTCGTGCGCGTAGGCGGCGCGCGCCGACGCTTCGATGCGCGCCATGTCCGGCGCCGGGTCGCCATACGCGATATTCGCCGCCATGCTGTCGTTAAACAAAATCACATCCTGGCTGACGAGGGCGAACTGGCGCCGCAGGGCCAGCAACGCGTAGTCGCGCAGGTCGACGCCGTCAAGCAGGATCTGGCCGCCGCTGACGTCGTAGAAGCGTGGCAGCAGGCCCAGCAAGGTCGTCTTGCCGCCGCCCGACCCCCCCACCAGGGCCACCGTTTCGCCGGCGCGGATGTCGAGCGTGATATCGCTCAAGGCCGTGGGCGCATCGGGATCGTCGCTGTTGTAGCGGAAATGCACGTTTTGCAGCGACAGATTGCCCTGCACTGCCGCCGGCGCGATGCTGCCGGGGTCCGGTTCCAGCGGCGTGTCGATCAGGCCGAAGACGGACTCGGCCGCCGCCAGGCCACGCTGCAGCGGCTCATTGATCTTGGTCAAATTCTTGATCGGCGACTGCATGGCCATCAGCGCACCCATGAAGGCGACGAAAGCGCCCGGCGTGATGGCGCCGCTTTGCGCGCGCAGCATGGCAAAGTAAATCACGGACGACAGGGTAATGCCGACAAGCATCATGATGAAGCCGGAATTCATGGCCGAGGTGGCCGCATGCTTGACGGCCAGCTGGCGGTTGCGCTTGACCACGTCGACGAAGCGCGCCTGTTCATAATCTTGCCCGCCGAAAATTTTCACCACGCGCTGACCGGCGATGCTTTCGTCCAGCACCGAGGTCAGCTCGCCCACGGCTTGCTGCGAGCTCTTGCTCAGGTGGCGCATGCGGCGTCCCGCCAGGGTCACGACGATGGCCACGATGGGCATCGATGCCATGCAGAACAGGGCCAGTTTCACGTCTATGCTGAACAGCAAGATCAGGTAGCCGATGGTGGCCACGGAATCGCGCACCATCACATTGAGCACGTTCAAGCCCGCCTGCGACACCTGGCTGGCGTCAAAGGCCACGCGCGACTGCGTCAAACTGGTGGTGGTGGTGTCGAAAAAGCGGCTGGGCAGGCGCATGATGGTGACGAACATCTTTTCGCGCAGGTCCGCCTGCACCCGGCTCGATAGCCATACGGAACCGTAATCGCCGGCAAAACTGGAGACCATGCGCAGCACGGCCAGGCCCAGGATGGTGGCGGGGATGACCCACAAGTCCACCTGTCCTGCCTGTGCCGGCAGGAAACGGTCGACCCAGCCCTGCAGCATGCCCATCACGCCGGACGCGGGCGCGACCTGTGCGCTGGCCGTCGTGCGCATGGCATCGACGACGTTTTGCAACTGGCGGATTAACAACACATCGGTGGCGGACGCCACGCCCACGGCCAGCAAAGTGGCGGCAACGATGGCGCCATAGCGGCGAAACTGGCCGACCAGGCGGAAAAACAAGAGGCGACTTTGCTGCATGCAGATGGTAAAAGTGAGGGTAAAGCGTGATTCTAACCGCTGCCAGACTTAGCTATGAGAAAGTCGTTGCCCTGCCGGTACAGATCGCTGGCAAGGGCAGTGCTGCGGAAGCTGCGCTTCGCTCCCTGTTCTTGATCGAAAATCGCATCAGGAACGGCCCAACAACATCCTGCAGTAGGACAGTGGGAGGCGAGAATGGCTTGCCACTGCACAAAAACGCTGCCCTGCCGCATAATGCGGGCATGTTCAAACTGACTTTTCTCGGCACGTCGTCCGGCGTGCCCACGCGCCACCGCAACGTTACCTCGCTGGCCCTGCAAACCACGCACAACCGCGATTGGTGGATGATCGATTGCGGCGAAGCCACGCAGCACCGGCTGCAGCGCCTGCCCTTGTCCGTGCACGACCTGGTGGGCATCTGCATCACCCACGTGCATGGCGACCACAGCTACGGACTGCCGGGCTTGCTGGCCAGCGCCTCCATGACGGGGCGCAAGAAGCCCTTGCTGCTGATCGCCCCGGCCGCCATCAAGGCATGGATCGAAGCGACCCTGCTGCACACGGAACTGTTCTTGACATATCCGCTGATCCACATCGACGTGGACAGTGCGCAAGTCGTGCATGAAGCAGCGGGCTTGACCATCTCGCGCCACGCGCTGTCGCACCGCGCACCCAGCGTCGCTTATCGTTTCGCGCTGGAAACAAGCAGGTGGAAGCTGGACAAGGCGGCCCTGCAGGCGGCCGGCGTGCCGCCCGGTCCCGCCTGGGGACTCTTGCAAACGGGCCAGGATGCGATCCTGGACGATGGCACGGTGTTGCGCGCCGCCGCTTTCCGTCAGGTGGAAACGCAACGCGCCACGGTGGTGATCGGCGGCGACAACGACACGCCAGCGTTGCTGGCCGAGGCTTGTGCAGGTGTGCAACTGCTGGTGCACGAAGCCACCTACACGGAAGCGATACTGCAAAAAGTGGGCCCCGGCCCCACGCACAGTTCCGTGCAACGCGTGGCGCAGTTCGCCGCATCGGTACGCTTGCCGAACCTGATCCTCACCCACTTCAGTGCGCGCTATCACCATGCGGACGGCATGGCCGAACTGGAAGCGGAAGCGCGGCTGCATTACTCGGGTGAGCTGTTCCTGGCGCGCGATTTCGACAGCTATGAACTCGACGCGGCCGGCGTGCTGAGCAAGCTGCCGGCGAAATCCCACTAACAACCGTTTAGTGGGGATGGCCGCCTTGTGCGGGGATTTTATGGCTTTGTACACAGCACTGTTCCGCGCAGAATGCACGATAAAGAGCGGTGTGGCGCATTGCCGGATTCATGCAGTATGATCATTCTCCGCATAATGTAATCCGGGCATTTTGCCCCGATGCTGTCCAAGAATATCTCCATGAAACTGATTGCTCTGCTTTTATCCCTGATTTCCACCTCGGCTTATGGCGGCACGCTGCACCTGGAAAAAGCCGCGACAGGAAAAGTGCGGCAAGCGGCCGATATCCGTTATGTGAATCGCGATGAAAAGCAGACGTATCAGCTGAAAATCGGAAAGCAGTGGATACCTGGCAGTTGCAGCAGCAGCGGCACGGGCAATTTGCACGCGCTGCTGCTGGACATGAATTTTGACGGCCATGCCGACCTGTGGGTCACCGGCTACACGGATAGCCAGGGGCGCATCCGCTGTTCCGATGTGTGGCTATGGGATGCGCAAGCGAAGCAATACAGTTTCAACAAGCCATTATCAGCGATTCCGAATCTGGATATCAGCATCGCCGATCAAAGAATCGAAGGCGGCATCGCCAATTGCGGCTGCGCGGCGCAATGTTTTTATGAAGACAGCTATGCCTGGCGAGCTGACAAATTAATCGCCATCGCCCGGCGCGAACAGGATTGCGAACGCTATCGGCAATACCGCTTGAATGACAAGCAGGACTTGATCATCGTCAAGGATGAAATCATCGATAGCGGCAATCCCGGCCAGCAGGCCATCGAGAATACCAACGCAGTTGACTGGCAGCGCCAGGCGCAAATCATGCGCAAACCTTGGGAGTAAATCCTTAACTACCATGCAACAATTAACGCACACATGACGACACATCCAGTATCGATTACTTTCCATGCCGCCAATGCGGACGATACCCCGGCCTTCATCGCATTGCGCGGCAAGACGCGGCAAAACGCCATTTCTGCGGAGCGCCTGGCCGAAGTGGGCATTACGGCCGATTCCTGGGCCGAGATGATGCGCTCAGGCAGCTTGCCCGGCCAGGTCTGCCATCACGATGGCCAGCTGGTCGGCTACTGCTTTGGCGAGCGCGACACGGGCGAAATCATCGTCCTGGCGCTGCTGCCGGAGTTCGAAGGTCTCGGTATCGGCAAGAACATGCTGGAATTGGTGATGACGGAACTGCGCGCACAGGGCCATCAACGGCTGTTCCTGGGCTGCTCCAGCGACCCCGCCTCGCGCTCCTACGGCTTTTACCGCTACCTGGGCTGGACCGCGACGGGGGAGACGGACAAGTATGGCGACGACGTGCTGGAGTTTCACTTTACGGCCTAGCGTCTAGCCAGGCACGCGATTGGCATCCCACACGCGCAGGATCTGCGTAATGGCCGCGTCAAACACGGCATAGTCAACGCCATCGCGGGCCTGGATGGCCACGCCCGATAAAAAGCTGTCGAAAACGGCTGCCAGCGCCGCTGCATCCGTACCAACGGGCAACTCTCCGCGGGCCATGCCCCGTTCGACGCAGCGCACGAAGCCGGCACGCGTGCGCATGCGCGAGGCCGTGAGCGGTGCAGCCACGGCCGCATGCTCGGCCGTCGGCGCGCTCATGCAACCGAGCGCCACCATACAGCCGGGTGGATGTCCCGCCTCAGACTGCATGCTGGCCGACTGGCGCAAGGCCAGCTCGATGGCCGCGCGCGGCGCCAGGCCATCGTCCCACAGGCATTCCGTCACGCGTGCAAAGGTGTCCAGATAGCATTGCGCCGCCTCGCGGAACAGCGCTTCCTTCGAGCCGAACGCCGCATAAAAGCTGGGCGCGGAAATGCCGCCGCCCAGGCTCGCCTTGAGCTGGCTCAAGGACGTCGATTCATACCCCTGCTGCCAGAATAAAAACATGGCCTGCTCGACCGCTGCCCGCCGGTCAAACGTGCGCGGCCGCCCCATTTGCGCCATCCATCGCTCCTTCTCATCTACTTATATGCCACTTACATACTACTCGATACAGAAGTCATTGACAACGGAGTGTGCCATCGCCTATATTTATACCGATCGATACATATGTATCGCCACGATGGTCAAGGGCATTCCTGCGCCTGATCACTTTACAAGGATGTTTGCCGTGAATCACGCCACTATCACCACCGGAACCAGCCCCGCGCTGGCCGACCGCCTCCCCGTCGCCGGCTTGCTGGCCCTGGCCATGACGGGTTTTATCTGTATCGTCACAGAAACCTTGCCCGCCGGCTTGTTGCCGCAGATTAGCGCCGGCCTCGGCATCAGCGCCGCGTTGGCCGGGCAAATGGTCACGGCCTATGCCCTCGGCTCCCTGCTGGCAGCCATTCCGCTGACCATCGCCACGCGCGGCTGGCGCCGCCGCAACGTGCTGCTGCTGACCATCATCGGCTTTCTCGTGTTCAATACCGTCACAGCGCTGTCGTCCCACTACTGGCTGACGCTGGCGGCACGCTTCTTTGCCGGCATGGCGGCCGGGCTGGCGTGGAGCTTGCTGGCCGGTTACGCGCGGCGCATGGTGGCGCCACAGCAGCAAGGCCGGGCCCTGGCGCTGGCCATGGTGGGTGCGCCCGTCGCCCTGTCCCTGGGCGTGCCGCTGGGCACTCTGCTCGGCTCGCTGGTGGGCTGGCGCGCAGCGTTCTGGATCATTTCCGCACTGACATTGATCCTCATCGCCTGGGTGCTGGCGAAGGTGCCCGACTACCCGGGCCAGTCCATCCATGAGCGCCTGCCCCTGCGTCGCGTTTTCACGACGCCGGGCGTTCGGCCAGTGCTGGCCGTCGTCATCGCCTGGATGCTGGCGCACAACATTCTCTACACCTACATCGCCCCGTTCGTGGCGCCGGCCGGACTGACGGGACGCATCGACCTGGTCCTGCTCGTCTTCGGCGCCGCCGCCATGGCCGGCATCTGGATCACGGGCAAGCTGGTCGAGCGCCATTTGCGCAGCACCGTGCTGGCCAGCCTGGCCGTGTTCGCCGGCACCGCCTTCGTGCTGGGCGTCGCGTCACATCTGCCTGCCGTCATCTACTTGGGCATGGCCGTCTGGGGTCTGAGCTTTGGCGGCGCGGCAACGCTCTTGCAAACGGCGCTGGCCGACACGGCCGGCAGCGGCGCCGACGTGGCCCTGTCGATGAATGTGGTGGCGTGGAATGGCGCAATTGCGGCCGCGGGCGTAGTGGGTGGCACCCTGCTGGAAACCTGGGGCGCGGGTGCCTTCCCGTGGGCCATGGTGGCATTGCTCGTGCTGGCGTTCGTACTCGCCTGGTCCGCCCGCGCACATGGCTTCCGGCCGGGACGGCGCAGCGGTGCGGCATCCGTGGCCGGGCATTGAGATTGTCTTATTGAATCGCCGGCACCGTCACGATGTGCGGCACATGTCCGGTGTGCGCAATGAAACTGAGCAAGGCAGCGGGCGACAGCGCCACCGTGGCCGTGTTGCGCAGCGGATGGACTTGCAGATGGCTGGCCTCCCACACGGCCTGGTCCAGCACCAGTTCTACCACCTGCGCGCTGTCGTGGATCAGCGCAAACAGGCTGACGGAGCCGGGCGTGATGCCCAGGTGCTGCAGCAAGCGCTCGGGCGAGGCCATGCTCAACTTGCTGGCCGGCAGCAAGCGCCCCAGTGCCGCCAAGTCGATGCGCATGTCGGAAGGCACGATGACGAGAAAATGCCGGCGGCCCTACTCGTCACGCACGAACAGGTTTTTCACCATCAGGCCGGGCATGGCAGGCACATGGATGAGCGCTTCGGCGATGGTGTGCACGGCCGGGTGTTCGTCCAAGGTGTGATCGCCGGCGTTGCTTGCCAGCCAGCGGGACAGGGGGTTGGGCATGGTGACTCCTCAGCGCGGACGCGATGAAGGATGGTAGGTGGTTGCTGCGCTGTTCGCTTGCTGTCGCCGCTAAGGTTTTTTCTCCGCCTCTGCTTTATCGGCCGCTGCCAGCCCCCAGTCATTCCAGCCTTCCCCGAACAGCTCGATGGGATGCTGCGTGCGCTCGGAACCATTGCCGCAGCGCATGGCGTCCGGCGGACAATACTTGTCGCAGCCCCAGCAGATGCGTTCAGGGTTCTTGGGGTTTAAAGGAAAAGGCTTGGCCATGGGGTGGGCGATGGAATCGGTTGAGGTCTCTTCAACAACTGTAGACCTGGCGCGGGCGCGGGTCAAACGAATTCCAATGAGCAATTTGTCCGAGGTCAATTCTATGCAGATCGGTGGTGTGGCGGCAAAACGCCATACCCTTCCCGCACGATACGCGCGACATGAATACCGCCATCGCCTGCCGGCTGCGCCTTGAGCTCGTCGCTTTGATGCTTTCCCACCATGCGTCGGAGGCGAACAGGCCGTGGCTGCCTTACAGGCCCGTGTAGGGTCTGGCGCTGTCGAGCGTGAGGGAGTGGATCGTGGTGATGCGGCTGGGGTGTCGTGCCAGGGCTTCGGCGCGGGCGAAAGCGGGTTTCATCAGGCACCGGAGTTCTTGAAAGCGCGAACCCAATCTTTGCGCCGAACGACATATGCATTGCCTGCATGGCCGTTCAGTTATTAAACCGCCTCCAATCTGCTAAAATAGTTGAAAATTTTAATGATTAGACCATGAACAACCTGGATTTTCCAAATACAAGGAATGTGCTTAGCCAATGAAAGCCATTATATTCTGCACCAGCTTTATAAAAGATGCCCCGTCATGGGAAAGTCGGTATCAACGGTGGCTCGACTATTACGAAAACATACCAATCAATGCAATAAAAAAAATAATGATTGATGATGGGTCGCCATATCTTCCGTCTGCTGAAATTATTAATACAATTTCCCATACAACTTCGCTTGCTGCAAATACCGATAAAAATCTCATCGTTCACTTCGACAACAATCTGGGGCGACAAAGTGGAGCTGACTACCCCGGATGGTGGCGGAGTTTCCTCCACTCCATTCACGTGGCAAATGAATTAGGTGTTGATAAAATCATCCATATCGAGTCGGATGCCTATATTTTGACGCCTCGCCTGGTAAATTTCATCAATGAAATAGAATCAGGCTGGAACGTTCTATGGTCTCCACGCTATCGTTTTCCAGAGACTGCCATTCAAGTCATCTGCAGAGATCAATTTGGAATTTTTGAAAAACTCAAAGACGACAATCCAAGTTTTTCCTTTCCGGATATTGCAGAAAGGTTGCTTCCTTTCACGGCTGTACACCAGCAGTTCAAAGGGGACCGCTACAGCGATTTCACGAAAAACAGATGGATATTCCGTTCGCGAAAATTCAACAAAATTCCAATTTTTAAACATGTATTTTTCTGGGAAACAATACCGCCGGATGCAGACTTTGTTACACAAGGCATTAATCGCCAACAATTCGTCTTCAGACGCGATGAAGCAGCGTGACCTTGTCATGGCGGGGAAGTCGCCAACTCGCACTTGCCAGCAAATGGTCGCACGCTTGAATAAGGGCGTGTACGCCACCCTTGTTGGCTCCTTTTTTCTTGTTGCGGGTGTCTCATCGGCACTCGCTACCACTCTGGACGAAGATCGGACACGAGGTGACATACATGGATTGTTTGAGGTAAGAGAGGCAGCTGTACAATTCATTGCAGCAGAGAATCTGAAAAATGGAACAAGATGGCAGGCGATGGAGCCGAACCGGAAGATTCTGCTTGCCAAATGCGCGATATCTTTGCATGTGAAATGGGTGCCGAAAAGTCAAGGCCTGTCTGGACCGAATGTTGCTGTCACTTGCGACAAGACTGTAAAGCCCACGACACAAAAGAAATGGCAAGTGTTCATACCAATCGATAAGGGGACGATGGCGCATAAATGATCAAGTCCGGCTCATGAACGATTCAACTATCCATGCACGCAAGGGGGGAGGTCTGCCATTTGTACCAGAACTGAGGCATTGGCTGTCGTAGAAGCTGGCTCAGTCGAGAAGATAAGCAGCACCACGAACCCGCGCTTACGGCGTGCTGCATTGCCTTGCCAATGGCACCACAATTTTGCTACTAAAATCACCAGGCTAGTGAAAGCGAACAACGGCAGATATAATAATGGATGCAGATTTTACTGATATTACAATACCATATGAAAATATTACTCATCGTCTCGCTAGGAATTCTATCGCTAACTCAAACACCACCAGCCTTCGCGGATAATATCAACGGGAAAAATCTCTATATACAGAGATGTGCCATGTGCCATGGAATAGATATCAAAGGAACCGGACCATTGGCTAATAAAAGCAATCCTCCAACACCTGATCTTACAACATCGGCTTTCAAAAAACGACTACAAGACTATCCGGGTGCTATTGTTTCATCAGTCATACTTCGCCCAAATGGCGACTTGATTCCAAAAACTTTGCGAGAAAATGGCGTAAAAATAGCGCCGTACGCATGGAGGATTCAGGATTTCCGCGATTTAAATCAATACATGAGTGGTGTGATTTCAAAGAATCGATGATTTTGATATCCGAGGGGGCGCGCGATACTGCCCTTAGATGTTTAGAATTGGGTGATCATATTCCTATTCGCAGCTTGCCCTACTTCAAAGCCAGGCGCCTGTTGAGTACACTGTTGATTCCTGTCACCTCACCGCCAGCGCCATGACCCAAGCCCTTCACAGCCG